>REBA01000014.1 GCA_004294225.1 Cytophagales bacterium | reverse complement strand
GTTGAATGGAAGAATTACAGCATGGCACCATTCTACCAAACACTATTGTTGCTGCGGAGAAACAACAAAGCCCTTGCTGCCGACGCCTCCTACCGCAAACTTAACCACAGCAACAACAATGTGTTTGCTTATTTGCGCGAGGCAAATGGAAACAAAGTTGTGGTGTTGTTGAATTGCTCCAACAAAGAACAATCAACTGTGGTCAAAGACGCTGGAGCCGCAGGAAAAGCCAAAAACGTTTTTATCAATAAAAAGGTGAAAATAAAAAAACAACCTTAGAGGCAAATCACATCCTATTAGCTACTGGTGGAAGAAGTAGAGAATTGCCCAATGTGAAACTAGATGGCAAAAAAATAATAGGATATCGTGAGGCTATGGTATTGCCTAGTAAACCAAAGTCGATGGTAATTATGGGAAGCGGAGCAATAGGAGTAGAGTTTGCTTATTTTTATGCTACCATGGGTACAAAAGTTACAATAGTAGAATTTATGCCTAATATAGTTCCTGTAGAAGACGAAGATATATCAAAACAACTAGAAAAATCATTAAAGAAAATAGGTATAGATATTCTTACCAATGCAAGCGTAGAGGCTGTTGATACCAAAGGGACTGGCTGTAAAGTGAGCATCAAAGCGGCTTCTGGTACTCAAGTTATAGATTGTGATATAGTGCTATCTGCTGTGGGTGTAGTTACAAATTTGGAAGGTCTAGGGCTTGAAACTTTGGGTATAGCTACTGATAAAGGCAAGGTTTTAGTTGATGATTATTATAAAACGAATCAACCTGGGATATATGCTATAGGAGATATCGTCAAAGGACAAGCTTTGGCTCACGTAGCATCTGCCGAAGGAATTATTTGTGTAGAGAAAATAGCAGGACATCATCCAGAACCATTGAATTATTCTAATATCCCAGGATGTACTTATTGTAACCCTGAAATTGCTTCTGTAGGACTTACCGAAAAGGCCGCTAAAGAAAAAGGAATTGAAATTAAAGTAGGTAAGTTTCCATTCTCAGCATCAGGAAAAGCTAGTGCATCAGGAGCAAAAGATGGCTTTGTAAAAGTAATTTTTGATGCCAAGTATGGTGAGTTTCTTGGAGCACATATGATAGGTGCTAATGTAACAGAGATGATTGCAGAAGTAGTGGTAGCTAGAAAGCTAGAAACTACTGGCATGGAGATTATAAAATCTGTTCACCCACATCCTACTATGTCAGAGGCCATCATGGAAGCTGCCGCAGCTGCTTATGGTGAAGTTATTCATTTGTAATTCTCAATTCTTTTATGAAAAAAGCCTGTAAACAATAAATTTACAGGCTTTTTTCATTTTGTGAGTAATAGTTTATTTTTTCTTAAAACCACTGCTCATTGAGGTTTGAATAAGGTCTATAAAGTCAGAGATGTTAGGTCTTTTAGAATAGTCAGCCTCAAAAAAGACATAATTTATTTTTTTGTTTTTTCCGATAACAAAAAGTGCAGGAACTGGTAAGTAGGTTCCATTCGTTTCATTCAATTCTTTTAGGTCAGTACCTTTTATTTTTAATTGATTGATAAAATGATGGTCGGCTTTATGTTCTACATCATAGAGTTTCATGATTTCAGCGTCATGGTCAGTGACCAATTTGAATTTAGCTTTTGTTTTGGAAATAGTTTTTTCCATTCCCTTTAAGCCTTCTGGTGTAACTGCTATAACTGAGGCTTGCTTTTGCCCTATTTCATCAAGCGAATCTTGGACTTTAATTAAGAAATTCATACAATCTTCGCTCCAGTTGCCACGGTAAAACAAGAGTACTACAGGACCATCTTTTAATTCACTATAAAGGTTAATTGTTTTACCTTTTTGATTGAATCCACTAAAATCTGGTGCAGTAGAGCCAAGTTGTAATTTCTTCTGAGCAATTACTGAAAAGCTTAACAAAAGAATTGCAAATACAAGATTTAGTTTTTTAAATTTCAACATGTTATTATACTTTTTTTAGTGATTTAGAATTGCTTATTGATAGAAAATGTGACTTTTATCCTCGTAAATTAAGTATTTTAATTGAAGAGTAAAAAGAATTAAATAAAAAAAGTTATAAATAATATTTAAAAAATATAATAATGAATTACATAAAATAGGTAGTATTAGATTTTCTGTAATTCATTTTCTTTACTTCTTTATTTCTTTTTTTTGATTTTCTTTAAATCTTTTGTCGGGTGTTCCGTCAGCTTTTAATTTTTCTTTGGGGATTTCTTTTTTAGTGTCTTTGTTTTCCTTGAATCGCATGTCAGGTGTTCCGTCAGCTTTTAGTTTGGGAGATTTAATCTCTTTGTTTTCTTTGAATCTTTTATCAGGGGTTCCGTCTTTTTTGGTCTGAGCCAATAGAGACATCATTCCAAATGTTATAAATACAAAAATAGTAACTAAGATTTTTTTCATAGTTTTGAGAATTTATTAAGTAGTAAATTAATTTTGATATAAGTATAAATATAATGTCATTCTTATCAAATAATAACTTAATTTAAATGTGTAAATTGATTTTAATTATGAAAATGAACAGTCTGTTTTTCTTTTGGTTGATGATTTTTTTTATAATAGCAGGTTGTGATAATAATATTGAAGATTCCAACCCACCAGAAACTCCTACAGACACTATAGCTCCTCAACCAGTTTTTAACTATGATTTAATGAGTAGTTCTTTCAAAGAGCTTGTAAAAAACGATACTGCAATTATAAGAGGCATTGATTGGAATAGTACATTAAGCGACGTTTCGAGTATAGAAGACTCCAAAACAGTTGTAGAGCAAGGAGATGATTATATTAATTATTTAATTCCGATTAGCACTAATGAGCAGTGTGATTTGATTTATTATTTCAATGAAGCTGCTATTGTTCAGAAGATAGAACTCAATATATATCCTCAAAATGAGGCATCCAGAGCCAAACTGTATGAAGAGTTTATTAAATATTTTAATTTCAAATATGGTCTACCTACTTCTGAAATTTCTGAAGTGAAAATTTGGAATCATTCAGAAAGTAATACTTATGTAGAAATTAGAATGTTGGGAAATAGTAAAATTCACGATTTACAAATTGATATCAAGAATTTATTAGTAAATGATAATTTTTAAATGTTTGCTTTTAGGTACCATCGACTGTTAAAGGCTTTTGGTTTTTTTACATTAAGCTTTGCATTACTTTGGATACTTTTTTATTTGTTTACTAAATTTATTTCCCCATTTCAAATAAAGCTTTCATACAGCACTATAGTAGTAAATCAAAAGGATAAGATCCTTCATGCTTTTTTGAGTAAAGATGATAAATGGCGAATGCAAACATCTGCTGATGAAGTAGCAGATGATCTGAAAAAGATTATAATAGAGAAAGAAGATAAGTATTTTTATTATCATTTTGGAGTAAATCCAGTAGCTATTGGAAGAGCTATATTCAATAATCTTGTTCGACAAAGAAAAACTTCTGGTGCTTCTACTATTACTATGCAAGTAGTAAGGTTATTAGAGCCTAGGCCTAGAACTTATTGGAATAAACTATTCGAGATTTTTCAAGCACTTCGTCTAGAAATTTGTTATACTAAGAAGGAAATATTTAGTACCTATTTAACTCTTGTACCTTTTGGGGGAAACATTGAAGGTGTAAAGTCGGCAGCTTTTTTTTATTATGGAAAATCTCCAAGCCATTTGAGTTTGGCTCAAGCTACAGTGCTCTCTATTGTTCCGAATAAACCAACTTCTTGGGCTTTAAAAAAGTCCAATACAAATCTTCTGATAGCAAGAAATAGATGGTTAAAGGATTTGGAGAGGGGCAACCTTTTTTCTCAATCAGCAATTCAAGATGCACTCAAAGAATCATTAGAACTGAAAAGAAGACCAAGCCCTAAGCAAATACCACATTTGGCAATTCGGTTAAGAAATGAGAACCCCAATTTACCTGTCATAAAAACATTCATTGATGAAAGAATTCAATATCAGATTGAGCAATTGGTCAATAATTATGCTCAGACGATGAAGAAAATCAATGTGTTTAATTCGGCGGTTTTGGTAGTTGATAATTCTAGGCAAGAGGTGATTGCTTATTTGGGTTCGCAAAATTTTTCTGATAATATTTATTCTGGTCAGATAGATGGTGTTCAGGCGTTTCGTTCTCCAGGAAGTACATTGAAACCATTGCTCTATGGATTAAGTTTTGATATGGGTATAGCTACACCTAAGACTGTGATAGCAGATATTCCTACAAATTTTAATGGCTTCGAGCCAGAGAATTTTGACAATAAATTCAATGGTTCTGTAACTATTGAACAGGCTTTGATTTATTCTCTTAATATTCCAGCGGTAAAAATTTTAGAAAAAGTAGATAAAAAGAATTTTATTGATTTGTTAATTAAAGCCAATTTCAAACAAATTAATAAGTATAAAAATAGCTTAGGCTTATCGATGATTTTAGGAGGGTGCAATACTAATTTGGAAGAACTTACTTTTTTATATAGTGCATTGGCTAATGAGGGGAGGTATAATCTGCCAAAGTATTCTAATCAAATTCAACATTTTTCTAGTTTCTCTGTACTTTCCGAGGAAGCATCCTACCTATTGTCAGATATATTGAGTCAGGCTTCAAGGCCAGACCTACCTCATCAATCAGCCTTCAATACACATTTACCCAAAATAGCTTGGAAGACAGGCACCTCTTATGGTAAAAAAGATGCTTGGTGTATTGGGTATAATACTAGATTTACTGTGGGGCTGTGGCTTGGTAATTTCAATGGGCATGGTTCGGCAGAATTAAGTGGAGCTAGCTATGCTAGTCCTTTACTTTTTTCTATTTTCAATCATGTCGATTATAATTCTTCTGCATTTAGCTTTAAATTTCCAAAGAACCTAAGAACTAGATTTGTGTGTACGCATTCAGGAAATTGGGCAGATGAGTTGTGTGAAGAACCTATCATTGATTTTTATATCTTCAATAAATCATCGATGAAGAGATGTGAACATATGCAAATGAAATGGGTGTCAGAAGATGAACAATACAGTTTCTGTAGTTATTGTGTTCCAAATGGTGGATACAAGAAAAAGTTGTATCCTAACCTAGGTCAAGATTTGATAGGGTTTTATGAGCAAGAGCATATCCCTTACCAAAAGATTCCTCCACATCATCCCAATTGTGATAGAGAGAGATTACAGAATTCATTAAGTATTGTTTCACCAAGAGAAAATCAGAAAATATATATTCAAAAAAAATCTCCTGCAGAGGTGATGCTTCAATGTAATGCCAAGAGTGGAATCAATAAAGTATTTTGGTATGTAAATGATCAATATTATCAATCAACAAGTCCGCAATTACCTGTTTTTTATCAACCTAAACCTGGAAAGTTGAAAGTATCGTGTAGTGATGGAGAAGGCTATAGTACTAGTGTAATGCTGGAAGTTTTTTATGACTAAATGGATAAAAACAAAAAAGCTCATCATTTTGTGATGAGCTTTTTAGAATTAAAATTATTATCTATATCAAGATTAAATAACTTCGACTCTTACGGCATTAAGCCCTTTTTTCCCTTTTTCAACTTCGAACTGAACTTTGTCATTTTCACGAATACGACCGATTACGCCTGTAGCGTGAACAAAGATGTCTTCACTTGAATCTGCGGGTTTAATGAAACCAAAACCTTTTGCTTCATTAAAGAATTTTACTGTACCTGTTTGCATTTTATTTTTTGTTAATACACACAAGGTAGGTATTTTTTTTAAGAAAAAAACTACAATTGTTTATTTATTAAAAAATATTTAATATTCTAGCGAGTTTTTTAGAATTATACTTGTTCTAAGATATCTTTTTCTATTTTAAGATTTTCAATAATAAATTGTTGTCTTTCTGGTGTATTCTTACCCATATAATAATTGAGTAATTTAGAAATAGACATCTCTTGGTGAAGGAGTATGGGTTCTAATTTTATGTTTTCGCCAATAAATGCCCCAAATTCTTCTGGAGATATTTCTCCAAGTCCTTTAAATCTAGTTATTTCTGGTTTAGAGCCTAGTTTTTTTATTGCTTGTTGTCTTTCTTCATCACTATAGCAATAAATGGTTTCTTTTTTATTCCTTACTCTAAATAGTGGTGTGTCTAGTATGTAGAGATGCCCATTTTTTACTAAATCTGGAAAAAATTGAAGAAAGAAAGTAAGTATTAGTAAGCGAATGTGCATACCATCTACGTCTGCGTCTGTAGCAATAATAATTTTGTTGTACCTAAGTCCGTCTAGCCCGTCTTCTATATTTAGAGCATGTTGTAATAAATTAAATTCCTCATTTTCATATACTATTTTCTTTCCAAGACCAAAACAATTTAAAGGCTTCCCTCTGAGACTGAAAACAGCTTGTGTTTCTACTTGCCTAGATTTAGTAATAGAACCACTTGCAGAGTCTCCTTCGGTAATGAATATCATTGTATCATATTTTTTCTCTCCTTTTTCATCATCAAGGTGGAAGCGGCAATCTCTGAGTTTTTTGTTGTGTAGGTTGGCTTTTTTTGCTCGGTCGTTAGCTAATTTTTTTATTCCAGCAATATCTTTTCTTTCTCTTTCGGATTGCAGTATTCTTTTTAATAGTGCATCGGCAATTGTTGTGTTTTTGTGTAAATAGTTGTCAAGTTCTTTTTTTACAAACTCATTTACCCAAGTTCTTATTGCTGGTCCTTCTGAGGTGGCATTGATTGAGCCTAATTTGGTTTTGGTTTGAGACTCAAATACGGGTTCTTGCACTCTAATGGCTATGGCTCCTACTATATAATCTCTAATATCTGAGGCATCAAACTCTTTTTTATAAAACTCTCTTAGGGTTTTCACGATAGCTTCTCTAAAGGCAGCTAAGTGTGTACCACCTTGCGTGGTATTCTGACCATTCACAAAAGAATAATATTCGTCTCTACTCTGCTCTCCGTGAGTTATGGCGATTTCTATTTCAGTACCTTTTAGGTGTATAATGGGATACCTTAGTGTTTCTGGGTCAGTTTTCCTTTTGAGTAGGTCTAAAAGCCCGTGTTCAGAATGATATTTTTTATTGTTGTAATTTATTGTTAGACCGGCGTTAAGAAATGCATAATTCCAAATTTGTTCTTCTAAATATTCTGGAATAAAATGATAGTTTCTGAAAATTGTGTCATCTGGGCAGAAATTTACCAATGTTCCGTTTCTTAGGCTAGTTTCTTGTTCTAGATGCTCTTTCGTTAAATTTCCGGCAGTAAATTCAGCAATTTTTGTTTTTCCGTCTCTTACAGATTGAACTTTGAAATAAGAAGAGAGTGCGTTTACTGCCTTAGTTCCTACACCGTTTAAGCCAACTGATTTTTGGAAAGCCCCAGAGTCATATTTACCACCAGTATTTATTTTGCTCACACAGTCTATTAATTTACCTAATGGAATACCTCTACCATAGTCTCTTATTTCTACTTTTTTGTCATTGATAGTGATATCAATTGTTTTGCCATTGCCCATCATGTGCTCGTCGATAGAATTATCTATAATCTCTTTTACCAAAACGTAAATGCCATCGTCCATTGCTGAACCATCGCCTAATTTGCCAATATACATTCCTGGCCTGAGTCTGATGTGTTCTTTCCAATCTAGAGATTTTATACTTTCTTCTGTATATTCACTTTTATTATCAGCCATATTTTACTAAGGTTATTCGATTAACTTTCGAATACAATTATACATAAATTTGAATTGTTAAAGTTTTGTTTTTTTTTATTATAGTTATTCTAATTTATTATATTTGAAAGAACGTATGTCGTGTATTTATATCGTTTAGGTTAGTTATTTATGGTATTTATAGAAAATGGCATTGTTGTTATTACTTATTGCCGTAGAATGGTATTAAATAGTGTTTTATTTTTAACTACTTTTTTGATTTTGATATAGGGAAAATATATGCTCAATAAATTGTTAATTAGTAGATTAGAAAATAAAATTAATCTTTACTTTTCATTTTCGAATTGTGTAAAATGCTTTTTAATTTTTTATTGTTTTTTTATTTCAATAATTATTGCTTCTGGAAAAAATAATCATATACTAAATAAAGATACAACTATTGTCATCTGTGAGAATTCGCTTAATGTATCTAAACTAAATATTAAGCTATCAACAATAAATGGGTCTTGGAGGATATTGTCAGGAAGTGCTACTATAAATTCTACAACCACATTTGCAACTGTTTTTAATAATATTAACTCAGGAAATAGTAATTTTATATGGACTTCTATTGATGATTTAGAGGTAATTATAATAAGAATAAGTAATAGGAAACCTTTAGCAAAAATAGTAGCAGACCCTGTTTCTCTAAAGATAGGTAATGTTCTATGTGGAACAAGATTTTCATTGATTGCTCTTAATCCTCAACAATTGGTCGCTTCTTCAATAGGAACTTGGTCTACAGTTCAGCAGCCCACCAATAATACCGATTTGGCTTATCTATCTCCTACTTTCAGTCCACTTGGAGATACTATTTATACTACGGCTAATAATTTGAATGAAAATGGAAATTATATTTTTAAATGGAAAGTTACCGAGCCTACTTGTGGAGCCGATTCGGCAATAATTGAAATTCAAAATAAAAGAAACATTGCTAAAATTCTTAATCCAGAACAATTCAATAAAAATACTTGTGGATTACCGATGGTTTTATTAAGCAATAAGCCAACTGTATCAAGTTTAGGAAATTGGAAGCTAGGAAAAATAGAAGATGTAGGTACTCAAAGACCAATTTTTAGTATTCTATCAAGTACACTTACCACAATTTCTACAGAAGTATCAAATTTTAGAAAACCGGGTTCATATGATTTGTATTGGGTGGTAAATAGTTTGATTGTTAATGAGTGTCCGGCTGATTCTCAATTGATAACCATCAATAACGTAAAGCCATTGGCCGAGTTGGATTATAATCAACAATTTGTAGATGTTTGCGGAAGCACTATTTTAAAAGCAAATAACCCCGCTTTATCTGGTTCTGGGCTTACTGGAAAGTGGATTTTAGATCGACAACCAATAAACTCTCCAAATATTAATACTTCTAATTTGTTATTTAATTCTTTAGTTAATTTCCCAAGGCCAGGAAATTATTATTTTAAATGGGTAGTTCAAAGAGAAAACCCAGCTTGCACTTCAGATACAGCTCTAGTTATATTTAATAATATTAGACCATTTTCAGTAAATGCTGGAAAAGACACTACTGTATGCTCTTCTTTGTATGAATTGAAGGGTTCGGATAGAAATAATGAAAACTTACCCAATGCAAAAGGAGTTTGGACTATTTTTAGCCAACCTGCACAAAACGAAAAAGTCGTTTTTGACGATTCTACAAGATCTTCTACTTTGGTAAGAAATATTAATAAAATAGGAGTATATGGATTTATTTGGACGGTAAGTACAAGCTCAACTCTTGTTCCGAATTGCAGCAGAAGGGACAGCGTGTTTATTACAAATCATCTTCATGCCCCTTTTGTTAGTTTGACCGCTAACGTGCCTTTTTGTGATACACTTAAACTAGTATCTCCCAAGACAGAATACCCAATTGGTACTATAGTTCCTACAGAACGATGGGCCTTAAGTGAAGGTTCTGGGCAAAACACTTCTATAAAATTAATCAATCAACCAGATGGTTCATTAATCTCATATGATTTTCCTAAATCAGGGGAGTATAAATTAGATTATGTATTTAGTTATTCTGGCTGTAGTGTAAAAAATACTTATACTGTAGAAAGTTTTATGCCCCCTATAATTGAATTTAATAACAAAGGTAGGAATTTCTGTACTGATTCTATTCAATTGAGTGCCCCAACTATAGCGGCTGGCTTTATAGGAGCTTGGGAAAAAGTAGCGTTTCCCAATGGCTCAGTTCCTGTTTTTAAAGACAGTACTCAAAATAATACATTTGTAACTAATTTTTTAAAGCCTGGGAATTATGGATTTATATGGACATTAAAATCAACCAACACCAATGTAGCTTGTGCTAGGACTTCTGAGGTCTTGACCTATATCAATCAAAAAGCTTCAAAACTACCCGATAGTTATAGATTAGATACCAATTTCTGTGGCCCAAATCTAAGTGTTGTTAATCCAACCTTAGACCCTGATTTTGTGCCTAAAAATACTGGTTGGACAATAATTAATACGCTTCCCAATATTACTAAAACTGCATTCGGCGACACTACTACATTTTCTAACTTCGGAGATTTGAGAAGGATAAGTCTGCTCTGGGTAGCTGCAAATACCAATAACCTAAGTTGTCAAAGGAAGGATACTATTATTAGGGTAAATCAACATCCTTTTGCACCCAATGCAGCAGGAATAGATAAAGAAGTCTGCTCTAAAGAAACAACCATTAATTTAGAAGCAAAAATTCCTGTAAATTATCCTAATAGCAAAGGGGTTTGGAGGCTTGTATCATTGCCATCAAGTGCTAAAAAACCAGTATTCTTAAGCGACTCCACTAGTATTAATATGCTAATCAATAATTTTAGTACTAGTGGTGAATACAGATTTAGTTGGAATTTATCTAATTTATCCTGTAGATATTCTGATGAAGTAATAGTTAGAAAGAATTCTGTAGATACTCTTTTTGCAAAAGCTAACAATGAGTTTACTTGTAAAAACTTTGATACATTGAAAGGTTATAAAGCTCCCAAAATCGATTTTTTTAAGAATTCAACCTATCTGTGGAAAATTTTAAGCCAACCAGCAAAAATTGGAGTATTCGAAAAAGCTTCTATTGCAGACTCATTGTCTCATGAGGCTATAATTAATGGTATGTTTAGTACTGGAAAATATATAATAGAATATAGTATTAAGAATGGGAATTGTGTTTCTAGAGATACAATACTAATTAATAGGTCTCCATTTTTTGATGCTGTTGTTCCTAAAGATAAATACTATACATGTGAAGATACCTTGGTAATTGAAGCATTTAAATCTGAAGTTATCGGACGTTGGGAGCTAGTTTCTGGAGCTTCAAAAGAACCTATTCCTATAACTACAGATAATACAAAAGCTAAAGTTACAGGCTTGATAGATAACAACTTTGATAAAAATATCTTTGATTGGGTAATTGCACCACTTGGATGCCCAGAAAGAAGAAAATCAGTACAAGTTATTAAGTTTAAAAAACCACCTTTTGTAAAATTTAATATCAAAACGTTAAGAGTTTGTGAAGATAATTTTATTACCTTGGAATCGCCATCACATCAAGCTTTCGATGGTCAATCAAATTGGAAAGTGACAGGCGATACAGCAGTATTTGCCACATTAGACACCGTTCCAGTTTCTAATCTTAAGTACGGATTAAATAATTTCGATTATACATTGATTCAAAAATATAATGAGAATAAAGCTTGTGAGTCTAATACAGCTTCTATTGCAGTTTGGAGAGATAGTATTTTCTCCAATAAAATTAATTATCAGACAGAAGGAATAGATAAAGCTTTATGTGGTGATACCCTCACAATAAAGCCTTCTTTAAAATCTAATGTAAATTTTAGTGTTAATCAGCCAGTATTTAATCCCTCTCCTTTAAAAATTAATTTATCTAACAATATTATCTTTATAAAAGATATACTCCAATCTGGAGTATACAAGATTTATATTAGTGCAGAAAGAGGTGCATGCAAACAAAATGATACCATTAACTTCAAAAAAGGTAAGATTCCTAGTGTCGCTAAAATTTTGAATTTTGATGATATTCAAGATACATTATGTGAATCAGATAAGTCTAATGCATATACATTTATAGCTCAAAAGCCTAGTATAGGTTCAAGGGGGTATTGGTCAATTAATAATCAAACTAGCATTAATGATACCAATTTGGTTCGGATAGTTGAGCTTTCTCTAGGAGCCAATACGATACAATGGATTACCGATGTAGATGGCTCTTGTATTTCTGTGAATCAAAAAATAGTGGTGGTGAATTTGAAAACACCTAAGTCCTACTCTGGGATAGACAGAACAGTATATTCTCCAGAAGGCAAACTAGATGCATTAAATAATATTCAAAACACACCTAATAAAGGTCAATGGGGTATTGTAAACAATACTCAAATTGTCATAGATGAAATTGATAATCCCAATACTATGTTTAGAAATTTGCCTATAGGTAAAAATATTTTTTATTGGAAAATAACAAATGCAACATGCGAACCAGAGATAGATTCTGTAATCATTACAAGGCTGGAGACAAAAATTCCTAAGGGTTTTTCTCCTAATAATGATGAATTCAACCAAACATTTACAATTAATGGAATACACGAATATCCTATTGCGGAATTAGAAGTATTCAATAGATGGGGAGATGTAGTCTATAAAAACAATAAATATAACAATGATTGGAATGGCGTTTCTAAAGACGGCAAACCTTTGCCAGATGATACTTATTTTTATGTTTTAAAATTAGGAATTGACAATGAAATCAGAAGTTTTTTAGTTATCAAAAGGTAAATTCAGACTAAATGTTGAGAAAATTATTTTTATTGTGTTGCTTTATTCAATCCATAGTGCTTCAAGCTCAGCATTTGCCAATATATAGTCATTATTTTTTCAATCCATTGGTATTAAATCCTGCTTATGCTGGCAATGAAAAAGGTCTTAGGATAAATTCTATATACAGAAAACAATGGCTTGGCTTTGATACCGAAGATGCTACTACTCCTAATACACTATCTTTATCAATGGATACCCCCCTTAGAAATAAATCTTCTTCGATAGGAACAATATTAACAATTGATAGGTTAGGAGTCAGCCAAATTACGGATCACCTTTTTATATTTGCTCAAAGAATCAATCTTAGTCATCAATCAACAATATCTTTAGGTATTCAATTTGGTTATGCTAATCACAGAAGTAATTATTCTAAATTAGATTTAGATAATGACCCTGTTTTTCAAGATATTGTTTCTACAACGGCTACTAAGATGGGTTTAGGCATAAATTTAAATGTTTCTAAAGTGTTTATATCTATTAGTTTACCTCAATATTATTTTTTAAAAAATCAGTTTAGGAATAATAATTTTAATCCAACTTTCTCTACTTTCTTTTATTCACAAATTGGGTATGAATTGAAAGTGAATACAGATTTATATTTAAAACCCAATATTTTATGGAGGTACTATAATTATCAGAATATAGGAAATATGGATTTGAATTTATTGATGTATTACAAAAAAAACTATGGCATAGGTTGTTCTTACAGACATAAGAATGCATTAATAGCTCTTTTAGAATACAAATTTCGACAATTAAGTGTGGGCTATGCATATGATTTCAGTACCAGTGAATTAAGAAGATACAATTCAGGTTCACACGAATTTATGTTGAGATATGTTTTTCATTATGGAATTAATGCCATCAACCCAAAAACCTTTAGATAATACCAAGGATGAATTTTTATAAAACATATTTTTTATTCATTATAATTGTCTTTTTGCTTTCAGAAAATATTGTTAAAGCTCAATATAATAGAGAATTGAGCAGCGATTCTACCGAATATAAAATAGACCCCCTTGCTTTCTTAGATCCAGAAATCAATTATAATTATGTACAACCTTATGGGAAAGGAATTATATATAGTGCAAATGTTAATAAAGACTTGGGAGTTATTTATTATTCAGAGTCTGACAACCAAGATTTTTCTGATTTATATTATACCGAACCTATTCACGATGGTACTTGGAAAAAACCTAAGCCATTTTCGAATTCCATTAATTCGTACCTCCATGAAGGTGCATTTTGTTTTGATGAGCAACACACCACGATATATTATACCACCAATACTACTATTGAAAAGAAAAAAATATTAAATAGCAATAAACCAATAACACTAAAAATATATAAAGCAAACCTAGAAAAAGGGAAATGGGATAATTTCGAACCTTTTATATTTAATAGTGAAAAATACAATGTTGCTCATCCTGCCTTATCAGCGGATGGAAAAAAACTATTTTTTTGTTCAGATATGCCAGGAGGAGTGGGAGGTACAGATATCTATGTTTGCTATTGGCAAAATGGTCAATGGGGAAAGCCAGTTAATTTAGGAAAACCCCTCAATACAAAAGGAAATGAGTCTTTCCCATTTATTTCATCCAATGGTAAATTATATTTCTCATCAGATGGAAGAAAGGGGCTAGGAAAGATAGATATTTACTCCGCTGATTTCATAAATTCTGAATGGAAAAATATAAGAAACATAGGTTCCCCAATAAACTCCCCTTTTGACGATTTTGCATTTTACTTAGACGACAATAAATTGAATGGTTACTTTTGTTCTAATCGACAAAACAGCGTAAATGACCAAATCTTCAAGTTTCAATGGTTTAAATCTAATTGTTTAGCTCATAAAGAAGTCGAGCATTGTTTTACATTCTTTGAGAAGGCTACCTTCCCTACCGAAAAACAACCACTCGCATACGAATGGGATTTGGGAGATGGGACAAGGATAAGAGGTTTGGAAGTAGAACATTGCTTTGCCCATTCGGGAGATTTTAAAGTTCAGTTGAATATAATTGATACTAATACCAATCAACTTTTTTTCAATGAAGCTACTTATGAAATTAATGTTCCCAAAGTTAATTCACCCTACATAGAACATAAAGGAATTCTAGTGCCTAGTCAGTCTATAGATTTCAATGGGTCAAAATCAAAATTACCAAAATCAAAGATTACAGATTTTGTTTGGGATTTTGGAGATGGTCAAAAAGCTATAGGTATTAAAGTCAAGCACACCTTTGCCAAGCAAGGAAAATATATGGTAACTCTATTTGCACAAGGGAAAGATTCGTTGAAGAGAGATGTTGAATCTTGTGTTTATAAATATATATATATTACTGAAGACGGAGTTCAACCGATAGAAGCCAATGATGATTCAATTTCAAACAGTTTTGAGCAAGTATCTAAAGAGCTTTTCAAGATAAAGCCACAAGATGAAGTAACTTATAAAGTAAGAATTCAGCAATCAGAAAATTCGATAGACCTTAATCCTAAAAATTTTAAAGGTTTAAATAATATTAAAGAACACAAAGAAGATTCTATTTATACCTACACCATAGGAGAAAGCAAAGATTTAGAAACTCTATATCCCTTATATAGTGAGGTGAAAATAAAAGGATTCAGCGAAGCCAAAGTAATAGCTTTTGATAAAAATGACAAAATAATTGAATATAAAGATAGCCTTGAAAAACAAAAAATAAACTTTCAACCAATCACTCATATCAGCGGCAGAATCATGACTAGATATGGAGATCCAATAGCAGCAAAATTGAAAATAGAAAACCTCAATACAGCACAAATAGTCCAGCAGATTGATAACATTGAAGAAGATGGAAAATTTACCATAAAACTTTCTAACGATGCATTATATGGTTTTTTTGCAGAAAGAGATAGCTTCTATTCTGTATCTAATTTTATTGATTTGAGAAATGAAAAACGAAGCCTTGAAATAAAGAAAAATATTGAATTGGTAGCTATAAGCGAACTCAATGAAGAAAACTTAGCTTTAAGAATTAACAACCTCTTTTTTGGAACAAAAGAATATATTCTTGACCTTACTTCCTTTCCCGAACTGCTGAGGTTGTCCAAAATAATTAAGAGAAATAGTAATTTAAAAATAGAAATCAGCGGACATACTGATAACGTTGGTGAAGAAAAATACAACTTAGAGCTTTCTCAGAAACGAGCAGTTTCAGTTAAAGAATTTTTGGTGAAAGACGGCTGTAGCCCATATCAAATTATAGTGAATGGCTATGGCTCTAATAAGCCTTTAGTGAGTAATAATAATGAAAGAGGTAGGTATATCAATAGAAGGGTAGAAATAAGATTTCTAGAAAAATAACTATTATCTCTTAGCCAAATTATAAGAATTATCGTATGAACTTAGAAAAAAACACTCAATGCAAAAAAAAATTATTTTTTTACTAGTTATAGCAAGTATTCTTAATCATAATCTTTTCTCACAAGCTGTTCCATCTTCAGAAGAAAATATACCTTATTTGGTAACTTTTGGAAACAATTCTAAAACTTCCTGGGGTGATGATGATTTTGCTCAAACTTTCTTTTTTATTATCCCTAAAGATATGAAAAAGCCTATATTCCTCAGAGTCTTTGACCCGGAAACTGGAGGCACAATAGATGAGATTAAAGAATTACCTGATACTAAAACCACAATTAGTATTTACGGAGGGCAAGGTGCATATACACATCTAGATGCTCAAAAAGAGCAGCCAATTGGTAATTTCAAAAGCGGCATTGAGCTAGCAAAGAAAACATTTTCAAATCAACCAGAATATAATGAACAATGGTACACCTTTGGCCCATTTAATCCTACTGAAGGAGAATTGGTAAACGAACTAGGAGGTTATGTGATCAAAGTAATTATACAAGGCATTTCTGGAAATGATGGTAATCTTTATAAATTGTTTTTAAGTCAAGAGCAGAATTCAAATATTAAAGTAGAAGGTGCAAACAGTCTTACCTACGAATACACTTTTCGCTTGAATGATAAGCCAGGTAGTATATCTCATATCTATCCATTTATTAACGAAGATGTAGTCAGTATCAAAATTCATACTTTTGATTACGATAATGACGGAATAGCAAGAATTATATCTGTAGACAAGAGATACGAGCCAGTGCAAGTGTCAGGAGACAATGAATGGATGGCTAGCTTACATAAAATTTCTGACAAGGAACACCGCACATCCCTCGATATTCAGATGATAAAAACTAACCCAATTAATGACAATAATATAGTTTTTTATATTACCAATCAATATGATAAACTATTACCATTTTATACTTCCCCTCTCGGTGGAGCCCCAAAGTATAAGCCAACTATAGGCGTAAAACCAGGTTTAAAATCTACTCAACAGAAATAGAATATTTCAAGTTAATCTATGATTCGGTTTTTATTTATTACATTTTTCGGGGTATTCATTTTTTTATTCTTTACGAATTCATTGTTAAATGCTCAGCAATTTAATATTAAGAACTATAATATTAATGAAGGCATTGCTCAACCTTATGTTTATACCATTGCTCAGGGAAAATTAGGAAGACTATGGGTTGGTACAGGAGATGGTCTTTCTAGTTTTGACGGAGTAAAATTTCAAAACTATAGTACTAAAGATGGTTTGGCGGAAAACTTTGTAACAAGTAGCTTTCGCGATATTGATGGCAACATCTGGTTTGGGCATTATGAAGGTGGACTTACAATTTATGATAATAATAAATTCAAGGTGTTTTCGAAAAGTATTGCTCAAAGCCCAATTAGTTCAATCTGTCAAGATGATTATAAAAATATTTGGATTGGAACCAAAAGTGATGGTATAGTAAAGATAAATCCTTCCAGCAAAATCGACCATTATAAAGACTTAATTTCAAATACCTCTATCAACAAAATACATGCTTATCAGCATTATTTAATAGTTGCCACAACAGATGGTTTGAAGATTTTAGAAAATAAAACTCTAAAGCCAACGATTCAAAAATCACTTTTAGATTACATAAGTATCACCAATATTGCTCCCCTAAGCACAGATAAATTTTTGATAGCTACTCAAGATGAAGGAATATTCCAGCTTAATATTTCTAAAGATTCTATTTATACCGAAGAAATCTATTCGGAAAGTAGTATCAAGGGCTTAGATATTAATATTTTATTTCCTGATTTTGATAATATATTTTGGATAGGTACTTATGGTCAAGGAATTTCTAAGTTCAAATATACTCCTGATCAGAAGCTAATCAAGATTGCACAATACAACACCTCTAATGGTTTGACTAATAATTATATTAAATCTTTTTTTATAGATAAAGACGGAGATGTAATTATGGGTACTTTTGGGAATGGCATAGAAGTACTCATAGACCCCATTTTTACTCTTTATGGAAAAAAGGAGGGATTGCTTTCTGCAAATGCAAATGCTGTTACCTCTTATGGTAACGCTTTATTTATAGCCAATGACAATAGTGTAGTAAAATTTATATTGAAAAAATATAAGTTAAACGACCTTTCCGAAAAGAGTCAATATATTAATGTTGTAGGAGGAGCAAAGATAACTTCTATTATTAGTATCGAGGAGGATGTTCTTTTTATAGGTACTGATAATAATGGAATCTGGAAACTTAACCTTGCTAATGGAGCTTCGGAAAGATGGTTTTATAGCCCTACTAATACTTTGGCTAATAAAATCAATCATTTAAATAAGGATAAAAAAAATCAATTATGGGTGGCCACCGAAGATGGTGTGTTTTTGTTTAACTCCTCATCTTCCAAGCCCATAAATCACTTGACAATGGAGAGTGGGCTGTTGCATAACAATATATTTTCTGTATTCATAGATAGCCGAAATACTGCTTGGTTTGCTACACATGGCAGTGGTATTTCTAACTACAATAATAAAATTAATACTTTCCCCTCACCCAATGAATCTTCTGGTCTAGAGATTAATGCCTTTACGGAAGACAGAAAAGGAAATATTTGGATTGGTACTTATGGTCAGGGAATATATAAGTTTGATGGTAAAAAGGTCGTTAAGAAATACAACCAGTCTAATGGCTTAGGATCTAATTATTGCTATCTAATAAATTGCGATAAAAATAATAACCTATGGGTAGGTCATAAAAATGGATTAACAAAGTGCGATATCAATAATGAAAATTTTGTTTTTTATCAAAAGAAGGACGATTTTTTAGTTGATGAGATAATTAATAATGCCAGTACTGAAGATTTTGACGGCAATCTTTGGTTTGGAAGTTCTGAGGGATTGCTAAGATATAATTTAAATGTAGATAAGCCAAAAAAAACAGGGCCATCGGTGATTATTACCTCAATAGAACTATACTTTCAAAAAGTAGATTGGAAAAAGTATTCTAACCAACTTTATACGCTTGCACAAATTCCATTAAATCTAGAATTACCCTACGATAAAAATCATTTTACATTTCATGTAAGAGGAATTTCATTTTCTGAACCTGACAAAATAAAATATAAATATAAATTAGAAGGATTTCAGAAAGATTGGTCTCTTGAAACTAAGGAGGATTTTGTTACTTACCCCAATATCCCTCCTGGAAAATATATTTTTAAAGTGGTAGCTGCCAATAAAGAAGGCATTTGGCAGGAGGTTCCTATGCAATTTGAGTTCATTATTCTCAATCCCTTTTGGAAAACATGGTGGTTTTATTTAATTACTTTTCTATTTGTCTTGTTGCTATTTGTTCTAATATTAAAATTTAGAACTCGCGCTTTAGAAAGAGAACAAAAGATACTTCAAGAAGAGAAAATTAAACTTTTGGCAGAGATTACAGACCGCAAACGTGCAGAAAGAAAACTCAAAGAAAGCGAAGATCGATTAAAAGAGACCAATAAAGAACTCAATACTTTTATATACAGAGCATCGCATGACCTGAAAGGCCCACTATCTACTGTAAAAGGGCTTACTAATCTTGGTCAGATGGAGATTAAAGACGAAGCATCTCTAAAATATTTTGGACTTATTTCTGATAGGATAAATCGCTTAGACTTTATTTTGAAAGACCTTATTAATATTGTAGAAATAACAGAAGTCGTCTTGCAAATAGAAGCTATAAATTTCAATGAAATTTTGGCAGAAATAAAAGAAGAAATTCATAAAATAGAACTGCCTAAGGCACTTAGGCTAAGATTTAATATCGAATATAAAAATTTATTTATGGGAGATAAAAGAGCATTATATAGTGTATTGCTCAACTTGTTAGATAATGCAGTAAGGTATTACAATAATGATAAAACAGATATATTGGTTATAGTAGATATTGCAGATTATAAAAATGGTGTGCTGATTATGATTTCTGACAATGGTATAGGAATCCCTACTGAAATAAAATCCCGCGTATTTGATATGTTTTTTAGAGGAACAGATCAATCTAAAGGCTCTGGATTAGGTTTATACTTAGTTAAGAAAATTGTTAATAGATTAGGTGGGAAAATAAAGTTGACTAGCCTTCCCAAGCAAGGAACACAAATAGAACTATTTATTCCTAGCTATAATGAATCTATTGAGGATGCACATGAAAAAATAAATTACCCTATCACTTCTATGGAATAGGGTAATTTGTATTGCTATACCTCTTTACATCTAGGCTGAATCTGTAATGTTATTTTAAGCTAAATACTTTTTCTGTTACATCTACAGAACTTCCTCCGACAAAGACTTTAAAATCTCCAAGATCGGCTTTATATACAAGGTCTGAATTCCAATATTTCAAATCTTCTGCGGTAAGCTTGAAAGTAACTTTTTTCGATTCTCCTGCTTTTAAATAGATTTTCTCAAAACCACGAAGCTCTTTTACAGGGCGAGAAACCTCAGCCACTAAATCTCTAATATACATTTGCACAATTTCCTCTCCATCATATTTTCCAATATTTTTAATTGTTACAGACACTTCTAAAGTTTGATTTATGTTTATTTCAGAAGCAGAGAGTGCAACATCAGAATAGCTGAATTTAGTGTAACTTAATCCGAAACCAAATGGATAAAGAGGCTCGTTGGGTATATCAGAAAAAGTAGATTTCCACATTTCGTTAGGTTTAACAAGAGGTCTGCCAGTAGGGAGTTGATTATAATAAACAGGAATTTGCCCTAGGGCATAAGGAAAACTCATAGTTAATTTACCCGAAGGGTTATAATCACCAAAAAGTACTTCAGCTAAAGCATTTCCAGCTTCAGTACCAGGTTGCCAAGCTTCTAAAATTGCTGGCACGTTATCATTTTCCCATTTTAAAGTAAGCGGACGACCGTTAAATAATACTAAAACTACAGGCTTACCAGTTTTAAGTACAGCTCTTATTAAAGCTTGTTGATTACCTGGAAGGTTAATCTCGCTCCTAGATCTACATTCTCCATTTCTTTCTCCATTTTCTCCAACAGCAAGTACTACAACTTCCGCTTTTAAAGCTGTTTGAACAGCTTTTTCGATGGCATTTTGTTGGCAATCTACCTTTCCGCAAAGCGTGTCAACAAAGATTTGTGTTGTAGCATTAACCTTATTTTTAATACCTTCATAGAGATTAATTACATTCTTTTGTTCTGCACCGAAGGTCCAAAAGCTCATGTAATCTCTATCTTTCTTACTATTTGCAAATGCCCCTATTAATGCTATAGATTTAATTGACTTTTTAAGCGGTAGAATATTATTGTCATTTTTGAGCAATACCATTGATTTTTTTGCCAAATCACGTGAGGCTAAAGGATATTCTGGATTTTTCAAACTAGCTTCTTTTCTTTTTTTGTCAAAGTATTTAAATGGGTCTTGAAATAATCCTAAGGCAAATTTTGCTTTAAGAATTCTTTTGCAAGCATCATTAATATTAGCTTCTGGAACTTTGCCTTGTTCTACTAGTTTTTTTAATGATTTAATATATGCCATACCTTCCATATCCATATCTGAAGTTTGGTTCACCATTGCCAAACGAGCTACATCCATGGTATCTTTGGCCACACCATGGTTGAGCATTTCAGAAATAGATGCCCAATCAGATACTACAAAGCCTTTGAAATTCCATTCTGTTTTTAAGATATCTTTAACCAAATGCTTGTTTCCGCTTGATGGTATACCAGATATGGTATTGAAAGAATTCATAAAACTACCTATACCAGCATCTGCGGCAGCTTTGAAAGGAGGAAGATATACTTCACGTAATTGACGTTCAGAAATTTCCACGGTATTGTATTCCCTTCCAGCCTCTGCAGCTCCGTATGCCGCAAAATGTTTGGCACAAGCTAGAATGGTGTTATTTTTACTTAAATCATCTCCTTGGAATCCTTTTACTCTTGCAACGGCAATTTTTGAACCCAGCCATGTATCTTCTCCAGAGCCTTCCATTACTCTTCCCCAACGAGGGTCTCTAGTTACGTCAATCATAGGTGCAAATGTCCAGTGAACGCCATCTGCTGAGGCCATCTCTGCTGCTACTCTTTCTGATTTTTCTATAGCTTTTAAATCCCAAGAACAACTTTGTGCTAAAGGTATTGGTGCAATTACTTTATAACCATGGATTACATCTAATGCGAATATTATTGGAATTTTCATCCGAGACTCGTTCATGGCAATTTTTTGCAATTTGATTTTGTAATCCAAATTCGGCGTGTTCAAAAATGAGCCAACAGTTCCATTTCTTACCGATTCCTCATAATAATTCAGAGCTGCACTACCATCTTTATTACCAGTTGCAAATTCAATAGATAATTGATTAAGTTGCCCGATTTTCTCTTCTAAAGTCATCAACTTTATGACAGAATCTGCTTTGAAATCAATGTTTTTAATTGATGTATTTTGTGCCATTACCGCATAAGGAAGAAGAAGGAGTAGTATGGTTTTTTTCATTAAAATAAAAGTTTATTAGGTTTTAAACTTATAAAATATTCTTTTAAAAAGAATATTTTTTCATTCTTTTGATTAACAAATTAAATTTTCTTTGAACTCATTTAACAAAATCTATTATTATAAAAATCTCGTTTTCTTTACAATTTCTATCGGTTGAGTTGTTAAACATAAGCAAAATTCAATAGGACTCTTATTTATGATTAATTATCAATCTTTTTTAAAAATATTATTTACAGGACTTTGATTTCTTTATTTGCGAATTCTATTTTTCAAAAGTAGAATTATACAGGATATTTTTGTTTTTAAAATCTAATTCAGCCAAATTGCATTCCGTTTTGAGGTATATTCAAAAGAGGTATTTTAAACTTTTTTATACATATTATTGTTTGATAGATGCTTTTAGGTTTTCTTTTGTTTAGTCATCCCTTGTTTATTTAGTTATGATGGAGCCAATAGCTTCCATGATTTCCCATCTGGATTCTCCCAAAAAAATCGTTATTACTACCCACCACAAACCCGATGCTGATGCTCTAGGTTCTTCATTAGCTTTAATGCGGTTTTTGGTAAAGAAAGGTCATCAAGTTACAGTGATAGCTCCAAGTGATTATCCAGTCTTTTTAAATTGGATGGAAGGCAATGATAAAGTGCTGATATATGCTCAAGAACAACATGAGGCTTTAACAAAGATTACTCATGAAGCAGATGTGATATTTTGTTTAGACTTTAATTCATTACTTCGTATTCATCAATATGGAGAAATAGTTAGTCAAGCAAAAGGACTAAAGGTGATGATAGACCACCATCTAGAACCAGATAGTTTTGCTAATTATCAGCTTTGGGACACAAAAGCTGCAGCTACTGCTGTTTTGATTTATAAATTTATAGATATTTGTGAAGGACTTCATTTGATTGATACTTGTATTGCCGAATGTCTTTATGCTGGGATAATGACAGATACTGGCTCCTTTAGACATCCAAATACTAATGTCGAAGTTCATGAAATTGTTGCACAGTTAATTAGAGCAGGCATCAATACAAGCAGAATTCATAAAAATATATTTGACAATAATTCATTAGATAAACTGAAGTTTTTAGGATTTGCTTTGTCAGAGAAATTAATTGTATTACCCCAATATCACGTAGCTTATTTTGTAATCAATAAAGAAGAATTAGAGAAATATCATTCGCAAACAGGAGATACAGAAGGCTTGGTAAATTATGCACTTTCCTTGGAGGGCATTGTTATGGCCTGTTTAATGATAGAAAGAAGCGATGCAGTAAAATTATCATTCAGATCAAAAGAAGATTTCTCTGTCAATCAATTTGCAAGAACACACTTTGAAGGAGGTGGACATAAAAATGCTGCTGGAGGAAAGTCTGATTTAGACTTAAAAGCCACAGAAAATAAGTTTTTAGAAGTCCTTCCTCAGTACGAAAAAGAATTAATTAATAATTATAAAATAGATCAAAAATCATGTTAAAAAAACTATTGACCTTAGCAACAGCGGCTTCTGCCCTTATCTTTTCTTCATGCAAAGATTATAAAACAAATGAAAATGGATTGCGCTACAAGATACTTGCAGACTCTGCAGGACCAACAGCTCAAGATGGGGGAGAGGCTCTGATACATTTTCAGATTGAAAACCATCAAGATTCTATCATTGAATCTACTTTTAAAAGGAATGCACCGATACCAATTCAGATTAAAAAAATTGAAGAGTTTAAAGGCGGTCTTGTAGAAGGGTTATTACTGCTTTCTAAAGGTGATAGTGCAGTGTTTATGATTAGTGCCGACTCTATATTCAAAGGTCAGCCAACACTTCCTCCTGGAGTATTTAAAGGAAGAGATTTGAAATTTACTGTAAAAGTAATTAGTCTTCGTTCTAAAGAAGAATCTGAAAAAGAAAAAGTGAAAATGGAAGAAGAATATATGAAACGAAGAGAGGGAATGACTGCTCAAATAGCTTCAGATACTATTGTGATTGTAAATTATTTGAAATCAAAAAAAATAAAGTATAGTAAAAACATTTCTGGTGTTTATTATAGCATCACAAGTAAAGGTAAAGGTGCTAAAATTGCTATGGGCGATAGTTTAAAAGTAAACTATGTGGGAAAATTCTTAGATGGTAGACAATTTGATGCAGGTAAAGAGTTTCCATTTGTACAAGGCATGAGTCAGGTAATACCTGGTTGGCACATGGGGATTGGTGAATTATCTAGAGGCGATAAAGCTACACTATTTATTCCTTCTCCATTAGGATATGGTGAGCAAGGTGCTGGTACAATTCCTGCAAACACTATTCTCGTGTTTGATATCGAAATACCAGAAAATAAATAATCTTCTTTTAATTTATAGCCATCTGCACATGTCGTGTGGATGGCTATTATTATTTTATCTCTTTTATTATTTATGTTAGAAAAAATTTTAATACTAGATTTTGGATCTCAATATACTCAGCTTATTGCAAGAAGGGTAAGAGAGTTGAATGTTTATTGCGAAATACACCCATACAATAAAGTTCCAGATTTAGATAATTCAATAAAAGGAATTATTCTTTCAGGTAGCCCATGCTCTGTGAGAGATATAAATGCTCCAGAGGTTGATTTTAAAACTTGGATAGGTAAACTGCCAATATTGGGAGTATGTTATGGTGCTCAACTAATGGCACAGAAATCAGGCGGTATAGTCGCACCATCTTCGGTAAGAGAATACGGTAGAGCAAAAATTTCTAATTTGAATACGAATAATCTATTGATGCAAGGTATTACTTCGGATTCTCAAGTTTGGATGTCTCATGCTGACACAATCACTGAAATCTCCTCTAACTTTGAGATTATCGCTAGTACAGACACAGTAAGAGTAGCAGCTTTTAAGTTGAAATCAGAAGAAGTCTATGGTATTCAATTTCACCCAGAGGTAACCCATAGCTTGGAAGGAAAAATATTGATTAAGAATTTTGTAGTTGATATTTGCCATTGTAATCAAGCTTGGACACCAGATGCATTTGTGGATAGCACTGTAAATGAACTAAAGCAAATATTGAAACAGGATAAAGTAGTGTTAGGCTTGTCTGGCGGTGTAGATTCTTCTGTAGCAGCTGTCTTGATAGACAAAGCAATAGGAGAAAACTTAACCTGTATTTTTGTGGATAATGGTTTGCTAAGGAAAAATGAGTTTGAAGAAGTACTGGCATCCTATCAGCACATGGGTTTGAATGTAATTGGTGTAGATGCAAAGCAACAGTTTTATTCCGCTCTTACTAATCTTACAGACCCAGAGGCAAAACGTAAAGCTATTGGTAAAACTTTTATCGAGGTTTTTGACCAAGAAGCCCATAAGATTCAAGATGTTAAATGGTTGGCTCAAGGAACTATATATCCAGATGTGATTGAATCAGTCTCGGTAAAGGGACCATCAGCAACTATCAAGTCTCATCATAATGTAGGGGGCTTGCCTGATTTTATGAAACTAAAGATTGTAGAGCCACTAAAAACTTTGTTCAAAGATGAAGTAAGATTAGTAGGTAATACTTTAAAGATTGATTCAAATATTATAAATCGTCATCCATTTCCAGGTCCTGGTTTAGCAATCAGAATATTGGGTGACATCACTCTCGAAAAAGTAGCTATACTTCAAGAGGTAGATTCCATTTTTATAATGGGATTGAAAAGAACGGGGCTATATGATAAAGTATGGCAAGCAGGAAGTATGCTTTTGCCTATCCAATCAGTTGGTGTTATGGGCGATGAAAGGACTTATGAAAGGGTAGTAGCTCTCAGAGCTGTAACCAGTACAGATGGAATGACAGCAGATTGGGCTCATCTACCTTATGATTTTTTGGCAGATATTAGCAATGAGATTATCAATAAAGTAAAAGGGGTAAATCGTGTAGTATATGACATTAGTTCCAAGCCGCCTGCTACTATAGAATGGGAATAAAGGAAAGCTTTGATTTTTATTCATTAAAAAAGGTATAGATATTTAAATCTATACCTTTTTTAATGAATAAAGTTTAATGTCTATTTGTCTGTTTTTAAAATAATTACTTCTGTTCTCCTGTTGAGTTCTCTTCCTTCTAGCTCATCATCATTACTTGCCAAGGGTTTTTCTTCGCCATATCCTTTGGCTACTACTCTAGTTCTTGCAATTCCTTTAGAGAATAAGTGATTGGCTACAGCTTCAGCTCTTCTTTCAGATAGAATTTTGTTTTTATAGGCATCTCCTTTTGCATCAGTATGTCCTGCTACTTCAATCACGATTTTAGGGTTTTTCTTCAACATGTTTTCAAGTTGCTCAAGCTCATGAATAGACTCTGTTCTAAGTGAGGTCATATTAGTATTATAATAAATGTTTCTTAAAACAAATTTGGTACCTGCATTTAATTTTTTCAAAAAGAAGTCATTAGTGATTTCTGTTTTTTGATCGCTGTTTGCAGGAATAAAGAAGGATTTATTAGCGAAGTTGTAACCATCTTTTTGTACTGAAAGCATACAGCTTTTTTCAGTATCAAAAGTTGTTTTTAAGTAGTAATTACCATCTTCACCACTTTTTACTTCTGCTATTGTTTTGTTATCAACACTTATAAGTTTTAAAACAGCAGACATAGGTTGGTTAGAGCTAATATCAAGTATTTTACCTTTAAGAATTACTGGTTTCAGTGTTCCTTTAGAAATTCTAGCCTCAATTGCTTTAGCTTTTTGCTCTTCACTCATATTGCTAGGTAAGAATACATTCTTTTCTTGTTCTACTAAATATTGTTTGGTCATTTCGGCTACTTTAGCACCGTTTGAGATGGTAGCTTCTCTTCTTAATTTTAATACAGGATTTAATCCACTTTCGTCAGTAGTTTTTGCTAAGTCATTATAGAATCCTTCTGTGGCAACAGGGGCTTTTCCTTGCTTGAGGTTATGGTAGATAATTAGTTCAGTTCTTGTATTGGCTTTTTTACCTTCTTCTGAAGAGTTATCGGCAATATTAAATTTATCTCCGTAACCCATAGCCCTCAATCTATCTCTTTTTATTCCTTTGCTAACGAGGTAATCTATCACAGCTTCTGCTCTTTTTTGAGAAAGTTTTAGATTAGCTTCATGATCGTCACCAAAGTCTGATGCATGACCTGCAATTTCCATCAGCAATTCAGGCTTTTCGTTTAATATTGCCATATAGCGATCAAGTTCTCCATGAGATTCATTTTTTACATCGGTTTGACCTTGCTCAAAAAACACATTGTTTAGCACTATCAAGCCACCTTTATCTAGCGGAGTCATTTCTACATTGCGTTCTACTTTAGCAAAGCCATGTATAGGAGCCACGATATTTTCTGAGTGAGAAAGGTATTTCCCAGATTCTATAGATACTGCATAGTTTTTACCTGGCTCTAGCATAATAGTGTACTCGCCAGAGAATGAAGTTGAGTCATAAAAGGCTACTACTTTATTGGTTGTATTATCAATAATGGTAATTTGAGCAGGTACTTCTTTGCTGTCTGCTTTTATTTTACCGTTAAATAATACTAAATCTACTTTTACATTAGGGCGGGTTACCATATATAAATCTTCTTCACCATAACTATCTGCTTTAGCTGATGAGAAATACCCTCTTTTGCCATCAGCAGACCAAACAAAGTAAAGTTCATTATCAGCGGTATTGATAGGATAACCTATATTGATAGGTGAACCAACACTATCAGTAAGCTTGTCATAGTTGCTAGTAAATATATCAAATCCCCCCATGCTGTTTTTGTTGTTCGAACTAAAGTAAAGCGTTTTACTGTCTGGATGTATGTATGGTGCATCTTCGTTATATTCAGTATTTACGTTAGCTCCTAAGTTTTTGGGGCTTCCCCATACTTTTGTTTTTGGATCTCTATGAACAACATAAAGGTCTAATCCGCCAAATCCGCCTGGTCTATCGCTAGAAAAGAACATTGTGTTTTCGTCAGCTATTAAACTAGCACTTGGTTCCCAAAATGCTGAGTTGATAGCACTAGTCATTCTTTTGGGTTTAGACCATTTACCATTTTTAAAATCGCTTTGATAAATATCACCTCCAGATGCGTCTTTGTCTAATGTATCGTTTTTGTATAAAAATAATTGCTGACCATCAAGAGAAAGTCCACAAGCTGCATCATTTACTCTTGTATTAATAGGTGGCCCTAGATTTTTTGGAGTACTCCATCCAGTAGGTTCTTTATAAGAGATATATAAATCTTCATAATAATCTAAATTTTCGTCTTTTTTACCAGAGTTAGGGCGTTTGGAGGAGAAAATTAGGGTATTTTCATCAGCAGAGATTAATGGGGCGAAATCTTGAAAGGTAGAATTTATGTTTTTACCCAAGTTTTCAATAGTAGCTTGTACTTCGTTTTTGATTAATTCTTTTCCAGAATTACATTGAGCAATTAATAATTCCATCTCTTTTATTTTCACATTGTTTTTAGTGGATTTATGTATGCTTTCTTTGAATAAAGTATAGTATTTAATTGCATTGTCAAAATCATGATTTAGATGGTATCCCCATCCTAGGTAATAATCCAATCCATCTTTATTATAGCCAAGCTCTTTAGCTTCTTGAAGGAATTTTACTGCCTTAAATTTGGTAGAAAGATTGAGGTAACAAACCCCTGTTCTTGCCTTAAATTTTGCGTTTTTAGGTTTAATGCTATCTAATAGCAGAAAATAGGGGAGTGCCTCTTTGTAGTTTTCTTCTTCATAAAGCCCATTGGCTTCAATTTCCATTGCTTTTACTCCTTCTATTTTAGGAAGATTTTCTTGTGCTTTAAGATTAAAATTAATCGTAATACAAAAAAATATAATGATGAGTGTTTTAAATTTATTTAGCTTCATGTTGTGCTTTATTCTTTTTTTAAACATCTTAAGTATTAAAATTGAGGAATTGTTTTAGCAAATTCCAAACTCTAAAAATATAATTGCTTTATACTTCATTGTTTAAACAAATGTTTCCTTTTGTTATAGAATAGTTGAACAACCCAAATTACTAAAGCTACATATAATATTATGTAGCTACTATGTTTATTGAATTCTTAATGTTAAATTAATTTGTACGAAATATGAACTGTGCTGAAAAGATATTAAATGATTATCCAAAGTGTTGGGCGGAGTTGAATGAATTTTACTCTAATAAATATTCTAACTTAGGAATAGGTGATATTGAAAAGGTATTAGAGTTACCATTTGCATTTTTAATGGGTTTTTATGTAGAATTCTTTACCGAAAATGGAATAGAAGTGGATGTTCAATCTTTAAATCTAGAATTGATTGAGCAATCAGTTTGGGAATCTTTCCAAATATTAGAAAATACTATTGGTCATTTTTCATAAAAAAAGCGACATAAATTACGTCGCTTTTTTTATGAAAAATTGATTTTATTTTTTAATGAATATCTACTAATTCTACTTCATAGATTAAATCAGTATTTGGAGGAACAAGATATCTTGGACTTCCTTCTGGATTAGGTTTCCCCATTTTTCCATATGCTAATTGGGATGGTATTATAAATTTCATTTTTCCATTGGTGTGCATTAAATATATTCCTTCGTCTAAGCCCGGAATAACTTCGCCTTTACCTAATTTGAATTTAAATGGATCTTCTCCTTTATTAGAATCAAATATTTTTTTTGCATTGACGAAACGAACAGAGTAGAAAATGCTTACCTTTTGCCCAGGCCAAGGTCTAGGGCCATCTCCTCTTTTAATAGGAATGTATTTTAAACCAGATTTTGTGATAAGTGTATCACCATTAATAGTTTGAGCTATTGTAATTTGGTTTACAATTGATGTAAAAAGGATTAAGAATAAAAGTTTAATTTTCATCATTCGATAATATTTTCTAATTAAAACATGAATATAACAAACAAATTTATAATTTTTTAGAGATTTAAAATTTAAGTTGTTTTTTGAATTCTGATATTTATTTTGTCGAAGTATTAACAATTAAATAACAACAACCACGCCAAATTATTTTTTCTCTACTGCTCCTTCCCAACTACCTATTGCATAGGTAGCTAGGCAATTCCCTAGAACATTTACTGCACTCCTTCCCATATCCATAAGTTCATCTATACCTAAAATAATAAAGATAGGTTCAAGTGGCAAACCAAAGCTCGCAGCTGTTGCGACAATTACTACAAGTGTTGCTCTTGGAACTCCTGCAACCCCTTTGCTTGTGAGCATCAAAAGCAATACCATGGTGAATTGCTTTTCCCAACTCATATGTATACCTGCTGCCTGAGCTACAAATATTGAAGCCAACGATAGGTATAAGGTAGAGCCATCGAGATTAAAACTATATCCCATAGGCATTATAAATGCCACTACCTTTCTTGGGACACCCAATGATTCCATTGCAGACATGGCTTTGGGTAATGCTGCCTCAGATGTTGTGGTAGCAAAGGCGATAGATACTGGTTCGCTTACTGCTGTTATAAACTTCCGAATGGGTAATTTTATAATTAGTGCGATAGGTAAAAAAACTAATAATATTAAAGCAAAAAGTGCAAAATAGAGGGTAAGTAATAAATTCATTAGATTGATTAATATCCCAAGCCCCATGTGGCTTACCGTGTAAGCAATAGCTCCAAATACGGCGACAGGAGCAAAATACATGATTATACTTGTATATTTGAACATTGTTTCTCCTATACCCTCTAAGACATTGGTTAAAGGTTTTCTGTGGTTTTCATCAATGAGAGAAAGTCCTATTCCGAATAGAATACTAAACACCACAACTTGAAGTATTTGACCTTCAGCAATAGATTTGGCAATATTCTCTGGAAACACATGAAGGATAATGTCCTGCCACTTCTGTTCGGTAACTGATATTTGTTCTTCATGAGGATCTTTAGGAAAGTTTATCCCTACACCAGCTTGACTCATATTTATTGCAAATATTCCTATTACAAGTGCTATAGTGGTAACTACTTCAAAATACAATAGGGCTTTCCAAGCCATTCTACCTAGTTGCTTTGTATCTGATTGAGCTGCAATCCCGACACTTAATGTAGCTATCAATAATGGGGCAATTATGGATTTTATAAGTCGCAGAAAAATTTTGCTAAGTATTTTTAAGTTTGAGGCAATTTCTGGAAAAGTGTAGCCAAATTCTGCTCCTAAAATCATACTAATGAAAATCCAAGTAGTTAATGATTTTTTCTGAATGCCATAATAAACAATAAATATATAGGTAGCTATCCTTGAGCTTAGTAAAAAATATTTAGGTATTACTGCTATTTCATAAAAAGTAATAAGATGAAGTCCAGCAACTAGGAAAAGAAAAAATAGCAAGAGAAGGGAGATTTTTTTGTTATTCATTGCTTTGAAGTATAAAAAAGTAATATGACATCAAAAAAAGAAGGGAGATTTCTTTATCTCCCTTCTTTTTAGTTTTATTTATTTCCGATTCCAGTTCTTAATAAAAATTTTCCATAGAGTACTTTATAGTCATCTACTTCGGGCTGAATTTTCATTGCATTCATATATGCCTCCATTGCATCTAGATACATTTTATTTTCTTCATAAAAAGAGGCAAGTACCAGTTGGTTTAATGCCGATTCTTCTGGCATCTCTTTTTTTAGCTCTTGGATGTCTTTCTTAATTTTTAAGCCTTTATCCCCACCAATATAGTTAAGTGCTAAATCTGTAGATTTGATTTCGTTGTTATTTTTAGAACATACTTTTAGTACTTGCACTTCGTTTACATTGCTTTTATTTAAAGTGCTTAAATCGATGGTTGTCATAGTATCACTAGTAGATGTAGAGTAAATTAATTCATCAAAAAGATTCATAATTTTTACTTCATAAGTGGAGACATCAAAGAGTTTGTTCCAGCGAACAGTAGTTGGAGCTGTGATAACAAAGCTTTTTATATTATTAGCTGGAGCGATAAGCTTAATGCTTTCTAAGCCTCTTTCCACCGAACCGGTAACAGCCATGTATTTATGTCTATTTTTTGCCATATCTTCGTCTTGGGCAGTCATTTCGCTAACTACGTAGTCTAAATATTTCTTTCCTAGTGTGGCGTTTTGAGCCATTACTTCCGAGCCTAGTTTTGATACTTCGTAAGTTCCAGATTTTTTAAGCTCTATTGTTTTTCCAGATTTATGTGCTAAGCCAAGATAGCATCCTTCGGATAAAACTAATTTATCACCTTTGAAAAGTTTTTTACCAATCAAAAGGGGTTTTGCTTCTGTGCTACCATTTGTCATAACTTTATTTGTTCCTTTGGAGGCCAATACTTTGAATATCTCTTCTTGGGCAGATGCTCCAGATAATAAGGATATTAAAAGACCGAAACTGAAGATGATGTTTTTCATGTTTTCTTGTTTTAGTTTTTATAATTGTTCTGTCGATTTTAATTTTTTGTTATTCCAAGTTACAATTTTTTCTTTAATTGTAATGTATCCCATTTTAATTACTCCTTGATAAATTTCAACTAGATTTCCACTTAGGAATGTGGCTACCATCAAATAAGATAAATCTATTTTAAAATTGTACTTGTTGAATATCTCAATATTTAAAAACATTAGGAAACAAACCAAAATTAGGGTTACGATATTAGAACCACCGTCATACCAGTCTTTTAACACATAAAAGCAAAAGGTAAGAAACCAAATAAAAAAGAAAATTAAAACGAGTGAAATACTTAGATTTAAAGTGGGATTCATCTCATCTATAAACTCACCTCTAAGTATCATAGATACTACATTAGCATGGACAACTACTCCGTACATGTCTGGATATGTTTTCCCTACATAATTGGCATTGAGTGGTGTAAAAAATTTATCTGTCCAGCTAGATTGTGTAAAGCTAGACCCCATGTAACCCATAAGAATGATTTTGTCCTTGATGATTTCTGGCTCAAACTGTTCGTTTAAAACTTGCTCAGCATCAAGTGCAAAGAAGGTAGTTTTTGAATTTCCAGATACACCTTCAGTTCTAGTATCGATATTTCCTTCGAAGTTGATAATTTCTATTTCGTTGTCCCTATTTAAATATTTTTCAACTGCTTTTTCATCATATAGTTTGGCAATAAAAGTAGGAAATGATAAAACTATAGAATCTCCAATTTTCTCTTTAGGAATACATTCTCTTGCTGTCTTGAACACATCTCTTCCCTCTGAAATCATATCTGCAAAACCAGTATAGGCATGTTGAACAAACATAGGATGAGACATTTTTAGGGTTTCAATTTTACTTGTATTTTGATCTTCGATAAGTTCGCTAACTATGATTAAATTTTGGGTTCTGCTAAACGCATCTACTAGCATAGAATCTTCTTGAACCAAAACTTTGTCTTCCTCTGGGTCAGAGGAATGTCTTGGTTTTCTAAAGAAAGCATCTATTCCTATTACTTTGGGGTTATGTTTTCTGAGTATATTGATTTGCTCTGCTATTCCACCTCTACTGAGGTCTCCAATATTGACCAATACTATTTTTTCGTTGGCATTTTTATTTTCACGAATATGAGAAAATACCACATCTGATAATTGAAAGTCTCCAAACATCTTTGACACTGGGTTGAAAAAATCGCCAAGTGGAATTTTAGATAATAAGCCAATGGAGCTTATTACGAAAATAAAAGTTAGTATAGATTCTGTAAAATAATAATTGCGAACTTTCATGAATTGATTATTGGTATCAGAAGTGATTTTTATTATTTAAATATATTAAATTCTAATACCTTAATTTTTAAAAAAGGTTTGTTTTGGAAAAATTTATTTCGGAGAAGTCTGTAAATATATATTGTTGGATAAATATTTTTTAAAAAACTTTTATAAAACTAAATCTAAAAATTAACTTTAAGGATATTCCTTGATTATCTTTATTTCAAAAACCTAATTAAAAAATGACAAAGCAAATTTATAGTAATTATACCGAACAAGATCATAAAATATGGACGTCGCTTTTCAGCAGAATGATGTTGATGTTGCCAGAAGTTGCTGATCAAGCGGTGCTAGAGGGCTTGAAAAAGATGGGTTTTCCAGCAGACCATGTCCCTGATTTTGATGAAATAAACAAAAGAATAAGCACTTTTACTGACTGGGAAATAATTCCATTAGAAGAAATGGTAGAAGATGATGTATTTATTGGAATGTTAGCAGATAATAGGTATCCATGCAGAACTTGGATTAGAAGCGAAGCAGACATGGAATCGGAAATAGATACTTATGATATTTTTCATGATGTAATGGGGCATACTCCTTTATTGACTAAACCTCATTATTCTAATTATTTAAGAGGTTTGGGAAAAATGGCTCAAGAAAATTTGGGCAATCAAAAGGTGATTTCTTATTTAAAAAAAATGTATTGGCACACGATACAATTTGGGTTAAAAGCCTCTGATAATAACCTAAAGATATATGGTGCACATATGCTTTCTTCTAGGGCAGAGACAATTTATGCACTAAGTGCAGGAGTGCCTAAATATGACTTTAATATTGCCAAAATATTAGAAACTCCTTATTCAAAAGGTAAGTTCCAGGAGCGGTATTTTGCTATTAATAATTTCTCTCAATTATTTAATAGTTTAGACGATATTAAACTTGAAATAGAAAAAAGAATGTTATAACGCTTGATTGAAATTTTAATAATATCGCCATGGAGTATAGGTCTGTAGCTTATTCAAAAACTACTATTACAGAATTAATGATACCTGCTTATGCTAATTTTGGAGGTAAGATTCATGGTGGCATACTTTTATCGCTTATGGATAAGGTGGCATATGTATGTGCATCTAAACATGCAGGTGGTTATTGTGTTACGGTATCAGTGGATACTGTAGATTTTCTTCAACCTGTAGAAGTTGGAGATTTAGTTTCTTTGCATGCTTCAATTAATTACGTAGGTCGTTCTTCATTATTAGTAGGTATTAAGGTGATAGCCGAAGATGTGGCAAATGCAACTGTAAAGCATACCAACACTTCTTATTTTACAATGGTTGCAAAAGGTGATGATAATAAACCAAAAGAAGTCCCAGGCTTATTTTTAGAAAACAGAGAGGATATCCGTAGGTTTTTGGAAGCTATAAAACGTAAAGAATTGAAACAAAATTATAAAACCGAATTAGATAATCAGAAAACTAATTTAGCAATAGAGAAAGAATTGCATAAATTAGGCAGCGAACGTTGCGATTTTGACCGTTCAAAATTTAAAGGTTAATATGGTTACCTAAAATTTTAGAACTTAGCAATCTTTTATTTCTCAAATAATATTTGATGTATATGACAGAATCTGAATTAAAGCTAGAGCATCAAGTTATTTTTTATAGTGAAAGTATTTTTGAGGAAAAAAAATTTACAGAATTAGAGGATTGCCTACTGTACAAAGAACTTCAAGGTAATCTTTGGATAAACATAGAGAGCAATAAGCATGTTGAAATAATTGAGAGCTTATCCAAAAAATTCAGACTTCATCCATTGACTATAGAGGATATATTTTCTGTAGATCAACGACCAAAGTTGGACGACTATGAAGACCAAATATTTATTGTAATTAAAATGTTGAGTTACGATGAAGCAACAAACACTATTGAAACAGAACAGTTAAGCCTTATTTTAGGAAAAAATTATTTGGTTTCCATTCAAGAGTCAGATAAAGAGGGCGATGTATTTAATTCTATAAGAGAAAAGCTAAGAGGTTCAAAAGGTAAAATCAGAAAAATGGGTGCAGATTATTTGCTCTATAGTTTGATTGATATGGTGGTCGATAATTATTTTAATATTATTGAAAAAATAGGAGAGAAGGTAGAAGAAATAGAAAGTAATTTGATTACGGATCCTACTAGCCAAACCTTGAGAAGGCTTTATGCGCTTAAACGAGAATTGGTTTATTTAAGAAAGTCTGTATGGCCGTTAAGGGAGGTAATAGCTAAATTAGAACGTTTAGATTCAGATTTGGTTCAGGATGCTACTGTGCTTTATATCAAAGATGTTTATGATCATACTGTTCAGGTAATTGAAACCATAGAGTCTTATAGGGAGTTGTTGGCTGGATTATTAGATATTTATTTATCGTCGATAAGTAATCGACTGAATTCTGTAATGAAGGTACTGACTATCATCTCTACCATATTTATGCCATTGAGTTTTGTTGTTGGGCTTTATGGAATGAATTTTGAATATATTCCTGAGCTTAAGTGGCAATATGGCTATTATATGGTCATTGGAATTTGTTGCCTTATTTCTCTAGGAATGTTATATTTCTTTAGAAAGCGAAGGTGGATTTGATTATATAATAATTTGATATTAGTGAAGGCTTAGTGGAAATTATTAATTTTATTTTTCTTTTTTTACCTTTAGTACCATACTTTCGAAAACGCTGTAATTGTCTAGATTATTTATTTTCATTAACTCCTCTAAGGTTAATCCAAATTTTTTAGCAATTGAGTACATGGTGTCTCCTTCTTTAACAATATATTGATTGTCAGAAATTGATTTGTTATCTGTTGCTTTCTTGGCAGGTTTGTTGTTCTTAGTAGAGTTATCACTATTTCTTATTCTCAACTTTTGACCTACACTTATTTGGTTACCTTTTAGCTTATTTAGTGCGATTATTGATTCTGGAGTTGTTCCATTAAGTTTAGCTATTGAGAATAGCGTATTACCAGGCTCTACGATATAAAATTCTTCCCCCTCGTTGAGTTCTTTTCCATGCTGAAGTGCAGTGTTGATATCAAAAGCACCGCTTCCTTTTGGTTTATTTTCATCAATTAATTTCTCATCATCTAGCATTCCTAGGGTAACAGGTGCAATTAAAGATTCGTCGCCTATTCTTCGAACTCTTAGTGGTCTGAAAGCTTGTAATTCGTCATTATTGAGGTTGTTTAATTTTTTCAATTCTTCAACACTCATATTGAATTTTTTAGCAACAGAATAAATGTCTGTTTTGGGTTCTATGACATAGGTCATAGTTTGAGCTTTATATCCAGAACCCCCAATGATGGAAAATTCAACTCTTCTATTGATTTGTCTAGCAATATCATTTTTATTGGGTACTAGGGGTTTCCCTTTACCAAAGGCGTTAACAACTAATGCACTTTTCTTAACTCCTTTGGTAATGAGGTAGGCGAAAGCTTCCTGCCCTCGATTTTGTGATAAAATTTTATTATAATCTTCTGAGCCAACATCGTCAGTATTGGCATCAAGTTCAATCTGAATTTCAGGATTTTTCTTGTAATAGGTAGCTAGTTCATCAAGTGTCTTCTTTGCTTCTGGTCTTAGGGAAAAACTGTTAAAATCAAAAAATACACCATCGAATAATGTTTTTGTGGCTTCTTTTTCTGAGCCTTTTATTTTTAGGTTATCGCTTACATAGCGAACATCAGAAGTAAGGCTTCTATCTTTGTCATTAAGAGTAATTTTGTAGTCTTGATCTGCAGGCAGATTTTCGTATCTGAAGTTACCTTTTTCGTCTGTTGTCGTTTTTTTGAGCGTTACATCATTTTTGTCTTTTAAAAGAATTTCTACATCTTCGGCGGGGAGCTTGGTATCATCATTGGTTAATCTACCTTCTACAGATATACTTTTTACTTTTTTGAGAGAGTCAGCATCTATTATAGCTATAACAGCTTCTAGACCTTCGATATTAAAGATGTAGATATCATCATTTCCATGCCCACCTTGACGATTGGAGGCTAAGAATCCTTTTTTGTTTCCAAGAGTAAAGTAGAAATCATCTCTATTGGAGTTGAATGGTAATCCAGCAGTGCTTACTTCTGAAAAATTCTTGCCTTGTGCTTTGTAGATATCTAGTCCACCAAACCCTTTCATTCCGTTGGAGGCAAAGAATAATGTACTTTCTTTAGAGTAGTAGCTTGGAGACATGTCTATACCAGATGTGTTGATGGCTTTTCCCATGTTTGTTGCGGGACCCCATTCTTCATTGGCGGCTGGGCAAGTAGAATACCATATATCATGAAGCCCTTCTCCACCAGGTCTTTTGGAAACGAAAAATAAGGTATCTCCTTTGGGGGAAACAGAGGGTTGAGCATTCCATTCTTCAGGAGCATTGATATTAGGATTTAATTTTTCAGGTTCTGTCCATTTCCCATCTTCAAATTTGGAAAGGAATATGCTACATTGAAACTCTGTACCTCCTGATGATTTTATAGGTTCTGCACATCTTGTAAAATAAAATTTCTTTTTATCTGCAGTAAATGAACCTGCTCCTTCATTGAATTTTGTATTGATTATTTTGAAATTATCTTCTGCATTGTTCTTTACCCATGCGGTATCCGTTCTCTTAAACCTAAAGTTGTCGCTAAATTTTCCTCCCAAACCCCCATATTCTTTATCTCCAGTAGCTTCTTCTCTGGCAGAGGAAAGTATAATAGAAGAGTCGCCTTCAAATATGGTAGGAGAATATTCTGAATTAGCAGTATTAATGGGTGCTGGCAAGTTTTCAAATAGAAAATTGCGCTGCGGCTTTTTCATTTCTGTAAGTGCAAGTTCACATCCTTCTTCTTCTAATAGTGCTTTATTGTAGAAGGCTTTTTCTTCTGGTTTATTACCTTTGAATTCTGTCAAGAACTCTTTGAATTGTGTTTTGGCTTCTACATACTTTCCATTTAATTTTAGCATCATGGCATACCAAAATTTAGAAATTGGTATTTCGGCATAGGCCTTCTCTGTAGCCTTTTTGTATGCATTCTCTGCTTTATCGTAATCGAAATACATTCTATACGATTCTGCCAATCTAAAAAGTGCATAATGATTTGCAGCGTCGAATTGATATACTTTTTCGTATTCTTTTGCTGCTAAAAAGTATTCGTAGTTTTCATAATATCTGTCAGCCAACTCTACTTCATGTCGTTCTTTTTTTTTCATATTAGTTGGCTTACCTTTTAAGTCATCTTTGTTCATTTCTAGATCTTGTGCAAAGATTGCTGTGGAGGTAAGAGAAGTCCAAATACAAAATTGTAGTATTTGCTTGAATATTCTTTTTGATGCTATTTTTGTTTTCATTAAATACATGAAGGGCTCAAAGATTTAAAACTGAAGTAATCATTAAATATCGAAAAATTTTGTTTAGACATTGAAAGAAGGATTTAAATTCTTGGAGTGTTAAATCTTTTAAATCTTTTGTCTCTTGCTTTTCTTAGACTCAAGGAAACCTCAAATGCACCTCTTCCTTGGGTGTAGGATCTCATGTTGGAAGAATTTACGTCATAACTCATCGCAAATGTATAGGTTTCGTTATTCACTCCCACTGAGAATATAAATGAATCTTTAAGTCTATGCCATACACCAAATATTAATTCAGAGGGCAAAAGTGTTTTTATATTTTCATCTTTCTCATAAAGATTGAATGTGGCATATAAACCTGAATTGAATAACATTCTTCCTCCTTGATACATAAAAAGGACATTGGGAGATATTTTGAATTTATCGCCTATTAATATATTAATTCCTCCGTGTGCTTTGTATAGTCTTGGAAGTTTTGCAACCATGCTGGTATAAAAAGATTCATTAGGAGCATTTAGATGATAAGCAGAGAACCCTACAAACCCTGTTACTGGGTTTATAGCTTTTTTGAAGCCAACATAGTTATAGATAACACCAGCTCCAATATCTGCATAGGTTGTTCCTGAATTTACCCCAACTTCAGGGTTAATGGTAGCATCAAACCCGATATAAGGATTGTACTGCTCTCCCCACTGAAGATTGCTGTAATCAATTCTTTTTTGAATGACTCCAACTTGTAAGCCAAAAGTAAGTATTTGATTTTCTTCTTGAGTAAAATATAGGTTGTAAGCACCGTTTGCGTTTACTCCATTGGTTTTAAAATTACCATCACCTGCTAAGTCATTCAATAATGATAAACCCACTCCTCCAATATGAAGGTTACGTCCGCCTGTTGGATTGGTAATTGGATGGATAATTGAAACCTGACTGGTTATGTAGGGCATTACAATGCTTCTCCATTGTTGTCTATAATTAGATAGAAATGCAACAGTAGGTTCCATACCTGCCATAGCAGGGTTTAGGTACAATGAGGAAGAGTAATATTGAGAAAAACTTGCATCTTGTGCCTTAGAATTATTGATGAAGACAATTATGATGAGTATAAAAAGTAAATATTTTTTAGTAGTATTCATTTTTTTAGAAATAGTTTCTAAATAGAATTGAGACATTTATTGATTTATCTAATAAGTGAAATGGTACCTGTTTTTTCTATCATCTTACCATCGTTTAGTTTTGCTTTCAATGTATAGGTATAAACTCCTTTGGGCAACTCTTCGCCAGTGTTTTTAAATGTACCGTTCCATCCTTTACTTTGAGCATCTATAATGTTGTTTGTATTGAAAATTACTTCACCCCATCTATTGTAAATATTCCACTCAAAGTTGTCTTTTAATAATGCACTTCCATAAATTTTTGAGGTTCTATTTTCAAAGTTATCAGCAGATGGAGAAAATGCATTTGGGATATATAGTATTTGAGAGTTTATGATTTCTATCATCATATTAGCAGTATCGATACAGTTAGCACTGTTTCGGACAGTTAGCAATACTTCATATCCTCCGGCATTGTTATAGATATGTGTGGAGTTGAAAGAATTCGTAGTGGTACCATCTCCAAAAATCCATTGATATTTCAGTACACCTTTATTTATGGTGTCGGTAATATTGATAAAACTTATTGGATCTCCAGCTAAACTTTCTTTAACAGAAGTCTTAAAACTTGCTTTGGTAACTGGGTTAATGAATATATTTTTGGTAATTGAATCTGTTCTGCAAAGATTCGATACCATTAGTTTAATGGTGATAGCATTAGGATTAATAGGGTCTAGAGTCTCATTGGGAAGGTAGTTGGTATTTGGAAGTAGCGTGTTACTAAATTTCCCAAAACCGTTTATTGTAGTCCATTTATAGGATAGTTCATCGCCTTGAGCACTCGCGATTAGATTAATTGGTGTGTTTATACAAAGTGCGGAAAGCTCTTCAATTCTCAGGTTGCTTGGTGGGTTAGTAAAGGAAATATTTGTTTCAGAAGAATCTGAACATTGGTTATTTACATCTGTAATGATAGCTCTGAAACTACCATTTTCTTTAACATTGAGATTTGAAGAAGAAGAAATTACAGCATTGTTTTGCAGGTTTTTCCATGAATAAATTAAGTTATTGCTATTAGAATTAATACTTAAGTTAAGACTATCGCCAACACATACAGCATCTTTGTTTTTTACAATAGCTATACTAGGCAATGTTAATGAGGTGATGTTGATGGTATCAGAGTCTGAACATTGGGCTGCATCAGTTATGGTAACTATGTAAGAACTGTTCTTTGTTACTTTCACTTTAGGATTGCTTTCATTTGTGCTTATAATTTCATTGTCGTTATTTTGCCAAGTGAAGGTATAAGGTACACCTGAACCTCCTGTGGCAGTTGGTGAACCGCCAATTGTAGCTTCATTGCCAAAACAATAAGCATTGTCATTTCCTGCGTTTGCAATAGGTGCAGGGTTTATTTCTATAACAATGGTATCTTTATCGCTACATCCAATTTTGTCAATAGCAGTAATCACTAATTCAAATTTACCATTTGTAGTCGGTGTGAAAGTTGGATTTAGGACAGTGCTATTGTTTAAGCCGATACTTGGAGTCCATTCTATAGATTGATAAGGTTCTGTTCCACCAACCAATGTAGCTCCAAGTTTGACAGGGTTGCTGATACAGCCCAATAGGTTATTTCCAGTATTTACTTCTAAGCTGCTAAATGTAGTCAATGTAGAGTCTTCGGCTGAGCAACCAAGTTCATCTGTAACTTTAAGTTTAAAATATGTAGTTTTATCTATCAAACCAATAGGTGTGGGAATTGATATGTCATTTACATTCTTCACAGGAGACCATAAATAAACGATTTTTCCAATACCACCTTTTACAGTAGATTGAAGTTGAATTGGGTTATTGGGACACACAAAACTGGGGCTTGCGTCAATACTTGTATTGATTTTAATAACACCAATATTTATACTATCGGTTTTGCTTCTGCATCCGTTGGCATCAATAGCATTTACAAAATAAGTAACACTGTCTCTTAGGAGAATATCGATTGGATTACCAGTAGTAGATTGATTATTTAGTTTGTTTCTCCAAGTATAAGTTATTGGTGAGCTTCCTGTGATTAGTGAAGTACTTAAACTAAAAGTGCTTCCATTGCATACAAGTGTATCTTTAAGCTTAGAGATGATAGGTAAGTCATTTGTGGAAATTTCGATTGAATCTTTCTGTGTACATCCGCTTGCGTCTGTAACAGAAAGCATGTATTTTCGGTTTTCGACTTTAGTAAAGCTTATTTCTGGATTAGGAATAGAGCTATTGCTTAGACCAGTATTAGGGCTCCAGATATATAGGTAGGGTTTTGTGCCTCCAGTCACATTAGTGAGCAAGTTTATGTTAGCATCGTTCACACAATTGTTGATATTGTTACCAAGTTCTACACTAAGATTGATTGCATTGACTTTCACTGTTCTGGTAGCTTCGCAGAAAAACACATTGTCTTTTACAACTACAGAATATTCTGTAGAAGCACTTGGTTGAGCTATAGGGTTTCTAATATTTGTTGCAGATAATCCATTTGCTGGAGACCAATTATAGCTATAATTTCCTGAGCCTTTTGAAGCAGTTACATTCAACTGTGCTTTTGATGAAGGACAAATAGTGTCGGAATCAGTTGTTGCAGGGCTTACTTCAAATTTAATTACTCCTATTTTTATTTCGTCTCTTGAGGTACAATTATCACTATCAGTTACACTTATTTGATAAACAACAGAATCGGTAGGAGTAATAGATGGACTTAGGGAATTAGGGTCGCTAAGTCCTGTAGTTGGTATCCAGAAAAGACTTCTATAAGGAAGTTTTCCTCCACTCACTGTAGTGAATAATACTATGGTACTTCCCAAGCAAACATTGGTATCTTTTAAAGTAGTAATATTGGGTCTTGGTTTTACAAAAAGCAATGCGGTGTCGCTATTAATACATCCATCTGCATCAGTTACTTTTACTATGTAGTTATTCTGTCCTGCATTTAGAGGATTAGCACTAGGTGTTGCACTGGTATTGTTAGTAATTACTTCGCCTGTCCAAAGGTATTTTAATGGTGGTCTTGCATTGGTTACTGCTACTTGAAGTTGAACCGCTTGACCTTGGCAGACTGTATCGGGCGATGCAAAAGCATTAAGAATTGGTTTGGTATTATTGACATTAGTGCTTAGAGAGTAAAGACATAATTTTCCTGTTCTTACAACAGCTGTATATGTTCCTGAATTAGCTTTAATAGTGTTAGTAGCTATGCCTATAGTTTGCTTTATTAAGTTACCATTTTTAAACCACTGAATTGTATCGTTTGGATTTATAGGGTTTACCAATGCTGAAATTTGAATGGTATCCCCCTCACAAATTGTGGTGTCTTTTGAAACAGTAATATTAGGTTTGGGTATTACTGATACATTAATTGTATCATAGAAGGTACAACCTACGCTATTTCCTACTTTTACAAAATATCTTCCAGCTGTCCCAACAGATATAGATCTAGTATTTTGAGCAGGGTTATTGTTCCATTCATAACTAGGATGAGGATTTGCAGTTAGCGTAGCTAAATATCCCTCACATATTGTAACTCCGCAAGAATCCGTAATGATTCTTACAGAATTTTTATCTACAGCATAAAGTGCACCACCTCTTTCATTGAGATAAAGACCTTGTAAATCTTGAAAACGAGCATTGGTCATCAAGCCATCGTTAGTGCCACCAGAGTTGGGAATACCAGCATAATACACTGTAGAGCTATCTCTAGGATCTACGTAATAGATAGTATAATTTGTATTCATTGTAATATACATTCTCTTTAGATTGTCTATTGCAATTCCTTTAACATTAGCGGAAACCGTTGAGGGTAATTGGGTATATTGGGTTACCTTTTTATTGAATGGATTGATTTTTTTGATGTTCTCATTAAAATCAGCAACATAGATAAATCCTGCTTTATCAATCGTTAAGGCTTGTGGACGGTTGAATTTTGCTTCATTAAAATTACCTACTTGGTCTCCTGTATTATTAGGTATTCCAATTGTTTGGGTGAATCCTAACGGAGTAATTTTTCTGATGATATGACTTTGGAATTCTGTTATATATATATTTCCAGTTTCGTCTATATCTATTGCAGTTGGTTGAGAAAGAATGATAGTGTCTTTTTTTCCATCGCCATTATAGCCATTGGTGTTTCCATAAACTCCAGCGTAAATAGAAACTACACCAGTGGGGGTGATTTTTCTAACTATATTTTCTGTAACTTCTGTAATATATAAGTTGTCGTTTCTATCTATAGTTATACCATAGGGCTTTCTGATACGTACATTTGCCAATGAGTTTCCAAAGGGATCTGTGCCTTGTCCTGCATAGATAGATTGAGTTCCGCTTTTATTTATTCTTCTTATTAGGTTGTTTTCAAAGTCTGTAATAAAAGTATTCCCTTTAGAATCTATTACCATTCCTTGTAGTTGTGGTGTTAAGAAAGTGTTTTCTCTTTGAAAGGTAGTTTTGGTTTTGACAAATGCAACACATTTTTCTTCAGGAACCGAACTAATCAAAGGAGTAGGGGGAAGGCTTGAAATAACATTTAGGGAGTCAGTGCTAAAGCATCCATTTGCGTCTTTAATAGTTACATGATAAATTCCACCCCCAAAAGCCGTATCAGTTAGATTGCTTGTGCCATTATACCACAATATAGATTGAATTCCACTATTTGGTGTAAATGAAAGCGGTGTTTTGAAACCTGCACAAAGATTGATATCTGGACCAAGGCTAACTTTAGAAGCAGCAATAGAGTTCAGGGTAATTGTGTCTCCTCCTATACATCCCATTGTATCTCTAATGCTTACGCTGTATATTCCTGTAGTACTAATTGTAAGCAACCTTTTGTTTTGTCCGTTAATGATTTGATTAGGAAGGTTTCTGAACCATTGATAAGATTGGCCAGGGCCAGCATCTAATTGGAATTTTCCAAGCTCATTATCGCAAATTGTTTTATTGATTCCTTTGAACGGTTTTGGTTTAGGGAATACAATAAAAGTATCAGTAAATGAGGCATTGCAAGTATTTAAATCAAATGAGTAGGTAATCACATGTTTACCAATTCCAGCTACTACAGGGTTGAATATCCACAAATTATTTACTTTTGATATACCATTACCAGAATAGCTACCAAGAATGTAGTTTAAGGTATCAGTAACCCCATTATAACAGTATTTTTTACTAGTTCCTTTAAATGGAAGACTACCGTAATCTTTTATTCCAACCCTCTTAATTTTTCCAGAACCAAAATCTGCTACATCTATAAATCCTTTAACAAATACAGAAGTTGCATTGGGTGTTTGAAAAGTGGTGTCGCTGTCATAGCATTCGTTTGCAGATCCTGCTACAATTTTTATTGATGTGGTGGGGAATTGAGAGACTTCTTTAATAGTACACTCGTTTTGATCTGCACTATATACAATCCCGTTTCCAGATACAGATGCAGATATTGGAGATGAAAAGCCTGAAGGCCCAGCTATAGTTGTTACTGCATGTGGGGCAATTAGATTAATCTTTCTAATTTTTCTTGCTGTTTGGTCTGCTACATAAAGGTAATTGTTATCTGCACTAAGATGGCCTAGTCCTCTGAATATGGTGTTAGTGCCAATGGGTTTGTCGGTATCACTAGATGGACTTGGGGCTAAAGCATAAGCTCCACCTGCAATAGTTTTTACTTCTTTGGTGATTAGGCTTATTTGTCTTACTCTAAAAATAAATTTATAGAGCTGCCCTAGTTGTCCACTACTTAAACCATTACTACTTTCTGTAACATAGAGCGTATCTTGGGTTTTGTTAAAGGTTATCCCTATACCTTGAGTTGAAAATTTTGCAGAAGCTCCTATTCCATCGTCGTTGCTTGTTCCATAATCTGAATTGAAACTTCCAGCTATGGTTGTTACTTGGTTCGTAGTAGTATTGATTTCTCTAATTACTTGATTTCTTCCATCAACCACATAGATATTGCCATTGATGCTGCTTTTTATTACTCCTGTGGGAAAGTTGAAAAGTGCAGTATTGCTTGGCCCATCAATGTAGCCAGCTATTCCATTTACTCCAGCAATCACTTCTTTTACTCCAAAGCTATCAATTTTATATACTGTTTGGTCTAGTTGGCTAGTAGCGTAAATTTCACCGTTGCAATCGGTAAATAGCCCTCTTGGTTGAGTTACGAATGCAAAGCCACCTGTGATGTCTTGCCCTCCTAAAGATTGACAAGGTGCAGCTTCTACTGAAATTGTTTTAGAAGCAGTATCTCCGCAGGGTAAAATATATTTAATGGTATGAGTCCCTGGACCTGCATCAAATGCTTTGAAGTACCATATTCCATTACTAAAATTTACACCAGCACCCGAAAAAACTCCTCCATTGATTTTAGGGGTTAATTTTGACAAGAAGCTTGACGTGCAATAGCTATTTCCTAAGCCTGTAAACGAAGCATCGCAGGGGCAAGCATTTACAGTTCCGCCATCTTGAAAGAAGGTTTCAGAATATATACTAGTTCCTAAAGTGTTTAGAATTTCTCCTTGAGGGGAATTTTTATTCCAATTGATAGGATAATTTTCTATACATTTTATTACTGGTACAGCCACTTCTGCAATCATTGAATCCTGATTAGGTGGCGAAATACCAAGATTTGTTGTAGAAGTATGTTCTATATTTAGACTAAGAATTTTGGAAGTATTGTTGAAAGACAATTGCAAAGGTCTATAAAGGCTGGGGTTGTAGAGTGCATCCCAAGCACTTCTTTTTTTGATTTTTGATTTAGATATATCAAAGTACTCTGGGTCAAGACTTATGATTAAGTTGGCATTTCCTAGCTGGAATGTAGCAGCAATTTGCTTGCGAATAAAGTATTGTAAATAAAGGGAATCGTTTCTATATGTTGCTCTTACAGTAAGGCTGCATATAGGAGTAGCATTGTTTTTTGCAATTGAGAAGGGTTGTTTTGATAGCTTAGTTGTAGTTGAATTTTTATTATCAATATTGGTAAACGATAAAAAAAGACTCGATATGCCAATCGTTAATAATAAAAATAATTTTCTTGTTTTTAATTTCATAAAGTAAATAAGGTTAGCTAATTATATATAAATTGCTAAAGTAAGTATTCGTTTTTTTGTGAGTTCTATTATTCCATAGGAATTGGAAAGAAGTATAATTTCGAGCTATTAAAATCTACAATTTTTTTATCAGTTTCATTGATGCTTCCATCAAGGTTTACATCTCCTATATGGTATTCAAGGTTAGTAAATTCGCCCTCATTAAGAATTTTGTTCATCAGAAATACATCATGAGCATTTGTTTCTTTTAGAGATGAGTTTTTGAAAACATCACCTGCCACCATCATTGCTATCAATTGATTGGTCTTTGTTGTTTTATATGAATTATCTCTTCCTCTAATTATTTTAGGATTACTAAAATCTATTCCTATGGTTCTTTTGTTTTCAAAGCTATAGGCTGTATTGGAGATTATCGGAAGGTGATTTTTATGGCGTATTTCTACAAAATAGGTTCCAGCATTACTATTGTCGAAAATAGCAAAATTATTAAGCCCTGTTGAGTAGTCTCTTATCGTTCCATTATTCATTACCCAAGCTAATGTAGAATCTACCACTTTGTAGGGAATTGTTTGGCTTCTTAGCATAATTTTAATGATGTCTACTGCTCCTGATGGAACTCTATATCCAGGAAGCATTTGTGGTATTGTAATGTTGCCAATTATTACTCTAGGTCTTAGAATATTATATTCAAATTGTTCGAGAATTCTTTTTTTGTTGAGTTCTGTATTCATTTGTTTTTCTCCATCAAAAGCTCCTTCGAGCCAAATATTGATGGATAGTTGTAAAATATCATTACCAAATTGGGTTTGATTTTTTACATCTGCTTTGCAAGTAGAGTTTACTTGAAATGATAAAAGTATTGTAATAGGTATAATTAAATTTATTAGGAGAAATAACTTTTTTATCATTCTGTGATTTTTTATTATAGTAGTTTAATACAATTTTTAATGAAGAAGTAATTTTTATTTATCTAATTAAGGTTAAAAAATTATAATAATGAATACAATGTAATGTTTTTGAATTAAATGAATTGTAAAAATAAGAAAATCCTCCTTTTTAGGGAGGATTTTGAATTATAAATTCATCTTTATTATAAAAATTCTATTTTTTCTTTTGATTTTTCAATTGTTCTTCTCTTGCCTTCATTGCATCTTCCACTCTCTGCATCCACTTCGATTTTGAACCTGTATTTTGACCTGAAGCATTTTTCTTTCTGTTTTCTTCAAGTTGATGTTTGATTTTATCTTCATCTACAAATTGTTGCATTATTTTTTGTTGTGCTATAGATAAGATGTTGCTTACTAAGTAATAGAAACTCAAACCTGCAGGAAATGAGTTTAAAACAAACATAAACACTACGGGCATTATGTAAGACACTGATTTCATTGGCCCTTGAGCAGTTGTCATTTGATTATTAAAAAAGGTCAATGCAAGTGTAGAAAGTGTCATTAGAAGTGTGAAAATACTTACATGGGAGCCATAAAAGGGTATAGTAAAAGGCAAATGAAACGGTGCATCATAGGTCGACAAATCTGGTGCCCAAAGAAATGCTTGTTGACGAAGTTCTATGGCATTAGGAAAAAAACTAAACATTGCAAGCAAAACTGGCATAGAAAGCAATACAGGAACGCATCCACTCAGTGGGTTTATCCCTACTTTTTGATAGAGTTTCATTTGCTCACTTTGTTGCTTTTGCATATCATCTGGGTAGAGTGTTTTAAGCTCATCCAACTCTGGCTTCATTACCCTCATTTTAGCCATTGAAACTTGAGATTTGAAGGATAAGGGCAATAACAATAGCTTTACCAATATTCCAAGTATAATGATAATGATGCCATAATTTGTAATGAATTTTTGAAGAAACTCAAACAAAGGTGTTACCACATATTTATTGAATTCTCTAATTACTGGATATCCTAAATACAAATTTTTGTCATAACCTTCGGCAACATTTTTTAAAGCATCGTTTTGGGTGGGGCCAAAGTATAGTTTGAATTGTCCACCTTGCTTAGTATAGAAATCTTGAATAGGTATGTTTAGTTTTGCTTGTAGCATCTTTACATTTAATGTATCTGTTGAAGGAGTGGCGGTAATTATGGCTTTCTCTATTTTGTTTTGAGCTATAAAGCCAGAATTGAAAAACTTTTGTTTAAAAACTACCCATTTAAGTGCTTGAAGTGTTTCTTCTTCTGTTGATTTCGAAGCTTCAGCGAGGTTGTTGAAACTACCATCAACAGTATAATAGTTAATAGTGGTTCTATCTCTACTCTGAATATTGTCATTTTCTGTACCAGGAACATCTTGAATCCAATTGATTTCTATTGATTTGTTTTCAATGATGTTTTCCAAACCATTAAAAGAAATACGATAATTGATGCCGTAACCATTTTCTGGAATAGTATATGTTTGAGTTATATTTTGATTTGAACTTAAGTTGAGGGAAAAAGTAATGGTGGTTGAATCTTTGAATTTTTCTATTTTAGGTTCATAAAATAGTTCGTAAAGATTACTTGGTTTTCCATTGATATGGGCATTTAACTCCAAATGATTATTATTCTCATCAAATAAATACAGTGGTGTTTTACTAGAGGTGAAATAGTTTTTTAGCAAAACTTTTTTGACATATCCTCCTTTATTGGAGAAATCTATTTTTAAGTTTTTATTTTCAATAGTAATTAGTTCTTCTTTTCCAGAGGTAGCAATAGCAAGTTGTCCATAGCTAGACTTGTACTCATTAATTGTGCTAGAGTCTAAATTTATTGGTTTTGTTTTGGTTTGTAATAAAGAAGGTTTTGTAGTATTTAGAGCAGTTGTGTCTTTATTTACAATAGTTTCTTCACTAGTCTTGTTTCCTACATACATGAAGTACCCAAGCATTAATAGGGTAATAAGGATTATTCCTGTAATTTGATTGCGTTCCATTGAATTATTATTCGGTGATTTATTTTTTGTTTTTAGAATAGGTAATAGCAGCTTTTACAAACTCAACAAATAAAGGGTGGGGGTTGAGTACTGTGCTTTTAAGTTCAGGATGAAACTGAACACCAACAAAGTATGGGTGGTTTTTTATCTCTATAATTTCCACTAGTTTCGTTTCAGGGTTAATTCCTGAGGCAATCATTCCTGCTTTCTCAAACTGTGTTAAAAATTTGTTGTTGAATTCGTACCTATGTCTATGTCTTTCAGTAATTTTTATTTTACCATATATAGAGTTAGCTTTTGAACCTTTCTTGAGGTTACAAGGGTAAGCACCTAATCTCATGGTTCCCCCTTTTTGAGTAACATCTTTTTGAGATTCCATCAAATCTATAACTGGATAAGAAGATGATTTATCCATTTCTGTAGAAGCAGCATTTTTTAATTTTAGTACATTTCTTGCAAATTCTACTACGGCACATTGCATTCCAAGACAAATTCCAAAAAATGGGATATTATTCTCTCTTGCATGTTTTACCGCATCAAGCTTCCCTTGGAAGCCTCTTTCGCCAAAACCAGGTGCAACTAATATAGCATCTACGGTGCCAAAGTGAAGGTTAATGCTTTCTTTATCGAGTTTTTCTGAATGAACCCAAAGTATGTTTACTTTACATTCATTCATTGCTCCTGCATGAATAAATGACTCGACTATAGATTTGTAGGCATCTGGCAATTCCACGTATTTTCCAACTAAAGCAATGGTTACTTCACTGGTTGGATTTTTTAGTTTCCCAAGAAAGTATTTCCAAGAGGAGATGTCTGGTTCGGTTTTATGAGCTAGTTTTAGCTTTCCCAGTACTCTTTCATCTAGTTTTTCTTTTCGCATTAGAAGTGGGACGTCGTAAATGGTTTCTGCATCTATAGATTCTATGACACAGTTTACATTTACATTACAGAATAGAGCTATTTTCTTTCGCATATCCGAAGGGATGGGATGCTCTGTTCTACAAACTAATATATCAGGGCTAATTCCTGCTTCAGAAAGTTGTTTTACCGAATGTTGTGTTGGTTTTGTTTTTAATTCTTTAGAAGCATTAAGGTAGGGGAGAAGTGTAAGGTGAATTACTAGTGTTTCGTTATGGCCTAGTTCCCAACGCATTTGTCTTACGGCTTCTAAAAAAGGAAGTGCCTCTATATCTCCTACACAACCTCCAATTTCCGTAATTACAATATCGTATTTTCCTGTTTGCCCCAGTAGTAAACAGTTTCTTTTGATTTCGTCAGTTATGTGAGGAACTACTTGAACAGTTTTCCCTAAAAAGGCACCTTGTCTTTCTTTGGTAATTACATTGTGATAAATTCTTCCTGTAGTGATGTTGTTTGCTTGAGTAGTTGGGATATTCAAGAAACGCTCGTAATGACCTAAATCTAAATCTGTTTCAGCTCCATCGTCGGTTACATAGCATTCGCCATGCTCGTAGGGATTAAGTGTTCCTGGATCAATATTGATATATGGATCAAATTTTTGGATTGTAACGGAATAACCTCTCGATTGAAGCAATTTGCCTAATGAAGAAGATATAATTCCTTTGCCTAAAGATGAGGTGACGCCACCTGTAACGAAAATGTATTTAGCCGAAGGCATAATTTAGTTATGTTTTACAATTTGCAAAGTTATTCTTTTAGCTTCACTATTTATACACCCTGTTAAGTTTTTTATAAAAAAATATTACCATTGGTTTTTTATAAAGTGTAGACTATATAAATAGATATTAATCTAAGAATTAAACAAAAAAATATTTTTTGTTTAATTTAATTGTTAAAAACATTTGTAGAAATAAAATATTTCTATACTTTTGCACTCCAAATATATAAAGAGAGATGGCAGAGCGGTCGAATGCGGCGGTCTTGAAAACCGTTGAACTGCAAGGTTCCGGGGGTTCGAATCCCTCTCTCTCTGCAAAATAAAACCTCAGCAACTTGAACTTCAAATTACTGAGGTTTTTTATTGTCCTATTGTACAGTTTTGTATTGTAATTGAGCGTTGAATATTCTCAACCCGTTGAGGCTCTTATTGTAATTTCAAGTAAAGATATTGAATATTATAAATTTTGTCCTCTTTATCTAAAAGTTAGAATTCCTGTAAAAATGTTTTATTTGATGAATTCTCCCTCTGGTGCAAGCTTCTCCTTTTCGTTATTATTTCACAACACATAAAGCATTCATAATATTAAATTAACAAAGTAAATTTTGGTATTGCCCATTATTTAATACTTGCGACTCATAGTGCAAGATAATGTTTTTATTTGTTTGCTTCCACGATCCCTTAAAAGTTAAATGGCAAGAGCGGACGCTCGCACCAGAAAAAAACCAGAAAACAAGTAAAACTTAATTTACAACCTTGGACTAGTGGTTGCTTGCTCTATTGGGTATAAATGAGGTGACATTTTTTTTGAAATATCTTTCAGTTAAAGCTTACGTAATGATTGATCTAAGATAACCTTCGCTAAACATAGACCAGTTGGCTAGTCCTATTTATTGAACCACTAATTTATGCCTACCAGCGAAACTACCATTTTGACGAAGAAGTTCAACTATATAAAAACCCTTAGTCAGATTTTCAATATCGCAGTCTATTATTTCGGAGACTATTGGCTTTTCTAGTATTTGCTGCCCGAAGGCGTTAAATATTACTAGGCTCCCGCCTAAGTTTTGTTTTGTGTTTATATGCACTATGATGGTAGCTGGGTTAGGGTATAAAGTAAATAGAATCTCAGATTCAGGAGCCGAATATTCTAATGGATCAAATTGATAAAGTTTGCAAAAGTAATCATTTTTGCTGCTATTAATCTTATTATTAGGTGCAGATACAGAGGCACAGAAGTTGAATCTATCATTTTCAAAACTTGGAATTGATCTGAAGATAATTCCTAAATCTATCTCTAAAGTATCATTGGTAAATAGTGTTACATTTTCAATTTTCTTAGTTACTTCTTCCATTCCTGAGCAAAAATCAGATAAATTTACCCTCTCTAATCTGTAATGAATATAAAAATTTTTTAAAGCAGTTGGTCCACTATTTCTCACAATCATTTTTGTTCTATGTGAAACATATAATATTTTACCTCCATATTGATTGATTCCTGATACATGAGATACATCGCTTAAGATTATATTTTCAATTCTAACATTGTCTAGTATTTTTATTAGATTATCATTTTTTTTAAATGCAATTAAGGCAATGCCATTATTATTAAAAGCACTTTTGGTTCCTGCAAAAAAAACATTTTTAGGCGATAAGCCTATACTATAAATATCTAAATTTTGAATTTTAGTTAAATCCCAAACGTTTTTTATCCTAAAAAAATTATCCATCCAAACGATTTTATTCGAATAATTAATCCACAACTCATTATTATAATTTAAGATAGATTTAGGTATTTCGGCTCCTCGAAAAGTTGAATCTCTAACTATAGATTCATCATCATAACTATACATAAAGTTATTGGTTAGGTAAACTACTGTATTATTTAATACGAATAAATTGGAAGGATTAGCAGTTTCTCTAGTGGTTATTATTTCTCCATCTTTGTCAAATTGAACTATTTCATTAAATGATTTTCCATAATATAGATAGCCATTTTTTTGTACAACTTCAGTAAAGTAATAATCTTTAAATTCTTTTTTTATAACTATTTGGTTATTTGTAACAGTAAATATTTTATTGTCTTGAATTACTACCAAATCTTGATACAAATCTTCAAATACAAAAACAGGCTTAGAATAATTTACTTGATACTCTGCTTGCATCACTATCTCACCTTGATTAGAAAGCTCGATGACAAACATCACATATATCAATACATCGCAGGTAGATTCTGCAATTCCTGCAAATATATAGTTGCCATTGGGTCTTAAAATTGTCTTAGCTAATGAATACTGCTCTGTATATTTAATATCTATTGTTTTATTCCAAATATTATTTCCAGCATTGTCTATTTTAGAAAAGCTTAATTTTCTATTAGATTCACTTGCGACAATCCAAGAATCATTTTGAGCATAAATAACCTCATGGCCGATAGACCTTTGAGAACTATTGAGCTGGCTATTGATGTATTGCGAATGTCCATTTAAAGACATTGCAAAAATTGAAAAGAATAAAAATACTTTCATATTTACTTATAATTAAATTTTACATATTTAATGCTACTGCTACATTAGTATTAAATCTAGTAGGCATTATTCATCCCTGCTGGTGCCGACGTTCGTCGGTATTCCTTTTATTATCATGGCTTCCGCCCGGTGTTCACGATTATACATAAAGTTTACTAAGAAAGATAGGTGTTCTAAAATTTGTATTTGTTGCTCATCTTTAACAGAAAACAAACGCAAAGATATTGATTTTGCTCTTGAATTCAAACAGCGGACGGACGTCCTTGATATATAGCAGCACTGACGGCGTCGGCACTAACTGAGGTTTTTTTATTGCCCTATTGTACAGTTTTGTATTGTAATTGAGCGTTGAATATTCTCAACCCGTTGAGGCTCTTATTGTAATTTCAAGAGAAGATATTGAATATTATAAATTTTGTCCTCTTTATCTAGAAGTTAGAATTCCTGTAAAAATGTTTTATTTGATGAATTCTTCTGTTTGTTCTTTGGATAATTTGAATAAACACATTCTTCCAAATCTTCCAGCAACATATGTTTGACAAAGTACGGCAAGTCCACCATCGGATGTGGTGGTAATATTTCCTATTTTATATGCATTGGTACTTCCAAAATATCTAGCCCCTGCAAAGGTTCCATTTGCAGCATCGTAAGCAAATAGCCCTACAGTATTATTTTTTAATTCAGCTACATAAATCACTATTTTCCTGCCTGCTATAGAGGTTAGTTTGCACTTTATTTGGCTATTGGCTTGTATTTCTCTTTTTTCTAAAGTACTTAAGTCAGAAATATTGATAAAGTTCCCTCTAGTAAATTCTAATGTATTGAAACTTGGAGCAAAATAATTGTTTACATCTTCAAATTTCGACATCGCTGCTTTGTTGTTTCCTAAGTAACAAAAGCTACTCATGCATTTTTTGTACCTGAATCCATCTATTTTTCCTTGTGGTTCCCCAGTAATAGGGTTTATTGCAGTAAGCGTGATGTCGTATTCGTTTACTCCATTAAAAACATAGCTAGAAACATTAGGTTCGCCAATATAGCTTACAAAGAATGGTAATCTTGTACCTTGAAAAGTCATGTGATTATTAATTCTATCGTCCATAATTTCAAGCTGGCTAATTTGGAATCCACTTTTTCCGTCATTACTAAAACTATTGTCAAGCTCGAAGGAGCTATTTAGTTTTATTAAAACGGTTTCAGAGTTAGGGAAATCGTAAGCTAGAATTAGAATTCCTTTATCTGGAGTAGCACAAGCGGCCAAAGGTTTCTTGCTTTCATCTAATAATTTTACTTCTTCTAGACTTTTGCTGGTTTCGTTTATTCTTAAAATAGCGATTTCAAAGGTTAAATTTTTGGCACATACAAAATAATAATTATCTCCTACTTTGATTAAATCAGAAACAGGGTTTAAATATTGATTTGAAATATGAGACCAAAGTAGCTTGCCATCATTATCTGTTCTAATAATCATGCTTTTTGCTTCTGCTTGAAGGTTATAGCCAAGAAAATAATAACCACCATCATTAGTTTGTTGGATATCTACTGGAAAATGATTGCTCTCTACTGAATCTGAATTGTATATTTTGGTAAAGCCCATTGAAGGATCTACCTTGTTATTTTTTACATCACAAGCAAAAATTATAAGGCTCAGCGATATAATTGTCAGCCAATAGTTAGATTTATTTTTCATCAATATTTAATTTATCTACGTCTAACTTTTCCTGCTTTACCAGACATCCCTGGAGTGTGAATTAAGTAGTCCAGTGGGGTAGAACAGTGTATGGTAAATTCTAGATTTTGAAGTTTTATGTCGTCGGCAACTTCATAGGAACTATTGATCATGGTTTGCTGTTCTAGCCTGTTTTTTCGGTCTGTAATGTTATTTAGCCCATACCTATAATTGCAATCTAAACCTATTCTAAAAAAATTGACATCAATTGATAATCCCACGCCTCCAATTAATCCATAGAGTGAAGAAATGTACTGGTTATTTACATTGAAGTCTTCTGTTCTAGAATGCAAATCAAATTCTTCAACTGGAGTTCTGAGTTTTTCGTCAGATTTTAAAATATTTTTTCCATTTAGAAGAAAGCTGTAGTACGCACCTAGTTGGATATATGGCTGCAGTTTTTGAAAACTGTACTCATACTTGAACAATAAAGGAAGTTCTATGTAGTGTAATTTTGTTCTTAAGCTATTATTTAACAAATATTTATTTTGTATTGAATCACTCCAAATATGATTATTTGAGAAGTTGTAATAATAGCTAAGATAACCTGGCTGGGCACTGATAGATATACTAGGGGTAATAGAGTAAGTTAATGTAATACCTAGACTTGGACCAATATTTTTAAAAATGGTTTCATATTCTTTTTCTAAGTCATCGGTAGTACTTTGATTTAATGATTCCATCACTGAGTAAGATGTGCTTACATGAGGATAGGTAAAGTTTATTCCTGCTTTTGCTCCCATCCACCATTTAGCATCTTCCATACCTTGGGCTTTTACAAATAGGGGAGATATCCCAATAAAATATACTAATAATATAGTTTTTATCTTTGTAAAAGACATATAAAGTATTGGTTAATTTTATATCAACTAGTTGTTTTATTCCTGAGCTTTTGTATCCATTCTTTTGCTTTTTTTAGCATACTATCATTATCTTCTTCATAGTATCCATAGCCATTATAGTATCCATAGCCATATTCGTATCCGTAACCATATTTTGCATCTGTATCTATAAGGTCATTGATAATAATGTTCATATTAGATATTTTTCCTTCTTCATACATACTATCTACTTTTTCTAATAACCTTGTTTCTGTATAGCCATGTCTTACAATATAGATATTGATGTCAGAGTATTTCATTAAGATAAAGCAATCTGCCACTAGTCCTATTGGAGGTGTATCTATTACAATATAATCATATTTCAATTTTAATTCTTCTATCAAAGTATCCATTCTTTGATTGTTTAATAATTCTGCTGGATTGGGAGGCACTGGACCAGATAGCAGAACATCTAAGTTGTCAAATTTGGAGGTGTTAATAATATCTTCTAATTGAGCTCTTCCAGCAAGGTAGTTGCTCATTCCTTTTAAGTTGTTAAATCCGAAATCATCAAATATTTTTGGCTTTCTTAAGTCAGCACCAATCAATATGGTTTTGTATCCAGATAAGGATAATATAGATGCTAAATTGATGGAACAAAATGTTTTACCTTCTCCGCTTATAGAAGAGGTTATAGTTACTACTTTCTTTACTTTATCGGGTAGAAGATAGTTTAAATTAATTCTGATAGAACGAAATGCTTCAGCAATTCCCGATTTGGGTTTGTCATAAACTGCTAAATTAGATTTGATTTTGCTATGACCAATGATACCTAAAATAGGTAAATCTGTTATTGATTCTAAGTCAGACTTAGACATAATTTTATTATTAAGAAAATCATTTACAATAATGATAATTATGGGAATGATTAGAATTATCATAAAGAATGCGGTATAAATCAAATTGGTTTTAGGAGCAATTTGAGGAGATGTCTGAAGTCTTGCTTTATCTAATATTCTTGCATCAGGGGTGCTTGAAGCTCTTGAAATAGCTGCTTCAGCTCTTTTCTCAAGCAAGTAGGTATATAGATTATCGTTGAGATTATATTTACGCTGAACCTCTAAGTATAATCGCTCTGTTTGTGGTAAAATTTCTAATTTTTCTTCTATTTCACTTATCCTGAAATTTAAATCTTTAAGAGTTAATTCAGTGCCACTAATTATGTTCTTTAGATTTTCTTCTAAGGTTTGTTTTACATTTGATATTCTTTCATCGAGATTTTGTAAAACAGGATTTTTTTTGGTGCTACTAGATTCTATGGCTATTCTTTCAGTTTTAAGGCTGATTAATTGCCCAATAAGATTGGAAAGTAAAGGATCTCCAATTCCTATAGCAGATGGTGCTACAATTGCTTTGAAATCTTTGTTGGATTGAATGTAATCTAATATATAATGATAATATTTGATATTAAGTTGAATAGAAGCTTTTTGAGTTTCTAGCCCTTCTAATTTAGTATAAGCTAACTTTGTAGATTTATCAACATCTGCTATTTTATTTTTAGTTCTGAATGACTCCATTTGTTCGTCGGCATTCTTTAAATATCTAGAAATGGATTCTAATTGTTCATCAATAAAGTTAATGGTTTTAGAAGCTTGGAGAGTTTTTTCATCCAATCCATATTGAACATAAGTCTCGCAAGTTTTATTGATAAATTCTATATCTTTTTGCAATAATGGACCAGAGGTTGATAATTCTAATAAGCTTGATTCCTTTGATTGTTGAGTGATATTGAGTTTGTTTTTATAAATCAAAGTTAGGTTTGTTCTATCATTGATAGTAAAGAAAAGTTTTGTATCATTTTGAACAAAATAAGGATTCTGAACAAAAACAGTAAATCCTATATTCTTATTTTTATAGGGTACACCAAACTCTATAATTTCGTTGATGTAGATATTTGTAGTTGATTCTAGAGATTTGTCCGTCTTCACATCATAGGCAAGATTAGAATTGATATAGGATTCTAATTTATATTTATTTTCTCCTAAAAAAGTAATATAGAAAGGGGCGTTAGCTATTTGATAGCTGTTTGAGTCTAGAACTACTTTTATTGGTGAATTATGGTAAAACTCTTTGGTATTAAATTTACCTTTATGATAATAAGATATACCAAAGTCAAGTTCTTCCATAACTTTCCAAACCACATCAAACGATCTAATGATAGCTATTTCATTAGAAAGATTTTTGCTACTACCATAAGATGAAGTAGCTCCAATACCTTTAATCGTAGCACTTTCATCTTTAGCTAATAAATAAGCCGAAACTCTATAAACTGGTTCTGTATAGAATTTGATATACGCAATGGCACTGAAATAGGCTATTATAATTGCTATAACGAACCAATACCATTTTTTTATAAATTTACTGATTAATGCCCTGAAATCTATAGTATCTTCTCTTATTTCTTGTCTTTTCTTTTTCATTAAATTATTGATGTAAATGCTTTATTTATCTGCTTAAGCTCACTAAAAAATTTGAAATTACTATGATAAAAGTAGAAACTCCTAGGAACGAGGCTACTGTTTGGAAATTTGTTCTAAAGGTTTTAACTCTTAGAGGTTCAATATATATAATATCGTTAGGTTGAAGGAAGTAGTAAGGAGAGGCGATGATGTCTTTTGAAGTTAGGTCTAACTTTATGATGTAACTCTTATTGTCATCTTGTTTTCGAACTATCTTAACTTCAGTATTATTTCCCATTTCACTAATATTACCTGCCAAAGCCAAAGCTTCAAAAATATTGATTGAATTGTTTTTTACAGCAACTACCCCAGGGTTACCGATTTCTCCGAGGAAGATAAGCTTGAAATTAACTAACCTTACAACAATATAAGGCTCTTTTATTTGCTCTTTTAGTGCAATGTATAGTTCTTTTTCTAATTCGGGAATCGTTAAATTTAGAACATAAATACTATCTACCATAGGGATATTAATATATCCATTTGATTTTATCAAGAACCCACCAATATCTGCTGTATTTTCTAGATTGTAAAAACTACTTACTTGTTTATTAAAACTAGTGATATTGATAGAGACAATATCATTTGTTTGCAGTTTGTACTGAGAAATATAGGTGGGGAGGGTATCCTTATACTTACTATTTTTTTCTCGAAGCAACAATGTTTTTTTATAGGGTATGCAACTATACATACCTAGAAAAATCAGAAAAAATAGAGCTAAGAGGAATTGCTTTTTATAATTAGTATAATGATACATTTTTAATAATTGATGGTTTATTCAAAATAGTTTAAGGTATTAAAGTTTCCTTCTTTAAGATATTTGTCTTTTTTCATTAGTTTAATATCTGCTTTCATCATATCTTGAATAAGAGCTAGTAAATCATATTTGGGTTCCCAGCCAAGTTTTGTTTTTGATTTTGTGGGGTCGCCAATTAGTAGTTCTACTTCTGTAGGTCTGAAGTACCTAGAATCTACAGCAACTACTTGTTTCCCTATTTCAATTTGGTATTCAGGATTTTTGCAAGAGGCTACATAGCCTTTTTCATCAACTCCAATACCTTTAAATTCGACTTCAATACCCAGTTCAGCAAATGCTAACCTTACAAACTCTCTCACTCTTGTTGTAACTCCTGTAGCTATAACATAGTCTTCAGGGGTTTCTTGTTGAAGTATTAACCACATTGCTTCTACGTAATCTTTAGCATGTCCCCAATCTCTTTGAGCATCAAGATTTCCCAGATATAACTGATCTTGCATTCCTAGTGCGATTTTGGAAACTGCTCTAGTAATTTTTCTTGTTACAAATGTTTCACCTCTATTCGGTGATTCGTGATTGAATAAGATTCCATTACAAGCAAACATATTGTAGGCTTCTCTGTAATTGACTGTAATCCAATAAGCATACATTTTAGCTACAGCATAAGGACTTCTAGGATAAAAAGGAGTAGTTTCGCTCTGAGGAACAGCTTGTACCAAACCATAAAGTTCACTTGTAGAGGCTTGATAAACTTTTGTTTTCTTTTCTAGCTTTAATATTCTTATCGCCTCCAAAATTCGTAAAGTACCAATTCCATCGGCATTAGCGGTATATTCTGGAGTATCAAAACTTACATGAACATGGCTCATTGCGGCTAGATTATAAATTTCATCTGGCTGAACTTCTTGAATAATCCTAATAAGATTTGTAGAGTCGGTTAAATCTCCATAGTGAAGTTTTAGACTTATGTTTTTTTCGTGTGGGTCTTGATATAAATGGTCTATTCTATCTGTATTGAATAAAGAGGATCTTCTTTTTATACCATGAACTATATAATTCTTTTTTAGTAAAAATTCAGTAAGATAAGATCCATCTTGACCTGTGATACCTGTAATAAGGGCTACTTTTGACATTTAAATGTTTAATTTTTAAATTATAGTGTTTTATTTTATGAGTGCTTTATAATGAGTGGGTACAAATATAGTCTAATCTATTGTTTTTGAAATATAGTTTTTAAAAAATTAATCCATATTTTAGATGATAAGGATTTAATAATATTATTAATTCATTAATTAATTTATATTTTTATAACTTAATTAACTATTGCTCGTTTTACCAAGTTTGAATGATGTGAACAAATTCCTTTTTAAGATTAAAGGAATTATTCAAATTTATCTTTATATTTGAACAATTGCCTAACATTTAGTTGATTTAATTTTGAAAAAAACATTATTATTTTCGATACTCTTAATTAGTTTTTTGAATGTTTCTTCTCAGGATATTCAATATTCTCAGTTTTATGCCAATGCGTTGTATTTGAGTCCTGCATTTGCGGGTTCTAATCAGACCTCAAGAGCGATACTGCATTCAAGACTTCAATGGCCAGGTATAGATGCTACATATATAGGTACTACTTTTTCATTTGATCATTATTTTCCAAGATTTAAAAGTGGAGTAGGTGCTTTGATTAATTCTGATTTTCAGAATGCATATGGGGGAAATACTTATAGAACATTAGATATTGGTTTGCAATATGCTTATCAAGTAGATTTATCAGAAGAATGGACATTTAGACCAGCCATTCAGGCAACTATTGCCAATAGAAGATTCCAGCCTTTGGCTCCTTATGGAGATCAGATGAACAATCAAATTGGTCAAGTTCCAGGACAGGTAACTTCAGACCCTACTGCCTCTGGAGCTCCTTCCTACATTTATCCTGACTTTGGTGCTGGTGGTTTGTTGTTTTCAAAGAAAATGTGGGTTGGTTTAGCAGCTCACCATCTGAATATGCCTCCTCAAAATTTCTTTTCTGGGTCACAACGTTTACCTATAAAGGCTTCTTTGCATGCTGGTATGAAATTTTTGTTAAAAAATAACGGAAGAAGAAGATATGGGTTTGGAGATGATGAAAATGAAGTGAGTTTGTCGCCAGTAATGAATTATAAAATGCAAGGTCGTTTTGATCAACTTGACTTAGGAGCCTATCTAAGATACAATATGTTCGTGGTAGGTTCTTGGTATAGAGGTATTCCTTTTAAATTATATCCAAACGAATTAACCAACAATGAGTCTATTGTTTTATTAGTTGGTATTATGTTTAGAGGGTTAAATATAGGTTATAGTTATGATGTAACAGTTTCAAAATTAGCTAGAGCTAATACAGGTGGAGCACATGAATTATCAATTACCTATAATTTCTTAGTAGAGCCAGTGTCTAAAAAGAAACCACCAAAAAACAGGAAGCCTGTTTGTCCTAAATTCTAGCATCTATTATTTAAGTTTATCTCATTAATGATCTTGCTCAATTTCTTATTTAGGCGTATTTTATTTTTGAGTTTATATTTGATATCCGATTGTGTTTGGGCTCAGTCTAATTATCAGTTACTTCCTTCCCCAATAAATATCCAAGGATCCGATGAGTTTTTCCCTAGCCTCAGTGCAAATGGAAGAGTAATGCTATATCAAGCCCCTTTAGGAGATTTGGGTGAAAGTAAATATGCAATTAGTTATCAAAAAAATGGAGTTTGGAGTTCCCCTGCAATTATTCCTCAAATCAATTCTGAGGTTAAAAATCTTAATTCTAATGGACATTTTTTAAGTTATGATGCTAACCAAATCTTTTTTTCAAGTGCAAAATATGGTGGTATAGGAGGAATGGATATTTGGATGTGCTATAAAAATGGCAGTTCGTGGACAAATCCAGTTAATATTGCTAGCCCTATTAACTCAATAGCCAACGAAGTAGACCCATGTATGAGTGCAGATGGTAGATATTTGTTTTTTACACGTTTAATACCAGGACAAAAAACTAAAACAGGAGCACCTTGTGGGAAAATTTATTTTAGTAAAAAAGTAAGTAAATCTTCTTGGGCACAGCCTCAACTCTTGTCTCAACCCATAAATACAGGATGCGAGTGTAATTTAAGAATATTGCCAGATCAGCAAACAATAACTTTTGCTTCTGAAAGAAAAGGCGGTAAGGGTGGTTATGACCAGTATTTGTCCAGTTGGAATGATGACGGTACATGGACAAATCCTAAAGCTATAGATCAAGTTTGCACGGCTAATGATGATTTATATATTTCTATTCCGGCGGGAGGAGATTATGTTTATTATACCGCTGAGATAAAAAAATCTAAAGATATTGTTCGTTCTTTATTGACTCAAGAACAAAAACCTTATAAAACATTGATAATAAATTCTAAATTCATAAATTCACCTGCAAATGCAGAATTTAAACCATCAGTTGTTATTTATGAAAATTCTCTTTCTTACTTGATATACCCCAACCAAAGTAATAACTACTTTATTGCTTTAAACCAAAATGATAAAGTAGAAGTAGTTTATCAAGCAGATTACAAGAAATATTTGCCACAAATTGAAAGATACCAACTAGATACATTGACTAAATACTATGAATTAAATACTCAGATTAATCTAACGTCTATAAAAAAGGATGCTATTTACTATTTTTCTAAATATCCTAAAATAGCCAATTATGCTGAAGAATTAAAAAATGAACTTTCTGTTTTGGCAAGATTGATGAAGGAGAATATTGATTTTCGGTTTCAAATTGAATACTTTAGCCCATCTATAGATACTTTAATTTCTAAGATTACAGATCAAGAAATTAATATTCTTAATGAAAAAATAAATATCGCCAAAGAAGATGCCAATATCCTTAAAAAGTTTTTTGTGGAAAAATATTTTATTCCCGAAACTCAGATATTAATTCAACCAACTGAAAAGATATACGTAAAGACGCCTAAATGTTCTTTTTATCAAAAAAATACTGAAGAACAAGTATTATATTTAAAGGTTTTGTAAATAGATTTATTACTTTTTATTAGTTAAATTATCACACATGGAAAATTTTAAACAACAAGTGGAATTAATGGTTGATACCTATGTAAAAGAAATAGGATTGACCAAAGAGCAGACTTATAACAAAGAAAAGAAAGCTTGGTATTGGGTTAAGGGCTCTGCAAGAATAGAAGTGTTTATTCAAGAAATCAATTTTGACACTCATGTGAGATCTTATTTGAGAATTTTCTCACCAATTATTAAAGTTCCAGAAGATAATCAATTGGCTTTTTTTAAAAAATTATTAGAAATTAATGATAGTAAGCTAGGCGTAAAGCTATCCTTGTTGCCCGGAAGTAATCAAGTATATGCTACTTTTGAAAGAGATATAAAGGGAATAGATTATGAAGAATTAGCAATTTGTATTGCTGATTTAGAATGGTGGGCAGATGAGTTAGACGATGAATTAGCTGCTGAGTTTTCTGGTGGTCAGCCGAAGTGATTTTTCACTATAAATAAAGGAGAAAGGTCTTAAGACCTTTCTCCTTTATTTATAGTGAAATTGTCAGCATCTAAATGAACAGGAAAACTTTCTCTGTACTTTTCTAATGCTAATTTTTCTAAAGTTGTTGTTACTAAAATAGACTTATCTTCTAAGTCGCAAATAACGTTTCCTTTAAAATCAATAGCACAGCTATTGCCAGAGTAGCTTGTTTGATTGTTATCTAAACCAATCCTATTTACACCTATTACATAGCAGCTATTCTCTATTGCTCTAGCTTGAGTGAGTATTTTCCAAGCATTAATTCTTGTTTCTGGCCAGTTGGCGGAGAAAAGCAATAAGTCGTATTGGATGTTAGAATTTCTAGACCAAGCAGGAAAACGCAAGTCATAGCATATTAAAGGGCATATATTCCAGCCTCTATAGTTGATAATTAATCTCTCATTACCACTACTAAAGGTGTTGTTTTCATTCGCCATTCTGAAAAGATGTCTTTTGTCATAATACTGGTAATGACCTTCTGGGTGCATAGCTATGAGGCGATTGAAATATTGGTTGTCTTCTTTTACGATATAGCTACCTATAATTAGGGCGTTGGTTTGTGAAGAAGTTTGTCTTAACCATTTTAGCGTGGTAAGATTCATTGGTTCAGCTAATTGTTTAACATTCATGGTAAAGCCAGTGGTAAACATTTCTGGAAGAACAATCACGTCGGTTTCTGTATAATGTTGCCAAATTTTTTCTTCTAACATAGAACGATTGGCTTCTGGTAATTCCCAGTGAAGATCGGTTTGCACTAGCGTAACTCTTAGGTTTTCTGTTTTGAAGTTCATCTAGTGGTTATAATAAAATTATTTTCTAAGTGGAAATTTCATTCTATAAGAAGCATCAGTATTTCCTTTGCTTATATTGATAAGTTTGTTTTTAAGTAGTTGTTTTTTTAGGTTTGATAAGTAGTCTATAAAAAGCACACCTTCAATATGGTCATATTCATGTTGAATTATTCTTGCAGCAAAGCCATCATATTCTTTGGTATGTTCTACCCAATTTTCATCAAAAAAATGGATTCTGAGATTTGAATGACGATAAACCTCTCCTCTTATTCCTGGTATACTTAGGCAGCCTTCTTCATAAGCCCATTCTTTCCCCCATTCTTCTTCGATTGTAGGATTGATAAATACTTGTTTGAAAACTGGTGTTGTCTCGTCTGTTTTTTTTGCTAAATCATTATTAGTATCTTCTTCTTCATCATCTTCTAATGGAGAAGAGTCTGCTACAAACATTCTGATACTTAAGCCGATTTGTGGGGCTGCTAAACCTACTCCTTTGGCATTTTGCATAGTATCAAACATTTCTTGAGCTAGCTTTTTAACATCTATAGTATTGGGTATAATCTCTTGTGCTATTTTTTTCAGCACAGGGTCTCCATATGCAGTTATTGGGTGTATCATATTATTCAAAATACAAATATATGTACTTCACAGAAATTAAATATCGATTTATTATAATTTTATTAGGTATAGAATAAAAAAAAATGCTATAATTAAAAGAATTATAAATACTTTACTATGCTACAGTCATCTAATAATTTTCTTTCAGATGCCATTTTTAATCAAGCAACTGATGCATTCATTGTTGTGGATCCAGAATTTAAAGTTTTAGTCGTAAATCAAGCATTTTCTGAAATAATTAATACTAATCAAAGAGATATTAAAGGAGTTAATTTCTTTGATTTACTGAATTTGAATTCTGATCAATATCTGTTGAACAGTATTAAAAACTATATTGTTTCAGAAGTTACTGGTATTAGTTTTTCCAAAATTTATAAAGACACCAATTCTGGAAAATTCTTTGATTTGCAAATTACTAAAGTTTTTGCTGAGCAGAATTTAGATAAACTATTATTTAAGATGTCTGAGCAAGTAAATACTAGTATAGAAAATGAATCTCTTAGTAAAAACAGATTAAAGTTTCAGAATGACGCATTGTTTGAGATTAATAGACAGACTTTTTGGCAAGAAGGAGATTTAGATGAATGTTTTCGCATGGTTACTAAGTTAGCTTCTCAAGTGTTGGATATATCTAATTGTGGTATCTGGTTATTTGAGGGAGAGCATTTAGAGTGTAAATTGTTGTATTCTTCAATAAATCAAGAATTTTTACAGGGTTTTAAGTTAGAGATAAAGAATTTTCCAATTTATATTGATGCAATAAAAAACCAAGGTATAATCGATGCTTCTGATGCATGGAATGACCCTCGTTCTAGAGAGTTTGTTAGAGATTATTTTGTTGATAACAATATAAAATCAACATTAGATGCAGGAATAAAATATTCGAATGAGACTGTAGGTGTTTTTTGTTGTGAACAAGTATCGCAGAAGCGAGAGTGGAGTTTGGATGAGATTAACTTTGTGGTTTATCTCTGCGAAATTATTTCACATACAATAAGTTCTAAAAAAGAAAAAGAGTTTAGAACCCAATTGGTATTAAGAGAAAGGTATTATAAATCTCTTATCGATAACTCGATAGATGTTATCTCTATTGTGGACGAAAATGGACTATATACTTTTTTTTCACCTTCGTTATTAAAATATTTTGGTTATGAAGTACATGAACTTATTGGGAAAAGTCCATTTGATTATATTCATCAAGACGATTTAGCGAATATGATTATGATATTTGAAAATTTGTTATACGAATACGGAAAAGAAGTAAGTGTTGATTATCGGTTTAAGCATAAAGATGGTCATTGGGTAGATACCTATTCAAAAGGAAAAAATATGCTCAATATAGAAGGTGTTAAAGGTATAGTAGTTAATACTTGGGATATTTCCGACACTAAGGCTGCAGAAAAGGAAATTATTAGAAAAGAAAAATATTTTAGATTACTTACGGAGAATTCGTTTGATGTAAGATATACTGCAGATAGTATAGGAATTGTTACTTACGTATCCCCCTCTATTTATGATATTTTAGGATATTATCCAGAAGAAATATTAGGTAATAATGGGTGGAAATTTATTGCAGAGTCTTCAAAGTCTTATGTGAAGGAAGAATGGGCAAAACTTTGTGCAAATCCTCAACAAATGATTTATCTTAATTCTCAATTAATAAGAAAAGATGGAACTTATATAGAAGTGGAGCTAATAGCTAAAAATATGCTTGATGATCCGGATATTAATGGGGTAATTATAACTTTTAGGGATATCACTGAACGTGCTCTTTATGAAAAGAAAATATCTGAAAGTGAAGAGTATTTTAGATCTTTGATTGAGAATTCTAATGATGCAATGACCATCATCAATAAAGAAGGGTTGAGGACTTATGTAAGTCCTTCTAGTGAGAAAGTTTTTGGTTATTCTGTGGAGGAGTTGATGGGTAAAAGCCCTTTTGTGTTATTACATCCTGATGATATTGAAAGTACTAAGCAATATTTTGAAGAATTATTGAAGGTTCCTGAAATGGTAACAACTATTCAGGTAAGAATAAATCATCCTATTAAAAAAGATTGGATTACGATAGAAATTACTGCTAAAAATTTGTTGCATAATTCAGTAGTAAATGGTATAGTTCTTAACTCCAGAGATATTACGGAGACAAAGTTAGCACAACAAAAATTAGCGATAAGTGAGAAGTATTACCGTTCCTTGATAGAAAATTCTAATGACATGTTGGCTATTTGCGATAGTGAATCTAATTTTAAGTATGCAAGCCCCTCTGTTGAAAGATTTATGGGATATACCAATGAAGAGTATTTGTCGAGTAATTTAAAATCTTATATCCATAAAGATTTCGTTAAGGCTTGTGATAAAGTTTTGGAAAAATCATTAGAGCATCCTGGTGTGACTTTTAAGCAAGAGTTATATCAGAGAAATCATTCAGGGCATTACATTTATTTAGAAACCATTTTTAATAATCTTTTGCATGATGAAGCAGTAAAAGGAATTGTAATGGTAAGTAGAGATGTCAGTGATAGAAAAAATGCTGAATTAATACTACAGAATTATAACATGCAATTATCATCAGAGGTTAGCATAAAGACTCAGGAGCTAAAAAATAAAAATTCTGAATTGGAAACCTTGCTTAGTAATCTAAAAGTAGCACAAGCTCAATTGGTTCAATCTGAAAAAATGGCTTCATTAGGTTTGCTTACAGCTGGTATTGCCCATGAAATAAATAATCCCATTAATTTTATCACTTCAAATATCAATCCATTAAAAAGAGATATTATGGCTTTGAAAGAATATTTAGAAGTATTAGATACTTTTGAGGTAATTTCTGATAGTCAAAAAGTTAAAGAGATTCAAAAAATTAAAACTGAACTTGAAATTGATTATGCTATTGAAGAAATAGATCAACTTCTGAATGGCATTGAAGAAGGGGCAAAGCGAACCTCTGAAATTATTAAAGGGCTTAGAAACTTTTCAAGGTTGGATGAACAAGACTTAAAGATGGATGACATTAATCAAAGCCTAAATACAACCTTGATGCTTTTGTATAGTAATTATAATAAGAAAGTTAAAGTCAAAAAGAACTTTTCAAAGTTGCCTTTAGTGGAGTGTTATCCAGGGAAACTTAACCAAGTTTTTATGAATATAATATCAAATGCTTTTCAATCGATAACTGATATAGGAGAGGTGTTGGTTTCGACTTTTTTTGATAAAGAAATCAATAAAGTTATTATCATGATAGAAGATAATGGAATAGGAATGACCAATGAAGTGATGGAAAGAATATTTGAGCCTTTTTATACTAATAAAAAAGTAGGTGAAGGTACAGGGTTAGGTTTATTTATTTCCTTTGGGATTATTGATAGCCATCATGGAAAAATAGAAGTTGAAAGCGAAATGGGAAAAGGAAGTAAATTTATTATTTCGCTTCCTGTAGCACAAGGGTAGTTTATTATATAATTTAAAGAAAAAATGGTAAATTCTTTATTGTTTTTCACTTTAAATTAGTAAATTAAATGAGAATAGATATTAAAATTAATTATACATAAAAATATAAATACATGGCTGCACTAGACCCAATAACTGGTTTGCTTGGAAAGAAAGCCGCTGCTCACTTGCTTCGCAGACTGACCTTTGGCCCCAATAAAGCAATGATAGATGCTTTTGCTTCTAAAACTATTGATCAAGCAATAGCTGATTTGTTTGCTCCAGTTGTGGCTCCAATTGAAACAGATGCTGAACTTAGCTGGTTGGTAGCTAAACCTCTGCCTAATGAGAAAATTGATGAAGGAACTAAAATTACACAACTTAAGTCTTGGTGGATTAATAGAATGCTAAAATCTGGTGCTAATGCACAAGAGAAACTAACTTTCTTTTTACACACCCATTTTACTTGTATCTTTTCGGTCTTTGAGAAACATACCCCAGTGTATTATCAAAATAAACTCTTAAGAAAATATTCTTTAGGTAATATCAAAACCTTAGCTACAGCTATTAACCTAGATAATGCAATGCTGATGCTATTGAGCGGAAGTTCTAATATAAAGAAAAGTCCTAATGAAAATTATGCACGAGAGTTGTTAGAACTTTATACTATTGGAAAATTTTTTCAGAACCCAGAAACTTTAGGAACTAATGACTATGGCAATTATACAGAACAAGATGTAAAATCAGCGGCAAAAGTATTGACTGGTTTCACAACAGACCTTACTTATGCCACTATAGATGCTGTTACGGGGATTCCAAGAGGTAAATTAAGAACTACACCAGCAGGTTTATCTTCAGAACATGACATAAGCACCAAAACTTTTAGTACAAGGTTTGGAAATCAACAAATAGCCCCAAGTGCTCTTTCTGGATCAAGTGCTACAGAATTAGTAGTAATTGAAGAGATTGATCAATTGATGAATATGATTTTCAATCAAACAGAAACTGCCAAAAATATTTGCAGAAAAATATATAGATATTTTGTTTACTACAACACTCCTTATCAACTAAAAAATCCTGCTAACCCAGAAGAAGGATACAAACTCAATGACTATGTAGAAAATAATATTATTACTCCATTGGCTGTCCTATTAAAATCTAATAATTATGAATTAAAGCCAGTCTATGAAAAGTTATTCAAAAGCGAGCACTTTTTCTTTAAAGATAGCCCTTCTACTGCAACTGAAGACAGAACAAATGGTGCAATTATAAAATCACCATTGGATTTGTCTTTAGGAATGATGAGACTATTCAATGTTAATGTTGCGAATCAAGACAGTTTGAAGTTTTTCGCAGAATCTCTAGCCAAACAAGGTCTTAATCTTTACGAGCCTTTAGATGTTGCAGGTTATGAAGCTTATCACGCATTCCCATTCTTTCATCGCTCATGGATTAGTGCCAATTATTTAGCTGAAAGATATTTGTTTCCTAAAAAGTTGCTTAATGGCAAAGATGGTATGGAAGATATAGGTTTTAGACTAGATATAGTTGATTTTGTAAGAAATTCTGGAATATTCACAGGTGATATAGGCGATACAAATTCCTTTGTTCTGCAAGCTATTGATTTGACCTTGCCTGAACCTATTACAGAAGAAAGAAAAGATTATTTTAAAGGAAAGCTTACAGATAATCAACCAGACTTGGAGTGGACTGCAGAGTGGAGCGATTACCTTACTTCAGGAGATGATAAAGTAGTAAGAGAATTATTAGATAGTTTCTTTTGGCATTTGATGAAGTCGCCAGAATATCAATTAATGTAAAAAATAGATTTACCTTCTAAACTATAGATATTATGAAGAGGAGAGAATTTCTTCGTTCTATGCCAGCCTTTGCAACCCCATTTATGCTTGGCGGTATTCCAATGACTGCTTTGAGTAAGTCAAATTTATTGACTCAAATGGCTGCCGCTGCAACTAATGATAAAGTAATTGTTTTAATTCAATTGCATGGTGGTAACGATGGGCTAAATACATTAGTGCCTATAGAAGAATATACTACTTATTACAATATGCGTCAGAATATTGCTATTCCCGACAAAGGAACAAGAAAGTTTATTAATCTTGATAGCACTTTGGATAAAAGTAAACAAGTGGGTCTTCATCCTGACATGGGTGGATTTAAAGCACTTTACGATCAAAGCAAAGTGGCCATCGTGCAGAATGTAGCCTATCAAAATTTAAATATGTCGCATTTCAGAGGTAGAGATATATGGCATACTGGTTCAGATGCAAACGAATATTTAGGTTCAGGATGGATGGGCAGATATCTAGACGAAACGTTTCCGGGTTATCCCAAAGCTTATCCAACAGCTGAACAGCCAGATCCATTAGCTATAGAATTGGGTAGAGATGTTTCTCTAGCTTTTCATAATGGTTCAATTCCAATGTCAATATCTATTGATAATCCTGATCAGTTTTTTAACTTAATTAATGAAGTTAAAAATTCTGACTTGCCCCCAGAGCTTAAAGATACCTATTATAATTTTGAATTAGATTACATCTCACAAATGGAGCAAAAGTCTAATCAATATGCAGGTAGATTAAAACAGGTATTCGACAAAGGTCAGAATACTGCTTCTGTCGTTTACCCAAGCAAATATCCTTTAAACGCTCCCAAAGGATTTTTAGATAACGAGCTTGCACCTCAGCTTAGATTGATAGCCAGATTGCTTAGCGGTGGCTGTAAAACAAAAGTTTTCTTAGCAAGACTCACAGGTTTTGATAATCATGATTTTCAAGTTGAAAAGACAGATACCACCTTAGGTGCTCATGCTGCATTATTGTTTCACCTTTCTTCAGCGATGAAAGCATTTCAGGATGATTTGAAAGGTTTGGGGATAGATAACAGGGTACTTACTGCTACGTTTTCAGAGTTTGGCAGAACTCCTCGCTCTAATGAAAGCTATGGCACAGATCATGGAGCTGCAGCACCAATGTTTATATTCGGAAGTTGCGTAAAACCCGGCATTATAGGCAATAGTCCTGAGCTTAAGAATCTTGATGGAGGTGGTAATTTGAGGCATCAATATGATTATAGGCAAGTATTTACTGGAATGCTAAAAAACTGGTTTGAAGCTTCGGATGAGGTGATTAACAATAAGGTGCTTTTCTCAGAATTTAATAATTCTACAATGATGTTGGATGTGGTTACTTTATGTAATTCTGTTGGTGTTGATGATTTCTTTAATACTAGGTTTAAACTTTTTGAATGTTTCCCAAATCCTGTAAAATCTAATGCTGTAATAAAATATTATATCAATAGTGATGCTGATGTAAAGCTAAGTTTGATAGATATCAATGGTATTTTGGTGAAACAACTAGTGAATACTCATCAGGTTGCAGGGGAATATCAGGTTCAATGTAATGTTGATGAACTAAAGCCTGGAACTTATGTTTATAAAATTGAAGCAGGTTTGCTTAGAGCCTCTAAGAAGATGGTAGTAATCAAATAACCAAGCAGATTTTTTGTTTGGTTATTTGATTAGTTATAAGATTAGTCAATTTCGTAGTTAAGGTTCTGAGACAACCATCTTTCTAGCTCAGATAAGCTTTGGGTTTTTCTATTGGAATAATTAATTACTTGATCTTTGCCAATTTTCCCAAGTCCAAAATATTTTGCATCTGGATGTGCAAAATACATTCCACTTACTGATGATGCAGGATACATAGCATTGCTCTCCGTTAAAATTATTCCTGTTTGATTAGTTACATCTAGTAACTCAAACAATGGAGGTTTTTCGGTATGATCTGGGCATGCAGGATAACCAGGTGCAGGTCTAATGCCTTGATATGATTCTTTGATTAACTCTTCACTGTCATAATTTTCTTTAGGAGCATAAGCCCAAAGTTCTTTTCTTACTTTTTCATGCATCATTTCTGCAAATGCTTCTGCCAATCTATCTGCAACGGCTTTGAGCATTATATCATTATAATCGTCATGATCTTTTTTGAATTGCTCAAGTTTTGCTTCAATGCCAATGCCTGTAGTTACAGCAAAAAAGCCCATGTAATCTTTGATGCCAGAATCTTTTGGGGCAATAAAGTCAGACAGGGAAATATTAGGAATACCACTTCCTTTTTTACCTTGTTGTCTTAGATTATGGAAAGTTTTAAGTATATTTTTTCTGGTGTCGTCTTCATAGATTTCTATTGTTTCATCATCTATAGTATTGGCAGGGTATAAGCCAACTACTCCATTAGCTTGAAGCCAATTTTCTTTAATGACTAAATCTAACATGCTATTTGCATCATCAAATAATTTTTTGGCTTCTTTACCTATAATTTGGTTTTCAAATATCTTAGGATATTTTCCTTGAAGCATCCAAGTTTGGAAGAATGGTGTCCAGTCAATATATTTTCTGATTTCAGATAGGTCGTGATTTAAAAAGTATTTGTTTCCGATAAAAGTAGGTTGCGTGGGAACATAATTTGAGAAATCAGCCTTGAATTTATTAGCTCTTGCTTCTTCATAACTGATATAGGATTTGTCTTCTTTTTTTCCAGCATGAGCTTGCCTCATTTTTTCGTACTCATTTTTTATTTCTCTGATATAATCATGATTGAGGTCTTTACTCAAAAGATTGCTTGCTACAGGCACACTTTTAGAGGCATCTAAGACATGAACTACAGGGCCGTCATAGACAGGGTCTATTTTTACTGCGGTATGAATTCTTGATGTAGTAGCTCCTCCGATTAAAAGTGGAATTTTGAAATTTTGTCTTTGCATTTCTTTGGCTACACTAACCATCTCATCTAGTGAAGGGGTAATCAAGCCGCTTAATCCTATAATATCTACTTGCTCTCTGATTGCTGTTTCTAGTATCTTTTCGGTCGGAACCATTACGCCTATGTCAATGATTTCATAATTATTGCAGGCTAATACTACACCAACAATATTTTTACCTATGTCGTGTACATCGCCTTTTACGGTAGCTAGAAGAATTTTACCAGCATTTTTAGCAGTATTCCCACTTTCTAGTTTTTGAGCCTCTAAGTAGGGCAATAAATAGGCTACTGCTTTCTTCATTACTCTAGCACTTTTTACCACTTGAGGGAGAAACATTTTTCCCTCTCCAAACAAATCTCCAACGACATTCATTCCATCCATTAATGGGCCTTCAATTACTTTGAGGGTTGGATGGTATTTTTGTCTTGCTTCTTCTGTATCTTGATCAATAAAATCGATGACTCCTTTCACAAGAGCATGCGATAATCTAGCTTCTACAGTTCCATTTCTCCATTCTTCATCTTTAACCTGGGCTTTACCTTTACTCTTTACTTGTTCTGCAAATTCTAGAAGTCTTTCTGTGGCATCATCTCTTCGGTTAAGTAAAACATCTTCTACTTTTTCTAGTAAATCTTTATCAATATTATCATAGATTTCTAGCATAGAAGGATTGACAATTCCCATGTCCATGCCGTTTTTTATGGCATGATATAAGAAGGCAGAATGCATCGCTTCTCTAACTGTATTGTTTCCTCTAAATGAAAAAGAAACATTGCTAACTCCTCCACTTACATGAGCTCCAGGTAAATTTTCTCTTATCCATTTTGTACCTCTAAAGAAATCAATGGCATTGTTTCTGTGTTCTTCAATACCTGTTCCTACTGGGAAGATATTGGGGTCAAAGATGATGTCTTGAGGAGGGAATTTTACTCTATCTACTAAAATTTTGTAAGAACGCTCGCAGATTTCAACTCTTCTTTCATAAGAATCGGCTTGCCCTACCTCATCAAAAGCCATAACAATTACTGCTGCTCCATACCTTTTTACTTTCTTTGCTTGCTCTATAAACTCTTCCTCACCAGCTTTTAGGCTGATTGAGTTTACAATGCATTTACCCTGAACGCATTTTAAGCCAGCTTCAATGATGTGCCATTTGGAAGAATCAATCATTACAGGTACTCTAGAAATTTCGGGTTCTGAAGCAATAAGGTTGAGGAATTTTACCATTGCTTTTTCGCCATCGAGCATACCTTCATCCATATTGATATCAATGATCTGTGCACCACCACGAACTTGTTCTAAAGCAACAGAAAGTGCTTCTTCGTAATTATCTTCTTTGATAAGTTTAAGGAATTTAGCCGAACCAGTTACATTGGTTCTTTCGCCAATATTGATAAAGTTTGAACTTTTAGAAATAATTAAAGGCTCTAATCCGCTTAATTTTAATGGTGGTAATTGATGATTCATTAATTCAGTGTACTTATTGATAATATATGATTATTGAAGATTAGATATAAATTTCCTCTGCTTTTCGAGGTTGATATTTTTTTGCCAATTCTGCAATTGCTTTGATATGTGGCGGAGTAGTTCCACAACAGCCACCTATGATATTAATTAAGCCTTCATTAAGGAATACTTCTATTTGAGCAGCCATTTGTTCTGGAGTTTCGTCATATTGACCAAACTCATTGGGAAGTCCAGCATTGGGGTGTGCACTAATAAGAAATTCAGACTCTTTAGATAGCACTTGTAAATATGGTCTAAGCTCTTTAGCGCCTAAGGCACAGTTTAGTCCGATACTTAGTAATGGTGCATGAGATACAGAGATTAAGAATGCTTCTGTTGTTTGTCCAGTAAGAGTCCGTCCACTTGCATCTGTTATAGTTCCTGATACCATAATAGGGAGTTCTTTACCAATTTCATCAAATACTTCTTGAATAGCGAATATGGCTGATTTGGCATTTAGCGTATCAAATATTGTTTCTACCAAGAGGATATCTACACCTCCATCAATGAGCGCTTTTACTTGGTGTTTGTATGCTAATCTGAGCTCGTCAAAAGAGGTGGCTCTATAACCGGGGTCATTTACATCAGGAGAAATTGAACAGGTTCTGTTGGTAGGACCTATTGCTCCTGCAACAAATCTTGGTTTTTCGGGGTTTAGACGTGTAAACTCTTCTGCTACAGATTTAGCAATTTTTGCTGATTGAAAGTTGAGCTCGTAAACTAAATGTTCTAATTTGTAATCTGCTTGTGCAATAGTTGTACCGCTGAATGTATTTGTTTCTGCAATATCTGCACCTGCTTCAAAATATTGAGCATGTATTTCTCTGATAATATCTGGCCTTGTTATGGAGAGTAAGTCATTGTTTCCTTTTAGAGGATGAGAATGATTTTGTAAAGCTTCGTTTCTAAAATCATTTTCGTCTAAATGATATCTTTGTATCATTGTTCCCATAGCCCCATCTAATACCAATATTCTTTCTTTAAGTATTTCTTTTATATTTTGGCTCATAGGGCTTTTAGTTAATTAATGCTTAATTTTTATTTAAACAAATCAAGCTGTTATTGATGCTTTGATAGTAGGAATCAAAAATAATGATATTATATCTATATTTCACAAAATACTCAAAAAGGATATTGTTATTATTTCATTTGTGGATTCTTATATTTGTTAGATTGCTTTATCATTTTTATTATCTTTATATATTGTTTTTTTTAGAAATTATTTGAACAAATTTTTACATATAAAATTATTGAATATTGAAATTAGGTGCTATTGATATTGGTTCTAACGCTATTAGATTCCAAATCACCAATGTGATAGATTACAATGGTGTAATTACTTTTAAAAAGGTAGAATATGTGAGGTTTCCACTTAGGTTAGGTCAGGATGTTTTTAAATACAGCCGTATCATGGAAGCTAGCGAAACCAAATTTGTGAAGTTGATGGCTACCTTCAAAATGTTTCTAGATTTATATGAAGTAGATGATTATATGTTTTGTGCTACATCTGCTATGCGCGAATCAGTTAATGGGAAACAAATAGCTGAACGTGTGAAAAAAGAAGTAGGTGTGGATATAGAAATTATAGATGGAGATAGAGAAGCCGAAATAATTAATAAAGTTATTTTTAAGAACTTAGATGAGCGTAGCTATATCCATATTGATGTAGGAGGGGGGAGTACAGAGCTTAACTTGATTGTGGGCAAAGAAAAAATTGCTGCTCAGTCATTCAAGATAGGTTCTGTGAGAAGGTTAGGAGGCGATGACTCTCCTAAAGAATGGGAAAGAATGAAAGAATGGGTGGATAAAGAAGTTTCTATTTTTATGCGTCCTATGATTGCTATCGGAACTGGAGGAAACATCAGCAAACTATATGAATTGGCTAACTTGCCGAAAGTAAAGAGTGAAGTTGCAAAAATTAATATTCATAATATAGAAGAAGTACGCAAGGAACTTGCAAGACACACTTTAGAAGAAAGAATTAACTTGTTGATGTTAAATCCAGATAGAGCAGATGTCATTCTTCCTGCTTGTGATATTTATATGTCTGTGATGAAATGGGCTAGTGCTAAAGATATTATTGTGCCAGATGTGGGTTTGAAAGATGGTTTATTACAACTGCTTTACGAGAGACAAATTAAGAAATCTAAATCTAAAAGAGAACCATTATTCTGATACCTTTCTTCCATCTGCCATGTGCAGTTTGTTGGAAATAATTAAATATAAATCGTAAAGAATCCATATTCCAAGACCACCCATAACTATAGCTTTGTACCACCAATTCTTATAACCCAATAAATATCTGTCATAACCTAAGACACCTAAAAAAATAGCTGCAAAAATCAATGTGGTTTTGTTTGGAATTGGTTTCGTGATACTCATTTATTATTTTGATTAACTTTAGTAGAACTTAATAAAATTAGTAATTTGAAGTTAATTATATCAATTAAAAATTAAAATATACCGATTGCTTTCCATTGTATATTTAAACTATCATCTGTTTAGTAACAAAATTTTTAATACTTAAGTATTAAAAACGTTACTTTATTCATGATAAAATGTAACATTTAAATTTAGCATGAGGTTTTACCTGAAAATATCTTTTCTTTTATTTTTTATTTCCAATGCTTTATTGCTTAAAGCTCAGAGATATACTTTGTCAGGATATATTTATGATAATGTATCCAAATCCCCATTGATAGGAGCCTATATCAATGTGTTGAGTCAGAATTCAGGAACTGTTACAGATGAAAATGGACAATACAGTATTTTACTAGATGCCGATACACTTAGACTTAGTATAGAATATTTGGGTTATCAACCCATCATCAAGAAGATCTTATTGAATAAAGATATAGTGCTAAATATTGAAATGAGCGAAGATAAAAGTAGTTTGAAAGAGGTGGTAGTAGAAGCAAATTCAGTAAAAGAAAACATAGAGCGGACTCAAATGAGCATGACGAGCATCGATACAAAAGAAGCGAAGCTTATTCCAGTCTTTTTTGGAGAAATAGATTTGATGAAAACCCTAGCTCTTAAACCAGGAGTTTCCTCGGGCAATGAAGGAAATTCTGGTTTGTATGTAAGGGGAGGAGGGCCAGATCAAAATTTGATTCTTATGGATGATGCCTTAGTATTTAACGCGTCACATTTGCTTGGCTTTTTTAGTTTGTTGAATCCAGAAGCAGTCAAAAATATTGAATTGTATAAAGGAGACTTTCCAGCCCAATTTGGGGGACGTCTTTCCTCTGTTGTGGATATAAAAATGGCAGAAGGCTCTAAAGAAAAATTTGGTGTGAAAGGAGGCTTAGGATTAATCTCTAGTAGGTTGAGCATAGAAGGACCTATAATTAAAAATAAAATTTCATTTATTGTATCAGCCAGAAGAACTTATGTAGATCTATTTACTCCTATGATTAACAAACAGAATGAAGGAAAAAAAGATTTTGATAAAATACCGAGTTATTTTTTCTATGATTTCAATACTAAAATTAGTGCTGATTTGAGTAAGAAAGATAAATTGACTTTTACAGGATACCATGGTAGAGATATTTTAAAAATTGACAATAAAAACTTTAATTCTTCAATTAGATGGGGAAATACAATTGCCTCATTGAGGTGGCATCATGAATTTAATACGAAGTTGATATCCAATACCTCATTAAGTTACTCTAGTTATAATTATACCATACTTTATCAAGCAGGGGAGTTGCTCAACAGACTTCAGACTAAGGTTTCTGAAGTGACCCTCAAATCTGATTTTCAATATTACCATTCAGATAAGCATTTGATAAGATACGGAGCTCTAATTACATCAAACAGCTTTGATATAGGACGTATTCAGAAGTCTTTAGACCCCAATGAAGATAAAGGCCAAGGGAATGATTTGAGGGCTTTTCAAGGAGGTATATATCTCTCAGATGAAATTAAATATTCAGACAAATTAAGCTTTAACTTAGGGCTTCGCCTTACAGGCTTTGTAAATGATAGTAATAGTTATGGTGGTTTTGAACCCAGACTATCTAGTAGATATAAACTTGGTCAGAATTCATCTTTTAAATTGAGCTATTCTAGAATGTTTCAATATTTACATCTTGTTTCTAACTCTGGAGCTACTTTACCGAATGATATTTGGTATCCCTCAAATAATAATATTCGACCACAGCGTTCAGACCAGTTGGCAGGAGGAATTAGTATTGGATTATGGGACAATAAATATTTGCTAAGTAATGAAGTATATTATAAATGGATGAAGCGTCAAATAGATTTAAAAGATGGTGCTGCAATATTTGAAATTCCTGATGTGTCTTCTGGTTTTGCTGTAGGCAAAGGATGGTCTTATGGGAACGAGATTTACCTCGAAAAAAAGAAAGGTAAATTTACAGGTTGGATAGGCTATACGCTTTCATGGACTTGGCGTCAATTTGATGAAATCAATAGGGGTGAAAAATATCCAGCTAGATATGATAGGCGACACAATATTTCTGTGGTAGGAATGTATAGACTTTCAGATAGGATAGTTCTATCTGCGTCTTGGGTGTATGCCACAGGGAACGCAGTTACCCTACCTAGTGGTAGATTTGTGTTTCAAGATATAGGAACCGCTAAACCTACTTATATTCCTGAGTTTATGCCCAGAAATAGCTTTAGAATGCCAGACTCTCATCGGTTTGATATAGGTTTGGTCTATAAGATGAGACAAAAATATGGAGAATCAGATTTTACATTTAGTATTTACAATGTATATAATAGAAGGAATCCTTATTTTATATACATAGATAGAGTTGAAGATGAAAATGGAGAGCCATCGCTTACTGAATTTAAGGCAAAAATGGTTTCATTATTTCCTATCATTCCTTCTGTAACTTATAATTTCAAATTCTAATGAAATCAATCTGGTGTTTGTTTTTATGTTTCTTTATCGCTTTGAGTTGTAGAAAGGCTCAAGAAATAGATATTGTATTGCCTTCTTATTCTAATAAGCTAATGGTAGAATGTTATCTTGAGCCAGGGCAGGGATATAGGCTTTTGCTAACAGAAAGCGTGAGTTATCTCGAACCAGAGATTGCACGACCCGTGTTTGATGCCCTAGTTACTATTACCTATAAAAATAAGATGGATACGCTCTTACTTAATAATTTACTTCTCAATATTAGCGATTCAGTTAAGGTTTATAATTTTATTAATTCTAAGGTGGTAGTTCCCGAAGATTATGAATCAGAATTTCAGCTATACATTAAAGACAACAAAGGACGAGTAGTTACAGGGACAACGAAAATTGCTCCTAAGTTAAATTTAGATAGTGCTAAAGTGATGCTAGAAAATGGCGAACGTTCTGTTTTTGCATATATAGATGATGACCAAGATAAGTTACTTCACTACAGATTTATGGTGTTTACAGGAAGCAATAAAGGTTCAGAAACACAATCTTCTATTACCGATAATCAACAACTCAAGTTTAGCCCTTTTATTTTTGGAAATAAAGAGCAAATTATATTTAAGTCCAAAAGCGATTTCTTTTTAGATAAAGATGGTAAGCTTATAAATCAAGTAGCCATTAGGGCAATGGTGATTAATAAAGATTATTACGATTTTTTAACCTCTGTTAGGAATGCCAAATCGGCAAATGGAAATCCTTTTGCACAGCCTGCCAGTATATTGAGCAATATAAACGGTGGAGTGGGTATATTTACAGGTTTTTCACCTGTTTACAAGCAGTTGAAAGTAGCTAATTAATCTCTTTTTTTGCCTCTAGTCGTCATTGGTTTTTTCCTGAGTTTGACACCTGTAAGACTTTATTTATTGGTTATCAATGCTTTATTTTTTTGAGTGTGCACTACACCTAAAGGTAATTTTTGATTTCGTG
>REBA01000040.1 GCA_004294225.1 Cytophagales bacterium | reverse complement strand
GCTGGTAAAGGAAAAAGATAAGATTGTAGCTGAATATTCATTGGCTGGTATCAATAACCCAATTGGCATTTCCAATTGGGAAAACGAAATCAAAAAGTCTTTACCAGATAATCTTAAAAGCAGCTTACCAAGTATTGAAGAAATTGAAAACGAATTTGACAAAGATGAAGAACTATAAGCGTATTGGCAATTATATAAAATTGGTTGACAAGCGAAACGATGATTTAGCTGTTTCACTTTTAAGAGGTGTTTCCACAACAAAACAGTTAATTGAATCTGTTGCGAATATGTCTGGAGTTAGCTTGCATAATTATAAAGTTGTTGGCTATCGTCAATTTGTATATGTGTCTGACACATCAAGAAGAGGTGATAAGATTGGGATTGCTCTTAATACTGGCGAACCTTGCGTAGTTTCAAGTATTTACACAGTATTTGAAACAGATGAAAAATATTTATTGCCAGAGTATTTGTTCATTTGGTTCAATCGCTCAGAATTTGACCGATACACAAGATTTCATTCGTGGGGTAGTGCAAGAGAAACTTTTGATTGGGCTGATATGTGCGAAGTAAAGATTCCAATTCCGGAAATTAGTGAACAAAAAAAGTATGTTGCTCTTTACAACGGCTTACTTACCAACCAAAAAACCTACGCAAACAGTTTGGCTGATTTGCAATTGATTTGTGATACCTATATTGAGAATTTAATCAAAACCGAAAAGCTTAAAGTGCTTGGAGAATATATTGAGCAATCGGATGAACGGAATAATGATTTAGCAATTGACAATCTGATTGGAATAAGCGTAACCAAGATTTTTATGGAAACCAAATCAAACAAAGAGCAACTTGATTTATCAAACTATAAAGTAGTTCGACCAAGAGAGTTTGGCTATGTTTCCGTTACTTCAAGAAACGGAGAGAAAATTTCAATTGCAATTTTAGACGGAGAAGCAGGTCTTGTATCAAGCACTTATACTGTTTTCAGAGTAAAAGACAATTCTGTTTTATTGCCTGAATATCTTTTCTTGTTTTTTAAACGGTCAGAATTTGACCGTTACGCAAGATTTCATTCTTGGGGCAGTGCAAGAGAAACATTTGATTGGGCTGATTTGTGCAATGTCAAATTGCCAATTCCCGACATTAAAATTCAGGAAGCCATTGTAACCATCTACCACACGTTGGAAACACGTAAACGTATCAATGAGCAATTGAAAAATACGATTAAACCGCTTTGCCCTGTGTTAATGAAGGGTGTTGTGGAGAGTTTGGAAAATGGTCTGAACACGATTTAAAAGATTACAAGATGGACAAGATTAAAACAGAAGATATAAACGAATTAACCCACAGAATAATCGGCTGTGCTATGCAGGTGCATCGTGTTTTAGGAAATGGATTTCAAGAAGTGATTTATCAACGTGCCTTGGCTATTGAAATGCGATTTGCAGGTCTTGATTTTGAACGGGAAAAAGAGATGCAGATATTTTATAGAGAGGAAGAAATTGGAACAAGGCGAGTTGATTTTTTTGTGGAAGGAAAAGTGATGGTGGAACTAAAAGCCATCGAAAAATTGGAAGATGTGCATAAAGCACAAGCCATTAACTATTGCGAAGCATACAACATTGCTGATGGTTTGTTAATCAATTTTGGTGGCAAAAGTTTAGACTTTAAAAGGGTCTACAATAAGAATCTTGTTGTTCCTAAAATCAAGTAATCGTGTTCAGACAATTATCAGCTTTATCAATTTTCAAAATGTCCAGTTTTTTTGCTAATAAACTGGACAAATAAATTATCTTTGCACTACAATAAAAGAAATGAAAACAGCTGAATACATAGCATTTACCATAGACAGACTACCCAAGTGCTATGTATTCACCTATGCCGACTTTACTACAGAGGTGAACCAAAAAGAAGCCGTAATAAAAGCCCTAAATCGTATGGTGATTTCGGGCAAGATTACCAAACTATCCAAAGGCAAATACTACAAACCCGAAAATACCCCATTTGGCAACCTTCAACCCAATCAGGCACAAGTAGTAAAAGACCTATTAGAAGAAAACGGAAAAATAACGGGCTATCTTACGGGTTACAGCATATACAACCAGTTGGGTTTAACCACACAGGTAAGCAATACGATACAGATAGGTAAAAATCAGGTTCGCCCCAATCTTAAAAGAGAACGCTATACGATAGCTTTTGTAAAGCAAAAAAACACCATCACCAAAGAGAATATTCCTTTGTTGCAGTTACTGGATGCTATTCGCTACATAAAAAAAATACCAGATGCCAATATAGAAGCATCCTGCAAAAGGTTTTTAGCCATTATTAAAACACAAGATGAAAAGGAAATCAACACCTTGGTTCGCTTAGCTTTAAAATATCCGCCAGCTACAAGGGCTTTATTAGGTGCACTGTTAGAGCAATTGCAGCAAGGCAAATTAATAGAGACACTTTTCAAGTCATTGAACCCCATTACCAAGTATAAACTAACTGGTGCAGCGAAAGCATTATTCACCACCGAAAAATGGAACATAATATGAAGCTGCACCACGACATAAAATTATTTTCCGACACGTTGAGGGCTTCATCACAGCACTTGGATATTAAGTTGGAATTTGTAGAGAAAGATTACTGGATAACATTGGTGTTAAGTCGTTTGGCAAAAGTAAATATGTTGATGAATCCGTTTTTAAAGGAGGTACATCGTATCAAAAGGTTATAATTTGATTGAACGGTTTTCTGAAGACGTTGACATTGCTATTATAAATGACAAGGGTAAATCAGGTAATGAAATTAAAACCATCATCCGCACTATTGAAAAAGAAATCACTCCCGATTTAACAGAACTGCAAATGGAAGGTGTAACAAGTAAAGGTTCAAGATTCAGAAAATCTGTTTTTGAATACGTTACCACTGAAAAAGGCAATGCAAATAACAAACTCATTGTTGAAATAAACTCGTTTGCTAATCCCTTTCCATATAAAGGACTAACTATTCGAAGTATGGTGTTTGATTTTTTGATGCAAACAAACAATGAAAAATACATTGAGCAATACAATCTACAATCCTTTGAGGTGAATGTATTAAGCAAAGAACAAACACTATTGGAAAAGATGGTTTCATTAATTCGATTTTCATTTAAGGAAAATACGGCTGAAAGTATTTCAGAAAAGATAAGACACTTTTACGATTTGTGTTATTTAATGAAGAATCCCGAATGTGCAGAATTTGTAGCATCAGATTCGTTCAAGAAACAATTTGATGCTATTTTGCAACACGATAGAGAAATGTTTGAAGAACCGAAAGATTGGCAGACTAAATCCATTTCGGAATCTCCTTTGGTAACTGATTTTTCAACTTTATGGAAACAATTAAAAGAAAAGTATCAAACTGAGTTATCCGCTTTAGCATATAGACCAATACCTGATGAAAAAAATGTTGCAAAATGCTTTAGTGAATTAATAAAAAGAATTGAATGAAATTTACAGAAGAAAAGCTAGAACGAGCATTTATTGAGTTGTTGGGGCAAGAAGGATTTCCCCACCATTTGGGCATTACGATAACTCGTAAGCCAGACGAAGTATTGATTGAAGAAGATTTACAAACCTTTCTTTTAACACAATACGCTGGTCAAGGCATTACGGTAAACGAAGTCAAATCTATTATTCTTCAACTCAAATCCCTTTCCGCTTCCGACCTTTACGAAAGCAACAAAACATTTTTAAAAATGCTTTCAGACGGTTTTATTCTCAAAAGAGAAGACCGCAACCAAAAGGACATTTACATTCAGCTAATTAATTACGCAGGACTAAACAAACAACGCCAACCCGAAGCAGAGCAATTGTTTACAGTTGCAGCCGAACCCGTAGCACAATATCCGCCCGACACCAACATTTATAAATTCGTCAATCAATTGGAAATTGTTGGAAATGAAAAACGTATCCCTGACGGGATTGTTTACATCAACGGTTTACCCTTGGTAGTGTTTGAATTTAAAAGTGCCATTCGTGAAGAAGCTACCATTTATGATGCTTTCAAGCAGTTAACGGTTCGTTACCGCAGAGACATTCCCGAACTGTTTAAATACAATGCTTTTTGCGTTATCAGCGATGGCGTAAACAACAAATCAGGTTCATTCTTTGCTCCTTACGAATTTTTCTATGGCTGGCGGTCCGAGCCGGACAGGCGATTATTAGATGTTGATGGTTTTAATTCTATGTTTTCAATGATTCACGGAATGTTCAATCAACGAATTTTGCGTGATATTATTCGCAACTTCATTTACATTCCTGATAGTTCTAAGAAAAACGAAAAAATTGTTTGTCGCTATCCGCAATACTATGCGGCAAGAGCCTTATATGACAACATAAAAAAAGCCCAAAAGCCCGAAGGAAACGGAAAAGGCGGAACTTACTTTGGTGCGACTGGTTGCGGTAAAAGTTTCACAATGCTTTACTTGACAAGGTTGTTGATGAAAAGTGAATATTTTGAAAGTCCGACCATTGTTTTAATAACCGACCGCACCGATTTAGACGACCAACTTTCGGGACAATTTACCAACGCTAAAAATTTCATTGGCGACAATACTGTGGTAAGTGTAGAGAGTAGAGCCAACCTGAGGGAATTAATTCAAGGCAGACAAAGCGGAGGCGTTTTCTTAACCACCATTCACAAGTTTACAGAAGACACACAATTGCTTACTGATAGACCCAATGTGATTTGCATTTCGGACGAAGCACACAGAAGCCAAGTAAACCTTGACCAAAAAGTAAAAGTTACCGAGAAAGGCGTTACCAAAACGTATGGCTTCGCCAAATATTTACACGATTCGTTACCCAATGCCACATTCGTTGGTTTCACAGGAACACCAATTGATGCAACGCTTGATGTGTTTGGAAAAGTGGTTGATGCTTATACAATGACAGAATCGGTGAAAGATGAAATCACGGTTAGAATTGTGTATGAAGGCAGAGCCGCCAAAGTGTTGTTGAATAATTCTAAACTCAAAGAGATTGAAGATTATTATGCCAAGTGTGCTGAAATAGGAAGCAACGAAAATCAGATTGAGCAAAGCAAAAAAGAAATGGCACAGATGTATGCCATTATTGGCGACCCTGACCGTTTAAAAGCCGTTGCCGAAGACTTTGTAAGCCATTATGAAAAAAGAGTTTCAGAAGGGTCAACTGTAAAAGGCAAAGCAATGTTTGTGTGCAGCACCCGAGAAATTGCATACGAATTGTATAAAAATATCATTGCATTAAAACCTGAATGGAACGAAATACGAGCAGCCGAAGAAGGAGCAGAACTCACCGACAAAGACAAACGGGAGCTGAAACCAATTGAACGAATCAAACTCATTGCCACCAGAGGACAAGACGACCCCAAAGAAATGTATGATTTGCTAGGAACAAAAGACCAACGCAAAGAATTAGACAGACAATTCAAAAACGAAAAATCGAATTTCAAAATCGCTATTGTAGTTGATATGTGGCTCACTGGTTTTGATGTGCCTTTCTTAGATAGTATTTACATTGACAAGCCAATTCAGCGACATAATTTAATTCAAACCATTTCAAGAGTAAACCGCAAGTTTGAAGGCAAAAATAAAGGTTTGGTTGTGGATTATATCGGCATCAAAAACCAAATGAATTTGGCGTTGAAGCAATACAGCGAAGGGGACAAAGACAATTTTGAAGACATTGCAGAATCAATCATCATCGTTAGAAATCACCTAGACTTATTGGCTAAAATTTTTCATAAATTCGATAGCACCAAATATTTCACAGGCACTACCATTCAACAATTAAACACCTTGAATTTAGCTGCCGAATATGTGCAACAAAGTAAAGAGTTTGAAACCCGATTTATGGGCTTGGTAAAGCGTCTAAAAGCAGCTTATGATATTTGTGCAGGAAGCGAGCAATTAACGCAGTTGGAAAGAGATTATACCCATTTCTATTTGGCAGTTCGTTCCATTGTGTTCAAATTGACCAAAGGCAATGCACCCGACACAGCACAGATGAACGCCAAAGTTCGTGATATGATAAAAGAGGCCTTGCAAAGTGAAGGTGTAGAAGAAATTTTCAAAATGGGTGACGACCAAGAAACAGAGCAGGACATTTTTGATGAAGATTATTTGGCAAAAATTGATAAAATCAAATTGCCGAACACCAAAATCAAATTGCTTCAACAGTTATTGGCTAAAGTGATTGCAGAAATTAAAAAAGTAAACCGTGTAAAAGGAATTGATTTTTCCAAAAAAATGCAAGCATTGGTTGATAGATATAACGACCGTGATAAAAATGATGTGTTTAGAAGTGAAGTATATGAAGAAATGGCAAGTGCCTTGACAGATTTAATTTGGGAAGTTCACAAAGAATTTTCAGCAGGTGACGCATTAGGCATTGACTTTGAAGAAAAAGCATTTTACGACATTTTGAAAGAGCTTTGCATAAAATACGACTTCAAATATCCTGACGACAAAATGATTGACTTGGCAAAAGCCGTGAAAGACTTGGTTGACGGACAAGCCAAATTTCCTGACTGGAACAAACGTGACGACATAAAATCAGCTTTAAAAGTTGGACTCATTCTCTTGCTTGACGAGTTTGGTTATCCACCAGTAGAAAGAGACGAAGTGTATGTTGAGATTTTTGAACAAGCAGAAAATTTTAAGAAAAATCAGAACTAATGAATCACCGCAACAGTCACACACTGAAAAAACTGAACTAAAAAATCTCGTAATTCATACCCAAAAACAGCTTATAGCATAAAACCACTACAATTATTCAAACTAATAATCTCCACTCTAATAAATAGTTATGGAATATCCTCCATGGAATGTTCTGCCTTTTTTAGCCACATTAATTTGCTAGAAGCTATTAGGGCAATATCGCTATCTAACTGATTAATAGCTAAAAGTATTTAATTGATTTCCGAAGTATTGTTATTTCAAAAATAAATATTAACTTTGCAATCCTAATTTAGAAAAATTAATTAATAAAATAATAAAGCCATGAAAGAAGGAATACATCCTGAATACAGAGATGTCGTGTTCCACGATACTTCAAGTGATTTCAAATTTATCACTCGCTCTACAATGAAGACCAACGATACCATCAAAATGGAAGATGGAAATACTTATCCAGTTGTTAGAATTGAGGTAAGTTCTGCCTCTCATCCATTCTATACAGGTCAGAAATTATTTGTTGATACTGCTGGAAGAGTAGAGAAATTCAATAAAAGATATAGTGCAAAAAAATAATTGCAGTCTAAAATATCCTCAAAAAAGTCTCTACTCATAGTAGAGACTTTTTTTGATTTTAGCCCTTTTTATTCGATATTTAATACCATTTAAATATTATCTTTGATCATCATAAGACATCATTATGAATATAATATTAGTAGATGATTACAAAGATTGGGTATCGCTTTTGCCACTTACATTTGCTAAACCCATTGCTGCATTGAGGATAGGAATTCTCACAATTTCTGAAAAATGGATTCATTATTTCCCCAACTCATTTGTTTCATTTAATACTCAGCAATATCTCCAGAGGAAATACCCTTTAAATCTTGAAGACGATAGTTTTTTTATAAATAGTGCATTTCTTCCAGATATTGATTTAGTTAAGGCAATCCAGTCTTTACTACCCAATCAAGTACTAGTAAAGGAAGATGTAGCTATTGCTTGGAGAGGAAATAATATTAATAATAATGATTATCAATTGGTTATATATAATTCAGAAATTCAAAAACTTAATTATACTTGGGATTTATTCAAGTTAAACGGTCTTGAACTTAGAAAAGATTTTTTATTGCTTACCCAAAATAGAAAGTCTAAGCCCGTTACCGACCCATTTACAAAAGTATATTGCACAGAAAATGTCTTTATTGAAGAAGGAGTTGTAATAAAATCAGCCATTCTAAATGCAGAAGAAGGCCCTATTTATATAGGAAAAAATGCACATATTCATGAAGGAGCTATCATCAAAGGGGCATTTGCTTTAGGAGAGTCATCACATATAAATATGGGGGCTAAACTTAGAGGTGACAATACCATTGGCCCACATTGTAAAATTGGTGGAGAGCTTAGTAATATAGTGATTCAGGGTTACAGCAATAAAGCACACGATGGTTTTTTGGGTAATTCAGTTATTGGTGAATGGTGTAATTTAGGAGCAGATACCAATACATCTAATCTTAAAAACAACTATAGTGAAATAGCCCTTTACCAGTATTCAAATCAAAGCACACAGCAAACAGGGCTTCAATTTTGTGGTCTAATTATGGGCGATCATAGTAAATCTGGCATTAATACGATGTTCAATACTGGAACTGTTGTGGGCTTTTGTGCGAATATTTTTGGAGCAGGTTTTCCTCCTAAATTTATACCTTCATTTAGTTGGTGTGATGGAAATAAACTTTCAGTTTACGAATTAGATAAAGCACTTTTTACTGCACAGAAGATGTTTGAAAGAAGAAATATTGCGTTTTCTGATTTAGATAAAGATATCTTTATTCAATTGTATAATAATAAATAATTGGGGATGCAATTTTCAGAAATACCAGGTCTTGAAGATATAAAGAATCAATTAATCAGTGCTATAAAGAAGAATAAAGTGCCACACGCACAACTTTTTTATTCCAATAATGGCAACGCAAATTTGGCTATGGCAATAGCCTATGCAACGTATCTTAATTGCGAGAATAAACAAGATAACGACTCTTGTGGTAAATGTGCTGCTTGTAGTAAAAATAATAAACTAATACATCCTGACCTCCATTTTATCTACCCTGTAGCTACTTCAAAAAAAGTAGATAAAAATCCTTCAAGCAATCTTTATATGAAAGACTGGAGACAGTTTGTAGCCAATCAACCCTATGGCTCTATAAAAGAATGGGGCGAAGAGATGGGTATTGAAAATAAACAACCTAATATAGCCGCCGAAGAAGCTAGAAATATTGTAAAGAAAATATCATTAAAAGCATTTGAAGGAGAATTTAAAATTTTAATTATATGGTTGCCAGAATATATGAACCAAGCTTCTGGAAACGCATTATTAAAGACCTTAGAAGAGCCTCCAGAAAAAACCGTTTTTTTGCTTGTAGCCAATAATCATGAAAAGCTTTTAACTACCATTCTTTCAAGAACTCAAAAGATAATGATTAGAGGTTTTGAGAAGAAAGAAATTACCCAATACCTCGTCGAGAGATATAATTGTTCTTTAGATAGGGCAGAAAGTATAGCATTCATTGCAGATGGAAGTATGAACGAGGCAATTCAGTTGACCAACAAAGAAGAAGAAGATCACCATGAAATGTTTCGAGTATGGTTAAGAAATTGCTACAGTTTCAAGGTGAAAGAACTAACTTCGCTTAGCGATGATTTTCAAAGTCTTGGAAGAGAAGCACAGAAAACGCTTTTGATTTATGGAATTAATATAATTAGAGAATGTCTATTAATTCAAGCTGCTCCAAACCTGAGCAGATTAAGAGAAAGCGAGAAAGAGTTTGTCGAAAAGTTCTCTAAAGTAACTAACCACAAAATTTTAGAAGATATCATACAATTTTATAATAAAGCTTATTTTCACATAGAAAGAAATGCAAATCCCAAAATCTTATTTGCTGATTTATCTTTTCAAATAGCATTGGCACTTAGATCAAAAAAATAAAAGATGAATATTAATATCGGAACAAGAGGAAGCTTATTAGCACTCTGGCAGGCCAATATGGTTGCTGAAAATTTAAGAAAAGTTGGTCTTACTACTAATATTATTACTATTGAAACTAAAGGAGATAAAATATTAGACCGCTCCCTAGCCAGCATAGGCTCTAAAGGACTTTTCACTGAAGAAATAGAAGAACAGCTAATTAATAAAACAATAGATATAGCAGTTCACAGTGCAAAAGATATGCAATCTACCCTTCCCCAAGGAATGGAAATAATAGCATTTACCGAAAGAGAAAAATCAAATGACGTTTTGGTTAGTTTCGACAAAACTTTGACACTGACCTCAGATAAGCCAATGATTATTGGCACTTCCTCTGCTCGAAGGAAAGCAATTTTAAAATATCATTATCCTAAAATTGAAACAGTAGAAATACGAGGAAATCTTCAAACAAGAATTCGTAAAATGCAAGAAGGGCATTGCCAAGCGATGATACTTGCTTACGCAGGAATTCACAGAATGGAATATGATGATTTAATCAATGAAATATTAGATGAAGAAATCTTTGTTCCCCCAGTTGGTCAAGGCTGCGTTGCCATTGAAGCCCATTCATCCTTAGACAAAACTAAAAAAGAGATGATTTGTCAAGCACTTAATCATATTGAAACAGCAATGCTTGTAACAGAAGAACGAAAATTACTTCAAAACTTGGATGGAGGATGTAGTATCCCTTTATTTTGTAAAGCCAGTATTGTAAATGACCAATTCGAAATAAATGCTGGGCTAATTAATCATTCTAAAAATATTAAGATTCAAGCTAAAATTTCAGAACCTATAATTAGCTATAAATCATGTGTCGATAAAGTTATTGATGAACTAGAAAATCAAAATATTCATGAAATATTAAATGATATAAGGTTAAATGTCTGAAAACTAAAAATTAATTATCTCATCAAAATTTTTCACTCTATTATTTAAAAATTGTATTTTGATAGTTTTTATTTAATTTTACAAACCATTTTTAAAAGACTTATAAAATATTAAGACATGGCAAGTGTAAAAGAGAAGTTACCCACTAAAGCAAGTTCAAAGTTTGGAAAAGAAACATACCTATTTTGGTATGAGAAAATGCAACTTATTAGAAAGTTTGAAGAGAAAGCAGGTCAGCTTTATGGAATGCAAAAGATTAAAGGATTTTGCCATTTGTATATAGGTCAGGAAGCATGTGCTGTCGGTGCTATTTCTGCACTTCGTGAAGGAGACAAATACATCACTACTTACAGAGACCATGGTATTCCTTTAGCACTAGGAACTTCAGCAGACGCTATTATGGCTGAATTATTTGGAAAAATAACCGGAGCATCCAAAGGCAAGGGAGGTTCTATGCATATATTTGACAAAAAAGTCGGTTTCGTAGGAGGGCATGGTATCGTTGGTGCTCAAATACCACTAGGTGCAGGTATAGCATTTGCAGAAATGTATAATAATACTGGCAACCTTTGTGTATGTTACATGGGTGATGGTGCGGTACGCCAAGGAGCTTTTCATGAAACCCTCAATATGGCAATGCTATGGAAGATACCTGTTATTTTTGTGATTGAAAATAATGGTTATGCTATGGGAACATCTGTGCAAAGAACCTCTAATGTTACCGAACTATATACCTTAGGTGAAGCCTATGATATGCCTTCTGCTCCTGTAAATGCGATGGATGTAGAAGAAGTTCATAATGCAGTAGAGATAGCTGCCGAAAGGGCAAGAAAAGGTGAAGGTCCTACTTTACTTGAATTTAGAACATACCGTTACAAAGGACATTCAATGTCTGATCCTGCCAAGTATAGAACTAAAGAAGAACTGGAGGATTATAAAAAACAAGATCCTATAGAGCAAGTTAAATCAGCCTTGCTTTCTAAAGGATTTGCTACAGAATCAGATTTAGAAGCAATAGATGCCAATATTAAGGTTATTGTAGATCATTCTGTTAAATTTGCTGAAGAATCTCCTTACCCAGAGCCAGAAGAAGCCTACAAAGATGTCTATGCTCAAGAAGATTATCCTTATATTATCGAATAATAATCAACCTTATTATAAATAAACTATTTATTAAATAAACCGATACGCAAATTAACTTTTTCTTAGTCAAAGGAATTGTGTTATATTTGCCTTCTTAATTAAAAAAAAATGGCAACAATAAAAGAAAAAGACCCAACTGTTATTCCTCCACCAATAGATGCAGAGGTATTAATTGATGAGTCTTGGAGTAAGACAGAAGAATTCTTTCAGAAGAACAAGAAAATAGTTTCTTATGTTACCACAGCAATTGTGTTAGCAATTGCAGGTATAGCATATTACTTCTATAGCTTATCAGCTAAGAATGAACAAGCTCAATCAGAAATGTTTCAAGCGATTTATTATTTTGAAGCAGACTCACTTGAAAAATCATTAAAAGGAGACGGAAATAATTTAGGCTTTATTGATATTGTCGATGAGTTTGGGAGTACCAAAGCTGGAAATCTTGCAAAATTTTATGCAGGAGCAGCATTACTCCAACAAGGCAAGTATGAAGAATCTTTAGAATATTTAAAAGACTTTTCTGCAAATGATGCCCTAATTCAGGCAAGAGCCTTTTCTTTAGCAGGAGATGCTAATCTAGAATTGAATAATTTCGAATCAGCTGTAGAGTATTATAAAAAAGCAGCAGGATATTTACCTAACGAATATTTTACACCCCGTTATTTATTGAAGTTAGGAATGGCTCAAGAGCTTAAGTCTGATTTTGAAGCAGCAGCTGAAGCTTATGAGCGAATTATCAATGACCATCCAAGATGTACTGAAGTTACAGAAGCTAAGAAACTAAAAGCAATGGTTGAGGCTAAACAAAACAAATAATCTAAATTCATTACATCAAAAAGGGATAAAGTGATGTACTCGCTTTATCCCTTTTTGATGTAATGAATTGCAAATCCTACTATTTAATGTCAAGTGCAGATAAAAACCTCAGTTCTTACGGCTCTGTAGAACTAAAAAATCCAGAATCTTATAAAATCTCTATTTTAGTAAGTGAATGGAATACTCAAATTACCGAAGCTTTATACTCTGGAAGCTTAGATACACTTATTAAGCACGGATTTTTAAAAGACAATATCGAGAAAATAGATGTACCTGGAAGCTTTGAACTAAGTTTAGGTGCTCAATGGCAAGCCCAAAGAGCAGAAATAGATGCAGTAATATGTATAGGTTGTGTAATACAAGGCGATACCAAACACTTTGATTTTATTTGTGATGCAACAGCAAATGGAATCATGAATGTGGGTCTAAAATACAATAAGCCTGTGGTCTTTGGTGTACTAACAACCAATAATATACAACAAGCCTTTGATAGGGCAGGAGGAAAGCATGGCAATAAAGGAGATGAAGCAGCCATTACTGCTATTAAAATGTTAGCAATAAAAAATTTGAATCAACACTAAAAAAGTAAATTAACAGAATGAAAGTTTTAAAATTTGGTGGAACATCCGTAGGCAAACCAGAAAGAATGCACTCCATTGCCAATTTGATAAAAGGTAATGATAAAAAATTAATAGTACTTTCCGCTGTGTCGGGAACTACCAATGCTTTAGTAGCTATATCAGAAGCCTTATCAGCTAATGACTCAGAGAAAGGAATGAAACTAATTGACGAATTATTTAAACCTTATTTCAATTTCGTAGATCAACTTTTTAGTACAACCGAAGCCAAGAAGAATGGACAAAAAATTATTGATATCCATTATGAATTTGTAAAAAGCTTCCTAAACAAATCGTTTGGAGAAAAAGAAACTAAAATTATCTTAGCAGAAGGTGAACTTATTTCTACAGCATTATTTCAAGAATATCTTCTCGAAATAGGCTATAAATCAGTTTTGTTGCCTGCTTTGGATTTCATGAAAATAGATGAAGACAACGAACCAGTATTGACTCATATTGAAGATAAGCTAAATCCAATTATAGCTAAGCATACAGATGCTCAATATTTCATTACTCAAGGATTTATAGCTAGAAATTCAAACGGTGAAATAGACAATCTTAAAAGAGGAGGCAGTGATTACACTGCTTCGCTTGTAGGGGCAGCTATTCGTGCAGAGGAAGTTCAGATTTGGACGGATATAGATGGAATGCATAATAATGACCCAAGAATTGTAAAAAACACTTTTCCAATTGCAGCATTAACTTTTGATGAAGCTGCTGAGTTAGCTTATTTTGGTGCTAAAATTCTTCACCCATCTACGATATTGCCTGCCAAGAAATATGCTATTCCTGTAAGGCTTCTTAATACAATGCAGCCTGAAGCCAAAGGAACTGTTATTGCCGATCAAACATCAGATAGAGATATAAAAGCTATTGCAGCTAAAGATAATTTGATAGCAATAAAAATTAAATCAACTCGTATGCTTCTTGCTTACGGTTTCTTGAGAAGAGTATTCGAAGTTTTTGAGAAGTACAAAACACCTATAGATATGATTACTACTTCTGAAGTAGCTGTGTCTGTAACCATAGACGATGATAAAAACTTAATCAACATATTAGAAGAATTAAAATCATTCTGTACAGTAGAAGTAGATAAGAATCAAACAATCGTGTGTATTGTTGGTGATTTCCTTGAAGATAAACCTGGTTTGGTAAAGAAGATTTTTGATGCTTTGAAAGCTATTCCCATCAGAATGATTTCATATGGAGGAAGTAAAAATAACGTTTCTGTGTTAATCAATACCCAACATAAAAATGATGCACTAAATGCCTTAAATGAAGGCGTATTCTAGGTGATTTTTTCTTCAATAAAAAAGGGGAGAAGCCAAATGTTAGGCTTCTCCCCTTTTTTATTGAAGAAATTTTAAATATTACATTTTAATCCATTTAAGAATTTTTTTGAATCCTTCTTTTTGAATTTCTATTTGATAAATTCCTTGTGGCAATTGGTTCTGAGATAAATCAAGTTCATGATTTCCAGCACCTACAAGTTCATCTAGAAGAATCTTTTGTGTGCTACCATCTATTGCTAATATTTTAATGATAATTTTTTCTGTTTTGTTTAAAGAATAGCTTAGCGACGCTATATCTGAAGAAGGGTTTGGGAATATCTGAGCAAAGAATGAATCTGATGATTGGGATTCAGCAGAAGAGGTGATATTGCTCATTTTAAGTTTGATGAGTCTGTTTGGGGTTTCAGTAAGAGCATATACACTTCCGTCTGGAGCTTGCTCTACATCTCTAAATCTTGCATAACCATTCATAAATCTTGCAGACCGAACTACCTTGTTATTTTTTAATCGTAGCCAATGAATATGTGTACCAGCTAAAGCACCTATCAGAACTTCTGCTTCGTCTCCTTTTGTACTTTGCGTTAAGAAAGTAAGACCACATGGTGCAATGGAAGGTACCCAATAAGTAAGTGGTTGCTCTAAGCCATCTCTTGCAGTATCTTCTGAAACAATTGTTCCATTATAATTAAGCCCAAAGGTAATCAATGGCCAACCGTAGTTGATTCCTTTTTTGATAAGGTTGTATTCGTCTCCACCTCTAGGGCCATGTTCGTGGGCATAAATTAGTCCATTAGCTGGGTTCATTACCATCCCTTGAATATTCCTGTTGCCCCAACAGAAAATTTCTGGTCTTGTATTAGGTTTGCCTACCAATGGATTATCATTGGGTACGGTTCCGTCGGCATTTATTCGCATTACTTTTCCTGCGTGGTTATTAGTGTTTTGGGCGTTATCTTGATTTCCTCTATCACCTACTGAGAAATATAAAAATTTATCTTTGTCAAAAGCAATTCTGCTACCAAAATGAGTTCCAGAGTTTACAACTGGCAAAGCTCTAAATAGTTCTGTGAAATTTTCTAATTTATTTCCTACTAATTTGCCACGACCAATTGCAGTAGTCTGTCCTCCTTGGGCGTCTATTGCATAAGATAAATAAACGAATGAATTACTACTAAAATCTGGGTGAATACTCACATCTAATAAGCCACCTTGACCATTCTGGCTTATTGCAGGCACACCCGTAATTTCTGTTCTAGTTTTAGAACTTATATTACACCTCCATAATTTTCCTGATTTTTCAGTAAAGATTACTTCTTGGGAAGAGATGAATTGCATTCCCCAAGGTGGTGAGGGGAGATTGATTATTATTTCATCTAAACTTATATCAGGAGTACTGATAGACTGTGCCGTTGAGCCATTTTTGATAAGAAAAATGATTAAGCCAACGAATAAGGTTTTGTAAATATGTTTCATAGGATAGAATTTTGATAATAGTAATACTTTTAAACAAAATAGTGTTTTCTTATTAAATAAACAATTTATCTATGAATTTTTATATCATCAAATTGAACTTTACCCGATTTTTCTTTAGAAAAGTGCACTAGCTATTTCTTTTACAGACTGTGATCTTCCCATGGAATAGTAATGGAGCACTGGTACACCAAATTTCATAAGTTCTTTAGACTGTTGAATTCCCCATTCAATACCAACTTGTTTCACTTGTTCTGGGTTTTTACATTGCACTACTGCTTCTGATAGTTCTTCAGGAATATCTATATGGAAAATGCTTGGTAGTATAGAGATTTGTTTAGTAGTAGTGAGTGGTTTTAGCCCAGGAATTATAGGTATTGTAATCCCGTTTTCTCTACACTTATTTACAAAGTCAAAGTATTTCTGATTGTCAAAGAACATTTGAGTTACTATATATTCAGCTCCTAAATCTTGTTTTAATTTTAGGTATTTCAAGTCTGAATTCAAATTTGGGGCTTCGAAATGTTTTTCTGGATATCCTGCTGCACCTATACAGAAGTTTGTTGGGTGGGCATTTTGGATGTCTTTGTCTAAATATTTACCTTTATTAAGGTTAGCTATTTGTTCGATTAACTCTGTAGAATAACTATGACCATTTGCCTGTGGAATAAATTGTCCTTCTGATTTAATATGGTCTCCTCTAAGAGCAAGTACATTGTCTATTCCTAAGAAATTTAAATCAATTAACGCATTTTCTGTTTCTTCTTGATTAAATCCTCCGCAAATAATATGGGGTACTGCATCTACTTTATAATGATTCATTAGTGCAGCACAAATCCCTACTGTACCGGGTCTTTTTCTTACTATTCTTTTTTCTATTTTTCCTTGAGGGTTGGCAGAAAATAAGTATTCTTCTCTTGAATAGGTAACATCTATGAATGGGGGCTTGAATTCCATCAAAGGATCGATGCCATCATAAATAGATTTTATATGTTGTCCTTTAAGAATGGGAAGTATTTCAAAAGAAAAAAGTGTTTTGCCTTTAGCATTCTTGATGTGATCTACAACTTTCATGTTGCTATTTTAAATTAGTTTATATTTTTATAAAATTAGTTTTTTTGATATTACTAAAAAATTATCTTCTTAAAATCAGGGCTAAAAAAAAGAGTTTATCGAAAAATTTTCGATAAACTCTTTTTCATTAAAATAAAAAGATGTGCTTAAGCAGTAATTTCTTGGATAGATACAAATGATTTTGCATCTTTTGTTTTTTTGAAAACTACAGTTCCATCTACAAGAGCAAATAGGGTATGATCTTTACCTATTCCTACACCAACTCCTGGGTGATGTTTTGTTCCTCTTTGACGAACAATAATGTTACCTGCATTAGCAGCTTGACCACCAAATATTTTAACACCTAGTCTTTTGCTGTGCGATTCTCTTCCGTTCTTGGAACTACCCGCACCTTTCTTATGTGCCATTTGTTTATAATTTAGATTATAATGATTTGAATAATTTATTTAGAAATACCGTTGATAAGTATTTTGGTAAGCTGCTGTCTATGACCAGTTTTTTTCTTAAAACCTTTTCTTCTTTTCTTTTTGAAACAAATTACTTTGTCGTCCTTTACGTGAGACAATATGGTAGCTGATACAGATGCACCACTTACTTTTGGTGAACCCACCACTACATTGCTTCCATCTCCTAAAAGTAATATAGAATCGAATGTTATTTTGTCGCCTTCGTTACCAGAGAGTAAGTCGGTATAAATATATTTGTCTTTTTCTGCTTTATATTGTTTTCCAGCGATATCTACTATTGCGTACATAGGAATTGTATTTTATATTTTCAAAAACGGATTGCAAAACTATTAAAAATATCCACATTTACCAAATACTTTTAAAAAATATTTATCAGATATTTTTACTATGAACAAAATCTACCTATAAAACTAGGAATAATTTTGTTTAAACTATTCCTTTATATAACTTTAGAAATTAATCATTATTTAAATTAATCAAATGGAATATAGAAGATTTGGAAAAACCGATTGGAAAGTTAGTGAAATTGGTTATGGTATGTGGGGTATGGCAGGATGGACTGGTAGTGATGACTCAGAAACCAATCAATCACTTGATTTATCTGTAGAATTGGGGTGTAATTTTTTTGATACTGCGTGGGGTTATGGAGAAGGGAAAAGCGAACAACTTCTTGGTGGCTTAGTTCAGAGAAACCCTCAAAAGAAAATTTATGTAGCTACCAAGATTCCTCCAATGAATTTTAAGTGGCCTGCAAAACCTACCTATAAAGTTGAAGATTGCTATCCGGCTAAGCATATAGTTGAATACACGGAGAAAAGTTTGAAAAACCTTGATTTAGATTGTATTGATTTGATGCAGTTCCATGTTTGGGATGATTCTTGGTCAAACACTGAGGAATGGCAAAAAGCTATTCAACAATTGGTTAAAGAAGGAAAAGTAGCTCATTGGGGCATAAGCGTGAATAGATGGGAGCCTAACAATTGTATTATTGCTTTAAAAACTGGTCTTTTTAGTGCTGTTCAAGTGATTTACAATATATTTGACCAAGCTCCAGAAGATCAGCTGTTTCCTTTATGCAAACAACTTGATGTAGCTACCATTGCAAGAGTTCCTTTTGATGAAGGCACACTTACTGGCACCTTGACCAAAAGAACCACATTTCCTGATGGAGATTGGAGAGCGAGTTATTTCGTACCAGAAAATTTGAATGCTAGTGTAGATCGTGCCGAAGCAATTAGACCATTGATTCCGCAAGGAATGACTATGCCAGAGATGGCACTTAGATTTATATTATGCAATGACAATGTAGGTACCATTATCCCAGGTATGAGAAAAGCCAACCATGTGAAAAGTAATCTTTCTGCAAGTGATGGCTCAGCACTTAATGCTGATTTATTGGCATTGCTTAAAAAACACCGTTGGGATAGAATGCCTACAGCTTGGAGTCAATAATTTTTGGAAGAAGCAATTTAATTATAAGTTCAAATATTGGCTTATTATGAGTTTGTTATGATATTGTAGATTTGAAAAATTGAAATACCCCACATCTACAATATCTTTTATATTTTGTAATTAAATCATAATTAGTTATTTTCAAATTTAAATCAAATAAAAAATCATATATGGAACAAAATCCTAAAAAAGATAACACTAAGGTTATTTTAATTATTGTAATAGTAGCCTTGTTAGGTGTCATCGCTTATTTGTTGATGCAGAATAATAAGCAAACAGAAGTTATTAAAGTAAAAGAAGAAAAAATTCAAGTTGATAGTTTGGCTATTTCTGCTAAAGTAAAAGAGTTAGAAGATTTACAATTAGCCTATGAAAGAATCAAGCAAGATAGAGAGGCGATGGGTTTGAGCAATGATTCTTTGAATGCTGAAATTACTCGCCTAAATGATTATATGGTAAAAGTAAGAAGAGGCGATCAGCGTAAAATAAAAGAATTAGATGCCATGATAGCAAAAATGAAAGCAGATGTAGATATAAAAGATCAAGAATTAGCTGCTCTTCGCTCTGAAAACGATACATTAAAAACTAACATTGTAGTATTGAAGAAAGAAAATTTAGTGATGAATGATACCATTTCTTCTTTGAATCAAAAGAAAACAGAGTTACAAGAAAAAGTTGAAATAGCTTCAATACTCAGAGCTGAAAATATTAGATTAGTAGTAATCAATAGAAAAGGAAAAGAAGTAGACAAAGAAGAATTTAAATCAAAACTTGTAGATAAAGTAAGAGTGGAATTCAACTTAGGAGATAATAGAGTTGCTCGTAAAGACAGGAAAAAAATATATTTTAGACTTATTCAGCCTGACGGTTCGGTGTTGTATGATTTGGCTACAGGGGGCGGATTCTTCAATGCTGAAAGTAAAGAAATTCCTTTTACTTTGAAGCAAGAACTTGAATTTGATAATAGCAAACAGAGAATGACTTTTGTGTATGTAAAGGGCAGTCCTTATAAAATAGGAAATCACACAATAGAAATATATCACGAAGGAAATAAAATTGGAGAAAGCTCATTAATAGTGAAGTAAACTTATTTATTTACTTAATAAGCCTATTTGGAACCCCCAAATAGGCTTATTAATTTTACAGTAATTATAAAAACCATTATCAATAACAAGAAATTGATTAATTTTACACTCTTTTTATAAACGAAAAAGAAATAATCAATCTAGAAATGCAAATACAAGTATTAAAATCAAAGATTCATAGAGTAAAGGTTACACAAGCTGAGTTACATTATGTAGGTAGTATTACTATTGATGAGACTTTAATGGAAGCATCAAATATTATTGAAAATGAAAAAGTACAGATCGTGAATATTAATAATGGAGAAAGATTTGAAACATATGTGATTAAAGGAGAGTCAGGTTCAGGTACTATTTGTTTGAATGGTCCAGCAGCTAGAAAAGTACAAGTTGGCGATATTATTATCGTAATTGCTTATGCCACTATGGATTTTGAACTCGCAAAACAATGGAAACCTTATTTGATATATCCAGATTCACAAAATAAGCTTGTTTAGAGACACATTTGCATACACCTATCATTCTTTATTTTGACTTTGCTAAAAAAAATTCTCAAGATATTTATACCTCTGCTTTTGGCTGTTGCTTTGCTATGGTATATTCTTCAAAAAGTTGATTTGAAGGAGCTTTTAGAAAAGTTTTCAGAAGTAAATTATTATTGGGTGTTTTTTGCTATACTAATTTCTATTTTTTCTCATATACTTAGGGCAACAAGGTGGAGGTTGATGATTTTACCTTTAGGATATTCACCTCGGATGATGAATCTTTTTACTGCAGTAATGTCTGGTTATTTTGCCAATATTTTTCTTCCTAGAGCTGGTGAATTTTTGCGTTGTGTTTCGCTAAATAAATCAGAACAAGTTCCTGCAAATTTAAGTTTTGGAACTGTGATAGCCGAAAGAGCTATTGATTTTTTGTGTTTGTTGGTCTTGATATTCTTATCATTATTGCTAGAATATGAGATGTTTGCTTGTTTTATCTCAAAGTTTATATTGTCGGGTAAGAAATCTAATTTTGCAATAGTTTTTTTATTGAACCATTGGCTGATTATTGTAGTTATCGGTTTATTTCTTCTTCTAGGTTTATTCTTCCTTCGAAAAAAAATAATGAATTTAGCTATAGTAAAAAAAATTGTAGCTTTTTTATTGGGGATATGGGCAGGGGTAATCAGTATAAAAGATTTGAATAACAAATCATATTTTATAATTCAAACTCTAGCTATTTGGGTATGTTATTATTTGATGACTTATTTTATGTTTTATGCTTTACCTAGCACAGCAAATTTATCCTTGATTGCGGGGTTGGTGATACTAATAGTAGGTGGGCTTGGGATGTCGGCACCAGTATCTGGTGGTATAGGACCTTTTCATCTTATGGTTGCTGGGGCTTTAGAGCTTTTTTATGGTTTGTCACAAAAAGATGGAATTGCATATGCTTTCTTAATACATACCTCCCAAATGCTCATGGTGATAATAATTGGCGGTTTGTTGTTGTTATTGAGTTTGTTTAAATATAAAGCTAATTCTTCAATCAAAGTTCAATGATTCATACAGAAAATAAAATCTTAACTTTAGAAAGAATCTTATCTTTGAGAAGTAAGTGGAGAGAAAGTGAAAAAGTGGTATTTACAAATGGTTGTTTTGACCTATTGCATCTTGGTCATATAGATTATTTAGAAAAATCTAGGAATTTAGGAACAAAACTTATCGTAGCTTTGAATACAGATGCTTCTGTAAGAGGGCTAAAAGGTTCCGAAAGACCATTAGTCAATGAATATGCAAGAGCAAGGGTAATCGCTTCATTAGAGTTTGTAGATGCTGTCATTTTGTTTGGCGAAGAAACTCCATTAGACTTAATTTCTTTGCTTAAACCTGACATTTTGGTCAAAGGAAATGATTATAGTGTTGAAAATATTGTTGGTGCAGATATTGTATTGGCAAATGGTGGATGTGTAAAAACAATTTCTCTCGTAGAAGGTTATTCTACTACAAACTTGGTAAATAAAATAAAACAATTGATGTAAAACTAAATCCTTAAAATTATGATTTTTATAATTGGTATTGTTACTATGTTGGTTAGCTTGGGAGTAAGCTATACTTTAAAAAGTAAGTTTAAAAAATATGCTCAGATTCCATTGGCATCCGGAATGAGCGGAGCAGAAGTAGCAGATAGGATGTTAAAAGACAATGGTATCTATGATGTAAAGATTATGTCTGTAGAAGGACAGCTTACAGACCATTACAATCCTGCGAATAAAACTGTAAACCTTAGCCATGATGTATATCATGGAAGAAATGCCGCTGCTGTTGCTGTTTCTGCTCATGAATGCGGTCATGCTGTTCAGCATGCTAAAGCTTATTCAATGTTGAGTTTGCGTTCGGCATTAGTGCCTATTCAGAATGTAAGTGCTGGAATACTGAACACGATTATGATGGTATTAATATTTGGAGGAATGTTTTTAGGAAACTCTATTGCTTATGATTGGATATTGTTGATTGTTATTGGCTGCAATCTTGTACTTACCTTATTTGCTTTAGTTACACTTCCTGTAGAATTTGATGCAAGCAATAGGGCATTGGTTTGGATAGACCAGAGGGGAGTAGTCAATGCAAGAGAGCATGAGATGGCAAAAGATGCTTTAAAGTGGGCTGCACTTACTTATGTGGTAGTTGCGATAGGTTCTTTGGCTCAGCTTTTATATTACTTATCTATATTTTTAGGAAGAAGAGGCGAATAATATCTTAGAAAGGGAAGAGGTCAGCTAATGTCTTATTCCCTTTCTAAGAATATTTTTTTTTAACATTTACCTTACATAGAATATTAATCAAATACTTTTGTTTAACTCCTTTATTTTTAAAGAAAAATATTTCTATCAGATTATAAAAATCATTTTTTAGATGTTGTTTTGACTTTATTTCTTTAAATACATAATAAATCAATCATCTATATTACATTGTTTTTTTAAAAGCATTTTTTTAAAAGCAATTCTGTATTGATATTTGCACGTATTACCATGGTAATAATAAATCAGAAATTTATATGAATATATTATTTAAAAAATATCTAAGAGGTATTGTGTTTCTATTGTTAGCATTGATCACTTTGATTAATGCTAACTCTCTTTCGGCTCAATCATTCTCTAAATCTGATGGTAACTGGGACAATGCACCTACTAATTTATGGGCAACTACCGCTCCAGGTCTTGCAACAAAGACAGTTCCATTAGCAGCTGATGCTGTTACAATTCAAGCAGGAAACACAATTACTGTAAATCCAAGTACAAGTTATACTTGTGCTTCGCTAACAGTTACAGGGAATTTGGTCTTTTCTGCAGGTGCTCAGATTACTGTTACTGGTGCTGTTACGGGGGTAGGAAATATAGACATGTCTGCAGGAGGTACCTTGATTATTGGTGGTGCTTCTTTCAGTACTACAGGTACTTTTACAGCAGGTACAGGTACAGTAATATTCAACGGAGGCAATCAAACAGTTAGAGGGACTACTTATAACAACCTTACTTTTTCCAATGCCAATACCAAAACACTTTCTGGCAGTATAGTGGTAAATGGAACATTTACAAGTAGTCAAAATATTACTGGAACAACCTTTGACTTTACTGCCAATGGTTCTGTGGTTCATACTGGTGGTGTTTTTAATACTATTGGATCTGTTACCTACAATTCAGGTTTGGCTCAAGATATTATTCCAGGTACCCATAGCGGAAGCATGACACTTTCTAGTGCAGGAGCTAAAACATTAAGAGGAGCTACTACCGTTGCAGGAGCATTTAATATGTCTTCTAGTTTGTCATGCGGAGCAAACAATATGACTTTGAATGGAGCTGTAAATTATACATCA
>REBA01000039.1 GCA_004294225.1 Cytophagales bacterium | reverse complement strand
TAGATTGGTTGATAAGTACTACAGTTAAGGTTTTCTTTGTATTATGTTGAAATGCAAGAGGTAAAATATCCACATCAGAAGCACATGTTGCTTCTACAGATACTGCATTAGGTCTGATATACCTTGCAAAATGCTTCATAGTGTAATATCTTTTAGACTTAACATTGTTAGTGATTAGTGAATAAATAGATTCTGCTTCATCAGAAGATTCTCCAGCTGCCCACCATACCCAAGCGGCTACTTTCCCGAATTTGAGACCTATATATATAGCTTTAGCTAATCCAAGGCCTCCTTCCCATCCTGTACCATATCCAGAAGTTTCTGTTTGCCAAAAAGGTGTTGGTTTTCTTGCATTAGTTACTCTATACATTCCGTCCCATGTAGAAGCAGAGGTAGAACCAGCAAGGGTGCCTGTGGAATTATAAGCATGACAAGCACCAATGTCTTGATATTTTACAGCTGTAGTATCCCTAGTTACAGCATCCATAAATTGTCTAAATCTTCCTAAATCTCCAATATCTTCGTGCATCATCATTTTTAATTTAGGAAATTCTTTTCTAAATCTCGGTCCTGCCACTTTTAGTAATTGTCTGTATTGTTCTGGGCTGTAAACACAAGATTGAAAAGGTTGAGCAAAAGCCAACTCGTTTTGTAAGCTAAATGCATATAAATCCAAGCCTGTTTTTTCTTTAAAAAGCCTAGTGTGAATTAAGCAATGTTCAACAAATTCTTGTTTATAATCGTCAGGGTTTGCATCTGGTTTATTAGCTAATACAAACGTATTCCAACTAGGAGGGGTGTAATCATTGGCAATTAATCTATTCCATATCCCATCAGTACCTGTTAATGAATTTACATATTTCATCCAAGCTGGAGGAGACCATACTGAGTAAAAAAACTTAATAGTGTCTCCATTTTTACTTGCTAATGCTTGTGCTTTTTTTGCGAAATCCCAATAGGCAACATTGAATTTATTAGGTGTTACTTTATTCATGTCAGCAACAAATGGGTCATTGTTATCATTGCTATTTTCTAAGGAATATGTTTCGCATCTTGAAATCGTGGCTCCTAAATCATCTACATAATCAGAAACAAATTTATCATCAAAATATGGAGGACTAGTCCACTCTACTTTATTAAGACCATAAGCTCCAAAACCGTCTATTTTTTGGAACTGCTTAGATTTATTTATGGTAACGATTTTAGTTTGAGCATTTGTTACCAATGAATTAAAACAAGTACATAATAACAAAGTAAATATTGAAGTTTTGTAATTTTTATTTTTCATATATTTTTCAGGGTTAAATTTATTATTATAAATATATAGAATATAATTTAATTAATAATAAAATTACACAAAAATATTTTAACTTTTCGTAATCTTAATTTTTTTAACTATTTGGTTACTTATTATTAATGTTTAAAATAATGATATTTTTATTTTTTATTTTATCTTTTTTTTTTACACAGTAATATTTATCAAGTTTTATATACTATCTCATTTAATTATTCTTTTCATTTACAAAATAGGTTTGATTTATTATAATTGCATATATAATAATTAACTATGAAAATTAGGAAAGCGAACCTTAATGATTTAGATCAATTGTCAAAATTGTTTGATGCATATAGAGGATTTTATAAATATGCCTCTGATATTGCTTCAGCTAAAGATTTTTTATACCAAAGAATGGTAAATAAAGAATCTGAAATATTTGTAGCCGAAAATGAAGACTTTTCTATAGCAGGATTTGTGCAACTTTATCCTTTATTCTCTTCTACTCGATTGAAACGTTTGTGGTTACTCAATGATTTATTTGTTAATGAAGCATATAGAGGAAAAAAATATGGGGAATTATTAATTGAAGAGGTAAAAAAATTTGCAAAAACCACCATTTCCTGCGGTTTTATTTTAGAAACAGAAAAGAAGAATTTGATTGGGAATAATTTATATTTAAAAGTAGGATTAAATCTAGATAAGGAGCATAATTTTTATTTTTGGGACAATGAAGAATAAAATTTATTTAATTTTGACTATTTAATTATATAGTATTACTATCTTTAATGGTAGTAAAAAAAACATTTATCAATATGGTAACAGCCATTAAAATTCATTTAAACGAAAACTTATTTTTAAGAGATCCTGAGGAAACAAGCTTGGGGAGAGACATTATCTCTTCTAGTATAATAATGATAGATAAATTAGGATTTGAGCAATTTACTTTTAAAAAATTGGCTAGAGAAATGGGCTCTACAGAGGCCTCTGTCTATCGTTATTTTGAAAATAAACATATATTGTTGGTTTATCTAATTAATTGGTATTGGGTTTGGCAAGAGTACAATATTGAAGTAAACATAAAAAACATAAAGGATACAAAAGAACAACTTAAAAAAATATTAAGCATTATAGCTCATCCTGCTAATGTGGGATACACCCAAAATACCAGCATGGATATAGAGGCACTTCATCGTATAGTTATTTCTGAAGCTTCTAAATCTTACCTAACCAAAGAAGTGGATGAATTAAACAAGAAAGGCATGTATGCAGATTATAAAAGGTTGTGTAAAAAAATTGCTGAATTTATCTTGATCTTAAATCCTAATTATCCGTATGCAGTAGGTTTAGTAAGCATGTTGATAGAAGCAGCAAATCATCAAGCATTTTTTGCACTTCATCTTCCTTCTCTTACAAACTTAAAAAAAAATGATAATCAAATGGTTGATGTTACAATCTTTTTGGAACAAATACTTTTTTCTGCAATAAAATAATTGAAAAAGATATAATTATAAGTTATGAATTTTAATTCCCTTACGGGTGTACATGAAGTCTTTCTTTCTATATATAAAGAAACATATAATCATAATAACCTTCAAAAAAGCTTAAACATTCTTCATTACCCTTCAGAGCCTTCTATAAGTGATTTTGTGAATTATTTAATAGAAAGCGGAGCAGTACCTCATCTTGCTTATGTAAGAAAGGGAATAGGATTGGCGGAGTTAAAAGATCTTTTGCCCAAAAGTTATTATCCTTTAATGTGTTTGTCTGACCAAGGTTTAGGAAATATCATCCCTGTAATATTTCATAATGACAATACTAATATTAAAGCATATCTTGTTCATACCGATAAAGAGATTGAGGAACGCCAAATTAAGATTAATGACGATATATTTGATTCTTTGATAAGAAACGACATTGAGTCAAAAGCAAGCTCAGATACCCACGAGGTACTGTTATTGTCTTGTTTTCCAAACAGATCTATTTATACTTCAGAGGATTGGGAAGATCATCATAAGCAAGTTTTGCCCAAAGAATCAAAATCACAAGCCTTGATGAGATTTTTTAGAATACTAGTCTCTGAAAAAAGAGAAATTACCTACTTATATGTTTACGCGATTATTTCAGGAGTAATTAGTTTGGGTTTGCCTCTGGGTATTCAAAGTATAATAGGTTTTGTAACTAGTGGGCAGGTTCCTACTTCGGTATACGTTTTGATTTTTTTTATAGTAGTAAGTATTATTATTTCAGGAAGTTTACAAATTATGCAGCTTTCTATTTCTGAGAGAATACAGCAAAGATTATTTACCAAAACAGCTTTTGAGTTTGCTTTTAGAATGCCTAAGATAAAAATAGAGTCTATTCTAAACGATTATCCTCCAGAATTAATGAATAGGTTTTTTGACACCTTGACCCTTCAGAAAGGAATGAATACCATTCTAATTGATTTTTCTACTGGTATTCTTCAGGTAATATTGGGTCTAATGCTCTTGGCTTTATACCATCCCTATTTTATTTTCTTTGGTATTTTTTTAATAGGTATTTTATTAATTATAATATCTTTAGTTGGTCCTAAGGGCTTAAAAACCAGCCTTAAAGAATCTAAGTATAAATACATGGTAGCTAATTGGTTGCAAGAGATAGCCAGAGCTTTAAGTACCTTCAAATTGGCTGGTTATTCTAATTTGCCTATGGAGAAAACAGACTACTTTGTGAGTAATTATTTGCATTATAGACAGAAACACTATAAATTATTAGTAATTCAATACACAAGTTTTGTGGTTTTTAAAACATTAATTACCGCAGGTCTTTTGATATTAGGTTGTATATTATTAGTTTCTAAAGAAATAAACATAGGTCAATTTGTAGCTTCTGAAATCGTAATTATCATTGTGATGAATGCGATAGAAAAAGTAGTATTGAAACTTGATACACTTTATGACGTGCTTACTAGTGTAGAAAAAATTGGTGCCGTAACAGATCTTCCAATTGAGCATACTAATGGAATTAAATTGGAGAACCTAGAAAATCAAGAATCTGGATTAGAAATAGACCTTAAAAATATAAAATATAAGTATCCCTCTGAAAAATCCTACCAACTCAATGGGATTAGTTTAAATATTCATCCTGGTGAGAAAATTTGTATGGCAGGATATAACGGGGCAGGAAAAACAACGCTTATCAATATTATGATAGGTTTTCTACCTTCTTATGAAGGAGTTATAAGTTATAACAATATTTCTCTAAAGGATATAAATAAATATAGTTTAATCAACACCATTGGAGATAATGTGTCTCAAGAAGACTTGTTTGATGGAACGGTAATTGAAAATATTACTTTAGGTAGGAATGGAATTAATATCCAAGACGTAATGTGGGCAATTGATTTTGTGGGGCTAACTAAGTTTGTCAATTCTTTAAAGAATGGTTTAGAAACAAGATTAGTAGGAGGTGCTATGAGTATTCCTGAAAATGCTGCAAAAAAACTCATCGTGGCAAGAAGTATTATCATGAAACCAAAACTGCTTATATTAGAAGATTTTATGGGAGGAATGATTAAGGAAGAAAAAATAAATATGCTTAATAAATTACTAGGAACTATTTATCCATGGACAGTTATCATGGTTTCCAACGATGATGAAATCATGAAAATGTGTGGGCGAACTATTGTATTAAAAGAAGGAAAAGTATTGGCAGACGATACCTATAATAATTTATCAAAAACTGGAATTTTAGATCAACTTAGCTAAATATATTTTATGGAAGAAATTAAGTTAGATTCAGATTTAGACAAAGTACCTGTAGATAGGTTTTACTCTTTGAGTTTAATCAGAACCCCACGTTTAGCAAAAAATATGACTTACTGGGCTGGTGGGCTTTTTATAATGCTCAACTTATTTACTCTTTTACCTTGGACTCAGAATATTAATTCTAGAGGTGTTATTACAACGCTCAATCCAGAAGAAAGACCACAAACTATTCAATCTACAATCTCTGGTAGAATTGAGAAATGGCATGTTCATGAAGGTGAATTTGTAAGAAAAGGAGACACAATCGTTACATTGTCAGAGATAAAAGATAAATTCTTTGATCCTGAAATGTTATTAAGAATTGATGAACAGGTTAAAGCCAAAGTTTCTTCAGGAAAATCTACATTAGATAAAGCCAAAGCTTTGACAAAACAAATAGCTGCTTTAAAATCTGCTCTTGAATACAGTTTAAATAAAGCCCAAAACAAGATTCTTCAAAGTCGTTTAAAAATAACAAGCGATAGTATGGATTTAGTGGCAGTGAAGGTAGATTTTGAAGTTGCTAGACTTCAATATGAACGACAAGAAAAATTATACAACCAAGGCTTAAAATCACTTACAGAACTTGAGCAAAGAAAATTGAAATTTCAAGAAGTTTCCGCTAAAAGGGTGTCTGTAGAAAATAAGCTTTTTGCATCTAGAAACGAACTCAATAATTCAATTATTGAATTAAGTTCTCTAAAAGCTGATTATACAGATAAAATCTCAAAAGCTGAGTCAGAATATAGCTCTACGCTATCTTATGCATTTACGATAGATGGAGAAGTTGCTAAAATGAAAAATGAATACAAAAACATGCAGATTAGAAGCTCATTTTACCAAATCTTAGCTCCCAAAGATGGATATGTAGTAAAAGCGCTAAAAGCAGGAATAGGTGAAACTGTTAAAGAAGGCGAACCAATTACAAGTATAATCATGGTTCACCCAGAATTGGCAGTCGCACTTTATGTAAAACCAATGGATATCCCACTACTCACTATCGGAAGAAGGGTTAGATTACAATTCGATGGTTGGCCTACACTTGTTTTTTCAGGCTGGCCAGGAGCCTCATTCGGTACTTTTGCAGGTCTTATTGCTGTAATAGACAACATGGATACCTATGGAAAATATAGAATATTAGTCGTTCCTGATCCTAATGAAGAACCTTGGCCTCATGTACTTCGTGTAGGTACGGGAGCAGATGGTTGGGCAATGTTGAACGATGTACCAATCTATTTTGAAATATGGAGACAGCTCAATGGATTCCCACCTGATTATATGAAAGATGTGATTCCTCAAGATCCAGAAAAAATGAAAAGCGATAAAGATAAAGATAAAGAGTAATGAAGATAGTTGTTGGTTTTGTTTTATTTTCTTTATTTTTCTTTGGAGACAATAAATTAATTGCGTCTTCTTCTGACAGCACTAAAATATTAACTTTTGATGATTTTTTGGAGCTCGTGTTAAGAAACCACCCAGTTGCTCAGCAATCAGAATTATTGGATGACAAAGCAAAACAAGAGCTTAGAGTCTCAAGAAACGGATTTGATCCTTATGTATACTCTAAGTACAACAAAAAACAATTTGAAGGAAAAAACTATTATTCTCTTTGGGAAACCTACCTAACAATTCCTACTTGGTTTGGAACTTCATTTAAAACAGGCTATGAAGAGGATTTTGGTATTAATTTGAATTTAGATAATCTAGTACCTTCTCAAGGATTAAGTTATATAGGCTTATCTTCTTCGTTATTGCAAGGTCTAGTCATTGATGAAAGAAGAGCAATATTAAGACAAGCACAATTCTTTCCCAAATTAGCAGAAGCTGAAAAGGTAAAGTTGTTAAATAAGTTACTACTCAATGCAGCTAAAGAATACTGGGAGTGGTGGTTTCATTACAAAAAACTACAACAATACGTCGTCGGATATAATTTTGCAGACATCAGATTTAAAGCCACATTAGAACGTGCAAAACAAGGCGATTTGTCTATGATTGATACTGTGGAAGCTATTATGCAAATGCAAAACATAGAAGTACTTAGAAATCAATCTGAATTAGATTATAAAAACTCCTCTTTAATGCTTTCTAATTTTCTTTGGAATACCGATAAAACGCCCTTAGAAATTAATCAACTGATTATTCCAGACTCTACTGAAATAGGTATTCAATCCATCTCAAAGCAAAGTTTAGATTCATTGGTAAGCTTTGCAATTATTAACCATCCAGAAATAGTAAAATTAGAAACTAAAATAAAACAATTAGAAATTGAAAGAAGACTAGTAATCAACAAAATACTACCCAAATTGAATGTAGACTACGGGCTACAACAAAGAGGTTTTTATAACCAGCCTAATGTAGAACCAATTAACTATAATTTTAATAATTTTAAAATTGCTGCTACATTTTCGACTCCAATATTTCTAAGGGCAGAGCGAGGTAAACTACAACTCACAAAATTGAAACTTCAAGATAGTAGATTTGAATTCAAGCAAACGAATAGAGAAGTAATTAATAGTGTATATAGCAGCTACAATGAATATACAACATTAGAAAAGTTAATCATAATTCAACAGAAACTAGTTCAAAATTCTGATAAACTGAGAATTGCTGAACAAACAAGGTTTGACAATGGAGAAAGTTCTCTTTTTTTAGTAAATACAAGAGATATGGCACTAATCAATAGTAGAATTAAATTGTTCGAATTAGAAACTAAATATCAAAAAAGTAAAAATACCATTTCGTGGAGTGCAGGTAAGATGTTGAGATAGAAAAAATAGCCCTTATTTTTTTATTTAGCCCAGTCCATCGAAATTTTTAAATTTTTTCTCCTCATATATATCTTAGAAATCTTTGTATCTATTGTATATTTGTAAAAAAAGAAGAAGCATATGATTGATAAGCTGCAAGCAATAAAGATGAGGTTTGAAGAAGTAGCAGAAGACATTGTAAAACCAGACAATGTTTCTGATATGAAGAAATATACCTCGTTAAATAAAGAATACAAACAATTAGAAAAGATAGTATTAAAATTTCAAGAATACCAAACCTTGTTAAGCAACTTAGAAAATGCTAAGTTAATGCTAGAACAAGAAAAAGACCCCGAATTCAGGCAGTTGGCTAAAGAAGAACTAGACGCACTTTCCCCACAGAAAGAACCTTTAGAAGCAGAACTCAAAGAAATGCTCATCCCCAAAGACCCTAATGACAGCAAAAATGTTATATTAGAAATTAGAGCTGGAACAGGTGGCGACGAAGCATCAATATTTGCAGGTGACCTGCATAGAATGTACCAAAGATACGCCGAAAAAATAGGTTGGAAAATGGATGCACTCGACTTTACAGAAGGAACATCTGGTGGTTATAAAGAAATTATATGTTCAGTAACCGGAGAAGATGTCTATGGTAAATTGAAATTTGAATCTGGTGTTCATAGAGTGCAAAGAGTTCCTGCTACAGAAACCCAAGGTAGAGTTCATACCTCGGCTGCTACAGTAGCTGTACTTTTAGAAGTAGAAGAGGTAGATGTTCAAATTAATATGAACGATATTAGAAAAGATACCTTCTGTTCTTCTGGACCTGGAGGACAATCAGTAAACACTACCTATTCAGCCATTCGTCTTACTCATTTACCTACAGGACTTGTGGTACAATGTCAAGATGAAAAATCTCAAATTAAAAATTTCGATAAAGCCTTAAAAGTTCTTCGCTCAAGGTTATTTGATATAGAACAAGCAAAACAAGACCAAGAACTAGGCGACCTAAGAAAGCAAATGGTAGGAAGCGGAGACCGCTCGGATAAAATAAGAACATACAATTATCCTCAAAGCAGAATCACCGACCATAGAGTAGGGTACACTGCATACAACCTACCATCCATTATGGATGGCAATATAGAAGAATTATTAGAGCAAATGAGAATTGCCGAAAATGCAGAAAAATTAAAAGAAGGAGCATTTAACTAATAAATTAATTTCAATTTATTTAAGCTACTCATGCCCGATATCATTAATTTATTACCCGAAGCACTCGCTAACCAAATAGCGGCAGGAGAAGTAGTGCAGCGTCCCGCATCGGTAGTAAAAGAATTGTTAGAAAACGCTATTGATGCTGGTGCAACTAAAATTCAGCTTATTGTCAAAGAGGCAGGAAGGCAATTGATTCAAGTTATTGATAATGGAGTAGGAATGTCGGAAACAGACGCTAGAATGTGCTTTGAACGGCACGCAACTTCTAAAATCAAAACAAGCGACGATTTATTCTCCATTTACACCCTCGGTTTTAGAGGAGAAGCAATGGCATCTATAGCAGCGGTAGCTCAAGTAGAGATGAAAACCAAACGTAGCATAGACGAACTAGGTACATCTATAAAAATAGAAGCATCAGAAATCAAATCTTCAGAACCCGCTTCTACATCAATAGGAACTTCCATTAGCGTAAAAAACCTATTCTTTAATGTTCCAGCAAGAAGAAATTTCTTGAAATCCAATGCTGTAGAGATGCGACATATCTCTGAAGAATTCCATAGGGTGGCTTTAGCTTACCCTTCAATTGCAATGAGTTTTTTTCAAAATGACTTAGAAATTTTTAATTTACCCGAAGGAAAGCTCAGCCAAAGAATTGTAAATCTTTTTGGTAATGCTTATAAAGAACAGTTGGTTCCTTGCGAAGAAAACACAGATATTCTGAATATTCATGGCTATATCGGAAAGCCTGAATTTTCAAAGAAGACAAGAGGAGAGCAATATTTTTTTGTTAATAATAGATTTATTAAAAATAACTATTTGCACCATGCAGTAATGAACGCTTACAAAGACCTTGTGGGCTCGGATGCTTTTCCTTTTTATGTATTGTTTTTTGAAATTGACCCAATACACATTGACATCAATGTACATCCTACCAAAACAGAGATTAAATTTGATGATGAAAGAACCATATATCACATCCTTTTAGCTTGTATTAAAAGAGGTTTAGGTACACACAATATAGTGCCTTCTATAGACTTTGGATTAAATGTAAACTTTGACACATTTACCAATCATTCTCCCGAACCCAGCTTTAAACAAGGTTTCACAACTCAAAAACCAGAACCATTCATTAGCTATCAAGAAAAAAGAATACCTCACAATTGGGAATCGCTTTATAAGGATTTCGATCAAGATATATCACAAAATGAACCTTTGAAGCTGGTGAGTAGAGTCAATTCAATGAATTTACCCACTCCACAAGGGACAATTAATTCGATATCTGACAATAAATCTACCTTCCAGTTGAGTCAAAACTTTATTGTGAGTAAGGTAAAATCAGGTATGGTAATAGTAAACTTGCAAGCTGCACACGAGAGAATTCTATACGAAAAATATATTACTACATTACACAATAAATTTGGTGCAAGCCAACAGTTTCTTTTCCCATTGACACTGCAATTAAGCCCTTTAGATTTTTCAATGGTTATGGAAATGGAACACGAAATAAAATGTTTGGGATTTGATTTTTCTATCTTTGGAAAAAATACCATTGTAGTAAATGGTATTCCTTCAGAAATACAAAGCGGTAATGAGAAAGAAATTTTTGAAGGCTTAATAGAACAGTACAAAACCAATCAATCAGAATTGAAGTTAGATCGCACCGAAAACCTAGCCAGAGCATTGGCCAAAAGGTCGTCTTTAAAATCAGGAGGTCAACTTTCTTATGAAGAAATGAGTATGTTGATTGATAAATTATTTGCTTGTAAAATGCCTCATTGCGACCCAAGTGGCAATCCCACTTTTGTATTAATGGACGAAGAAAAAATTAGACAATTATTTTGAGTTGAGTTATTAATTATGATGCCTCCTTTAACACGAATTGTAAAGATTCTTTTAATTCTTAATATTTCAATATTTGTATTGGGATATTTTTCAAAAATAGACTTTGCTCAAATGTTGGGATTGAGGTTATTTACTTCCCATCAGTTTAATCCATTACAATTGGTTACCCATGTTTTTATTCATGGAAGTTTCTCCCATTTATTAAGCAATATGTTTGCATTGTTTATGTTTGGCCCCATGGTAGAGAATATTCTGGGAGAGGTAAGGTTTATAGTGTTTTATGCAATATGTGCTTTGGGTGCAGCAGCATTATATACAGGAGTGTCTTATTGGGAATTTCTTCAATTACAACAAGCTGCTGAGCTATTTCTTTCCAATCCAAATCCTGATGCTTTTCTAGGATTTGTAATTAAAGAAGCTCCACAACTCAAAAGTCAGTTACTGCCATTTATTAATGAGTTTAGCAATTTCCCTACCAACGAAACCTTCCAAAACGAAGCGGCTGATTTTGTAAAAACACTTGTATTAAAAGAGCAAAATCAACCTATGGTTGGAGCATCAGGGGCTATATTTGGCATATTGATGGGATTTGGATATATTTTCCCTAATGTTACTTTGATGTTATTGTTTCCTCCAATTCCTTTGAAAGCAAAATATTTTATCGCCATATATGCGTTGATAGAAATCTTCGCTGGAATAAGACCAAGTGTTGGTGATAATGTAGCTCATTTTGCTCACATAGGAGGGATGGTATTTGCATTGATTCTACTAAAAATTTGGAATGTTAATAGAAATACATTTTCTTAATATTTATGAAAAGCATTATTGAAGAATTAAAATATAATTTCAAAAGAAAAGACAATGGCTTAATAAAGATAATACTCATTAACATTGTTGTTTTTGTTGTCTTAAGCTTGATTTATGTGTTTTCTAAACTTTTTCAGAATGAAATAGTCCTGAATTTTGTGTTAGAAAATTTAGTATTGCCAACACAGTTTTCAAGATTTATATTCAAACCTTGGACTATCTTGACCTATTTCTTTAGTCATCAAGACGTATTTCACATTCTTTTCAATTTATTGTCTTTTTATTGGTTTGGGAACATTATTGTGGAATATTTAGGAAACAGGCGCTTAATCAGCATTTACCTTTATGGGGGAATATTTGCTGGGCTTTTATTTCTTACACTTTTTAATTTTATACCATTTTTTATTCAATCAAATACTTTTGGGTTATTGGGAGCTTCAGGAGCTATTTATGCAGTAATAGTGGCAGCAGCGGTGCTAGTTCCAGACTATACTTTCTTTATGATATTCTTTGGTCCAGTAAAAATAAAATATTTAGCAGCAATTATGATTTTTATTTCTGTGATAGGTTCTGTAGAATCAAATGCAGGAGGAAATATAGCACATCTTGGAGGTGCATTGGTAGGATATCTATTCATTAGATTCTTAAAACAAGGTACAGATATAGGAAAACCTATAAGTGCAATAGGTGATTTTTTTAACAGGATATCCTCACCAAGACCCAATATGAAGGTTACCTATAAAAATACCAATCACCAAAAAAATGTCAATACTATTTTACCTAACCAACAAGAAATCGATAACATCTTAGATAAAATAAATCGATCAGGATATGAAAGCCTTACTAATGAAGAGAAGCAAAAGCTATTCAAAGCAAGTCAAAAATAATCTTCTTTAGATGATTAATCAAAATGTATAAGCAATGAAAAATATTATATCAGAAATAAAAAACAACGTTCTTTATATAGCTATAAATCGCCCTGCAAAGCTTAATGCACTTAATATAGAAACACTCCAAGAGTTAGACTTGGCTATTGAAAATGCTATTGATAGCGAGTTGGTCAAAGCTATCATTATTACAGGTGTTGGTGAAAAAGCTTTTGTGGCAGGTGCTGATATTTCAGAAATTGCAGATGTCAATGAGATTAATGCAAGAAAATTTTCAGAACGTGGACAAGAAATTTTTGATAGAATAGAATTATGCCCTAAACCTGTAATCGCTGCTGTAAATGGCTTTGCTTTAGGTGGTGGTTTTGAATTGGCATTGGCATGTCATATTAGAATAGTGAGCGAAAACGCTAAATTTGGATTGCCTGAGGTAACTCTAGGAATTATCCCCGCATATGGTGGTACACAAAGACTCTCTCATTTGATAGGCAAAGGTAGAGCTTTTGAAATGATGATGACAGGTGATATGATAGATGCTCAAGAAGCCTACCGATTAGGAATAGCTAATAAAGTAGTAGCTTTAGAAGAGTTATACAAAAGTTCAGAAGATATGCTCAGCAAAATTACTTCTCGCTCTCCCTTTGCGATTGCTCAATTAGTAGAATGTGTGGTAGCGGCTTTTGATGAAGAAGAGAATGGATTTCAAGTAGAGTCCAACGCTTTTAGTATTTGTTGTAAATCTGAAGATTTCAAAGAAGGTACTCAAGCATTTTTAGAAAAAAGAAAACCTAATTTTACTGGAAAATAATCCTAAACTCATGAATAATATAATAACCAAATCTTATTTGAAAATATTTTTTTTTAGTACTTGTTTACTATCTATTATACAAAGCTATTCCTTATCAGCTCAATCTACCAAAATTTATCTTTGGAATGAAGGAACTGTCCCTATGGCTCAAGGAAATGCTGAAGAAGACAAACCAAGCATTACTGCCTATTTTCCCTCTAAAGAATCAGCTACAGGAGCAGCAGTTCTCATCTGCCCTGGAGGAGGATATGTAACCTTAGCCTTAGACCATGAGGGAGATTCAGTAGCCAAATATTTCAATAGACTTGGAATTGCTGCCTTTGTGCTTAGATACAGAGTAGGGACATGGGACCATAAGAAATACCAACATCCTGTGCCTATGTTGGATGCTTCTAGAGCTATGAGATACATCCGTAGCAAATCTAAAGAATGGAACCTGAATTCTGAAAAAATAGGGGTCATGGGCTTTTCTGCAGGTGGTCATTTGGCATCTACTATAGGAACTATGTTTGATGCTGGAAATCCTAAAGCAAAAGATGTAATCGAGAAATACAGCAGCAGACCAAGCTTTATGGTTTTGGTATATCCTGTGATTTCTATGACTACAAAATATACTTTCAGATTTGGTCGTGGCGTTTTGCTTGGTGATAATGCTTCGCAGCAATTATTAGATAGCCTATCTACCGAGCTTCAAGTTACCTCTAATACCCCACCTACATTCATGATGCACTCTAATGACGATGGTGTTCAACCAGAAAATAGCATATTGTTCTACATGGCTTTGAGAGAGCAAAAAGTTCCTGCCGAATTGCATATTTATGAAAGGGGAGGGCATGGTTACGGATTAGGTGACCCCAAAAAAGACCCGATTATATCCACTTGGCCATTACGTCTTACAGATTGGTTGAAAAATCAAGGCTTATTGAAGTAAAAATTAAAAAAATAATTATGAGATTCTACAAATATCAAGGCACAGGAAATGATTTTGTGATGATTGACAATAGAAGTCGTTTCTTTGATATTCAAAATAATCAATTGGTAAAACATTTATGCGATAGACGATTTGGTATAGGTGCTGATGGTCTGATTTTATTGCAAACCAAACCAGACCAAATGCTTGAAATGATTTATTATAATTCTGACGGCAACATTGGCTCTATGTGTGGAAATGGGGGTAGATGTTTTGTTCAATTTTCCAAAGATTTAGGGCTTTTTGATCAAGCACTAACCTTCGATGCACCTGATGGGGAGCATTTTGCCAAAATAGAACAAGGTTTGATTTATTTGAAAATGATTAATGTAGAAAGTATCAACTACCATGAAAATGGGGATATATTCATGAATACTGGCTCTCCACACCATATTTCTTTCGTAAAAGACTTAGAACAATTTGACGTAGTTCAAAAAGGTAAAAGCATTCGATATAGCGAGGCTTATGCTCCTGCTGGGACAAATGTTAATTTTATCGAAATCAAAGACCAAACGCTTTGGGTAAGAACCTATGAAAGGGGCGTAGAAGAGGAGACATATTCTTGTGGAACGGGAGTTACCGCCTCAGCACTTGCTGCTAATGGCAAAGGAATGAAAAGTCCTATTGCTATTAAAACTCTTGGAGGAAACCTAAAAGTCGCTTTCTCAGATAAAGGGAATGGTCGTTTTGAAGAAATTTTTCTTATTGGGCCTGCAGTTAAGGTTTATGAAGGAGATATTGAATTATATTTACAGTTGATTTAAGAATTCTATAGTATCTATCCCATCGGCATAATTGCTAACAAAAGGTGTTTGAGCTTCTCCAAAGTATATTGTATTTTCTAAAATCCCTTTTTTAGCCACAATAGCTTGTATGTTATCTCTTTCTCCTTCAAGAATCAATGAAAGTGAGGCTATATTTTCGTAATACTCAAAATACAAAACCCCAATCGGCGAATACATTTCTTTTGATTCTTTCATAATTAAAAAATTATTATCAAAATGTGCAGTTTGATTAATCAAATACATTGACCTTTGATAATCATAGTTGTTTTTATACTTATGATTGTCTTGAACGCCAGCAAATTCCTCCCAATGGGAATATACATGAGCTACTTCAAAACCCTTTGGAACAAATAGCTTTGATACATTCCTGCAACCTAAACCAAAATAGGTAAAAACATCTTTTCCCAGTGCAATAATTTCTTCTGGACTTTCTAATCCATCTAGAATAGCCACAGAAACCCTATTCTTACGAATGATATGAGGTTTTTTTGAAAAATAATATTGGAAATATCGAGCAGAATTATTGCTTCCAGTAGCAATAATAGCATCTACTTCATTTAAACGGTCTACAAATAAAATTTTTGTGCTCCATCTAGGTTCTATTTCTATTAGTTTTTCTGAAATCGCTCGCAATAAAATTTGATCTTGACTACTTAATTTGGCATATAATATCTTTCCAGAAAGCAACACGCATAGCCAATCATGAAATCCGACCAATGGAATGTTCCCCGCCATGATAACACCTACTTTTTTTTCAGAGCTTTCAGGTATATTGTATCCATGGAGCCAATTTTCAAGTGTATCTTGTTCCAAAAAAGAAAAAGCTGAGGCAATAGCAGAATTTATTGAGCTGTTGGTAAACCAGTTGTTTTGTTGATTCGCCAACTGATAGATGGTTGATTTATCGAAATCATTATCTAACCAAACCTTTTTCAGTGTTGCTAAACTTTTTATTCTTTCCTCAAGATTCATTATTAAAAATCAATTTATAAATTTCACAAAGATACAATGACTAAGACTATTCGGAGCTAAATATTAAAATTAATGAAACAAAATTCATAAAATGTAAAATTGGGGTTTGAATAGAAACAATTTGTCTTTAATTTTGTAATCATAAAAAAAATATATGTTATGGCTATAATGATAACCGATGAGTGTATTAATTGTGGAGCCTGTGAGCCAGAATGCCCGAATACCGCTATTTATGAAGGTGGAGCAGAGTGGACTTATGCAGGTGGCACAAAACTGACTCAAATCGAACTAGAAGACGGCTCAATGATGGATGCGAAAACATTACAAGAGCCAGTATCGAATGAATTTTATTACATTGTTACTAATAAATGCACCGAATGTATGGGATTTCATGAAGAACCTCAGTGTGCAGCAGTATGTCCTGTAGATTGCTGTGTAGATGACCCAGATTATAGAGAATCTGAAGAGGTGCTTTTAGGAAAGAAAGCATGGATGCATGGCGCGTAATTCGTTCATTGGATAAATAAAAAAAGGTGATGTAAAAAATCACCTTTTTTTATTTATCTAGATAATCGTATTTTTGATTTAAATTTTTAATACTTATACTAATGAAAACAGTTGATACCTTTAATTTTGCTGGTCGCAAAGCACTTGTCAGAGTAGATTTCAATGTTCCGCTTGATGAGAATTTCCAAATCACTGACGATACAAGGCTTAAAGCAGTCTTACCAACTATTAAGAAAATTCTTAATGACGGAGGTAGTGCTATACTTATGTCTCACCTTGGTCGCCCAAAAGCAGGACCAGAAGAAAAATCTTCCTTAAAACATCTTATCAGTTATCTAAAAGAAGCATATAAAACCGAAATTAAATTTGCTTCAGATTGTATAGGTGAAGATGCTGTAAAATTAGCAGCTCAGCTTCAACCTAAAGAAATATTATTATTAGAAAATCTAAGATTTTACAAAGAAGAAGAAAAAGGCGATTTAGCTTTCTCCGAGAAATTATCAAAATTAGGGGATGTTTATGTGAATGATGCATTTGGAACTGCTCATAGAGCTCATGCTTCTACAGCTGTGATTGCACAATTTTTCAAAGACAAAGTTTGCGGATATGTGATGCAAGCCGAAATTGAGAATGCACAGAAAGTATTAGATAAAGCAGACAAGCCCTATACTGCCATTATGGGAGGTTCTAAGGTGTCTGATAAAATATTAATTATTGAAACATTATTAGGGAAAGTAGACAACCTCATTATAGCAGGAGGGATGGCTTATACTTTCTTTAAAGCTTTGGGTGGAACTGTAGGGACTTCCTTATTACAAGAAGACCAGATTCCTACTGCCCTAAAGGTAATTGAAATAGCCAAGCAAAAAGGCGTAAACTTGATTTTACCAGTAGATAATATTATCGCTAAAGAATTCAGTAATGATAGCGAAAGAAAAGTAAATTCTGGAATACAAATTCCTGATGGATGGATGGGCTTAGATATCGGACCTGAATCTATCAAAATATTTAGCGAAGTAATAGAAAAATCAAAAACGGTATTATGGAATGGTCCTACTGGTGTTTTTGAATTCCCTAATTTTGCGAAAGGTACTTTCTCTGTTGCAGAAGCAGTAGTAAGAGCTACCAAAGCTGGTGCATTTTCTTTGATTGGTGGTGGAGATTCTGCCTCGGCAATTAATAACCTTGGCTTTGGTAATGATGTTTCTTATGTATCTACTGGTGGAGGAGCATTGTTAGAGTATATGGAAGGTAAAGCACTTCCTGGCGTTGCTGCTTTAGAAGCATAGGCTATATTCTTAACCTTCTTGGCTGAGGGAAATAAAAAGGCTAATTGAATAGATCAACTACTCTATTCGATTAGCCTTTTTTAGATTTATTTTTCTTTGGGTGTATCTGTGGGTTTGCTGCCCATTTTTTTGATGTTGTAAGTAAAGGTCAGCATATAATATTGACGAAGCACTTGAGTTAGGTTATCCTCGGTGTAGGCTTCAGTAACGATTCTTCCAGCACTATTGTTTTGATTTAACAAATCAAATACGGAGAGTCGAATTTCTGCTAATTGTGATTTTAAGAATTTGTAGCCTATAGCTGCATTCCAAAGCCAAAAGTTTTGATTATAGGCTGCACCTAGACCAGTATAGACGGTGTTTACTATTTCTGTATTCAATACTAATCCTTTCCAAGGCAAAATATTGATTCTTAAACTAGTATTGGCAAAATAAAAGTTGTTATTCAACTGTGGTTGTAGCGTATTATTGATAATGGTATAGTTTGGGTTATAAGCAAGGTTAAAATCTATCTTCTGTGAAATATTACTTCCTATTCCTAGGGTGCTATTGATGTTGTAGTTTTTAATTTTGTTTTCTATTTGATTGATTAGCCCTGGAGTTTGAGTAAAGTTATATCCTGCATTAAAATTGATGTTGCATTTAATCAACTTAATGGGCATGCTATAATTTACAAAAGACCTAAAGTTCAAAAAACCATTTAAATTTACGGGCTTGCTCAACTGAGAACCTCTGTTGAGTAAAACTCCTTGTTGAAGTATTGTGTCTGTAGGAGCGATAAATGAAGAGTTGGCAATGTAGTTTTTTGTTCCACCACCACCCATGAATATAAAGAAAGAACGACCTTTTTCTACATTACTAATGTTATATCTCATCATCAGAAAATGATTGTATTCTTGAACCAAGTTAGGGTTTCCAGCGATTAGTGCTACTGGATTGCTATTGTTTACTACGTTTTGAAGTTGGCTTACAGAAGGCACATTGGTTTGGGTACGGTAGAATAATCTTAAATTGGCTTTACTATCAAAAGTATATTGGTACATAGCTGTAGGAAGTACATTGTCAAAATATTTGTTTACTGCAATAGGTCTTGGGAATGAAGCTTCGCTAGTAAGATGCAGTGTTTGATAATTCGCACCTATATTGAAACTGGCTTTTTTGCCTTTGTAACGGTAGGTTAGACCTCCTGAATGAGTAAGTATGTTATTGATAAATTGGTTAGAAAGGTTGGTATCTAATCTAGTATAGTTTTGAGAGGTGGGTTCAAAATTATTTGTAAATTGGCTAGCATTGTTTTTATTGATAGAAGGAGCGTAGGAAAATTGTAAAGCTCCTGTTTTTCCTATTGGTTCCGAATAAGAAATATTGGTGTTCAGATTAACACTTTTATTGTCGAGATTAGCACGTTGATCAATTAGCTGAGTAGAATCGCTCAGGGTTTTGAAAAAAACATTTTTAGCATTCAGTCCATTTTCGGTAGTTCTATTATTGAGGCTTGTACCTATGCTGATACTGTAGGATCTACTTGGTTTGGCAAATTTATGATTAAACAATAGGTTATTGCTAAAATTGAATGCCTGATTGGTGGATTTAAAGGTATTTGAAGTATTGTTAATATTAGTTTCTTGATTCAAGGTAGTTTTACCATTAGTCTGATTTTCTGCAATGTTTTTCTGAAAACTAATTTGGGGGGTAAGTGTGATACTATTGCTTGAATCTATGTTATATTCTAGTCGTGCATTGGCTCGGTGATTGTAATTGATTGAGTTGTTATTATTGTTCTGGTCAAAAAATTGGTTAGTTCCATCGGGCAGATAAAAAATTCTTTTCTGAATTCCTTGAGTAAAATTTTCTGTTTGATTGAAAAAATAACTTCCACTAAGATTGATTTTCTTGCCAAAACTTTCTGTATAGTTTATACCATAAGCATTGGTCGTGTTGATTCCCCCTTGCTGGCCAAGCATAAAATTACTTTCAGGACCACCTCCTGGAGGGCCACCACGCCTCATTCCACCTCCGCCACCACCCATTCCGCCTCTTCCAGAGTTTCCTCCACTTATCCCGGCTAGGTCTTGTGCAGAAAAGTTTTGTTGGTTGATATTATTGCTTTGCCCTACTAGAGAAATTCTTCTTTTTTTGTCAAAGCTATTGTAATTTCCACCCAGTGAAAACCTATCGTCTGAACCATACCCAGCATATACTCTTCCAAATTTACCATTACCCATGCCAGGTTTGGTAGTAATATTGATACTCTTCTCTGTATTGCCATCGTTAAAACCTGTAAGCCTCGATTGCTCATTCATTCGGTCAAAGACTTGTACTTTATCTATTGCATCTGCTGGCAGATTTTTAAGTGCCATTTGTACATCGTTGCCAAAAAATTCTTTTCCATCAACCAATATTTTTTTTACATCTTCGCCTTGAGCTTTTACGGTACCACCTTCTATGGTTACGCCTGGCATTTTGCTGACCAAATCTTGAGCATTAGCATCTGGATTGACTTTGAATGCTTTTGCATTAAATTCTGTAGTATCGCCCTTCTGCTTCGAGCGTACTTCTAGACCTTCAACCTGAACTTCCTTCAGTGTAGTTGGATCTGTTTGAAGGGAAATGACGGGAATTTCTATGTTTTCTGAAAAAGCTGAAATCGTTTTTTCAAAGCTTTTGTAGCCTATAAATTCTGTTTTTAATCTATAATTTCCATAAGGAACTTTTACGAATGAAAACTTTCCAGAAGAATCACTTAATACAGCTATTTTTTTAAGCGTATCTGCCGTGTTTGTTAGCATAATTACACTACCTGTAAATGCAGTTTGTGAAGCTTCTTCGACAAGCGTTCCTTTGATGTTAGAGAATTGAGCAAAAGTGAAAAAATGTACTCCTAAAATTAGAAATACAGCTAAAATATGTTTCATTATTTAAAATTACGTTTCTTTTTTTTAATTGATAAATATTTTGAAGAATTAAATCATCTTAATTAAATTGAGTATAATATTACTTTAGATGACAAAATCAGATATATTAATTGCAGAGCCTTTTATGGACGACCCCAATTTTTCTAGGTCGGTGATATTGCTTTGTGAAAAAAATGAAGAAGGTGCAATGGGCTTAGTACTCAACAAGCCTACAGAAATTTTAGTAGGCGATGTCATTGCTGATTTAAATGATTTTCAAGATAAAATATATATAGGTGGACCTGTAGCCCAAGATACAGTGCATTTTATCCACAGATATCCCAATAGAATCAAAGGAGACTTACCGCTTTCTAATGGATTATATTGGGGCGGTAATTTTCAAGATTTACTCTCTAAATTATTTCAGAGGCTTATAGGGATAGACGATATCCGCTTCTTTTTGGGGTATTCTGGTTGGACCAATGAACAACTAGATCTTGAATTACAACAAAAAGCATGGATTACTACAGAAAGCAATGTAAACACTATATTTGAACAAGAACCCAAAAAACTTTGGAGTACATTATTGAAAAATATGGGTGGTAAATACAAAGAGATAGCCAATTATCCCCTAGATCCAAGATTGAATTAATAAAAATCAATATTTAGTGCTTTTTTGAAGTTATTTATAAAAATAAATTGATATTTTTGTTAAGTAGAACAATATTTTTATGACAAATACGCCTATTGCTGCTGAAAGCTCAAGTGAATCATCTTCTATGAATGATGAATTAATCAACGAATCTATTGAACAATTAGATTTTTCTAAAAATTCAAAATCAGATTTACTACACTTGCTCCAAGACCTAAAAATCGAAGACAATATTGCCAAAACAAACGCTATTCTTAAACAAATAAAAAATAGCTATGACCTTTTGCTGGAATCAGAGAAACAAACTGCACTTCAGAAATATTTGAATGAAGAAGGAGTATTAGCAGATTTTGAATTTAAAAAAGATGAACTCTCCATCAAATTCGACAAGATATTTGAGGGATTAAAAGATAAAGTAGCTGCTACTATAGCCCAAGCAGAAAAAGACAAAGAAAAAAACCTAATCGCCAAAAAGCATATTTTAGAACAACTTAGAATATTGATTGCTGGCGAAGAAACCAACCAAAGCATCATTAGCCTTAAAGACTATCAAGACCAATGGAAAAAAATAGGTCAAGTTCCATCTGCCGCTCACCAAGAACTTTGGCAAAGCTATACTGCTCTGGTAGATAGATTTTATAATAATAGAAGCATTTATTTTGAATTAAAAGAGTTAGACAGAAAGAAAAATTTAGAATCGAAAATCGAAATTTGCGAAAAAGCAGAAAAACTAATTGATATAGAATCTATCAACCAATCTATAAGAGACCTAAAGACACTTCATGACGAGTACAAACTGATAGGGCCAGTTCCTAAAGAAGACCAAGAAGCATTATGGCAAAGGTTTAAAAATGCTTCTGATAAAATTTATGACAAAAGACAAGCCTACTTGGCAGACTTAAAAGCCAAACAAGACGAAGCCCTTTTGAAAAAACAAGATATTTTAAACAAACTACAAGAATATGTTGATTTCAAATCAGATAGAATAGATGATTGGAAAGAAAAAACCACTCAACTATTAGCAATTCAAGAAGAATGGAAAAAAATAGGCAATGTTCCTTATGAGCAGTCTAAGGAGATAACCAAAAAATTCTGGGCAAGTGGAAAACAATATTTTGCCAATAAAGAATCCTTTTTTGCCCAATTAGAAGAAAAGAAACAACACAATTTGGCTCTCAAAGTAGCACTGTGCGAGCAAGCCGAACTTCTTCTAGAAGCAGAGGACACCCCAGAAAACACGCAAAAAGTAAAGGATTTATCCAAACAATGGGATAAAATAGGTGCAGTACCTATTAAGCAAAAAGAACACATTTTCAATAGATTCAAAAAAGCCAGTGATGCTTATTTTCAACGAAAAAGAGATGCTTTCTCGCAATTGGAAAAAGAATATGAGCTCAATTATGATAAAAAACTAGAAGTTTGTAACCAAATTATAGCACTTGCCCAACAAACTGCTATAGACGAACAAAGTTTGAAGGCACTGCAGCAAGAGTTTTCTAAAATTGGATTTGTACCCAAAGACAAAATCAAAGCAATTCAAGAAAAATATCAAGAAGCGATAAATCTCTTTATAAAAAATATAGATGGCAAAAACGGGGGACAAACACACCTTAAACTATCCCTTGAAATCAACGCAATCAAGAATGCCCCAGATTCTGAGAAGAAAATTCAGAAAAGAGAAGGAGATTTATTAAGAAAAATCAACACACTAAAGGCAGAAATCAATCAATATGCGACCAATATGGAATTTTTTGGACGTTCTGCGAATGCTGATAAATTAAAGAAAGAAATTCAGCAAAAAATCGATACCGCTCACCTAGAAGTAAAAGAATTAGAATCACAATTGAAAACAATAAAACAAGCGCTGTTAGAAGGGTAGGGGGGAATCAAAATAACTGCTCAAGTATTTTCTTTGATTAAATCAATAAGCTTTTCTGATTAGGAGCAAATCAATTGATTGATTGGTTTGTTTTTTCTACTATACATATTTGAAAACTTACTAATCGTTTTGGGACTATATACAATTGGTTAAACTCCTAATAAATGTAATAAGATATAACATATGTACGAGACATTGCATTATAGAGTAGTAGAACATAGACTAGAGGCTATTTTTAGCCTAAACTTTATAAAATACTAATTATATAATTTTAGCTATATATTTTTTACCTATACAAAGAGTGTTTTATTTTTATGGTAATTAATGATTTAATTATTTGGATTATTACTTATCTCTTTGTTATCTTTGAAATTATCACAGCAAAAATCTTTACTATTTACTAACCCGTTGCCCCAAATAATACATTTATAATATTGAGACAATTCTTCGAAAAGAACCTTTTTAGGAATAAACCAATTGCATAATAAAATCAACCAAGTCTTCTATAGCATTACACCATATTGATTATGAAATTTATTAAAGAATTATCGATTACGTTTTTGAGTAGTTTACTCTTTGTTTTTTTATTTACTACCCACTCAGTAGGGCAAATAGTAAATATACCAGATGCGAATTTTAAGGCTGCTTTGTTAAACCATTCTCCAACAATTGATATCAATAATAATGGGGAAATAGAAATAAGTGAAGCTCGATTAACAACTGCATTGTCGGTTGACTCTAGAAATATTAGTAGTTTGGTTGGTATTGAAGAGTTTCTTGATTTAACATATTTCACTTGTTCCACCAATCGATTGTCTACTTTAAATTTAAGTAATAATACTGCTCTAACCATTTTATATTGTAATTTTAATAATTTATCTACCTTAGATGTAAGTAATAATATTAATCTCAGGGAATTACATTGTGGATTTAATCCTCTTTGTAATTTAAGTAAATTACCTTCTAGCCTCCATTTTTTATATGCTGATGGTACTTCTTTAACCTGCCTTAAGAATAAACCAGCTGGTTTAACAAACGTGGCACCCTCCAGTTTATTAACTAATCCAGTTTGCCAAGCCAGTCAGCACCAAAAAAATATTACCGTAGATGGGGTGCTATACGACAACGTATTTACCGTTACCAGTAATGCCGATTTTGATCAAGCCATAATAGACGACAACCCCGATGAACTAGACAATACCTGTTTGGGTTTTGTGGGTACGTTGCGGTGGGCGATTAATAAATCAAATTCTTTACCTGGTAAGAACAGAATACAGTTTATG
>REBA01000038.1 GCA_004294225.1 Cytophagales bacterium | reverse complement strand
TTTGTTGTGCTTGAGCAAATTCTCAATTCCTCCTGTTTGATATAAGGTACGCCATTTATGAACACAATCACTACAAAGTCCAGTTTGTTTCATTAACTCTCTTTTTGAAACGGGTATGTTATCATATTTTTTCATTACAATAAGCAACTTTACTCTAGGTTGTAAAAAAGGAATAGACGATTTCAAAAACACCTTTAACTCTTTCATGCTTTCTTTTACTGGTATTGGTAATGGATTTGACATAGATATATTATTTATAATAAAGACCAAATATATACAAATAAATACAAACCACCAAATTGGTCTGTATTATTTTTCAAATTGGTATAAATTATCATTTTCAAGAATCTGATTATGCTATACTTGAAAAGTTGATTTGCTACTTTCAGAAAGATGAAGTCAAAGCCAATTCATTACAAATTGATTTGAATAAAGGCATACTTTTGAGTGGCATTTTAAAAAATTAAACAGGGATTTTAATTCCATATTTACTTTCAAAAAAGTTGTCAAGCACATATCTGTCTTGTTCGCTAATAATAAATTTTATTTCGTTTTCGTTTAGGTCGCAAATTCCAAAATTTCTAATGTAGTTGCCACTTAGTGAAAAATAGTTTGATGAATAGGGTTTACTTGTCGTTTTGATATAAAACCAAAACAGTCTTGATTCCATTATTTTTTTCACTACGGCTAATTCATCTTCAGTTCCACCAACAACTGCAAGTCCGTTATAAAACAGTAAGTCGTCATCGCTGTTAATGATGTAACTTGGGATTTGGTCGGAGAATTTTGGAAAAAACATTTTGTTCTTCATTTTCTCTAATGATTGGCTTCGTCCAAATGCAAACCAGTTTTCATAATCGCCTTTACCTTTGTCCCGTTGCGAAAGAATAGTTCTTTTATTTTCTAAATATTTGTAAGCCTTGGGATAATTATCCTTTATGAAATTTTCGTCTAACAGCTTTGGTTTGTCGCTGTCGTCATAAGGGAAGATTACTTTTTCCATCAGTTTATTAAGTGTAGTTGGTCTGCTAAGTTTGTTTGAGTTTACAATGTCCTTGCAAATTTCTTTTTCGATTTGATACAGGCTTCCGTTTTGCAAATAGTAATAGTCTTTGTCCTCACGAACTGGATTGAAAATGTAAATCTCATTTCTTAAAGTTGCTATTCCGTTTCGTGTTTTATAAATGTCCCCAAATGAAACTCCGGTAGATTCAATCTTTGAAATTATTTCATTGTCTTGCAAGTTCCAACCTTTTTTAGAATCTAATCCTAAATACTGAATTTTGCTGTATGATATAGTCGGTTTTGAAAGTTCTTGACTTTCACATTTCGCATACTTGATAAACTTTCGATTATTTTTTTCAATCAAACAAATACAAGTGTAAGTGTTTTTAGATTTGAATACTTGTTCTGCCCCAAAGTCAATAATTTTAAAATTGATTGTTTGGTTTTGAAAATATTCTCTCAATGCTCTTCCATTTAAACTTTTGAAAAAGCTATTCATTGTGATGAATCCTAAAATACCATTATCAGAAAGGTTTTCAATGCCTATTTGAAAAAATGGAATGTAAAGGTCAGGGTGTCCCGACTTACAAACGTCCCACTTTTCAAGTTTGATTTTAGTTTCTTCTGTTAAGTGTCTTGAACATACATAAGGTGGATTTCCCAACACAATATCAAATCCTGAAAAGTTTTTAATTTCTTTCTTCCAATCAAAAGTCAAAGCATCCCCAACAAACAAATTAAAATGAAACTCTTTTTTGTCTTCGCCTTCACTTAAAGCTAAAATTGAGAGTAAAAGTTTTGTTCTTGTAATTGAGTAGGGTTGAATATCTAAACCGAAAATTTGTATTCTGAATATTTCAGCATAAGTTTTATTGGTTTGTTTCTTCAACTGCTTTGCAGCATTAAAAAGAAAGCCCCCGCAACCACATGCTATATCCGCTATTTTAGAAATTGCAAGCGAATTTCTTTTTGAATGAAAGGATTGTTTGATAATATACTCGCGAATATTTAGCGGTGTATAAATTGCTCCGTTTATAACTCTATCAGCAGGAGAAACTACAAATTCAAAAAGTTCTATCAATTCTTCAAAGTCAAACTCTGATATCTCTTTTTCAATTAATACAATGAATTCTTGCAGGGTTGAATATTCTTTCTTTTCATTATCCTGAATCGTAAACGATTTAAGAAATTCATTCTTCCTAACGGTTATTTTATTCTTTTGGAGAAATGCAGAAATAATAAGCCTGTCAACCTCATTAGGTTGAGTTGAACACTGACTTAGATATTTAAACACTTGTTGCTTCATTACAATATTGCTGTTTTCATTTTTTTATAATCCATATATTGAAAAGTGATTGCAATGAACAGTTCTTTTGCTTCAGCATCTCCATTTTGTTCAATCAATTCTCGTAAAATTGACATTCTTATTTCCAATTGTTCAAGCATCCAAATTATGCTATACCGTTTGAGGTATAACTTCAGCTTTTTATACATGTATCTTGCCGCTTCGGAACTTTCAACAGGATAAATATTTCCTAATTCATCTCTATAGAAATGGTCATTATAATTTACATCGCAAGGGTCAATGTAATTGCCCATATCATCGCTTTTTGCTCTATTTACATAGGAACATGAATAAACTAAGTTTGAATATTTTGTTTCAAGTTCGGGGTGAATTGATTTAGGTTTAAAATGGTCAATTTGAAAATTTCGTTTTCCACCAAACCAATCTTGTTGACAAAATGTATAACCACACCTTGAATAGAAATCCTTCTCTAAAGCATCTTTATACCCCCTGTAATTTTTTAATTCTTTCCCTGAATATTTTCGCTGAGGCTGCTGTGCAGTATCTCTGAAATTTAATTGACTCATTTTTTATTGTCAAGTTTTTTAGCTAATTCATCAACCTTCTTTAAAAGCATTGATAAGTCTGATGCTTCCTTATCATTTCTTAAAATATTGGGGATTCTGCTTTCCTTATCTAATGCTTTTTCAATTTTAGAATCCAATTGAGATAATTCTTCAATTTCTGCATCGTTCAATTTTCTTTTCCTGCTTTCAGTAATGAGTTGAAGTAATCTGCTTTCATCAGTTTCCAATTTGTGTTTATATTTTTCAATTTGAGCTTTTACTCTCTCCAAAAAATTTTCTCTTGATTCCTTTTCCTTATTCTCAAATTCATCCACTTTGCTTGTTTCAATCTTTGGTGCTGCTTGGGAACTTGTTTTCTTAATCATTTCCTTTTTCTCGTAAATGATATTTACATCATCCCCCTTAGAAATAGCATCGTCTTCATAAGAGGTCAAAATAAATACAGGGAAATGCTCCCTCTTTTTGAGAAAAAGGCTTATTAAATCTGTTCCATCATAATGAACAGTTGAGAGTTGTTCGGAAAATTCAAAATCTGAAATTACAGCATCAACATGACTTTCTAAAATGTCGTTGCAAGTTTCCTCAATTGAATCCTTTGGAATAAATGGAATCACATCAAAGTAATTAAACGAAAATCTTTGAAAACGCCTAATGTCTGCATCTGATTCGTCTATATATGCTATTTTATATTTTGCCATACTATAAATTATGAGGTAATATTATTTTCACTTTGAAACTTGGTCGAGATTGAAGTATTTCAACATCTCCACTATATTCATCAATAGTGGACTTTACAATCCACATTCCTAAGCCTGTTCCTATTTTTTCGCCAGTTTTATCATCTCTTTTAGTGGTAAAAAATGGTTGAAATATTTTATTTGGGTCTGAAATTTCAGCTAACAGTCCAGGCCCGTAATCTTGATAAATTACACTTATTCCATTAGGCTCTTGTGGATTGAAATCAAAACTCAGTTTAATTTCTCTCACATCACCTGCATCTGGTCGCTTGTAAGGATCAACAGAATTTGTAATGAGATTATTGAAAATTCCATCTAAATCAATCTCGTGCCCTTTGAAATTGACCTCTATAAATTTCCATTTATCAATCGTTAATTTTATATTTCGTCTTGAAAGTAAGGAACTCCAAATTTTCTCAAGTCCTTCAATGTAAGTAACCATGTTTATAGTTCGTCTTGTTCGCTTGTCTTTCCTTACCGAAGAAATTGAAAAGTCGAGCCATGATTTTAGACGCTCATCTTGCTTTCGCATATCTGAAAGCATTACATATGGGTCGAAAAAATCAGGTAGCTGCTTTAGTTTTTCTATATCAATGACTTGAAGCAAAACGTCTTTTAATTCATCAGTTCTTGGAAGAATGCTATCCGTATGATTTCTAAATTCGTGAGCAAATGAAGTTACAATAAGTCCTGCACTGGCTAATACTCTAAGAATTTTTTGTTCGTCTTGAAGCTCCTCAATGTCATCTTTGTATGCTTGAATTGCAGTAATTAAAGTTTCTTTTTCTGCACTGACTTCAATTGGGGTTTGTAATGCGGTGTTAGCATTAGTTTTGTTTTTTATTATTTGCTCTGCTTCTTCTTGTGCTTTTCTTTTCTTGTTCGCATCATCATAAATTTTCTTCAGGGTCATCATTATTTGATTTCTGTCGTTCTCGAAAATTTCAATTATTGATTTTAATATTTCTTTGAAAAGAGAAAAAGCATCATTTTCCTGCAAGCCTTCACGACTTGATTTATCTTCAAAATTAATGTTGTCAATTCTTGAAATATTTACAATACCATAAACTTGTTGTGGTCTAACTCTGTAGCCTGGTCTTGTTACGGTTGGGTTACTCAAAGCTCTTTTACCCAAATCAAGCCAATCGAAAGAACTACTCTTAGTTTCTCCATAAGGTCTAACTCTGAAATTGTCCCTGAAAATTTTTATTCCACCAAATTTATCAAGCCAATTTGTACGATTGCTATAGTTAACCGATTTGTATGGGTATTTAGTAATTTCCTCGTCTTTTTCTTGTCCGCCTCCTCGTTTCATAAAATAAAATGAAAATGAGAATGCCCCAATTTTACTTAGGTTATTGTTTATATCTATGTCTTTAAATCCTGCAATGAGTGTTTCAAGCGTTGTTGACATTTCAAAAATACCTTTCTCGAACACGGCTAAATCGTATTGTGCTTGATTAAGTTTTGATTTTTCAAAAAAGCCAATTCGTTTTAAGTTACCAAAATTCAATTCGTTTCTGAAAACTTGAATTTTCACGGATTGGTCTTCACCAACTGCAGTAGTTATTTTATAGTCGTAATCATCACATGAAGTAGGAACAACTTTACCATAGCTGTCTGGATCTAGCGTACTGAATAGGAAAACTTGAAAAATATTAGTTTCAAGAGGCGGGAGAAGTATTTCCAAATTTGAAAATAAAGATTGGGTCGCCTTTTCATCCCATGTATCCTTTAAATTATCTATTGAAATTAGAGTTCCTTTTTCTTCTTTCCAATAATCAATGATTGGTTTTTTAAGCCCTGTAAAATTTTGCATTTCAATTATCTCTCCCCAAAAATCACTATTGCCAATTTGAAGCGTAGCTTTTATGTCAGAAATAACAGCACCTGTATTTTCAAATTGATTCCAGTCCACATCCCAAACCAAACTTTCGGATTCCAATGTTTTTGTAACCATTATACTTGACCTGCCAAGTTTGTCAAGTGCAAATCGTCCAATTCCCTTTGCCCCAGTTTTTACCCGAGATTTTGTTTTGAAATTAATCTTCTTATCATCAGTTCCAATTGTCATCCATTGATTTCTAATAATTGATTCTGTCATTCCATCACCATTGTCAAGTATTCGGATACTGTCGTTTACAGGGTCAATAATGATAACACAAATAGATGCGTCAGCATCGTAACTGTTTTTGACTAATTCAATTATTGCACCTTCCGCATTTGCAAAGTTTTCTTGTCCAATAAGCCTTGCTGTTCTTGCAGAAACAGTAAAAGGAATTTTACTGTTTGCACTTAGGTCTAATAGTCGTAGTTCGAGTTTTTTTATTTGCTATGAAAGAGAAAGAATGACATTATTATCAGAATTCTCCTTTTGAATTTCTTCAGCAAGATTTTTCTTTAATTCTAATATTTGAGTAGTAATGTCCATTCTGAATTTTGAAATCAAAAACTAAAATCATATGCAAATATATTATAGTTTACAGTGGGTTTTCATTTATAGCAAAATTTATTTTACAACCTACTTCCATTCATTTTCTAATGGTTTCTGCTTAAAAAAGAAGCGATATTTGATAGAAGCAATAATTTTCCTAATATATTATAACCCACTATAATTTAAAATAACTTCAATTTACCTCTTTTGAAAATAAATATTTCGTTGAAAAGAGATAAAAAATTGTGAGAAAAATCAAATGAATAGCATCGTTTTTGAAGTATTTTTTCTAAAAAACACAAAATCTATATTACATTTGTAACCTATAACATTGTATTATTTTGATTACATTTTAAATTAAAATCTTTAATCTACGATTTTGATAGTTTCAAGAGGCATCAAATTTTATTCTTTTTTTTTACTTTTCTACACATTTCTAATACATGAGAATTTCATTTATGCCCAAAATGTATCAAAAAAAACCGTAAAAATATTATCATGCAACAAAGGAGATAAAATTATTTTACGATGGGCACCCACACATCCAAGTGTTTGGCAGGCAGGAAACGAAACAGGGTATATTCTTGAAAAATATATACTTTATAAAGATGGGAAAGCACTATCATTACCATTAAAACTCAATTTAACTGCTTCTTTTTTTAAACCTAAACCACTTGCTGAATGGCAAGATTTAGTTCAAAATAAAAAAGATAAATACGCATCTATAGGAGCACAATCAATTTTTGGAAAAAGCTTTGTAGTAGATGCTAAAAACAGCAATGTTTTTCAAATGATAGATAAAGCTAAAGAGATTGAAAACAGATGGAGTTTTGCTTTATTTTCTGCAGACCAATCTATTCAAGTTTCTGAATTGATGGGACTTAGATATGAAGACAAAGAGATACGAAAAGGAGAACGCTACTTGTACCGAATTTTTCCCGCAAAAAAAATAAGCGGAGAAAAAGTTGATACAGGATTTGTATTTGTAGATGCAGACCAGATGACTACCTACACATTGCCTACAAACTTCAAAATGGAAGTAGAAGGCAAAATGGCTAAGCTTACATTTGACAATCGATTACATCAACAATTTTATTCTGGATATTTTTTTGAACGTAGCGAAGATGGCAAAACATGGGAAGCTAGAAATAAAGAACCATATATTAACTCAACTGCAAATGGCGATCCTGTAAAAACAATAGTCTATTTTGATTCTATACCCAGCTATGATAAAACATACTTTTACAGGTTTAAAGCTAAAACGTATTTTGGCGAAACCACACCACCTTCTACTGTGGTGAGCGGAATGAGCAGAATTCCATTACAAGTAACTCCAAATATTATAAATGTTTCTATTTTACAAAATTTAGGAATAAAAATTGATTGGGAATTTAAAAAAGAAAGCAATAAAGATGTCTTGAAGTTTAAATTGTATGCGGCATCAAAAGCAAAAGGTCCATATAAAATATTACAAACTGCAAAGCCAGAAGAAAGAAGTTTGATATTAAAACAATACAAACCAATAAGTTATTTTGTGATTGGAGCAGTTGGCAAAGATAGCTCAGAAAATAAGTCTACTCCATTTTTATTTCAAGCCGAAGATAGTCTTGCTCCAGCAATACCTGTTATTCTTACCTCAAAAATCGATTCGAATGGGATTGTAAAAATATATTGGAAAAAAAACAAAGAAGAAGATTTAATGGGATATCGCATTTTTAAAGCAAATGCACTAACAGACCCATTCATTAATCTAAGTTCAAAAATTAATGCTGACACAAGTTTTTCCGATTCTGTAAATCTTAAAACACTAACAAAGAAGATTTACTACAAAATTACTGCCCTTGATAATCATTTCAATAGCTCAGATTTTTCAAAATTAATTGAATTAACAAAGCCCGACAAAATGCCTCCTTCAAGTCCAGTATGGAAACATTATCTTGCATCCGATACGGCTATCGTACTTCGATGGATAAATAGTGGTAGTGCCGATGTGGTCGGTCATGTTTTGTATCGTAGCTTGGCTGGCACAAACGAATGGAAAATTTTATCAAAATTTGATACAACAGTTTCAAAAATCAATCAAGAAACCGAATATATTGACAGAGATAAGTCTCTTGAAAGAGGCACTTTTTATGAATATGCCGTAATTGCAATTGATGATAGCAAAAATGAAAGTCCTTTGTCTCAACCCATCAAAATTAAAAAGATAGATAATGGACTACGTCAAGCCATTGAAAAAATTTCAGGATTAATTGAGAAAGACAAAAATCAAATTTTAATAAAATGGGAATATCCATATGAAAATGTTGAAAAAATGCTTGTTTACAGAAAATCAAATGAAGACTCTTTACGAATCATAAAAGGTGTTTATATTCCTACAAATGAATTTAGTGATAAAATGATAAAATTAAACACCACATATGTTTATAAATTGAGGGCTGTGTACAAAAATGGATCAAGCTCGCCATTTTCAAGAGATTTAATTCTAAAATTTTAGCTATAATACATGGTATTTAAAAGAACAAAGCCATACTTTCTATTCATTTTTTTTCTATGTAATTCACTTCTATATTCACAGCCGTTTATACAAAATACAACTATTATAGGATTGCCAAATTTGGGAAATACAAAATTTTTCTTTGGCGATATTGATAATGACAAGGATTTAGATATACTCATATCTGGAACAGATAGCAATAATGATTATATTACTAAGCTTTTTTTAAACCATACAAATGGAATTTTTACAGATATTAGTTTACCAGTTCCAGCAGCAATAATTAACGGAGATGCTGCATTTTGTGATATCAATCACGATGGGTACCTCGATTTTATAATCACAGGCGAAACCGAACTTCCAAATGTTAAAAAAGTAACCTACTGTTATCGTAATAATACAGATAAGACTTTCAGCAGAATGAATACAGGTATAGATAGTGTATCAAAAAGCACTACTAAATGGTTTGATTATGATAGAGATGGTGATTTAGACTTGTTCTTGGCGGGAGAAACCAATATTTCTAATGGTTTAGGTGGATATATTTCAACTACTAAAATATACTTAAATAATCGAAATTTTAGCTTTTCTGCAATTACTACATCTGGAATCCCCAGCTTCAGCAGTGGAGATGCCTCAATTGTAGATTTTAATCAAGACAACCTAAAAGATATCATTATTATGGGTGTTGATAATAACAATCAACGCATCACCGAAATTTATTATCAAGACTATGTAGGAAAATTCTCTCCGCAAGGGTTTGGTTTGTTGCGAATGGCTAATGGAGATGTTGAGGTAGGTGATTACGACCAAGATGGAGATATTGATATATCAGTATCAGGAAGAACATCACCTAGCCAATATTTTACAAAAATATACCAAAACATAAATGGACTATCAATGCTAGATGTAGTCCCAAATCTTACAGGTGTAATCAATGGAACTTCAAAATGGATAGATTTCGACCATGACGGAGACCTTGATATGGCTATTTGTGGAGATGATGGGAATATTATAAATGGCAGAAGCGTGCACTTATATCAAAATCAAGGCAATAATGTATTTACGACAATATCACACCCCATTACACCCATTTTTGATGGCGATTTAAATTTTATGGACTATGACTTGGATGGCGATTTAGATGCTTTTTTATCTGGTTTTGGACCTTCAAATAGAATTACTCAACTTTATAAAAATACCATTACGAATGTTAATACTATTCCATCTGCACCTGTAATTACCACAAAACAAATCAGTGAGGATAGTGTAAAATTAAATTGGAATTATGCTTTTGACGACCATACAAATAATCTTTCTCTTTCTTATAATTGTTGGATAACTACCAATAAACAAACTTTTAGCATTTCAAGTCCACAAAGCCATTCAACAACAGGGTTTCATTTTCTTAGACAAGACGGATTTTATACAACTACCACTACAGGTTGGATTAAAAACCTGTCTGTTGGAAAATATTATTACAAAATTAATGCTATTGATAATAATCAAATGGGTTCAAGCTACTCTTTTATAGATAGTTTTACCATTTGCAAGTCTGTTCGATTAGGGAAAGATACTGCTATTTGCAAGCAAAAAACAATAGCTCTTCAAGCTGGATCGGGTACAGATATTGTACAATGGTATTCTGAAATAAATAATACATCAGCACTTGGATTTATTTATACCCAAACCATCACAGGTACAGATACTATTTCTGTTCGATTGCAAAATATTTTTGGATGTGTTCTCAAAGATACCATCATAGCCAAAATGAATCCTCTGCCCGTTAAAATTTCACCTTCCGATATTGACATTTGCTTTAATCAGACTTTTCAACTATTTCAAAATTCCACATCGGATATTGTTCAATGGAAATATAACAATGGGCTCTCTAGTTTAACAGGTAGAACGTTTACTGGAATAGCTAAAAAGAAAGACACCATCTATGTAGAGCTTCAAACTTCCTTTTTTTGTACCAATAAAGATACCATCAGGATTGACACATTAAAACTTCCACGTTTTAATTTAGGCATTGATACATCCGTTTGCAAAGGACAACAATCCATTGCTTTTTCAGTCACAGGTGTTAATATTATAAATTGGAGTTCCCCAACTTCTATTTTAGGGCAGAATGTTTCATTCATCCAATTTGACACTTTGTTAAGTCCAAAAACGCTTTTTGCAGAAGCAATTGCCCCAAATACATGTAGGTGGAAAGACACCATTAACATTGCTATCAACAGCATTCCTACAGTAAATGCAGGCATTGATACTACAATTTGTCATGGGTTTACATACACACTTGGAGGGCAAAACACAGGCTCTGGAGGGGCTGGAGGATATACATTCGAATGGAGTCCTCGGAGTCTAATTCCTACTTTTGTGTCTGCAAATCCAATTACTTCAACCCTTACGAATAGTCAGTTATTTGTTGTTACCATCACAGATGCTTTGTTATGTTTTGATTTAGATTCTATACTTGTAAAAGTAAATCCAGTAACTACAATTAATTCAGGTATAGATAGAGAAATTTGCTTGTATGATAAAACCATGCTTGGTGGAATACCAACTGCTAAAAACTCTCGCTATCCATACACCTACTATTGGTATGATTTTGAAAATTATTCTTCCACTGTACCCAATCCACTAGTCAGTCCACCTACAACTACAACCTATCGATTAATTGTTACTACTTCTATTAATAAATATGAATGTAAGCCTGATACTGGATTTGTAAAAATCACAGTTAATCCATTGCCAGTTCCTTATACAGACCCTTTTGATGCAGATACAACCGTAGGATTTCAAGAAGATGTACAGCTAAAAGCTTTTGGAGGAATTTCTTATGAATGGTCAAATGCTTCGTTGTTATCAAATGTAATGATTCAAACCCCTATTTTTATATCTCCAACTGCAAACGAATTATTTGTTGTAACTGTAACCGATAATAAGGGATGTAAGCAGAAAGATTCCATCCATGTGTTTGTAAAAACGGAATTATTTGTACCTTCTCTTTTCTCTCCAAACAACGACCAATCGAATGATTTTTTTACCATTCATGGTACAGGAATTAAGGAATTTACTTTGACTGTTTTTGATAGATATGGTCAACTTATTTATGATTCTGGGCTTGTTTCAGAACTAAAATCGTCTGCTTGGCAGGGATGGGATGGAAAAAAAGATGGAATTGATATTTCACAAGGAAATTATCAATGGACAATTTCTGGAATGTTTTATTCAGGAGAATCCATAAATAAAAAAGGTGCAATCACACTCATAAGGTAAAAAATTGAATAGAAAGGGGTTTTATGTTTTTATTTTTTGTTTTATTTTAAAAATGAATTCCATTTCATATGGTCAAGATACGTTTTTGAGTCAATACACCTATAGTCCACTTTTAGCTAATCCAGCATTTGTTAATCTTGGCTATGATATACAAGCAATAGCCCATGTACGCAATCAATATCGAAACCCAAATCCAAACTTCACTACGCCATCGTTTTCATTATTATATCCCTTTGTTGCCAATAAAAATAAACGCTGGGGAGGTTTAGGAGTGTCGTTATATGGAGATTATTCGGGATCATTCCCTCGTTTTAGCAAACAAGGGGGTAGCATATCCTATGCTCATAATATACGTCTTAAACGTACCATGCACCTGTCTTTGGGAATACAGCTAGGATTATATGATATTGGAATAGGATCGGGTTCTTTTTCAACTTCTTCTCAATATTCTAATGCTGTTGGATTTGATGCAAGTGCACCATCAGGGGAAACACTTGTACCACAAAATAAAAAATACTTTGATTTAGCTTCTGGAATAGTTTGGCATGGAGAAGACACCTTAGGGCAAGTAAAATATTATGTAGGAGTTTCTATTTATCATATCAACCAACCTGATATTTCACTGCAAACCAAACAAGAAAAACTGCCACAATCTTTTCAATTTATGGCAGGATACACGATTTTCAATAAAAATAATTGGCAAATCATCCCTGAAATTTATTTAACAAAACAACAGGAGTATTTTAGAATTACATCTGGAGTTCGTTTTGGCTATTTATTCCATTCATTTCTTGATAAAAAAGAGTTAAAAACATCTAGTATTTCATTTATACCAAAATACCATCACAAGCAAGGGTTTGGTTTTGGTCTAGAATTAAAACTAAACAATTTATTCTTAATGTCAAATTACGATTTTCAAACATCAGCCATTTCAGAAAAAATAACTCAAAATGGTGCCTATGAATTTGTAATTGCATATAGAAAAAGTTTGTTTAAAATAAAAGAACCAGAACCTTTGTCTGATTATAGTTTGTCTGATTTACGTAATTTTTATACTTATAATGAAGTTGGAGCAATATCAAAACAATTAGAAAAATCTAAAAAATACGATTCGACTTATCGTTTCAACGATACTACTTGGCACAAAACCAATAATTTTAAATTTGAATTAGAAAAACGTTTTATATATGGATTTAATGAAACTGCATTAGGAGAAGATGCTAAAAAATTTGCAAATGATATTGCTGGATTAATGCTTGAAAACCCAACTATAAAATTACTGATTTTAGGCTATACCGACAATGTTGGTTCAGAAAAATCAAATCTTATCATATCAACTGAACGTGCTAAAGCTTTTGCAAAATATATTGAGACAAAAGGTGTAGACTTAAGACGAATTAGATTTGAGGGTAAAGGCGAAACGGAAGCATTAAATACCAATAGAACTTTATTTGAAAGGTCTAAAAACAGAAGAGTTCGATTTTTGATATATTAAAAATGAAAATATGCAAGATAATTATTTTCATTTTTATAGTAATAAAATCTGCATCTTTTGCGCAAGATTTAAGTGCCATTGGAAAAGACAACAAACCATTTAAAATTTCAGGTTCAGTTTCAGCTAATCAAATTTTTTATACTTCAGATGGAATAAAAAATAGAAGACCACCATATAACTATTTTTTATCTGGCAATTTAAACATAAGTGTTTATGGATGGTCTATTCCATTAAGTTATACATTTTCAAACCAAAATAGCCAATTTCAACAACCATTTAACCAATTTGGAATGCAACCCACTTACAAATGGGTAAAATTATATGCAGGTTGGAACAGTATGAGTTTTTCTGCTTATAGCATGAATGGACATGTATTTTTAGGAGGTGGTATACAACTAACTCCTCCTAATAATTTTCGTTTTTCTGCCATGTTAGGTCGATTGAATAAAGCCATAGAAGAAGATACCACTAATCCTACTGTCACAGCTGCTTATCAACGTATGGGAGGCGGTTTCAAGGTTGGTTATGGCAAAGGGACAAACTTTATTGACCTTATCTTATTTACAGCAAAAGACAACATAACTTCCTTAGATAGACCAATATTAAAATCTCAGGTTCTTCCTGCTGAAAATGCGGTGGCAAGTTTAGTTTTTTCTAAAACCATTGCAAAAAAAATTACTATTTCGGGAGAATATGCTACAAGTGCTCTTACAAGAGATGTCCGTTTCCCAACTAATGAACAATCTAAATCTGGAATAGCAAATACATTTGTTCCGTTTTTGAAACCAAATGCTTCGACTTCGATTTTTGATGCTTTTAAAGTCAATGCCAATTATTCGGGTTCTTTTTATACCGTTGGAGTAGGATTTGAACGAATTGATCCAGGATATAAAACGCTAGGAGCCTACTATTTCAATGATGATTTACAAAACATCACTGGAAATGGTACACTTAAATTATTAAAAGGAAAGCTAAATTTGACATCAAATATTGGCTTACAAAAGAACGATTTACGAAACGAAAAACTATCTCAAATGCAACGGTTAGTTTGGTCTGGTAGTATTTCATTTGCAGCAACAAAACGTTTGAATTTATCGGCTGGTTATTCTAGTTTTCAATCGTTTACTCGGATTAAAACACTAGAAGAGCAAGAACGTGCAATACTTCAACAACAACTAAACTCAAATATTGACACATTGCGCTTCACTCAAATTAGCCAAAGTGCTAATTCGGCAGCTAATTATAGTATCGGTAACTTAGCTAATAAAGATGTGAAAAATACATTAAACTTTACCTTTTCATATCAAACAGCAGGAGAAAAACGGGGAGACCAAAATATTTCTGCTGGGACTAATTTTTATAATTCAAATATTGGGTTTAATAGAAATATGAACAAAAAAGGATTAACTATTGGGGTTTCCATAAACACAAATTATAATGAATTAGAGAAAAATAAAAGCTTTTTATTAGGTCCAAGCATAAATATATCTAAATCATTTTTTGATAAAAAAGTAAAAGCGACTTTCACTACTTCTTGGACAAATTCGTTTAATAATGGTGTAAAAAATAGCGAAATAACAAATGCTAGACTTTCGGCAAATTATACTTTTAAGAAAAAACTAGCGTTTAATTCTAATTTTACTATCATTAATCGTTTCACTCGTTCTCAATCCAATACTAAGAATAACCAATCGTTTACTGAATTTACTTTTACATTGGGAATAACATATTCTTTTTAATAAACGATTATTTTTTTCGATTTGAGTTCATCCTCAATTTGAATAAAATAGATACCTGGCGACAAATTTTCTATTTTAATTTTTCCAGTTGGCATCAAATCCCCTCGTATTTTATTACCTAAAACATCTACTATTTTATATTTTTTATCCACAAATCTACTATCCGACTGAATAGTAAATACACCTTCATTGGGGTTGGGGTAAACTTGTATTTCAAATATTTCTATTTGTTCAGATGTTTCAATATTTGTAGTTTTTGAAATGTTTATTACTTGCATCACTTCATTTGAAGCTTCATAATTATTATTCCCCAAATGAAATGCTGTAATCGTAATTGTGCCAGAATTGGTAATCTCCAACATATTATTGTTTTTTATACCTGCAATTGATGATGGACTAGACTGAATGATATAAGAAGGCAAAAGTCCAGAATCCAAAAATCCAGAAAGTGTCAATGTGGTGATTCCAAAAATGGTTACATTTTCGGATAAACTAAAGGATAAATTTTGCTGTCCTTTGATAACTTCTATCAATTTTGTTTGTGATGGCGATGGATGATACGTATTATCCCCTAATTGATAGGCCGTAATGGTTAATATTCCTGTACCCAGTATAGAAACAGCATTGCCAACAAGTACACCTGCCCCTGAAACTCCATAGCTTACATTTAACCCAGAACTAGCTACAGCATCAAATGAAAGTATTTGATTATTAAATGCTTGAATGGGTGTATCACTCCAATTGGTAATTCGTTGGTCTAATTTTTGAATAGGAAGTATTGTTTCAAAATAAGTTGAATTAAAATTGGCATTACCTGCTTGAAATCCAGTGATGGTTATGTTCCTATTTTCATTTACAAAAAGCTGATTATTTACAATTACAGAAGTGCCGCTTGCAAATAGCTGAATAGGTAAATTTGAAGTTATTGTAGATGTAATTGTCCATAAATTATTTCCTAAAATAGAATCTGGAAAAAATGATATTCCCAAAATTGTTTGATTTGCTTTTTGCACATTAAATACTTGCTTTTGAGAATTTGCAGGCAAATAATATGCATCTCCAAGTTGGTAAGCAGTAATGGTTACATTACCAGCACCTGTGATTGAAACCGCATTACTCCCTACTATAAAAGCGGGTCCAGCAACAGAATAACTAACAGGAAATCCAGAACTAGCTATAGCATTTAATAAAAATAAACCATCGCCAAATGTTTTTTGAGATATTGAATTAAAACCAGTAATTGTTTGAGTGAATTTAACTATAAAACTACTGGATATATTTGTTGCAGGGTTGTAATTTACATTACCACTTTGAGAAGCTTGAACGCTTACTAATCCAGGTCCAGTTATTGTAATTGATGCTCCATTGCTCAATACTGGACCAGAAATACTATATGTAATCAATAGACCAGAACTTGCATACAAAGGCAAAGAAAATGGAGGATCGTTAGGTTTTTTATCAGGTAAATTTCCTATTCCAGCAATTGTCTGATTTGCTTTAATTGCAAAACTTGTAAGAGTAATATTTGTTGCTGGAAGTACATTTGCATTGCCACTTTGTGAGGCAACAATAGTGATATTTCCTAATCCAGTTACTGTAAAAATATTTCCATTTGAAAGAACATTTCCACTATAAACATACACAATGGGTAAGTTTGAAGTGGCACTGCCTGTTAATGTTACAACCGATCCATAAGGTATAGCACTTGGTAATGTTAAGCCATTAATAGTTTGTGTGGCAGCTGAAACCGAAAAAGATGTTATTACTGGAAAAGCCGATGAATACAAGCCATTCCCAAGCTGATAGGCTGTTATAGTAATTATACCCAATGACGTTATGTTTAATATATTTCCAAGTAAAGAACCTGCACCTGCAACCGAATATGAAATAGGTAATCCTGAAGTTGAAAATCCAGATAAAGTAATAGGAGGATTGCCAAATATTTGTGTTGGAATGGCTGAAAGTCCCAAAATGGTTTGATTTCCCTGAGTTATGTTAAAAATACGCACAATCGTATCAGTTGCAAAATATTGACTATTTCCTATTTGAAAAGCAGTAACAGTAACTAATCCTAAGCCAGCAAATGATAACACATCTTGAATTAAAACTCCTGCACCAGATACTACGATGGAAATGGGAAGAGTCGAACTAGTAGTAATTGTGGCAAGAGAATAGGAAAATTTATCATACGATTGATTGGGAATAAATGAAAACCCAACAACAGATTGAGCATTTTTGCAATCTATAATACGAATGATTGTATCAGAAGAAAAATAATTTTGACTCCCTATTTGAAATGTAGAAATGGTAATTACCTGAGCAATATCAGATATCAATTGGTTTCCTGTTATGGTAACATGGCTATTGGCAGTTTGAAAGGTTACAGGCATCCCAGAACTAGAAATACCAGAAAGAGTTACCACTTGATTTGTGTTTATTTTTTGTGGAATAACTACACCAGAAATGGTTTGAGTAGCTTTTTTTACATAAATAAAAGCAGAAGTTACGCTCGTTGGTTCATATAGTGAATTTCCTATTTGAACACCTAAAATAGTAATCATGCCTGCATTTGTAATGCTCACAACGGTTTGCGAAATCAAATTTGCACCTAAAACAGTATAATCAATAGGTAAATTGGCATCTGAAAACCCAGTTAATGTGAGTTGCCCAATTTCAAATGAAACGGTATCTGATGCATATACACTCGATATAACTTGCAATCCTTTTACTATTTCAAGTTCTTTTGAAATCGAATTAGAAGGAAAATAATTTGCGTTACCATTTTGTATTCCTGTTATAGTAACAAACCCTACATTTGTAAAACGCAAGGTATCTCCAGAAACAGTTGCCACACCAATTGTGGAGTAATCTATGGGCAAACCTGAAGTAACCGTATGATTTAACAGTACATAATTAGTATTAAATCGCTGTTGAATAGTTGGACCAAAATCCACTAATATTTGATTTGATTTTATAATTTCAAAGCTTTGAATTACGGGTTCTGCTTGTTCAAAATATCCATTTCCAATCTGAACAGCTGTGATGGTTACCAGTCCTGTGCCTAATATCGAAACCGTGTTTCCAACCATATTTATTTCTCCAGTATAAATGAAGGATAAAGGTAATGCAGCAGTTGAAATCCCATCTACTGTAAATGCTGCACCACCAAAAGTTTGATTTGGAATAGCAGAAAACCCTGAAATGGTTTGCGTTAATTTATTGACAATCAATAATGAATCGATGTAAATGAAGTTGTATTTTAATGATGCTCCACCTTCGGTTCTGAGTGGGTAATTGCCTCCTGCACTTGTTATAACCGCTTGTGTAGTAACTGTGGGAATAGATAATAAATTCGCAGGGGTATCTCCACCATCGAATCCAACTATAGTATAGGTAAATATTGGGTTTGCTTCCAAACAATTTCTTATTTGAGAAAAAGAAGTTACCGTTAAGGTATAAGTAGCATTGTTAAATATCCGAATGCTGCCAATATTAAAATCCTCAAAAAAAGCACCAGCAACTAACCTAGATCCATCTGCATTCAAATCACATGATTTTGACAAAAAAGGGAAGTCGCCAGGGTCAGATGATTGTAATTTTCTACCAAATCGTTGCCATTCTGAACCTGTATTAATATATGACCATAGAGCCCCATTATAATTATCGTCAGAAAATCCTCCTACTGCCGCAATACTACCATTGCTTGACATAGCAACCGAAATACCTTGATTGGCTAAGCCTAAAGTATCTAATGCAACTAATTTCATTCCCTGTTGTTGCCATTTTTGATTTATCCCTGAAAAAGAAAAAATCCAAGCTCCTCCCATGCCATTTGCATCATTATTTGAGCCAATAATGACATATTCAAGAGATGAACTTGCCGATACTGATGTTCCAAAATTTAATCCAGTGGCTGTAGGTAATATAGCATCAGACGGGATTAGTTTATCTCCTACTTGCAACCAGTCAATGCCATTAAAAGTAAATACCCAGCCAGCTCCATTTCCATTATTATCATCTAATCCACAGGATATTAATTTTTGCCCATCGGCACTCATTTTTAAGGCATTTCCAAAATAAGCCGCTCCAACTGCATCATTTGGTACGATATTTACTTGTTGGTTTATCCAATTTGAGCCATCAAATGAATACACCAGAGCAATGCCATTGCCATTATTTGCTAATGGCGAACCAACTGCTAACATTTGCCCGTTTTGTGACAGCGAAACTGAATAGCCAAAATTAAGTTTACCATTTGTTCCTGTTAAGGTATTAGGAGGCGTAATTTTTGTTCCAAGTGGAATCCAGTCCGAACCAGTATACACATATGTCCAAACAGCACCTATGCTATCATTGTCAGCAATCCCGCTCACTGCTATTATTTTTCCATCGGCAGAAATATCTACAGCATATCCTTGATTGGAAGCACCAATTGCATCTGCACCAACTAATTTTGTTCCTGTTTGCAACCAGTCAATGCCATTGAAAGTAAATACCCATGCAGCACCCATTCCACCATTATCTAAATATCCACCTGAAACAGCTAGGTTCCCATCATCAGAAATAGCACTAGAATAGCCTTGTGCAGGATTTCCTACACCGTCAGTTGCTCTTATTTTTTGTTTATATTGCCCAAATTCTTGTCCAAATATTAATGTGGAAGCACATATAAAGAAAGACAAAAATAAATTTGATGCAAAGCTACTTATAATTTTCAATTTAATACTATTTGTATGAACGTTTTACAAAACGGATTTTCAATTTTTAACCACTTTCAACACTTTAGTACTGGTTGGGGATTTAAAAATAACATAATACAATCCACTTGCATAGTTCGACAAATCAAGTTCTTCTTTGTAGGTTATTTTATCCGTATAAGTGGTTGAATATAAAGGACTTGAACCCAAAATAGAAAATATTTCAACTGAAATAGATTGCACATCAGTTAGTTTAACTTCGATTGTTATGTTTCCCGTGGTTGGATTTGGAAAAGCCTCATACGATTTTATTCCTACATAGCCCAATCGCAAAGGTTTAGGTTTTTCTTTTGCTGGTTTAGATACTATTGTTTTTACTAAAATATCTTTGCATTTACCCATTTTAGCAGTTAGTTCAAAACTAAATCGACCCGTATCTTGTACAATCACAGCCACATGTTGCGGAGCTTGTTTTTCTAGCCGTGTCAAAACCAATCCTTTGGGTACATCGCTCCACGAAACAGAATCGGGTTCGGGTTTTGATATTTCTGCTATGATTAAAGTATCACCTACATACACCTCTTGACTTACCAAAAAACTAGCCACCAATGCTCGTTCTGTCGAACGCAAATAAAATGTTTTGGATGCCTCGCAGCGTTTTGGGCTTGTTGCTTTAACAGCATATAGTCCATCTTCAACAGCTTCTATTTTTTGGGTATTTGCAATATAAGTGTTGTTTCTTTTCCATTCATAAATACTACCAACATTACCCGCATCCAAGTCATAACTCTGTCCTGTGCAAATGACAGCCGAATCTTTATCAAACGGAATGGTCATCAACATAGGGTTTTGAAGCGAAGTAATACCTGCTACGGTACACAAATTTTGGTCGTTAATAGTCACCTGATAGCGAAGCACATCACCTGATGCCACATCATTGGAGGCTCTATTCAAAACCGAAAAGTTTCTTCCTGTACCCGATTGTATAAAAACCATTCCTGTGCTGGTAATCAACGGAAATTGAAAGGCTTGATAACTCGTTGTACCCGTTCCGCCTGTAATGGTTACATTTAATTTGCCATCTGCATAATTGTAACAACTTGGATTAGTATTGGCAAATGAAATAGCCATGGGCTGAGGCGCAACAAGATTGATTTGCAAACTTTTTAAACAACTTTCAACATCTCGCACCAAGGCAGTATAGATACCTGCGGATAGATTTGTGGCTGTTATAGTATTGCTCAAAATTGCACCACTTTTATCTGTCCAGATTACAGATTGAATAGCTGAGGAACTTACTGTTTCATTGATTAAGGCTTGTACACGTCCATCGGAACGATACGAACAACTAGGTTGTGCCAACGCAGATACTGCAAAACTTGGACCTCTGTTATTGTCTATCACACCAGCTGTGGTAAGCACACAACCTTGTGCATCAGTAAGCACTGCTCTATAAATATTGGCATACAATCCCGAAACAGAAACTACATCTGCACCCGTAATGGTATTTGTGCCGCTTGCAAGCCAACGAATCGCTACCGGCAATGTACCTCCAGTAAAAGTTACTAAAGCTGTGCCTGTTGCACTTCCACACACTGCGGCAGTTGTAATCAATCCTGATTCTAGTAAAGGTGGTTCGGTTAGTGTAAGGTTTGTTACTGTACTTAGGCAATTATTAGCATCTTTTACTATTAATGAATAGCTTGTTGGTAATAATCCTGAAATAGTTGAAACAACACCAATTCCTGCAATAGATACAGATCGAAAATTTCTAAAATTATTTCCGTCCGTGGCAATGCTATAAGGCGCCACTCCACCTGTAACAGTTACAAAAATAAAACCATTAGAAGCTTGATTACAAGTAATGTCTTTTGTATTGCTAAATACTTGAATTAAATTAGGTTGGGTGATTGTAATTGGACTTGTTACAGAGGTGCAACCCTTATAATCTTTATAAAAAAATTGATACACGCCAACAGATAGATTTTCAAAATTTGTAGTTGAATTATAACTATTGCCATGTAAATAATTATACCCACCATATCCTCCTTTTGCGGTTAAAGTTACCCTGCCATTGTTTGTATTATAGCAATCGGTATGTTGAGTAAAAGAAGTAAAGTCGAGCGGAAATTCGGGTTCTTTTACCTCAAAAAGTGCTTTTGTGCCTCGTGTAGTGGCATCGGGCATTCCATTCGTAATTTTATTTGAACAGCCTCTTGCATCTTTTACAAACAAAGAATATTCATTTGCTTTTAAACCTGAAATGCCACTTGTTGTGCCTAAAAACAAAGAAGGAGCTATACTGCCTAAATCACTCTGGTTTGAGGCATACCAAAGATACTGAAAAGGAGGTGTTCCGCCTGTGGGGAAAGCTGTAAGTATTCCATTTTGGTCGCCTTTGCAGGTTAATTCATATGTTCTTGGATAAGCAGGTATTACAATGTTTCCCGGTTCGGTTATTACAAAACCAGAGGTAGTGAGGCAACCATTGATATCTGTTACGGTAAGTACATAACTTCCAGCCGATAAGCCTGTAAATGTATTTAAACTAGTAGTTGTAAGCATTAAATTTTGATCAGTATAAATTCCTCCGTACGCTCCGTTTGGATAAATGGCACCAGAAATGGAATAATTATACCATCGCTCTACCACACTGCCTGCCGCTTGGGTAATGAGTTTGCCATCGGTAGCACCGCTACAAATGGCTCCTTGTGGAGCTATAAGCGGAATACGCAAGGCGGTGGGTTCTATCAATTGTTTTGTAATAGTAGCATTACAACCATTGGCATCTTGCAGCCGAACAGCATAGTTGATGCCCGAAAGGGTAAAGAAAGTATGCCCTACAGTAGTTACTGTGGCTGTTTGCAACAAACTGCCCGTGAGGCTATTAACCAAATTAAATTGATAAGGGAATACGCCTCCTTTGCCTTGATTATATAACCAACCATCGTTAAACCCTTTGCAACGCACATTGTAAGGTAAGCCAGAGCTTACTGGGTAAACAGAAACGCCAAGGGCAGAGTTTACAAACTCCAACTTGGGTGGTTCTGTTATTGTAATACCGGTAATGGTATTGGATGGGCAATTGTTTGGGTCTGTCATCCACGCACGGTAGGTGCTGGGTTTGAGGTTTGAAAATTGATGATTTGACAAACTAATGCCAGGGCTTGTAAACATGGCACTTGTTGTGGTTGATAACATATACCGATAAGGCATAGTACCACCACTCCCATTTAGCCGCAACCACGCATTGTTGAGTCCTGTACATGAAATATTAAACACACCTGAATACGTATTATTGGGGTCTAACCCATTTACTCTACTGATATCTGTGGTGGAGTTGCTACTGATTTGCAAAATATTTGGTTGATTTAAGGTTTTGGTAGTTATAAATGCACAACCACTTAGTGAACTGGCAATAAATGTTTGAATTTCGTATGTGCCTGCGGGTAGAGTAGGATTGTTGTTGGCAGTAGATGATTTTGTTTCGTTCTTTTTTTTAATGATTGTACCTCCTGCGTTTGCAATAGATAAGTTTCTATAGTTTACATATACATCATCGGTGCTTAAAATATAATCGCTGGTGATAGCACCAAATGTAAAATAACCGCTTGAGTTTCCATTGCATGTAAGGTCTGTTGGGGTAACAGCTATGCTTGTGGGAGCAGGAGGGGCAACTTGTAATAGTAAAGTTCTGATTTTGTATGGAAAACTATTTGCAATATTAACACTCTCATCTCTTGGGTAGCATGTTTCTCCATGAACAATAGGTATTGCTCTTACTGTTAATGTTGTTAATTCGCTAAAACTACTTCCATCAAATTTTTTAGCTTGATAGCTTAAAGAAGTAGCCCCATTAGTTATTATCTTTGTTGGGGGATTTGGATTGCCATCGCCATAAATTTCCCAACAGGTGCCTAATTCAAAACCTCTATTTGGTTGATTTAGTATGTTTTTATAATCATCTAAAAAATTAGCTCCAATCGCATTAAAAGTTACCAAATTCCCCGAACAAACATATCCCTGTACTGATTTTGTAATATCCGTAAATTGGGGTGGCTCCCAAGTTGTTTCTAATAGCAAATCCCATGCACTTACTCCACCATTACTGCTAGTGCTAGGACTTTTATGAAGGTAATCACTGGGTTTGTATTTATAAAACTCCATGTCATAATTTATTGGAAGTTGTCCATCGTTCGATTGTTGATTACCTCCATCATCATCGCCATCGTCTACACAATCATCACCAATATCATCGTTTTCCCATGCATGTAGTATAAACTTCATTTTCCCATCGGGTATATAGTCCCAATCAATGTCAGTTATTAATCTTAAATTAGGAAGTTGAAATTTGCCTATTTTTTGGTGATATGAAAAGTAATTATAGTTTACATCAAATTTATGACATTCTGTAAGTGCAGAAACTGCGAATGTGCCACATGGCTTACTGTTAGCACAAAAACATACATTTCCTGCACTTAAATTAGGATTGTTTTTGCAGAAATTATAGTATGGTATACCAGCAGGATTATAACCTAAACCAGCAACTGGCGAATTTGGATTATTTCCTACCCAAAGTTGAAAGGCGACCTCGTTTATATTGTCACTTAACCATCCACCTTCAAAATTTGTGTTTTGATTTACACTCCATGATCTAATGAATAGTCTTTGTGAAAAAGAAAAATTTAAGGAAAAAAAAATAACGCATATTGTAATTTTTTTTTTCATTTAAGGGACGGCTACTTGCAAGGATGTTGTTATATTTGGGTCGTCTTTCAATGGTCCATAGGTACTTGCTGGTGTAGGTATTTTGTCATCAACGGTAATCCAATATTTACGTGGCTCAAGCCAAACAAATGTTATTTCACCTTGCTCATAAATATCAGTCATAATTCTATCGTTATATTCTGAAGGAAATAACATATTTGCTAATTCTACATCAGTAGCTTTATACACACGTTTTGAATCTCTATCAGTTTCTGATAAATATAATTTAATTTTTTTATTTAGCTTGACTCCATTTTGAAAAGCTTGAATATTTAATTTACAA
>REBA01000073.1 GCA_004294225.1 Cytophagales bacterium | reverse complement strand
GAAGTTTTTAAATCCGTACTTTCTTTTCTTTGCCCAATTATTAAGCAGCAAGGTACTTGAAAATCACCTGCAGGATAACTTTTGGTGTACATTCCCGGAATTACTACCGAGCGAGGTGGCACAAATCCTTTATATTCAATTCGTTCTTTTGAGGTGGTGTCAATAATTTTTGAACTGCCCGTGATGGTTACGCCAGCACCCAAAACGGCTTCTTTTCCAACTCTTGCACCCTCAACCACAATGCAACGAGAGCCAATAAAAGCTCCGTCTTCGATGATAACAGGAGCTGCTTGCACAGGTTCGAGTACGCCTCCAATGCCCACACCACCGCTTAAATGCACATTTTTGCCAATTTGAGCACAGCTTCCAACGGTTGCCCACGTATCAACCATTGTACCCTCATCCACAAAAGCACCAATATTCACATAACTTGGCATTAAAATAGTTCCTTTTGCCAAAAAAGCACCATAACGAGCCACTGCGGGCGGAACAATCCGAACACCAAGGGCTTCATATCCTGTTTTTAAACGCATTTTATCATGAAATTCAAAAATACCAACTTCTTTGGTTTCCATTTTTCGGATTGGGAAATACAAAATTACGGCTTTTTTGACCCATTCATTCACTTTCCAACCCTCAAGAGTAGGTTCCGCAACTCTTAATCTGCCTTTATCAAGATCTTCAATAATGCTTTCTATAACGGCAATGGTTTCTGGTTTTTGCAATAAACTGCGATCTAACCAAGCAGCTTCAATAATATCTTTCATTTTTATTTTAAAAATTTTTTAACTTTGCGAATATACAAGCTAAGAACGATTTAATAAATTTTTTTATTTTTAAATCTATCATAGATTAACTTTTTGGTATAAAAAATATTGATTTGTTTAAATTTAATTTGAAAATTAATATTCAAATTTATTTATTTAATTTGCAAAAAAGTTTAATTTAAAATTATGAATATTCCATTTTGGTTTAGTGCAGTCAAAGATTTTCACAAAACAAAAACACTATATATATTACTTTCGGGCATGATTGCAGTAGGTTTATATGTGGCGGCAATTATTTATTTTGAAGAAATCATACTAAAAACTGGATTTAAACCCAATCCAATGATTTTTTCATTATTAGGTTTGGCACTCAGTTTAATGCTTGTTTTCAGAACCAATACGGCTTACGATAGATGGTGGGAAGGACGCAGAATGTTAGGAAGTTTAGTAAATAATACTCGAAATTTAGCACTTAAATTAAATGTTTATTTAGATAAAAACGACCACGAAAGTCGAACATATTTTATTAAAATGATTGGAAATTATGGAATTGCTATGAAAGAACATTTGCGATTTGGCGTAAAATTTGATGAGTTAAGAGATTTATCGGAAAGCGAAATGGCGGATTTACAAAAATATACACACGTTCCTAATCGAATAGCACACCA
>REBA01000072.1 GCA_004294225.1 Cytophagales bacterium | reverse complement strand
GCCTTCGCCAAGCCTTTTCCGTTAGGTGTGATTTTGTGCAACTTGTTTGCAACAAGTTGCTTGGATTCGATAGTTTGTGTGCAATAAGTAAAACAAGTTCTGTTCGTAACTTTCTGATAAACAAAAATTTGCCTACTTTGTGAGGGCGAACAGTTTGAGAAAAGTATTTAAGATTTGAGTGCGGGGCGCAATTTTGTGAGTACGAACAGTTTGAGAAAAATATTTGAGATTTGAGTACGGGGCGCAATTTTGTGGGTACAAACAGTTTGAGAAAAGTATTTGAGATTTGAGTACGGGGCGCAATTTTGTGAGTGCGAACAGTTTGAGAAAAGCGTTTAAGATTTGAGTGCGAGGCGCAATTTTGTGAGTACGAACAGTTTGAGAAAAGCGTTTAAGATTTGAGTACGAAAAATCAATAACTTGCCTACTTTTCGGCAGAAATTATCACGAAAAGTTCGCTAAAAAAGTCCACAATTTGAGTGCGAAAAACCAATAACTTGCCTACTTTTCGGCAGAAATTAGCACGAAAATTTTGGAAATAACGTTTTTTATGAACAACTTTGCGTGTGAAATTTAGTAAATACAACAGTGCGGCAACAAAAAACCACACCTAACGTCAGCTTGGCGAAAGTGGGGCTGAGGTGCTAAATTTTTGGCTTTTGAATATATATTGGGGCAATGTGCTAAATTGGGCTTTTGTGCTAAGATTCCCCACCTTCGCCAAGCCATGTTCGTTGTGGGCTATTTTAGAAACAATAAATAAGTTAATCTTATGGAATTAGTATTTGAAAACCTGTATGTGTCTATTTCTCTTGATGCAGAAAATAGTATTTTGGCAGACACTTGGCTCACGAACAGCAGTTCAATGAGTGAAGAAATATTTAAAGATATTATGTATGTCTGGCGTGATATAATGCAAAAAAATCAAATCAAGTATGCTTTTACTGATACTTTACGTTTTGATTTTCCACTTACACCTGAAATACAAGATTGGGTAGTAGAAAATATCAGCGGACAATTATTCAAAAATTTCAGTTTTCATAAACACGCATTTATTATGCCAGCAGAATTCATTGCGGGTTTAGGAATAGAACAACTCACGGACGAAAATAATAAAAAATCAGCAGAAAATGCCTATTTTTCAGATATAGCCTCTGCTCGCAAGTGGTTGTTGTCTTAAATCTTTGAAAAGTAAGTTTCTATTTTAGCATATCGTGGCTTAGAAAGTGTTTATTTATCAAAGGTCACTAAAATAAAAAATACTACTAACATATTTGCAAAAAGTAGGTTAATGTGCTTATTTAGCCTTTTCTGTCTTCTATAAATTTTATACAATGGTTCAAACCTGAATCTGCAATTTATCTAAAAATATTATCCTAAAAAAAATTATGTATTATAAAATTTACTTACTCCTGTTTTTGATTTTTTTAAATCATT
>REBA01000071.1 GCA_004294225.1 Cytophagales bacterium | reverse complement strand
TAAATTTTACTTTTTTTTGAAATAAAATCTGCTTAATCGATGAGATAAAGAAATAATATTTTCTTAAATTATGGCTTATGGAGATTATTTGAAGGCTAAATTTCAAAAAAAATCAATTTTTAACAGACTCTGAGTTTATCAGCAGACCCTAATTAACTACTAGAAAATTATTTTAAAATAAGGCGATAAATTTTCTAGTAGATTTAGTTCACATAAAGATTACTCTTCTTTATATGGTACTCGATCCTTATCATTAACTCTAAATCTATAACTTCTACCGCTTAATATTTCAATCATTCTTACTAATTCTTTGTTGTAAGATTTCTTTTTAAAAATAGCATCTTCAAAAGAAGTATATACTAAGCTTCGATTAATAACACCTGCCATTACATTAGAACGACCTTCAAGTAAGCCCTCTAAAGCACCTAAACCTAATCTGCTAGCCAAAACTCTATCGGCTGCTGTTGGCGAACCTCCTCTTTGAATATGTCCTAAGTTAGTAACTTTTATATCTAAGTGCGGAACAGCTCGCTTTACCCTGTTGGCTATTTCTTGAGCATTTCCTTCTTCATCTCCTTCGGCAACCACAATGATATGTGATGATTTGCTATGGCTCGAAACTTCTTTTAGTTTCTCAATTACGTAAGAAGTTGAAGTTTTTGTTTCTGGAATCATAGCTAATTCTGCACCACCACCGATGGCTGATCGAATAGCAATATATCCAGAATCTCTACCCATTACTTCCACAAAAAATATGCGATCATGTGCATCGGCAGTATCTCTAATTTTATCAATTCCGCTCAAAGCTGTATTTACTGCTGTGTCGTAACCAACCGTAAAATCGGTTCCATACAAATCGTTATCTATAGTACCAGGTACACCAACAGTTGGAACTCCATATTCAGCAAAAAATATTTTTGCACCCGTGAAAGTTCCGTTTCCTCCGATAGCAACTATACCATCTATGTTATGTTTTTTAATATTTTCAAAAGCTGCAGCCCTTCCTTCTTTGGTTCTAAATTCATCGGAACGTGCTGATTTTAAAATTGTACCGCCACGCTGAATAATATTACTTACGGAGTATCCATCCATAGGAATTATATCCCCTTTTATAAGTCCATCGTACCCACGAACTATTCCACATACATCAATACCATAAAAAACTGCTCCACGAACAACGGCTCTAATAGCAGCATTCATGCCTGGAGCATCACCTCCAGAAGTTAAAACGGCAACTTTTTTGAATTTATTTTCTACTTTTTTATTTGACATGAACTCGTTTTTTAATATTTATACAATAATTATAAAATTCAAACATAAATCAAAATATTAGTTTGATTTTAAACGAAATAATTTAAAAAAAAATTATAATAAATTAAAATATAAGTCTATTAAGTTTGTTTTAAGTGTAAATATAAGAAATTTTACCTTATTTGTTGCTTAATTTTTCAAAGTAAATTATTTTTAT
>REBA01000037.1 GCA_004294225.1 Cytophagales bacterium | reverse complement strand
GTATTTGCTGCTCATCTTTAGCTGAAAATATATGCTAAGATATTGATTTTGCAATTTAATTCAAACAGCGGACGGACGTCCTTTATATATGAGCACCGATGGACGTCGACGCTAGCGGAGAAAGGTATAATCTGATAATTCTTACAAAAAGGGGGTTTTATTGGAAGCGGGTATCTGCTCATTTATACCCCAATCATTTCTTACTGAAATAGTTTATTACAGTAAATACTATCCACCAAAATATAATTAAAATGAATGTAATTATAATTAAACCTAGTGTAGATTTAGTTGAAATTGTAAATTCATTAGAATTGTTAAGAAAATTTTTATAAAGAAAAAACAGGTCTATAAAAATAATAATTAATATAGAATTTAATATAATAATAGCTATTTGTAAAAGTATATTTTTATAAAGAAATTTATCTAAATAAATTTCTTTATAAAAATATACTATGATGCCAAATGTTAATGGAATCGTTATCATAATGGCAAAACCTAGTACTATTGGCGCCAACAAATAGTTTATGCTTACTAGTATCATTATACTAAAAATAAATGCTAAATTCAATGTCAGATGTTTCAGATGTTTCATCTATTTTCTCTAATATATATTGCCATTTCTTTTCCAATAAAAATCCTATGGTTAATGTTTAAAAAATCATAAGGCACTTTAAATGAATTTTTAAATTTATCCATTGCTTCGAATACCGAAAATTTTTGAACCCCATTTAGCGTAACTATTATTCTTAATATTGAACAGGCATCTCCTTTACAATCCCCTCTACTCACTCTATTTATCCCATCTATTGTTTCATTTAATTCTTTTATACTATGTTCGGCAATAAACTTTGGTTTAACAATGTTATCATAGATTAATTGCACCTCTGCCTGTTCTATCTCAACCATTTTTTTTTCTAATTCAATTCCTTTTAAATCACAATACGAACTATTAGCATCCTTTATACATCCTTCATTATTTAGGAGATATGATCCGAAATTAATAAAATTTCTTTCTAAAAGTTTTTTATTAATACCAATCATTACTTCTTCTTCTTTATCTGTAATATAAGCAAAATTAGGCAAAACACCTTCAGCACCACCTACAGCTCTCCAGCTAGTTACATCAGCCGCTGCTGCGAACCAAAAGTTATCTTTTTTTCTAGCAATGGCATCTGCCCATCTATACCAGTCGTTCCGCTCTGAAATAGTTTTATATGCTGCCCAATTTTTATTTACAATATTTCTTCGAGCTTGTGCATCATAAATAATTTTCCAATCAAATTCTTCATGATACCATCCCGATTTATTCGAAGAGCCATGTTTTTGCTCGTAATATACCCAATGTCCAATACATTTGATTTTAGTTCCTGTTTTAGGGTTAATATCCCAGCCAATAACTTCTTTTTTTTCTGCATCCTTGCCAATCTCCGTGGGTTTATTCGTTACACAATAACTCAACAACGCATCCTTATCCCTCTGAAACAACCCCCAAGTATATCCAGGATCATGTATTCTGTCCCACTGGAATTTCCAAAGTTCGGTGCCTGCTGGGTAGTCCATTAGGTTTTTGCTAGCACCTTGGGCTAGGCCTATGTAGTCTATAAATGGGTGGTCGAGCATAAATATACCATGGCCTAGCTCGTGAGCAGCAGTGCTGGCTATTTCTTCCTTAGGCTTCAATACGCTACTGCTGCCTGTGCCAGCGAAGATAAAGCCAAATTGCTCTTGGTGGGGCATCTTGCCCAGCAAGTCGGCTCCTGTGCTAAGTGCAGGCTCGGGTAGTATAAAGAGGTAGGCGGTGGTAGGGTCGGGTGTTTGGTTGTTTAGGGTACTTATATAATTCTGAACTATGGCTCTTTCCTCGCCTGTGTAGTCGTTAGAGAATGCTGGAGATTTGCTGTCTTGCAGTCTGCCGTCTTTATCCAAATCCCAATCTGTGGAGGTATAGGTGGGGGCGGTGGTTACGGTAAAGGTTACGCCTATTTGCCCATACACTTTATCCAACTGGCTTTTGATGGCGTTCTGGTAATCGGCAGGAAGTGCATTTTTAACTGGTATCAATACTAGGTTGAATTCCTTGGGAGCGTAGCTGGGAAGCAGCAGCTTGCCTACGGTGTACTTTGTAGCTCCATCAGTATATACGGCATATATTTCTTGGGCATCTCCTGCTGGGCCTCCTGCTAGGGTAAGGCTGCTGTTGTTGGCGTCGTAGTTGTATTCTACTACTTTCTCGCCAACTTTGGGGTTATTGACAAATTTAATTTTTGATTTATCTAAGTTACTGGAAATATTCAACTTCACTTTTACTGGCACATTGGGTTTTGCAAACTGAATAGGTACACGGTATTGGTCGCTAGTGGTGCTGGGGAGCAACTCGTATTCACGCTCTACTACTTGTTTGTCTCTGTATTCGAATTTCCATTCATCAAAGGCTAGGGTGGTGTTGTCGGGGTGTTTACTAAAGGTTACTTTTCCCTTAACTAGGTTGGCCGTATAGGCAGGTGGTAGAGTATTAGTTGGGGTGTTGGCTGGGGTGTATTCGGTTTTATTTACAAGTGTGCCTATCGGGGTTCCATTGCTTGCTGTAATGTTACCGTTGCTAATAGTAATGGCTGGGGTATTGGCTGGGTTACCTGTTTCTTGAGGTCCTTTCCCTTCAATGACCTTGCCAACATCATTTCCACCGGCAAAGTATTTGTTGGCTTCGTTGAGTACGGCTTCTGCATCGGCTATGACCTCATTTACTTTGCCAATGGTGCTGTTCATTTCATTTTGAAACTTCTTTAATTGGTTCGATACATCTTGCAGCCCAGGCAGAGTGATTGCCTCAACGATTATCTTTCCACCACAAAAGCGGTCGTTGGCATCGAGGGTTACGTTTTCAAATATCAACTTCGCCTCGGCATAATTGGCATAAGGTATAAGGCATTTGCCAGTGGTAGGCGAATTGGGGATAATCTGAAACCCAGCAGCCATAAATGAGATTCCAGCTGATGGCTTCTTTTGCCCACAAGTACTTAGGTTAAACTGTATATCTGTATCAGTTTTACCGCAAGCAAAGTCGCCTCCTGAGCTTGGAGGTAATGGAGTGGTGGAGAAAGAAGCTAAATCGCTTTTAGGTCCTGGCTTTGATAGGTTTGAATTGCAAAAGGGTGTAAGCTCTATCTCGTAAGTGGTATTTGGCTGTAGGTTGGGTATGGTGGCTTGCACTTTGGTTTCGGGTAGTGAAGGCAAAGAAATAGCCGTATTGGGAAGGGTGTACCAAATAGTCACTGGTGCTGCAATATTGCGGTACCGTAATTGATAATTAATGTGAGAAGTCGCTTTGGTCCAAGAGAGTACCAGTTCGGTATTGGCTACGCTGGCTAAGGCTAAATCGCTTACTTTTTGACAAGCTCCATCGATTTCTTTAGGGTTTGTTAGGTTAAAAGTAGCCCTATTTGAGGGTGAACTGCTAAGACCACCGCAACTTACTTTGATATAATAGACGTACTCTGCATTGGCGTTTAGTCCCGTAAGGGTAATTCTGTTTTTGTTAAGCTTCTCCTTCTTTTGCCAATTCGCTTCTGGTTCAGTTTGGCTTGCCTTTAGGGTATAGAAAAGAGTGTATTCCTCTGCTCCTTCTATTTTATCCCAAGCTAAGTTTACACTGGTTGTGGTTGTAACCTCTGATACTAAATTGACCGGAGGAAAACAGTCGGCGGTTCTTAGAATGACTGGGGGAGGCAAGAAATTATTGGGAGTAAAATTACCATTGGTGGTAGATGACAAATTAGCCGAACAATGATAGGTAATACTGTAGCTGTATTCTGTTGCCTTATCTAGCAGAAGAGCTACAGTTGAAGTAGGCAGGTTTAGAGATTGATTGGCATAAGGTGGTTGTTGAGCGGTGGCTTTAGGTTGGAAGCTAAAGTCGTATTTTTGGTAAATTTCATTGCCTGCCCAGGTTAGGGTAAAGTTGGTATTGGGCTGACTACTGCCCAGCAATACTTTAAGGTCAGTGGCGGCGGGGGGAGCACATACCGTACCTTGGAAGCCATTCTGGTTGGTAAAGGTTGCCCCTAATTTCTCCCCATTGCTACAGGTTGCATATAGTTTGTAAACCAAATTAGGTTTTGGCTCGAAGGTAAAGTTGTTGGCATAGATGGTATTTGCGTTGGTTACTATTGAGCCATTGTCTTCTTTGATTGTATAATATTGTGCCGATGGCATAAATTCCCAACTGATTCGTTTTTTATTTTCTAAAATATTGCCATTTTCTGTAGCATCGCTTACTACTATTTGCTGAGGTCCCTTTTCGCAGGTTTTGGGTATGTAGGACTGTTCACCTGCATATACCACTTTACTTTTATTTGTTGCACCACAATTGGCAGTAATGTAAATTTGATAGGGTTTGTTATTCTCTATTGAATTAGGATTTTCAAGCTGGTTAATAGCTAGTTGGTATTCTTGTGCTGGATTTATGGGGGTATAAGTGTATGACAAATCAGCCCCTACCCCATTGGCAGGTTTTAGAGCTATGGTATAGTTAGCAATGGCATCGGGATCATTTGCTATTGGCTTAGCTGACAAGTACCAACTTAAATTGATATTACCGTTGGATTTCTCTACCGAAGTTTTCGCCATTAAGGGCGGTGGGCATATTTTTTTGTACTTGAAGGTATAAACTTCGCTAATTCCATTATTCCCAATGTAGGGTTTGTTGATATTACCATTTGCTTCTATTAAGCTTACTCTCCAAGCGTATTCATGGTTTGGGACTAGAGGCAAGTCTGCTTGGGTAAGCTGGTAGTAGGGAAAGGGCACTTTGGCATTTACTATCACCATGCCTCCTTTCTCATTAGCAAGATTGGTATTCATCAAGGCTTGGTTGTTGGCAAAGGCATTTGAAGGGTCAAGAGCAGTATTTAATTCATGGTTAAGATCTATTAATTGAAACTGATATTGAAGCACACCAGATTCATTGGGAATATAAGTTTGTAGGTGCAAGGGAGTCCATTGAAAAAGGATGTTTTGTATAGGCATAGCCTCTATTTCTGCAGTATTAAATGGCAAATTGAGCAAGGGGGCTTTTGCATACTGCACCCATACGCTGGACGCACCTAAAAATGGGTTAGAAACCGGAAGGCTAATATCACTAGCCTCTACCGCCACTACGGCAATATAGTAGAGTGCTTCTGGCATTTTTATGGAGGTGTTAGAACTTGGTTGATTATCAAGGATAATGTTTTCGCTTTTAATTAAAGTTTCAATCTGAGCAGGAAGAAGTATTAATGGTTTGTTTTTCTCTAGATTTACTTCTAGAACAGTTGTACTTTCTAGATTAGGGTTAACATTGAAGTTGATACTCATATCTGCTGATTTAACAGATAGGCCTAGTTTTACTTTTAGACTTTCCTTTGTAGGGTCAGTCAAGATTACCTTCACTTGCATACGACCAAGAATAGCATAATCGTCCAAATAAGGTGAGTAAGGTGGAAACACAGTAGTCTGGACCTGAACTGGAAAGTTGAAGGCCGATTGAGCTGATGATTGATTAGTAAATAAAACAACCAACAACATTGCTGTCATCAACGACATTATTTCTTTTATCCTAAAAATATTGGTGGTATAAAAGTTAGCCTCTTTGTTTTTATTTAAGATGGCTATGAATGTGTAAAGAAAGTTCATTATAAAAGTCGAGTAAAATTGAGAAATAAGTCTGTTTTTTTAATTAAAATTATTTTTATATAATCATTGAATAATAAATAGATATTCAACATATTTTCTTAGTTGTAATGATTTTCGTTCAGTATTGCACTTCTAAAGGTGGTGTAATGGGCGATTTTACAAAGTTTTTAAGATTTGCTTGCAAATAATACTGATACAGAGTACCAGCCACTAATTGTTTATCGTAATATTCTCTTTCATTGTCGGCTAAAGTGCCTATTAGAACAGGTTTTCCACCTGCTATTTTGCGGTAGAGTATAAAACTGACCAAGTCTTTCTGGGCATAGTTCCACGAAAGTTTTATAAAATTATTGGTGGGAGAGGCTATTCCTTTAAAATCCTGAATGGGTGCTGCCAAGAAATTTCTTCGAGGTGAAGCTTCTACTGCTGAAGCCTGAGAAGAGATAAGCCCAACTTCGTCGGTTACTTTTAACCAATATTGGTAGATGTTGCCAGCACGTACATTGGAATCGCAGAATATCTTAAAAGTTTTAAGGCTATCGTGTGCCCATGTGAGTAGTATTTTCCAGTCGGGTTCGTAGCGTTCTTTGCGCAGCAATTGACATTTGACTACATCATTGCTGAGGCTGGGAATCCAGCCAATGGTTACGCTGTCTATACCTTCGGCTAATTTTATTATTTGTGGAGAAAGTGGTGGGGTATTGTCTGGAAATTTAACTTCAATAGGTGTTTTTATCACAGCACTGTTGTCGTGGTAATCTATAGCATACACTTTGTAGTACACTGAGCGGTAACCCAAATTTTTACTGATGGTATCTATCAAAAAAGTATCTGCCTGTACACCTACATTTAGTCTGCGGTACTCTTCATCAAGTGCATTGGCACGCAATATTCGATAGCCCATAAAATCATCTGCTTTGCTGGGCTTCCAGCGCAGGGTCACTATTTTATTGGTATCAGCCTTTGCATAAACCAATATAGGTCGAGGTGGTGCAGTAGTATCTAGCAAACTTACCGCTTTATGAAGGCTGTAAGCTGTATCGCCAGCAATGCCAACAGCAAGTACACGATAAAATGCAGTTCGCAATGGTTTTGTATCTTCAAACATGTTTTTCATAATGGGCAAGGGCGTTAATAGTGTGTACCTCCCTGAAGTAGGATCGGTAGTACGAACGACCACATAGCCTGTGGTATTTTTCATGGTACGGGCATCATCTTGTTTCCACTCTAGCACCACTGTTTTATTTTCTACAGCCATAAGTGCTGTAATATTTGGTGCGTTATATAATGACTGACCAGAACGCAGCATAAGCACCTCGCTGAAATCACTGGCTTCCCCAAAAGGAGTAAAAGCTTGCAATTTGTAATAGTATGGAATATCTACCTTAGGTAAGGTATCCATAAATTCATATCTACCTTGTGGGGTAAATTCGTTGCGAAGGGGCAATATAGGATTGGTATTTACTTTTTTAAATACTCCATCTGGCTGCGTACTTCTATACAATTGGTAGTAAGCAAAAGTAATGTCATTTTTTTGATTGATCCATTGCAATCTTGCCAACACCCTATGTACCTTGCCCACAAAGCCTAGTATTTTAGGTACTTCATAAGGCTGACCTGCTGTAGCTGAATTTGGGAAAGAGGTAACCGACTGGTCTGCCAAGGCTATACGATAGCTATAGGTATTGCCTTGCGTCACATTTTTGTCGGTAAAGGTAAACCCCCCAAGCTTAGCGGCGATGGGGTAAGTATTGGCAGCAAGCAATGCAAGTGCAAATAAGAATTCTTGATTTTGATTTCGTTCTATGGCTGAAGCCATATTGGCATCGGCATTTTTGTTTTCTATAGGAGCAATCAAAGCTACTGCTTTTTGAGCATTGGTATCTTTGCTGTATTTCTCTATAAACAAATCGTAATTGATGGGTAGAATGGGTTCATCATTAATTTTTATGCCTTCTGCTACTTCTTTACCATCTTTTACCAAACTGCGAAAGATATTAAAACCAAGTTTTTTGCTTTTTATCCACATCTCGAAGGTAGTGGGGTAGAACCTAATTGCCATACTATCGGAATAAGGCCTAATGGCTACTATAATGTTGGTTTTAGTAGGTGTTTTTTTGACCACTGGTTTAGCTATACTTGGTTTGGATGCAACCCTCTTTGTTACTTGTTGAGACCACAACAAGCTTTGCCCACCAAAAAATAGTAGCATAGTAAGTAATATAGTGTTGATGCGTTTTGCCAAGATGTTATTTATTAAAAATTTAAAGAAGTAACTATAGGAGCGTCTTTACGACCAGGTAAATAATAGGCAACTTTGCCAGAGCCAGATTTGGTAGAATTGTCATAACTATTTGTACAAAACCAAAAGGAATTGCCGCCACTATTTTGGGTAATCATCGGTTTGTAATAAGCATTACCTTGACTGCATCCTTGGGGTATATCGGGAACAATCATGACCAAAGGATCTATGCGCTGTACTTCTGATATGAAATATCCTTGCAACTCGTCTTCATCAAAAGGTTCTGCATTTAGAGCTCCACCAACATTGGTATTTGAAGAAGCAATAAGCAGGGGAACTTCTACCAAAGCATTATTAGTGGGAAACTGTATTCCTTTTTTATTTATCGAAAGTGCAGCTAGTTTAGATTCAAATGTTGCGAATCTGCTGGTAGTGAATGGATATTCAAGTATTACATCTTCTTTGTTTTCAATCGGATTAAGAACTCCACTTGTTATACCCGAGATTGAGGTATTGCTAGAGGGTTTGGCGGCACGACGTATCAATTTTAACATATATTTAGTCGAAAGCTGAAGGTCCGCAGCAGGTATATTGTATTCAAAATTGTCTACATTTATATTATTATTGAAATCGACTTTTTGCTCTGAAACTACTTTGTTGTCGCTAGAAATAAATCTAACAACAAACTCTTGCCCCTCAAGAAGCTTAGTAGGTTTTGAAGGTATTGTATTGAGCCTAATGTATCCCTTCGATCCAGTACTTTTATAAAAATGATTCATATTAGGAAGAGGGTAAGAATGCACAATAAGGTTGAGTGGTATTTGCTCTCCTTCCTCTTTTACAGTAAATGTTATACCGTATTCTTCAGTACTATTTCCTCCTAATTCAAATTTTAATGGAACAGATACTTTAGCTTCGTAAACCCCAGGAGCCATAACTTCATTAGGGATAAATGCAATACCTGTTCCTTTTTCATTAATAATAGTTTTAAATTTTACATTTGAACCTTGGGGTGCAAGTATTGTCAAATTAGGTTCTCCAATATTAATTTTTGTAGAACTAAATTCATCCTTTTTATTCAAGTCTGGTATTTGGTAAGTAAAACTTGTATTTGCTCCTCTTGACATGGTAAGCTGTATGCCTTCGTATGGAGATATGACATCGGTCTTTTTGCTAGGATATACTTTTTGAATTAGGTTGTAAGAATATTCTCTTGGGTCTATTTCACTTGGTGGAACACTTGGGTATCTAAAATCGAAAACGAAATCGCCTTTGAATAAAAGTATTTCAAACCCTACTAAAACTTGTCCTGATATAAATGTGGGCTTGGGTGTCTGAGCTGCTAATGCTGCACCTAAATAAAAAGCTCCTAATGTTAATTCTCCTCCCACTCCTACACACTTTGCACCTGCATTTACTTTAGCACTAGCTAAAACAAAAGCCTGACCTTTGGCATGCCATTGATTCATCCCCTCATATTTAGTCTGCTTGGCAATCAAAATATCTGCACCAGCTGAAAAATTGCATTTTACCTCACCCCACACGCTACAACCTTTTCCACCAGCCTCAGCTCTTATGTTGACTCCTGCCCCAGCCCTAAAGCCAAAGGCAAAACCTGCACCAGTGGTTGCCAATGAGCTATTATCGACACCTATTTTAAATGGAGAGGGTAAAGGCATTATGGGTGGAGTGGGCAATTTCGTACCCATATTAAAATAAGATTGTGTGTTGAAAATATTGATTATGTTTAGTCCCATAGGCATACTGGGTGTTCCTACCCATACATACCAATCTTTGGGCGAGAAGAAAATTTCAGTATTGCCTGCTTCACATATATTAGGGTTAGCCGAACCTGAAACTATTGCAGGTATATTTACACGCACCCCAAAAGTGCCACTGAGGGTGCTTTCATTAACATCATATTGCGTAACCCACTTAACAGTTATTCCTTTGTCACAATTAGGTTCGGGGGTCTCTACTACTTTAGCAGTAATTCCATTTGATTTTTCTGCTATTTTAGCAGCATCAGTGATTACCCCTGTATTGATGAATTTTACCAAGCCATCAAAGGTTACTTTATTTACCGAAAAGCTGTTGTCTGTTTTTATTACAAACTCAATACCAAAGGTAATATTACCACTGAAGGCAACATCTGTAGGCATTGAAACTAACCCTACTCCTGCCCTTACTCCTAGTATATCAGAATTGTTAATATAAGGTATAAAACGCAATCCGCTAGTATTGCAGCCTAATGGATATTTATTCTCAATTTTGTTACAAGATTCACATGTTAAATCACTAGTAGCATCTGATTTGCATAGTGTCATGTTGTAGTAAGCTCCTCCATAAAATCCATTTAGTCCCACTCCAGTAAAAATGGGAAATGCAGGAAAGGTTAAACCGGCATCTACATACCAATACTTTTTACCGTTTTCTCCATCTGTTTTCCCGAACATTGCAGTAGCCTGCACTTCAATTTTTTTGATGAATTTTGCTTTTAAAGAAGCTTGAAAACCATTGCCATAAATATCGTTATCCTCGAACTGTTCTAAACAACCTGAAAAGTCAAAACCAGGACTAATTACATCTAAACATAATTTGGATAGTACTACATTTTTGAATTTCCACCGATTGGTTAGTGGATCTCTATCAGCATAAAATGCCAAACTTCCATTAGCTCCAAAAGAAGAAGCATTGTCGCCATTGCCTATAAAATTGATTCCTATATTTATGCCTAGTTTTATATTGCCATTTTGAAAGCCAATAGAGGGGTCTTTAATAGTGATAGGGAAATTATTTAAATAAGAATTTGAACCACTAATTGTTAATGCTTTAGCACTAATGTATGGAGGTAAAGAGGAAATAACCAAATCTTCAATAACTACTGCAATGGAAGATTTAGCAGATGGTTTATTAGTTGTAGTATTTTTATTTGCATTTAATGTCAAATTTACATTTGCAGTAAAAGACCCTATAAATTCATCGCCATTCGAATTCACTGTTATGTTTAGTGTAGGAGTTACCACTTCAGCATTAAGAGCATTAAGAAAACTAAAATCATATTTGTCTTCGGATTTTACATTAAATACAATTTTGTTGTTTACAAATCCAGCAGAATATTGGAACTCACTTAAATTATTATTTTGTTTAGCAATAGGAAATTCGAGCATTCCCTCTACTACAAATCCATCTATTTTACTATTCACAAAATTTCCTAAAATTTTATCTACAGTATATTGCCAAGTTCCTATTTGCCCATCAGAAAATACTGGGCTTAATGAAAAACTTCCCCCAAATCCAGAATTGTCAATTCTTAAATTTGCGACATCAATAGAAATGCGTTCTGTACCTTTTGATTTGCTTCGCATGTATTTTGGCATTTTAATAGTTGCCTGTTTGCAGTAAAAGCCTTTCCATAGTTCTGTCAAATTATCAATTTTAGGCATTGCTGGGCTATTGATAATCATACTTTTATCATATACTAAAGATGTTATGGCGACGGAAAAATCGGGCATACTTTTGAATTGAAAAGCTGGAATTTTATTAATTTCAAACAACCAGTCGTTGAGGTCCGAAACATCTGTTTCAAATTCAATGTATAAAGGTTTATCGGTTGCTTTTCCATTCTCATCTTCACGAACGGCAATACTATTTGATACTTCTAAAGCAGCACTTAGGTGCAACCTAATAAAACCATCGCAATCAAACCGAGCATGGGTCACACTTTGATTATTAGGATTGATGGCAAAGATTTTTAAATTTACTCCTTCTGAAATTTTAATATCAACATCTCCTAAAAGTATTAAATTTGTTTCCCCTGTAAAGCCCCCATTTCGGGTGAAAGAAACTTCATCGGCTGCCATATAAAAGTATTTTTGTGAAGGATCTGTATTTTCAAACCCAAAAACGCTTTTATCTATCCTCATGTATAAGTCTGCTTTGGCTCCATTAGGTAAAATGGAAATACTGTTCAATCTTAATTCATAGGCAGCTTCAGATGGTACAGGGTTTTTACTAAAGGGAATGGCTAAAGGCAAAGGATTGTAGCCTATTTTATCAATCGTGTTAATGGCTTTATCAAATACCTTATTGGCTATTTGTTGGTAATAGCCTAGTTTATTCATTTTTGCTTTTGCATTGTCTAGAAGTATTTTAGTATCATTTATCTGGCTTTGCTGAGCGTTGCTAGTCCACGAATAGCAATATAAAAGGATGGCAAGTAAAAGTTTTATTCTATTCATATCAATTGAAAACATTTTTTAGTAGTAAGTAGTTGGTTTATAAGTAAGTCTATTTTATAATAATAACAAAGTTTAGAACACATATCCATAACCGAGTGAAATATTCAGTTCATCGATAGCTCTTATCAGTGATTTATCGACTTGATTTGAAGTGGGATTTTTCATATTCAAATAGGTAAAATTGCAGGATAAATTATGCTTTTTTACTATCTGAAAAGTATTACCCCAAGTTAAGTTTATGATAGATGAAACTCTATTACCCGCAAGCCACACGGCACTCCATGAAGTATTTGCTTGTAATCTCCAGATTTCATTAAATAATGATTTGCTTGCATTAAGATTGGGGCCAATAAATATAGATTGGTTTTCTCTTTCGCCAGAAAAATTAGCATTAAGTCCTAATCCAGATTGCATTTTTTGTTTGGGCAAGCCATGATTATAGGATAAAAAACCGTTGTAAAAAGTGGGATTGTAGTTGTTGTTCATTTGTGAAAGTTGAGCTGCCGATTGTATGCTCCCCGAAAACATGATGTTAGTATTGGCACTTTCGTTATTTTTTATAATATAGGAAATATTGCCTTGACCACTTCTAGATACAGAAAGAAAACTAAGGGTATCTGAAGGTTGAACAATTGTGCTATTAAGCGGTGTATTGGGTGGTCTTACATTGGTAAAAGACTGAAAACTGGAAAATGAAAGAGAAGCGTTCCACTTGGGAGTAGGAACAAAGCTAAGTTGTATCGCAGAAACCCATCTATCCATAGTACTTGTTTTGGTTTTATCTAAGTTGTTGCGTTGCTTACCTAAGCTGGCCGAGAGGCTCAATTTGTTTTTAAAAAATGCGGTAGCAAACTGTCCAGAAATACTTTGCAAATCTTCGTTGAAAAAAAACGCCCCCAATGTTTTATAACCAGGATCAATTCGTTCAAAATTTGCACCTAGAGTAAAACCTCGAAATTGATAATTGACTCCTACCTTAAAGGCATTGAAGTAGCCTGTAGAAGTGTATCTTGGAGTCCAAAAAGCAGCATTGACAATATTTTTACTATCAGAATTGATTGCTGAATTGATATTACGAGTATATGCTGTTCTGGCACCTTCAAATTTGAAGTTCCAATGTTTCATTTTTTTGGAAAAGGAAAGCCCAAGTGACAAACTTTCTTGAGGTTTAAGTAGCGGGTTGTTTGTATCTTTGATAGAAAGCGGATTATCTTTGGCAGAAAATAAGGAGAACCCTATGCTACCTCCAGCGACGGTATATTCTGTTTTGAATCCGTAACCATAACGTTCATAAGCAGGACGATTATTTCCATTTGGAGCTACAGCCTTCATCAATCTACCATACATGACGGCTGATTTCCATCCTTTAATTGGCTCTACCTCTATTCCACCTCCTAGAAAGGTGTGTCCATTCAAAGTGTAGGGAGAGAATGTCATGCTGCGAAAACCTACATGAGTAGTAATCCACTTATATTTAGGGCTAAAACCTAAAATATTAAAGGGTTGTGCATAAGAAACTTTTTGATTGGAATAACTAAAGCTAAGTGGTATAGATAATTGCCCATAAGAAATAGCTAAACGCCCCGATAAAAAATAATTGTAAGGGGTACGTCTATCTTGGCCTCCTCGTTGCATATAAAATGCTTGATTGGCATTGATTCCTCCCGATATTTTAAATTTGTCCTTTTTCAATAGTTTTTCTAAATCTTGACCATATGTACTGATAACACTGATAATATAGATAGGAAAAAGTAGTGTACCTCTTACTCTCTTTTTATTAAAAATAGAACAAATACTTACTATGTTATTCACTTTGTGGAGTTATCTATTCTACTTAATTGGTAATGAATTTTATTACCTTAATATCATTGTTAAAATTGACTTTGAGGTAGTAAACTCCTTTTGCTAAATGTTGCCAACCATCTATTACTTGTTCAAATTGAAATTCATCAATCGTGCCAGTTTTTTGTATTAGTCTATCAATTTTATATTGAAAGTTTTGTAAAGGCTGAGAATCAACTATTCGATAAAGAGTTACCGTAAATGGAGCTTTATTTTTAGTTCTCAATGTAAGAATCAAATTCCCGTTTCCACTCACAGGGTTAGGATAGACATCAGCATCAAGCAAAGTGGGTATTTCTGCACTTACTTTGCCTTTATCTTTCTTTTCATTGGGCTGTGGTATTATATTAATCTCTTTGCTTACAGTAATAACACAACCATCTTTTTCAGAAACTTGACTTATAGTTGCTTTTCCTGTGTTTGGATAGCTGAGGTATATAGCTTTTTTTGTATCCAAATCTTCAGTTTGGTTATTAGCTGTAATTTTTTGAGTAATTTGATTTACACCTTCATGTACCCATTCCATTTTTCTGTTTTTAACTTCATAGTCTAAGTCTACAACGGCTACAGTATCGCCGACATACACATATTCTTTCACTATAAAATTGGGCATTGCAGGCTCGGATTTATAGATTACTGTAAAATCTATTCTTTTATCACAATTTGAATTATTAGGAACAGTTGCTAGCAAAGTGTATTCACCCGCTTTATCTATAATATATTTCTGCCCTCTACTATCTTTCTCTATTTTTACATCTTTAGCTATAGCATCAGTAGGCTCTTTACAAGTTACTTTTAATTCTAACTTGGGTATTTCAATATAGTTTTCTATTTTTTCTCCAGGACAAATCTTGTCAACTCCCTTTCCAAGCAGATTTTCGTTTAGGCTACACAACAAGTTTTTTATTTCAATATTTTCACTGAAACGTGACGTAGCTCCATTGAAAGCATTGGTATAGGTAGCTACAAAATAATTACTTCCCGAATAATCTAAGAAATGTGAAGGAATAGTGATGCTAGTAATTCCAGCTTTAGAAGTTTTTATAGCATTACCAATGTACTTCTTACTTTGCATTTTATTTCCATTGGCTAAAAATACTTCTACTCTTGAATTATCTGGAATATCACTTAAACCATTAATCTTCAAATCAAGTATTACATCTTTATTCTCGACTCTAAACTCTTCAAATGCAGGATATTTTTCAGCTACATCTGTGTTAGTAGCTGAACTTAAGTATATCCCTTTATTATTATTATTTTTATTAAAAATAATATTTTTAGAAATAATAATATTATTTGCTTCACCTTCTAAATAAACCCCTGCATGATCAGTATTATTATCAGTATTATAATTGCCAATATAATTGTCTACTATACTGCTATTCTTGCTTTTTCCGCTGACAATTATAGCTTGTTTAAAGATATCTAACTGTTCTACATCGTCAATATCTATAGTGCTTTCTGTTTCATTTGGTGTGGTGGAGGTAGTTTTTTTCTTTCTCGCTCCTATCGTATTATTGGCTACTATTGTGTTTACTACATTTTCAAGTTTTATAGCTGTTCCTATATTGGCAAAATGGTTGCCCAATATTTTATCGTTATTGTCTTCATTGGCTATAATTTTGATACCAATAGATTCTTGATGACTTTTTATATCAAGGTTAGATTCTGTAATATCTAGATATGTACCTAAATAGTTATTGCTAATGGTATTATCTTTAGAACCACGGAAATAAAGACCAACATTACTTTCTATATTACCCATAGTTTCATCAACTAAAGCTACTATTTCTTGATTGGGTGCAATAAAAGGAATGAAATTATCAATAATATAACTTTCTTGCATATTAGAGGTGGCAAGTGCTACTGACATAGAAGAAGCATAGGTTGTGGTTGTGGGGTCATAACCGAACCAGTTGTTTTTAATTACTTGATTAGTGTTATACTTACCTTTATTTTCATCTTTTGTCTCTAATGAAATAGCAACTCTATGAACGGTTAAGAAAATATTTTTCTCAAAAATAGAATTGGAGAGTTTTTCCGAACCTGATATGCCAAAATTTACTTCATCAAATTTATTTTCAGATATATGAATTTTTTCAATATTAGGATCTAAGTCTATAGATGACTCATAACCATAAAACAAACATTTAGAAATCATTTGCTCAAAGTCTTTTTCTGGAAAAAGTATATCGGTTGTATTTGTTTCTATTTTTTTGACACTTCCCAACTTCAATCCAAAGCCGCCATTTTTATTCTCATTTTTTACAACAACTGATTCTAATTTTACTTGTCCTGTTTTTAAATCAATCCCATTTTCAAAATTTTTAATGGTCAGATTTTTAATATGAGATTTTTCTCCACCTCCTTCACCTACCATTAGACCAGTAGGGAATTGAGAACCATTTACACCACTTGAAAGAATAGTAATAGAGAAAACATCTGATTTATTCAAATCATTTGGGTCAGCAAATAATTTTTGGGACTTACCATCTATTGAAAATCCTGTATAATTTGAGAATTCATTTAAAGCGTTTCCTTCTACTTTAATAACATGTGGCCCTTCAAGTGGTTTACCTGTATTATCTTGAATATTAAATACTACTTTGGTATAAAAATCTGTTGAATTAATCGTTTCTAATGCTGCTCTTAGAGAAAATTCGCCATCATTATTTGTGTTTTTTACTATTACTGTTTCAGTAAAAGGCTTCAAGGTATATATATTGCTCAATTCTGATGAGTTAGCATTATCTACAGTACCTTGAGCTGTTATATAAAGATTTTCAGTCAAGTTACGATTCCAGTCTTTGGGTATTCTATAAGTCCATTTACCAGTAGCATCTGCAATAATGTTGTTGGCAATAAACTTTATAGTATTTGCCTGGTTTATTTCGGTTGGTTTATAGTCTTTACGTTCTCTGATGGGTAAGGTATTTTCTGGCTCAGGGCCTTGACTAAAGAATAACTCTATTTTTTCTCCAACATTAGCCATTCCATGCAATTCAAGATAAGGCTTTGGTTCTTTGATTTTTTCTGTGATTACTTTATCAATAATAGGTACAGGGTAATCTTGAGAAATTCTATTGTTAGAATTTACCAACTCTACAGCTTTAGTATTTCCTACATTTCCGCTCATTAGGTTATTAGTCATGTATATACGTTCGCAGCTAGATAGTTTTATGGCATTGTTATCATTTGTAACTATGGTATTGTTGTATATATTACTATTATAAATACCTTCTAATTTAATTCCTTCAAGATTTGAATTGATAACGTTATTAAAAATTTTATTGTTGATGCTAGATCCATACTCACACTGCAAATTTATAGCATTGCCGTTTAGATTTATGGTGTTGTCTGACACATTATTGTTTGAGTTTTCATAATAACCCCCTATATATATGCCTCCTATTTTATTTCCAACATTATTATTTTTTATGTTTATAGTGTTCTTATCGAATATATTGTAAGAAGTAATGCTGCCATAGACATAAATAAGGTAAGCATCACCGTTAAGATTGGGAGCATCTTTTGCAGTAATGGTGTTACTAATAAATTTAATGCTATTTCTACTTTCTGAATAACACTCTATTAAAGGAGCAACTGGCTTATTGTATGAGTTATTGTAAGAAAAAGTATTATTTTCAAAGTTTACTGAATTAAAATTTAAATCCTTTAGAATAGTAGAGGGGTTTACCCATTGGTTATTATTAAAGGAACTTGCTTTAAACTCACCGATGGGCACAATCATTGAATTTACATCACTCAATTTAGAATTGTCGATTATACAGTAATCGAAATTATTCTCAACTCCAATTGATTTAATAATTGTTTCTAGATTATTAGCTTTCAATTCATTAATATTTATGTCTGTTTTACTTTCTGATATAGTTAATAATGATTGATTCTTAGTTTTATCTCCATTTACTTCAACCTGTATTATATTTAAATGTCCTTTAGTTGATAACAAGGCTGTATTAAGTGATGAAAAAATCACTTCTGAAATTGAAACTTTATTTTCCCAATTTGCATTAGGTAGAGACAAAGAAAGTCCATGATTTAATGCAATATCTTTGGCTGGCTTGATATGTAGTTTACTTTCAAGCAATTCAAATCCTAAGTTTTTACCAGAGAAAGTGAGTCCATATTTATTTGTAATAGGCAATAAATCTGATTTGAGTTCTACTGTAGGAACTTCAAAAATCTTAGTAATCACTTTTGCGGGTTCCAACACTTCATTAGCACAGCCTATAGCAGCTCTAAGGGAACCAATTACTGGAAATTGATTAGCATCTGAATCTGCAATATCTTCTGTATTAGAAATGATACATGGGCCAATTGGGAATATTTTACTAAGCTCTGAAGTGCTGGCTGCATCATCACCTGAAAATAATTTGGTGGCAGTAGTAACTATGTAGGTAGTATTGTTAGGATCTAGATTGTCTTTGATAACTTTAAATGTAAAGGTACCATCATCGTTTGATTTTACTAAGCCCAAAATATTTTGCCTAAAACCTTCTCTTATTTCTTCTACACCTTTATCATTAATGACTTTCCATTCTACTTTTACTGAGGTTAATTGTGTGTTTTGAGGAAAACCATTCGACCTGTAGAAGTGAATTATTTCATTTGCCCCTGCTTTACCAGAAATTTCATAGTCTTCTCCAATTTTTTTATAACTAAAATCACGGGGCGGTTGTATACTTTCATTAGCATTTCCTACATTTCTTATCGCTTTTACATTTGGCGATGGCTTTCTATCGCTTACATCGTTATAGGTAAATGTATTGTAAATAATTCTATTTTTATTGCCTTCGTTTACAATACCTCCATTTTTATTCCTAACAAAAAAGTTAGCACCTTCTATATTGCCTATTAAATTATTATTGGATTGAAGATATAAACCTATATTGTTTCCAAGTAAAGTTTCTTTTGGTGCATCTCCAATATAGTTAGACATTATTTTATTCCTTTCACTTTTTACCCATATACCATATTGCTTGCATCCCCTTATAATATTTCCAGCCAATATTGTATTAGGCGAGTTGGGTTCTACTAATATACCCACATTGGCCAATGTGTCAACTACATTACCATTAACTTCTTGGTTAGGTGCATTATTAATCCAAATACCTATATTGCTTACTTTATATATTCTATTAGATAAAATGGTATTGGTTACAGAAGCACCATTTATTACTATTCCATTAATTCTATAGTCAGTTAATATATTTGAATCCAATTTGAGATTAAAGCAGTTATTTAATTGTATAGCACTATGCTGATAAAGTATTTCTTTCTTGGGCTCTGCTTCTGTTCTAATTATTTTTTCTAATTGATACGAACGTCTAAGGATATTATAATTAATTGTTCCAGAACTTTTTTCAGCTATAATAGGTTTGCCTACGTTGGTAAAAATATTTTTTTCAATATTGCCTATGATTGCATTAGTCAATTGAAAACCTTGAGAATTGTTTTTAGTAATGGAATTACTGATTCCTGAGAACACATTATTGTTGAACTTAAAGTTTTTTGATGTGGAAGCAGCATTTGTAGAACTAAGAAATGCTATAGAATTTTCCCCTAAGAAAAATTTGCTGTTCGTTACTGTCAAATTTTCACTTCCCAAATCTTGAATGGAAGTAGCGGAAGTAAATCCTAGCGTATCTCCCCAAGTACATTTATCAATTGTAATATCTTTTCTACCAGATAAAATTGAAACTCCAATACCAGCATTTTGAAAACTACTGTTTAAGATTTGAATATTGTTTCCCGTACCACCTATTGTAATAGCTGTAGCAAATTTATCCAAAATCAGTCCATTCGTAGCTACCATTGCCGAAATCCTTAATCCAGAAGGAAGCGTGTTGCTATTGCTTGTTATCTTTACTACTGGTTTTTCGTCTTTCTCTGAATAACCTTGCTGCAAAGTAGTAGCATCTAATATGGCAGATCTTGAAATAATAGGTAGTACACTTCCTAATCTAATTTCAGGTGCATCATTAGGTATATTAAACATTACAATTTGGCATCCTCCATCATTTACCAAAGTAACATTTGCTCTTAGGCTACCCGCTAGTTTGGGGTTAGATGGTACATCTTGATTATTATTTACAATGCAAGTGGTCATTAACAAATTAGGCGATAGTTCAGAAGTATTTCCTTCTTTATCTGTACCTGTTGCTGTGATTACAATTTGATTTATATTAGGGTCATTATTTGTAAAGTCTTTAAGATTTAATTCTCCAATAACCACGTTGCTTTTTGTTGTGGTTGAATATTCTTTTAGAAACCTCAAAGCTCTTTGCCCTTGCACAGTTCCCAAAAAAAGCTCTATCTTTTCTTCTGGTGTTTGGGAAGTAATGGCAAATTTCAAAATACCCTTATTTAAATTAATTAACCTTACTGCAGGTACTTTTTTAGCACCATTGACAACACTCGAATTGCCACCGTTGGATAAGGTGATGGCTTTGATAGTTCCAGCACCAGGATTGTTGAATGTATTTCTACTAATTCTAATCTGCTTTGCCCCATTTACAATCAATCTCGCATTATCTAAAAAGCTATTGTTCTCAATAATAGAATTGCTTGCATCTTTATTCAGGGTAAGCAAACTTAGTTCAAATACCAATTTGCTTAAAGAGTGATTTGTTCCACCATTTATTTCAGTAGGGATGTTGTTTAATTTTAGGTTTTGAGCAATGGCATTATTGCCTGAAAAAATCAATTTTACAGAACCATTACCACCTATTACCATTTTCTGTTTTTCTTTGGGCTGTATCATTACCCCGAAAGCATTGGTGATTGCAAGGTGATTTATACTGGTGGGTAACAATTTGATTGTTTTCTCTTGGTCGTCTTCTGCAAAAGCAAAGTCTATTTTCGCCTTTCCCTCGGCATTATTAGCACATTCAACTGCTTCCCTGATAGAACCAGAACCCAATTCTTCTAGACTGGTAATGGTACAAACTTCATAATCAGAATTAACCTTATATAGTTTGCTAAGGGGAGAAGTATTATCCTCTTTATCAGTTGCATTTGCTACAAAGAAATAAGTCCCTGCGGCATCATAACTCACATTATCTAACGTTACTACCCATTCATTTACCAATGGATTGGAATTTGTCTTTTTCACCACCGTTTGCGGGGTAATAAACTTTACCGCATTTTGTGGAGTATTGATAGACTGATATACTTGAATAAAATCATCTGTATTTTTTGTTTGAACGGTAAGCTCCATCTTGTTGTTTATTACCTGGTGAGCCAGTATGAAGGGAGCCGTTATATTATTCTGAACATTTGATGTATTTTCAAATACTATTCCTGCCCTATTTGCCAAACCAGACTTGCCTGAGTTGGTAAGCGAACCTGTATTAAATCTATTTTTTGAGCAACTGTTTCTTATCAAAATATTTTGAAGCCGTGTGTTAGCAATATGGCAATTCGTAAAAATGTTGGCATTGCTATTTACCACAACGCCTATGGCATTAGTCGTCGCATCTCTAATCACATTACTGAGATTGGTATTCGTATTGCCTAATGCATTCTCTTCAATTGATTTACCAAAATAACAATCAATAATTTTATTTTCGTTGGCACCTGTATTTATGGTGAGGTAATTATTGACTGTATTACCTATAGTTACAGCATTAAGCTCTGTTTGGGGTTTTGCTAAAATAATTCCTGTAGAAAAACCACTAAAAGCAATTCCTTTTATAGTTACATTACTTTCTAATACATTCAATCCTTGAGATAACGTTGAAACTCCTTTTATCACTACTAAGGGGTATTTAGTATTTGAATATCCTAGCTGCTGAGTTCCATCAATGGTATAACTATTAGCTATGCTTGGCAACAAGCCTTTCAATACAATACCATTAGCAAGTTCATCGGAAGGGATTTTAAATATTATTTTACTGCACTCACCGCCATTTGCCTTCGTGATGGCCTCCCTTAAACTATTTGTTGGTGCTGTTAGCTCATCTTGAGTGTTGGATACAATACACTCACAATTAGGACAGATAAATTTCAAATTACTAACCCTTGAAGTGCCGGAGGTATTAGTTGCTGTCGCTCGGAAATAATAGGTATTTTTATCGTCTGGATTGGTAATGTTCAATTTAGTATTCAAATCGGCAAGGTTAATAGCAAACTCTTTACTAGTACTATTTTCCATATTAATTTTTGTCACAAACGTTCTCAATATTTCTTGATTTCCAGTACCCTTTTCTGATAAAAATATTTCTACCACATCATTGACCTGAGCTGTTACAGTCATTAATATGTTTTGATTCTGAACCCTTAGTTTATTGACAATAGGTGCTTTGTAATTATTATTACCTGTAAATGTAGAAGTGCTTGGTTTTGAAAGGTTAATAGCAAATCCAGTAACAGGATTGATTGTAGTTTCAGAAACAATATTATTTATAGCCTCTCCTATTATTTGAATACCATTATTATAATTGGATATTATAGTTGATTTTAGGGTATTGTTACTGCAAAGATTATTGATTATTACAGCAACAGCATTTTTTGGAGATTCTGATTTTACAGTAAGATTTGTAATTTCATTATTGGAAGATTCGCCATTTAAAATAAGTGCATTTGACAATTGATCATTAATCGTATTAACTTCAAATTTATTAAATGAACAATTTGATAATATTATACCATTTCCTCCACCATTTACGGTATTATTGTTAACCTTACTATAGTATAAATTTGCTAATTGAATATTTCTAGTTCTGGAAGAAGTACTTAATGTATTTCCAATAATTTCAATATTATTTCTAGAACTATTACTAGTAGGTAAAAAATTAATTCCAAAATTATTAAAATTTTCTAACCTATTGTTATTTACTTTACCATAAAATAAACCTGATATCTCTATACCTGAATTGCCTGTATTAGAAAAGTCATTAAAAGTAATGTCGCTGCTAAAACTGGAATTGATAACTATTCCTTTGTGATATTTATTTATAAAATTGTTTTTTATATCAACAGTAGAATTGCTTAACTGAATAGCAACGGTAGTAGTGGGAAGATTGGCTATTAATTTGTTTTTATTCAAATCGTATCCAAAATAATTGTTTTTGATAGTACCATTAGCACTAGCTATTGCACCACCAGCTATTGTTACAGCAGCATTTGTCATGTTAGGAAAATGATTTCCAGTTATGTTATAGTTTGACCATTGCCCAGAAAGCAAAATTCCAAAATTATTTACTCCAAATTTGTTCGCAGCACTTACCCCAAAGATATTGGAATCAAAATTAAAATCTCCTGACAAGGCACTTTTAAAGCCCCCTCCTAGGCAAGAAGTAAAATAACATCCAACAACATTTATTTTTTTAATTTGAGTGTAATCAAGCTGAGAAATTAGATTAATTCCCAAACCTTTCATTGGCAAAGTAGAAGAAGTTTCAATATTGTAGCCAAAATAACAATTTAAAATATCAAGATTTTCAAAGTATTTTCCACCTATTACTTCTATACCATTTACTCCACCCCCAAATGAACAAGCTCTTATATTCAATTTAAATTCATTTTCACTATTTACAGTATTTACAAAAACATCTGTAGATGTACCATTTAAAAAATTACAATCTTCTATGGTATTTACTGACAATACACCCCCAACTCTTGATTCATTTCCATCTACAATTACACTATTCTTATTTGCCTCAAATTTAGAATTTTTAAGTGTGCCTCCGTTGCGAACTAGCACAGGAGCATTATTGGTGAATCCTTTAAATATAAAGTTGCTTACTGTTGCATTGGTACCAACTACAAAAGGTTCAAAATTGGCGGTTGCAACGTTTGGAATAATAGAAAATGTTTTGCTTTTGACATTCAATGGTGCAGCAAGGGTAATAGGAAATCTTAAATTTTGAAAAGTAGGAAGTGCTGTTTCCAATTTCAACACGTAAGGTGCATTGGTCGATATTTCAAAAGTAATATCGGTTGGTTCTCGCTTACCCACTGCACAAGTAATGGCAGCGCGAAGAGAACCCTCGCCAGCATTGTTGGTATTTTTTACAATACACCTACCATCTATCATGATAAATGGAGTTGAGAACTCAAATGATTTATTGTAAAATACCTCTAAAGCAATGTATTTTTCACCTATTACTAATGGCTTGTTCCCCAAATTATTTGCTACTGCATAACTCCACTCTTTGAGTTGCAAATCAGATTTTGTAGAACCCATAAATTCTATTGCATCTATTCCATTAGCACCCACTTTATAAATTTCTATAATTGTATTGTTTGAAATAGAATTACCATAGAGATTTCCAGTCAAACCTACACCTATAATTTGTGGAGCAGCAGTTCCATATTCTATATTTTTGGGATTTCCAATAAAAATAGATTGAGAAACCTTATTTGGGTAGGGGGGAGAGTCAGTATTATTTGAATTAACAACTGGTGTACTACTAAATGATAAAAACTTACATTTATAGAAATTATTAAAAGGTTCTCCAGAATAAATTTGATTCATATTATATTGATTTTCAAAAAGGGTATTAAATCCAACTACACTTGTTAAATTTTGTTCGGTGTTATTACCAAAAGTACAATTATGAAAAGATATAGGTGCACTATACGTTGTTCTAGCTACCAAGCTATTGCCACTCAAAGAAGGGTTGGTATTACGAATGGTATTTACAAAATAACAATCTGAAAATTCTAACTTTGTAACTGTGAACCCTTGTATAAAGAAACCTTGTTGCTGTCCACCCTTTTGCCAAGTAGCATTGGTAATGCCCAAGCCTTTCATCAAAAACTTTTGATTAAAATCGTAAATCATTCCTCTGCCACCATTTACTGGAAGATTATAATTGCAGTCAATAGCACCCGTATGGTTAAAATTGATGACTACTTTAGGATTTTTAGCTAAATCATACCCAGCTACAGTAGAGCCATCTATTGTTATGTTCTTACTTCTAAAATCTAAATTGCCATGTTGAAGGTTGATTTGAAAAGTAGCACTGCCTAGTGGCGGAGCAAATTCTATTCTATTTACTTTGTCTGGTTCTGAATTTGCTTTCATCACTGCCCAGCGAAGAGTGCCTTTTAAGTTTAAACAGGATACATTTAAATCATCAAGATTATTAGCTACCAATTTGGGGTCAAAATCATCGTTGCGTGTAACCTTAAACACATTGTCGTATGAAATGCCATCAATGATTACGTTTCTATCTATACCTTCTTCTAAAGCAGGATTATTTGAACATATTGGCAATTCCGGAGTTGTAATAAGGTTAGAAGGAATATTTCTTAAACAGGATACGTTAGTTGATTCAACATCCAAATACTCTAACTGTTCGGGTAAAATACTTAAATTACATAGATTTATATTGTCTTTTAATTCTAAACTTATTAACAAATTGTTTTGTGACACATCTAGAGTATAAAATTTATTACCTTGAGCAAATACAGACTCTAATATTGAATTTCTTCTTAAATCTAGAGTTTGTAAATTACAATTATTACACTCTAACGATTCCAATTTTTCGTTTTGGTTCAAGTCTAAAATTGACAATAAGGGATTGTTACTACAAATTAAAGAATGAAGGTTAGTATTTAAACCCAATTTCAATTCTGAAAAAAAGTTATTGCTAATATAAAGATTGAAAAGAATAGTATTATTAATCAAATTTAAATTTGACAGGCTATTATTGCTACAATTCAATGATTCTAGCAAAGGATTTAAACTTGTATTTAATTCAAATAATTCATTATTAGCACAATTAATTGACCTCAACTTTGTGTTTTTTGAAACATTTAATTCGCTCAGAAAATTATAACTACAATTTAAAGAAGTCAATTTAATGTTGTATTCTAAATCTAATGATTCTAGTTTGTTATTATCACAAGTTAAAAATGCTAAAGATGTGTTTGAAGATAAATTCAAAGATTTTAAATTATTTCTAGTGCATCGCAATGAAGCCAGTTTTGTATTCTGGTCTATATTTAGTTCATTTATTTGATTATCATTACATAATAATGTTGTGAGAGCAGTGAAATTTTCTATTCCGTCTAAACAGGTTAGGTTCTTATTGCTAACATTTAACGAAGTTCTTTTTGATACTACACTTTCAACCAAAATTCCATTAGCATCTACGCAACCATTGCAAATATTATTATCTTTGAGCACGTTGATAAATTGGGGGCAAACATAAATAGGTAAAGCGACAGGAACTTTTACACTTGGGGCCAATTCGCTGGTTTGTTTATTATCAGAGGCATGGGCAGTTACCCATGAGTCTGTGGAGAAAGGCCACTTAGATCTTTCTATAGTGAAGCTCCAGCTGGCACTATTGGTAATTAGAAAATCAACATATTTCTCTGCTGTTTGGGCTTTATTACTGCTAAATGGTGATGATCCCATTGTTTTCACTTACTGAGGTGATTACTGGAGCAGATTTATTAGAAGTTATGGCTTTTGCACCATCTGGTGTATTGGTAAAAATATCCTGTGAAGATTGAAGGGTATTTAAAGTATTACTTATCCCAACTGAAGTATTTTCATCAAAGGTGTTATTAAAACTTGAAACAGTTGGAGAAATAGTTCCTATAGGTCTTGGTATACTATAGCAATATATTGCTGTTTCATTATTTTTAAATGTATTTTTTTCTAAGATAAAATTTCCATTGGCAATACTTAAAGCTTCAGTAAATTTCTCGAAATAACAATTAAATATTCTAACATTTGGTGTTATAGAAATAAGATTATTAGTATTTATAGCGATTGTATAGCCATCAATATTTTTATAAAATTTACAATTAATTATTCTATTCGTCTTGCTATTTGCACTTATACTCAAAAAATAACCTCTAAATGTTATACTATTTATTTCTACTTCATCGCCGTATAAGATTAGATATCCTGATTTAAAAACAACCTCTTCTGAATTATTTCTTCCATCGATTATAGTATTCCCAAGGATATCAGGCATCTTATTTCCTGTAAAAGCATAAACTGTATTCTGTTCTTACCAGGTAAAGAATTTGATTTATTAATCGCCCACCGCAACGTACCCACAAAACCCAAACAGGTATTGTCTAGTTCATCAGGGTTGGCGTCTATTATGGCTTGATCAAAATCTGCATTACTGGTGACGGTAAATACATTGTCGTATAGCACCCCATCTACGGTAATATTTTTTTGGTGTTGGGTGGGTTGGCAAACTGGATTGGTTAATAAACTGGAGGGTGCCACGTTTGTTAAACCAGCTGGTTTATTCTTAAGACAGGTTAAAAGAGTACCATCAGCATATAAATAAAAGAGGCTAGAAGGTAATTTACTTAGATTACAAAGAGGATTATTAGAACAATTTAAATATTCTAAATCATTATTTTGGCTCACATATAAGTTTTTAAATTGGTTATTAGCACAATACAAATAATTCAATCCAATATTCTTACTTATATCTAAAGTTGTCAGCTTGTTATCACGGCAGTCAATACGAGCAAGCATTGTATTTTGACTCAAATCCAAATTAGAAAATTGGTTTGAGTAGCACCACAAAACATTTAAAGACAGGTTTTTTGTTAAATTCAATTGATTTAATTTATTATTACCGCACTGAAAATATAAAAGTTGGGTATTTTGTGTTACATCTATATCAACCAATTGGTTACTCCAACAGTAGAAATTACTAAGGGCAATATTCTTGCTCACATCCAAAAAGGTTAATTGATTTTCTTGGCATCTCAAATCATTTAAATTTTTAAAATACTCTATTCCCTCTAAACAAGTTAAACCCTTCCCAGCCACATTCAGCGAGGTAACTTGCTCTACTACCGATAGCACCAATTGCCCATTGGCATCTACACAACCATTGCAAATGCTATTGTCTTTGAGCACGTTGATAAATTGGGGGCAAACATAAATAGGTAAAGCGACAGGAACTTTTAAGCTTGTGGCCAAACTACTGGTTTTCCAATTATTGGCAGCTGTAGCTGTAACCCATGAATCTGAAGTGATTGGCCATTCTGCTCTAGGAATAGTTATGCTCCAATTTGTACCAACCGAAGTGGTAACCGCAATGTATTTTTCAGCTATTTCTGGTTGGTTGCTAGTATTTGCAAAAATCTCTATTTTTTCACCTGACCCTGAGGCAGTTCCAGCAATGGTGATGATCCCATTGTTTTCACTTACTGAGGTGATTACTGGAGCAGATTTATTAGAAGTTATGGCTTTTGCACCATCTGGTGTATTGGTAAAAAT
>REBA01000070.1 GCA_004294225.1 Cytophagales bacterium | reverse complement strand
TGTTATTATTCTTGCCGCAACAAACCGTCCAGATGTTTTAGATGCTGCTTTGATGAGACCAGGAAGATTTGACAGGCAAATTTCTATTGATAAACCAGACGTAAAAGGAAGAGAACAAATTTTTAGAGTTCATGTTAAAACTTTAAAATTAAACGAAGACGTAAATACAAAAAAACTAGCTACTCAAACGCCAGGTTTCGCAGGAGCCGAAATAATGAATGTGTGCAACGAAGCGGCTTTAATTGCAGCACGACATGGAAAAGAAACGATAGATATGGCTGATTTTCAAGCAGCTATTGATAGAGTAATTGGAGGATTAGAGAAGAAACATAAAATTATTTCTCCAGAAGAAAAAATGATTGTGGCGTATCACGAAGCTGGTCATGCCGTTGCAGGATGGTTTTTAGAACACGTTGATCCTTTGGTAAAAGTAAGCATTGTTCCTCGTGGCGTTGCCTCACTTGGTTATGCCCAATATCTACCAAAAGAACAATTTTTATATACTACTGAACAGCTTTTTGATGAAATGTGTATGACTCTAGGCGGAAGAGTAGCAGAAGACATACAATTTAATAGAATTTCGACTGGTGCATTGAGCGATTTAGAACGAATTACTAAAATGGCTTACAGCATGGTAACTATTTATGGGATGAATGATAAAATTGGAAATGTATCTTTTTATGATTCCAAAAGTACAGAATATCAATTTAATAAACCATATTCAGAAGCCACTGCACAAACCATTGATGAAGAAGTAAGAAAATTAGTTGATAGAGCTTACGCACATACAAAAACACTTTTGATTGAAAAGCGCCCCCAAATGGAAATTATAGCTCAAGAGTTGTTAAAAAAAGAAGTTATTTTTCAAGCTGATTTAGAAACTCTTATTGGTAAGCGTCCTTTTGAAAAAGCAACTAATTATCAAGAGTTTATGGATTCAGAAATAGTAGAAGAAAATACGGAAGAAACAAAAAAGGTGGTTGTTAGTGAAGAAAAACCTGAAATTGAAACACCTGTAATTCAAGCTGAATTATAAAATCATAAACACCGTTTCTAAAACGGTGTTTTTTTTTGTAAGGTAAATTAGAATTCCAATTAAAAAAATCACTTTAAAATTTAACGATGATTTTCATTTCTAATAACCGCAATAATTCAACATTTTATACTGATAAACCATTGATATTGAATCCAGGGACTCCTAAAAACCTCAGCTCCGTTGAAGCCCTCCCACTAGGATTCTGCGGTTTCGTAGCAGAAATTGGTTTGGGTGCGGGTTTTAAAAATAATATTGGGGTTTTTAGAGGTTCCCTCCAGTAAAAATTTACAATAAAATTTTAACCCAGATTGCAGTTTTATTTATATAAAGTCCAATAAATAATTGCAATTCCTTTTTAACTTTTCCCCATTGGGGAAATAAGAAAGGGGTTTTCTAAAAATTTAATTGTAAATATTTAGTGGACTCAATATAATATAAATTGAA
>REBA01000036.1 GCA_004294225.1 Cytophagales bacterium | reverse complement strand
GGTTACCGAATGGGACGAAATGGAAGAGTTTGGCAAATACAAAATCAGATGGTTACGCAAATTCTTTCCCTACAAAAATGGTGTACCCTCGCACGACACACTCAGCAGATTCTTTACTCACCTTAACCCTGAGGCTTTTTGCGAATGCTTTACCTATTGGATGGAAAGACTTCGAGAAAAACATACTCATGAAGTAATTGCTATAGATGGTTAAACGGTAAAAGGGATGAATCCCAAAGCCAAAGGGATGGAAGCGGTCTATTTGGTATCTGCCTTTGCATCTAGCAACAATTTGGTGTTGAGCCAAAAATCAACCTTCAAAAAGAGCAACGAAATTACAGCTATTCCATATCTGTTAGATTTGATTGATTGTAAAGGTGCTATTATCACCGCTGATGCCTTGAATTGCCAGACTAGTATTGCCAGAAGATACTATCCAAAAAAGTAGACTACTTGTTGGCCATCAAGGGTAATCAAGGAGATATGTTTGAACAAATAAAAGATAGATTTGAAAAGCAAACCCCATACAGTATTCACACCATGCAAGATTTAGGGCATGGGAGAATTGAAAAGAGAGTTTGTAAAATTATTAATGACCTAAAATTTATTGATGATGCCCAAAAGTGGCAAGGTATAAAGGCTATAGTTAAAATTGAGGCGGAAAGGATAGACAAGAAAACACTGGTGGCTAGTAGCGAAAGCCACTATTAAATCACCAGCTTAGAAACAAACGCTGAGTTGATAAACCAAAGCATACGTCATTGGAGTGTAGAAAATCAATTGCATTGGCATTTGTCTATAAAAATCTGAGCTTAGAATTGTTTTATCGCTATCTGTTTTCTGATTCTGAGAAAGAGTTAGAAAGGTTGCTTTTGGATGAGAACTTTATAGAAGGCGATTTAGATTGAAAATTAATGGAAGAGTATTTATCTAAATACAAAGAAATTCCTTAAAGAATTTCTTTGTATTTTTTTGCAATTTTTTTTCTTTTCATTTTTTTTACTTGCATACTCATAGTGATGTTATTGGTGGGTCTATCTCTGTTGTTCTTAGGCTGAATAGCAATCGTATTGATTACGTCTAAGCCATTTATTGTTTTACCAAATACAGTATAGGCATTGTCTAGGTGAGGAGTCCCATTTTTGTTTTGTACTATATAAAATTGTGATCCACTTGATGCTTTTGTAGGATTGACACCATCTCCCATTCTAGCGGCAGCCAAAGCACCAAATTGATGGCTAAGATTCGCTTTTATTTCATTAGGAATGGTATATCCTGGCCCACCCATACCGTCATTATCAATAATGCTATCCTTAGAATTTGGGTCGCCTCCTTGAATCATGAATTCTGGAATAATCCTATGAAAAGTAGTACCATTATAAAATCCAGATTTGGCTAATTTTAGAAAATTTTCTTTATGAAGTGGAGTTTCGTCATACAATTGGATAACAAGTGTACCAAAATTGGTTTTTAAAAAAACTATTTCATCAAATTTGGTCTTGGCAGTTTGGGCAAAAACTGAAAATTGAATGAAATACATTGCTAATGCAATAGAAGCATACCCTCTTATTTTAATCATAATTATCTCTAAATTGTTAATATTACTTGATTAGGAAAAATACAAAGATATCGAAATATCTACTTTAGCAAAATATTCCAACCTCGCTTGATACATTTCAGTATACTCTTTTTGTACTTTTATTTAAATCAAGGAGGGTAACATTTCTAGTATAATTCGTATAAAAAGTTGTAATTTGTTTGATTATAGAATTATTTGGGTTACCAATAAACATTCTTAAGTATATAGATGACGGATATAGATATTATAGAAGGAATTCGTAAAGGGGATGAAAAGCTAATCGACTTTTTGTATAAAAAAAATTACAAAATGATGGTTAATCTTATTGTCAAGAATAACGGAAGCGAAGAAGAAGCAAGAGATATCTATCAAGAGGCTTTAATTATACTCTGGCAGAAAGCAAAATCTGATGATTTTGTTCTGAGTTCTAAAATTAGTACCTATCTCTATAGTGTTTGTATGAATTTGTGGAGAAAAGAATTAGAACGAAAGTCAAGACATACAAATGATGCCATCGAAAAAGGAGAATATTTAGACAATGATAAAAATGAAAGTGCAAGAATTATTCACGAATGTATCAATAGCTTGGGAGATACTTGCAAACAGATATTAATGTATTATTATTTTGACGAAATGTCTATGAATGATATAGCTGAAAAATTAGGTTTTGCAAATGCAGATACCGCCAAAACAAGAAAATATAAATGTAAACAAGAGCTAGATAAATTAGTAAAATCTAGATACTCTGCAAAAGATTTTCAAGATTGAATATGGAAAATAACAATATAATCTCTTCCGAAGTCGATAAATATTTGTCAGGCAAAATGAATAATGCCGAAAAAATAGGCTTTGAAGATAAAATAGCAAATAACCCAGAGCTAAAAAAAGAACTTGATTTCCAATCTGAGTTGATTGAAGCTATTAAAACAGCTAGAAAAGCCGAGCTTAAAGCTAGGCTTAACAAAATACCAACTCAACATCTGACACGTCCTTCATATAAAAATATCTTAAAAATAGCATCGGGTATTGCAATTGTGGGAGGTATAGTAGCTTATTTGGTTTCTTTAGATAACAATCCTTCTGAAAATAAAACCTCAAGTTTAGACAAGAAAATTGTTCCTATAGCCAAGAAAGAAAGTGTTGTAAATAAAGAGCTTGAATCAAATTCTGGTCTAGAAGTTATAAATGAGCATAAAATTGTTAAAACTTCTTCTAGTAATATCAAGAAAGTAAATAAGAATCAGAAATCAATCGCAAAGAAAACAGATATAGAATTGCCTGATTTTACAGACTTAGCTCATGAATCGATATCTAATAGCAATGATGATGTTCCTTCAGACAAATTCCTTAAGGATGCCCCACTTCATAAGTCAGATGTAGAAGTAGCAATTGTAAAAGATACAGAATATAAGTTTCATTATAAAAATCATAATGGAAAACTATATCTACTTTGTGATTTTAAAGGCAAACCCTATGATATTATAGCACTTAATAACAATAATTTGAAACAGCTTTATTTGTTTTTTGATAATCAATATTTTGAAATCAAAAACAATAAAATACAAGCAACTCCACTAAAAACATTTAAATCGCCAGAGATTATTAAGCAATTAGATAAAGTTAGGAACCATCAATAGGATAGGTTTACTAATTCATTGCTAAAGATTTTAGAAATTTGTTTAGAAAATAGAGAAGGCTTATTCTTTGAAATGGAAGAATAAGCCTTCTTTTATTTCAGATTTATGATTTTTGAGAATCAAATAATATTTTACACCTATATAAGTTTCTCAAAATAAATGTTGTTTGGAAATTATTCCAAACAACATTTATAGTGGCCTCGGCAGGAATCGAACCTGCATCTAAAGTTTAGGAAACTCCTATTCTATCCGTTGAACTACGACGCCATCGTTTTCTTTGTAAAATTAAATCATGCAATTGGCTTTTACAAATAGTTGGGGAATATCAGTAAATGTTTATCATATACTTCTTTGATTAGCAATTCCCTCAAATCAGAGATATTGTCTTTTTGGGTAGCAGAAATAAATACAGCAGGACTTTTGTGTTTGTAAAAATAGGTTTCTTTCAAAGCATCTATACCTATTAGCTCTTGGTCACTTTCCTCAGAAATTGATTTCTGTGTTAGATATTTATCTGATTTATTAAATACCATAATTACTGTCTTATCTCCTGCACCTATCTCCACTAAAGTTTTATTGACTATTTCTATTTGTTCTTCAAAAGACTGATGTGATACATCCACCACATGAAGCAGAATGTCTGATTCTCTTATTTCGTCTAGCGTAGATTTAAAACATTCTACAAGTGTGTGTGGTAGCTTTCTAATAAACCCTACAGTGTCAGATATTAGGAAAGGAATTTCATTAAGTACCATCTTCCGGACGGTAGAATCTACTGTAGCAAAAAGCTTATTTTCAGCAAAAATATCTGATTTGGTAAGTACATTCATCAATGTAGATTTTCCAACATTGGTATATCCTACCAATGCAACCCTTACTACTTTGCCTCTAGATTTTCTTTGTGTATAGTTTTGTTTATCTATTTTTTTGAGTTGTTCTTTCAAGAGGGTTATTTTTTCTTTGATTACCCTTCTGTCTGTTTCAATTTCCTTCTCTCCTGCACCGCCTCTAGTTCCTGTGCCCCCTCTTTGTCTTTCTAGATGCGACCACATTCTAGTTAGCCTAGGCAACAAATATTGATACCTAGCAAGTTCTACTTGTGTTCTAGCTTGAGCAGTTTTCGCTCTTTGTAAAAATATATTGAGAATTAGTAAGCTTCGGTCATAAATAGGTACTTTGAGTTCGTTTTCTAAATTCCGAACCTGAGAGGGAGAAAGCTCATCGTCAAAGATAACCATGTTTATCTGCTCTGCAATGACATGGGTTTTTATTTCTTCTAGTTTTCCTTTACCTACAAAAGTTCGAGTGTCTGGGCGTTCAAGCCTTTGAATATATTGCTTCACAGTAGCAACACCCATAGTAAGTGCGAGGAATTCTAGCTCATCTAGGTATTCAATAGTTTGTTCGTAAGATTGCTTACCACTTACTAAAGCTACCAAAATAGCTTTTTCCTGCTCTAAACTTGTACTATAACCACCCATTTTATGGACTGAATTGTCCTACCAATTTTTAAAAATAGAAATCTTTGTGGATTATTGCTTTAACATTTGTGTATAAATTGCTAAAGCCTGAATGTCTCCTTCGCTTAGTTGATATTGGAATCCTGGCATTAAATTTTTTCCTTCGGAAATAATTTTGATTCTATCCTCTAATGTTTTATTGCTTAGCGTCAAGTCTTTGGCACCATTGGCTTTCATTTTTCCATCTAATCCATGGCAAATAGCACATTTGGCTATAAAAATAGGTTTTGCATTGGCGAGAACATTTTCCATATTCTGATTAACTATTTGCCCAACAGCAGAGGTGTCTTTTGGAATAGTGGTAGTACCAATCATAGAACTAGATGGCTTTGAAGCACCAATATTTAAAGTAAGGCTATTGTTTTTAGCAATTAAATATGCGTAAATCAATAAAATACTTGCAAGGCTAACCAATATTTTGTTGTCTTTATTAAAACCTATGATTCCAAGTGGGATTACTGCAAATAAAATCAAGATTTTTACTATCATATAGGCTTCAAGATTTTTAGTAATATAAAGCAAATAGCCACCAGTGAGCAACATTAATGTTCCTAATACCATATCAGCTATTTTAGTCTTAGCCCTAAACTTAGCTAGTGTATCTTTCATGCCTAAAAGCATTAGTATATTCTTTGATAGCATGAATAAAATAAAAAGAATCACTACCGTGATATGACTATGAAGTATCCCTGTTGCCATAATGTTTTTTTCTGCAAATTACACCAAGTACCTAGCTTATCAAAGTTTTTCTTTCGCTATTCCATAAATATTCTTTCTAAATATCATCAAATATTATATACACCATTCATACATTGTTATTAGATTTGTTGTTTATGAAATAAACAATTATGGAAATTAGACCACTAAAAATAGAAGGCTTGGTAGAATTAACGCCTAGGCTATTTAGAGACGAAAGAGGATTCTTCTTTGAGTCGTACAACAAAAAAACATTAAAAGATGCTGGACTAGATTTAGATTTTGTTCAAGACAATCAATCCTATTCCACACCAGGAGTAGTGAGAGGTTTGCATTTTCAAAAACCACCATTTGCTCAAGGCAAATTAGTTCGTGTACTAAAAGGAAAAATATTAGATGTTGCAGTAGATATCAGAAAGGGATCACCTACTTTTGGTCAATATGAAGCAATTGTATTGGATGATATAAAATGCAATATGCTTTGGATTCCTGCCGGATTTGCTCATGGTTTTTCAGCTCTAGAGGAAAGCATGGTCATGTATAAGTGTACTAATATTTACGATAAAGCTTCTGAGTCTGGAATCATTTGGAACGACCCACAAATTGCAATTGACTGGTTAGTTGCTCACCCTAACGTTTCTGATAAAGACAAAGAATTAAAAGGAATCAATGAATTAGATTTTTATTTCTAAAATCTTAGGTAATGGGTTTTTTCTCTAATCTTTTTTCTTCCTCTAAAAATCAGGTTCCTGTTCAACCTATTTTGGTGGACATACATTCTCATTTGTTACCTGGCTTAGACGATGGTGTAAAAACATTCGAAGAATCTATTTGGATAATAAAAGAGCTAATAGATTTAGGATACAAGAAACTCATTACTACCCCTCATATTATGGGCGATTTCTATAAAAATACCCCTGATTTAATTTTAAAGAAATGTGAAGAACTCCAGTCTAGACTTAATGAAGAAGGTATCAATATTGAAATTCAAGCAGCAGCTGAATATTATCTAGACGAAACCTTTATCAGTAAATTGAAGAATGGAGAGCAACTGCTAACTTTTGGTGATAATTATCTTTTATTTGAAACTTCCTATCTTAATGAGCCCTCTAATCTCTTTGAGGCTATAGCATTGATAAAACAAAATGGTTATTGGCCAATATTGGCCCATCCAGAAAGATACCAATACCTCTATAGAAGTATTGAAAAATTTGAAGCATTATATGATCAACAACTTTCTTTTCAACTTAATATAAATTCTTTATCAGGTTACTACAGTAAGCCTGCACAGGTTTATGCTCAAAAACTGCTTGACAAAAATATGATTAACTTTGTAGGAACTGACACACATCATATAAAACATATAGAATCCTTAAAGAAAACAATGCTATTGCCTCAATATGCTATTCTTACCAACCAACAACTATTTAATAACTCGCTACTTTCTGTATGATTTTAATCACTGGAATAACAGGTTTGGTGGGAAGTGCAGTGGCAAAACAACTTATCGACGAAGGGTATAAAGTAAGAGGATTAGTGCGAAACCCTAAAAACACCCAACTAATTTCAGAGAAATATTCAAACCAAATAGATTGGATAGAGGGAGATGTGTTAGATATAAGTTCTATTCAAAATAGCTTAAAAGATATTTCATGTATTATCCATTGTGCAGCAATAATTTCATTTCATTCTGCTCAAAAAGAAAAAATGTATAAGACGAATGTAGAGGGCACCGCAAATATGGTAAATGCTGCATTAATTAATAATATCTATAAGTTTATCCATGTTAGTTCTGTAGCTGCTTTAGGAAGGGTAGAAAAAAGAATTACAGTTGATGAAAATGTACATTGGGAAGATTCAGAATTGAATTCTAATTATGCAAAATCTAAGTATTGGGCTGAACTAGAAGTTTGGAGAGCAGCAGAAGAAGGCTTGAATATTAGTATAGTGAATCCTTCTATTGTATTAGGTGCAGGGGAGTTGAGCAAAAGTAGCACTAAGCTTTTTGACTATATCATCAAAGGAAATAGGTTTTATGCAGAAGGCAATATGAACTATGTGGATGTTAAGAATGTAGTTCAAGGCATATCTAAACTTGTGAAAGAAGATTTTTTTAATGAAAGGTTTATTCTTAATGGAGGTACCTGTAGTTATAAATTATTTTTTGATTCTATTGCGAAACAATTAGGAAAAAAAGAACCCAGTATCAAAGTTCCTCCATTGCTTCTCGCCATAGGTTGGAGGTTAGCTACTTTTATATCTTTTTTCACTAAAAAAGAACCCTTTCTAACTCGTGAAACTGCAGAAATAGCTAAGTCAAATTTCTATTACCAAAATGATAAATCAATTCGCATTTTAGGGTTAAACTATAACTCACTAGACCAAACTATTAAAGAGGTTTGCGATATCCTAATGAAACCTAATTGATAACTAAAATTTAAATTGTCGATTTTACCCAACACTCATTAACCAATAAATAATTCAATTACTAAGTCTTTAGAGGACGATTTCTGTTTACTTTCCCAATATATATTTTGATATATTTACAAATTGGTAAAGACCTACTTTGATAAATTTATCTTTATTCTAAAAAACAACCTTACAATGCAAACGAGACAATTAGATAGAGCTCAATATTTCAATGAACAATCTTACACTACCGAGAAATATGTAATACCTTATATTTCACAATTAATGTCTATTGGTGCTGATACTCAAGTAGCCGAGATAGGCTGTGGAGAAGGTGGCAATATAAAACCATTCTTAGACAAAGGATGCAAAGTGGTGGGTATTGACATGTCTGATTTTAAAATAGCTCATGCGTCAAGATTATTTGAAAATCATCCCTTAAAAGGCAATTTAACTCTTATTAATAAAAACGTTTATGATATTCAAGAAAGCGAAAACCTGAAATTTGACTTGATTATTATGCGTGATACCTTAGAGCATATTCCAAATCAAGATTTATTTTTAGAACACCTAAAAATATTTTTAAAACCAAATGGAAAAGTTTTTCTTGCTTTTCCAGCCTGGAGAATGCCATTCGGAGGGCATCAGCAAATGTGTAAGAGCAAATATCTTTGCAATTTACCTTACTTTCATATTCTCCCTGAAGCTTTGTATCGCTTGATATTAAAAATATTCGGCGAGCCTGAAGGTTTGATTAATGCACTTATAGAAATCAAAGACACTAGAATTTCTATTCAGCAGTTTTTGAAAATTTTGAAAAATAGGAATTATCAATTAGAGAAAATTACCTATTTTTTAATCAACCCCAATTATGAGGTGAAATTTAAATTAAAACCTAGAAATCTGCCTACTTTTTTAAATATCCCTTACCTAAGAGATTTTTTTGTAACTACTATGTATAGTGTCATTTCAGTAAAGAAATAATGGTTTAAATCCCTTTCTATTCTTTATGCTGAGGGCTACCCAACATAACTATTCGCCAATATGAATTTTCTTGGGTTTTATCTTTTCATTATCAGAGATAAGCATGTAAATACCCTTGGGCAATTCATTGGTATTTAAAAACTGTTCGTTACCTAATTGAATATCCCTTACCCATTGTCCATTATAATTATATAGCTTATAGTTAGTTTCTTGTTCATTTATACCCTTAGAAATATATTCTTCGGTAGCTAACAGTGGATTATTGTTTAAATAATCTCTCATATAGCTGGAAAGGTTGATTTCAAACAATTTAGAAGAGATAGTTATCAATGAATTGCTTAACTTCTCGTTCGTTACGTAGAAATTTTTAGCATCATTACTAGTAATCGCTTCTACTTGATGAAACGGTATGTTGAATAATATTTTTCTTTTGTTACCACTAAAATAATCTTCATTGCTATAGTCAAAAAGCAAATAGGCAAAAGGAGCTATAAAAGGAGCATTGTAGCCACATAAAACTACGACTTTAAGTAGTTCATGTCTATAAGCACCAGTGATTAAGCCATTAACATTGAATTTAGAAGACAACTTAGCGATATGAGTTCCCTTAGTTTTAGGAAGTGTGTACATGCTTGTTGATTTGCTTAGCCATTCTTTGGTAAACAATGTAATATGATCATTGCTAACTACAAAAGCTTCACAATCAAAATCAGTACTATTAGGTTCTTGACTCGGCTCAAAAGAAATTTGTGTCTCATAACTAAAGTTAATAGTGTCTATCAAAAGTTTGTTTTTATTCAATTCTTCTTTATTGATTTTGTAAATCTTTAAGTCTTTCCTGTTTCCTTTAGAATTATTTCCAAAATCACCCAAATAGATGTATTCCTTATCTTGGCTAATTTCTTCCCATTCTATATTCACTAATGGCGATAAATCTTTTGTAGCTATAAGGCTACCATCATTACTGCTGATTTGGTATAGATTATTGTCTTTATCATCATTATGTGTCCAAAGGCTACCTTGCCAATAAATCAAACCTGATGTTTCTATTACCAAAGGAGGTAAGTCAAAAAATTTATTGAGTGCTATGCTTATTTCAGAATAAATACAACTTCCATCATTTTTAGTAGAAAGCACTTTGAAGTTATTGGCTTGTGGGTCGGTACAACCACTTATTTGAGCAGTGCTTATGAAATGATGACCAATTGCCAAGTAAGAAATAAATGTAATTCTTAATAAAATAGCTCTATTCATGATTAATATTTTTAAAAAGTTGTAAAATTTGCTTTAAAATTAATGAATATATCTGTTTAATAAATCTTTTGTAATAATAGCGTTTCGTAAAATTCAACTTCAATCTAATTATTAATTAAAGCTTAATTTCTTGTTAATGTAATTTTTTCAATGTTTTTTTTTATTATTTCCTTGGTACTTTAAACTAAACATATAAGATTAATATTTACATTTACTAATCTCTATAATCTTATATTTTAACCTATTTATTTTTAATGTATAGAAAAAAATTATTATTTAATTACAGTATAGTTACTATTGTTCTTGCTATTTTTTTGATTGGTTATACCTTTTTCACTGGTTTTGTATTTGCAAGATATTTGATGATAATTAGTATAATTTTCATTGGTGTAATCTCTTATATTTCAAGAAATTTTAAACAACCATTCTATTTATCTAATTTTTTTATAGGCTTATGTTTAATAGATGCATTTCTGCTTTCAATGTTTTCAGGAGGGGTGAATTCTGAAGTATTACCATGGTTTGCTATTATTCCATTGTTAGCTTTATTGCTACAAAATAGGGACGGCGTCTTAATTTGGAGTGTATTATCTGTAGTACTAATGACTTTATTATTCTTTACCAATGTATGGGTAAAATTTTCGCCTTATTATTTTGATGGAAAGAACATTTTAGGATTCAACTATGTTTTAAGTATAAGTCTAATTGCTTTGATTACAACTTTTGTATTAATTATCAATAGACTACAAAGTAGAATACAAAAAGAACTAAACAAAACGATTGCAAACCTTGAATCTACAGAAGAAGAATTGCGACAAAATATGGAGGAGCTTTCTGCAACTCAAGAAATATTAAGCAAAACAAACACCCAATTAACTCAAATAAATGATTCACTTTATCTTACCAATGAAGATTTAAACCTGACTAAAACTTTATTAGTTCAAAAAAAAGAAAAGCTAGAATATTATTCTACTGTTTTGTATAAACTTACTAAAAGTGAATATATTCAAAATGGCAACTTAGACCAATCTCTTAAACTTGTATTAAAAGAAGCACTTACAGCTCTTAATGTTACTAGAGGAGGAGTTTGGCTGTATGTGAATGACAACAATATGTTATTTTGTAAGTTGCTTTCTAACATCAATAACGATACTTATGAATCAGGTGTATTTCTTGATAGTGTAGATTACCCTAATTATTTTAAAAAAATCAACGAGAATATTACTATAGTTGCAGATGATGCATTAACTAACGAATCTACCAAGGAATTTTCAGAAGCCTATTTGTTACCACTCGATATAAAGTCGATGCTCGATATACCTTTATTTATTAATGGCGAAGCTAAAGGGGTAATATGCTTTGAAAATCAGGTTGAAATCAAACATTGGAGCAGTGAAGATCTTTCTTTTGCAAAATCCATAACCGATCTGATTGCTATAGCTTTTCAAGCAGCAGAGAAAAAGTCTAATTCAGAATTATTAATCAAACAAAGAGACGAAATTTTCTCGAAAAATAATCATTTAGAGCAATTATCTCGTGAACTAAAAGAAATCAATGAAAATCTTGACAAGAGAGTAAAAGAGCGGACAGAGCAATTAGAAACACAAAGCAACTATTTTGCTGAGTATACCTTTATTAACGTTCATTTACTAAGAGCCCCACTATGCAGGGTAATGGGTTTGACTGAATTATTAAAATTCAGCCAACTAAATGAAGAAAATAAAGACCTTATTCAAAAACTAGATTACGAAGCCAAAGATTTAGAGCGATTAATTTCTAAAATAACCAATGTGCTTGAATTAGGAGAAACAATTAATAGAAAAATTATTTAAGCAGTTCTTCTTTTTTCTGTTTTATTTATTCCCAAATACTTTTTTTAGCAAATCGCTTACCTGTGCTGCAGGGTCTTTTCTGATTTTCTGCTCTTGTTCAGCCACAACTACAAACAATCCCTGAAGTGCTCTATTGGTGGTAAACCTTGGCAAGTCTGTATCCACTTTAGATACAAAAGGAATTTTATTATAAATAGTAGTTATTTCTTTCCATTTGCTAGTGGCTAAGGTATTATTCAATGCATTGGCTATCGTAGGATTGAAGGCACTATAGAGTGCAGGAGTGGAATTTTTTCTTAAATAGGAAGTAGCAGAAGTATCTTGGCCAGTGAGTATATCTTTAGCATCTACTATGGTCATACTGGTAATGGCATTCACAAAAATAGGGGCTGCATCTTTTGCAGCTTGCTCTGCAGCTCTATTTAGTGTAGTTTCAAATTCGTCTACTTTACTGCCCATACCCATGTCTCTTAGTTTTCTGGCTACAATCTGACATTCTGGTGGAAAAGGAATGCGAATTTTCATGTTTTTATTAAATCCATCTAATTGATTCAAAATACTTGAAGAATTCTGAGCAGCATTGATTAAAGCCTCTTTTAATCCCCCAACAATTTCGTTTTCAGTAAGACTTGCAACTCCACTACCAGTTGTTCCTCCAGATATCGTAGAGATTGTATTGCTTATTGTAGAAGGCAAACTAGTCTTGGGTTTTGAACTACTTGTTTTACTTACTGGCTTTTTTACAGTTTTTTTAGTGTTTGTTTGAGCAAATGATGCATCTATACAAAAGATAAGTATTAATAAAGGTAGTAAAATCGATTTCATGGTTTTGATTTTTAAGTAAGTGGTTGTGGTTCTGTATTTCTCAAAATTGCTGCAAATATTAGCGAAAACAATAAGCCTAATATTGCTGTAACTAGGAGTGCTCCTTTGGCTTTATTACTAGGGTTCTCTGCTGCTCTTGTGAGGGTAATCATTTCATTGATTTTTTTCATTTCATCGGGGCTGGCGTTTTTTTCTTTGGCCACTTTCAAGGTTTCTCTTATTGAGTATTCATCAAATCGATAACTGGCTTTTTGATAATAGATAAATGAACTCATGCTAAATACCAAGGCAGCAATAGCAGCTATTTTAATTCCAGAAATAGTAGCATAACCAAAAGTTATTTTGTTAGCATATTGATTTTTCTTGTCCTCCCATATACCTAGAAATAAACCTAGAAGTAAAATAGATAACTGAAAAATAAATGGTATTCTTCCCATTAGGGTGGAATATAAATATTCATTGGTCCAGATATCCCAACCTGCCAAAGCAATTCCTATAGCTATACCATATTTAAAAGCAACTTTCATCATCTAATTTATCTTTTTAATTTTTAAATTTAACCAAATTATATCTACATGACCAAAATCTATTTTAATTCTCTTATAAAAACATTCTTTCTATTCACTTATCCACTATGCTTGGCAATAGCTATCCCCAAGCATACTCTTGCTCAACATATTGAAGGGAAAGTGATTGCGGTGAAGGATGGAGATACCATAGAACTTTTGATTAATAACCAGCCTACAAAAGTTAGATTGTATGGTATAGACTGCCCAGAACTTCACCAGGATTTCGGAAGGGAAGCCACGAAATATACCGCTAGTCAATGTTTTAATCAGAAGGTAAAGCTAAATAGTTATGGGAAAGATAAATACAAAAGAGTCTTAGGAGAAATTATTTTACCTAATGGGAAAATTCTGAATCAGCTTATTGTAGAACATGGTTTTGCATGGAGGTATAAGCATTCAAAAGATGCTGAACTTCTCAGATTAGAGCAAAAAGCAAGGGCAAAGAAACTCGGTTTATGGATTATGCTGAAGCCATGCCCTCCTTGGGAATTTAGAAAATCTGTAGCTCAGAAAAACCCCCAACCCAAGCAATAAGTGAAAGTTTTTGTCAGTAGTTGAAAAATAATGTCTTTATTGTTAATTAATATCGTTTATATTGATAATAAGATAATTGATAAATAAACAAAAACTTTTATTACCTATATTATACATTCTCTAAAATCTATTCTAAATTTGTTTTTAGTTATGTATTCAATAATCTTACTTATTCATTTTGAATAGCTAAGATAAAATAATGATAGAAAATAATCTTTTTTGTCTTGGTTACGTTTCATCTAATTATAGCATAAAAGACAGATGTTGTAATTGCCATAAATTTAAGAATTAACAAAAAACATTATCTAATGAAATTGATAAGTTGCTTCAAAATCACCATACTACCTTTCTTTTCCAAGTATATATTATTTTTGGTGCTCGTATTGTTCTACTCTGAAAACTATGCCCAATGCCCCGCAAATCCTCCAAATTGTGTGCCCAATAACATTCCAAGTAACCTAAAAGATACTTTATATTTTTGTGAAGGAGTAAATCAGGTAAATCTTGATTCCGAAATCCCTAATGTATCAGGTGGTGTAAACATCTCTTGGTTCAAGCTAAACGCTAGCACAAATACATGGATTGATATTAATGACGCTTCTGTTGGATTTACAATTAACACTGCACCTGCAAGCCCTGAAAAATATGCAGTATGTTGGAGACAACCCAATACAGGATGCTATAAATCTGATACTGTTGTGATTGCTTCAAAGAACTTCTCTGATCAATTGAATCGAGAAAAAGAATTTGACCTACCTAGTGATGCAAAATTTGTTCTATTATGTGAAGGAATTCCCCAACGACCTTTTGGTGATAATGCAAGCTTAGGAAATCCTAAATATTCTTATAGGTGGGAACCAGGTTCAATCGATAATCTCGATATAAAAAATCCATTGATTAGAGTAAATCTTCTTAGAAGAACAACCGTTGCAGAATATCCAAGAAAGTTAACAATAGAAGATAAATTATATAAATGTAGTGTTGGTAAAGTTATTGATATTAAAACATACCCACCTATAGTTTCTGAGTTCATAAATATTAAATCAAATTATTGTGAAAACAATAATGATTCTATAGAGGTAAGGCTATTTTTATTAAACGGTTATACTGTAAGTAATGCTCAGTTTCAAATTGCTTCAAACTCCTCTAGCAATTTTGACGAGTTAGATTTTAAAAAAATACCTTCCAATAAAGCACTGCCAAATAAATTTGGTAATCAAACAAAAATTGATGAGTTTAGAGAATTAAACGACCCAAATAGCTTTGTCCATACCCTTAAGGTACCAGTTGTTTTTCCTACTGATGGCGATATACAGATAAAATTCAATATTGAAAATAATATTGGTTGCAAAGCAGATGAAATTACTACCACTGTAAAAGTGCAACCTACCGATCCTTATACCATCACTTTAGACCCTAGTGGTAAAACAAATTTCTGTATTAATGATAATAGAGTAGGTCCTCTCACCTCTAGCCCAGCAGGTTCAGGAACCTTTTCTGGAAAGGGAATTAGTGGGGACAACACCAACGGATATTTTTTTGATCCTAAAGTTGCAGGTGCAGGAAATCATGTTATTTCATTTACATTAAACGCCAATACCCCAGGTGCATGTGCGGGTGGTGGTTCTATAACCGCAACTGTTCGCCCAGCTCCAAAGCCTAAACTGATAGGTAAAGCAAACGTTTGCCCAGGTTCTGCCAATGTAGAATACAAAGACACCGCATTTTTTCAAAATACGAGCATAACCAAGACTTGGAGAATAGAAAATAGTAGTAATGTTACCATCAGCTCGGTTACTTCTTCAACATTTGGTACAAATGGAGATTCCATAAGGCTCACTTTTCCTGACCCATATTCACAGCCAAACAATATCGCCAAACTCATTAGACTTAACGATGATGCGGGATGTATTGCTTCAGACACTATAGAAATAAAAGTAAACCCCTTAGAAAAATCACCTGCCCCATCAGGGCCAAAAACAGGTTGTCTTGGTGGTAGTACCGTACTTTCCTATACCAAAGGCACCTCATCTAGCACAGGATTTACTTATAGATGGAAGGTTACCCAGGGAACTAAAGTAGCAGCAGTATCAGATAGCTCTAAAGTAGATATTAATTGGAACACAACTTCTCCAGTAGGTAGCCGAACGATTACGGTAACAGATGTAAGCATTAAGTCAGACGGAACCGAGTGTCGTATAGAATCAGACCCACTTGTGGTAAATTTTATAAATCCGCCTATTGCCACGATCAAGAACCCAATTGGGCAAGCAGTATGTGCAGGAGACACCGTATTGGTGGAAGAAGCTAATCCAATAACAGGTGTAACTTATACTTGGACACCAGGAAATATTTCAGGGCCAAGTGCCCAAATTATAGTTCCTAACCCAAGTTCAAATTTCTTAGCCTACACACTCACAGCAGAGCTTCCTAATACAAGTTGCCAAAAAAGCACTGATAATGAAAATTTAGTCGTAAAAGCTACCCCTGACGATCCTTTGCCAGAAGATATTATTGAAAATTGTTTTGACGACGACCCAATAGTTCCTATCACAGTAGTTTTCTCCAATACTTCACCACCCCCTGCTCCAGGGCCAGGTGCAGAATGGATTAATCCTTTAGATGCTAACAATTCTGATCCTAATCAAACAAAATGGTTAGCCTCTAAAGCAGGTATTTATTCAGTAACAGTAACTGATGGATTAACAGGATGTAAAAATTCTGGCTCTTTAGAAATACTAGATGTATGCCCTGCGAAATTCTTCGTACCTGCTGCATTTTCTCCTAACAATGATAAATTCAATGATTCTCTGAAAATATTTGGCAAAAGATTTCTAAGTTTTGATTTCAAAATTTTTAATCGTTGGGGTGAAGTTATATTCAGCACAAAAGATCCAAGTATTCAGTGGGATGGCAATAACGGTGGTCAGGAAGCACCTAATGGTGTGTACCCTTATGTTTGCGTTTTTGAATCACTCAACGATAAGAACAGGAAAATATCGACCACCAAAGAAGGAAGTATTACTTTGATTCGCTAAAAATTTTTATCAAATAATATTCAAAAAATCAATTTTGAAATAATACTTTTGCAAAAACCAATTGTACAACTAAAAATAGATTTAAGAAAATGAGTAACCCTATCGACGACTTCACAGACGACGAACTATATGCTAGTTATGAAGCTTATAAAACCCTTTTAGATGCTGGTCTTTCTAAACAACAAGCATTAGATCGTACCGGACTTACCGCTCAGATTGTAAAAGATTTTCAAGATGAGGAAGAAGATGATGATTTCAAAAGCGAATTCAAAGATGAGTGGGATAGTGACGATGATTTTAACAGTCTTGATGAAGATGGTTTTGAAAGTGATAATTTAGAAGACGATTTTGACGACTCCTTTGACGAAGGTGGTGGTTATGATGAGAGTTACGACTAGAAATTATCTATTTACATACCTACTCAAAATTCAATGAACTATCAATCAGATATTGTTAAAGAACTAGAAGAAGCCCAAATTCTCCTTACTCAATTTATTTCCTCAGAAGAAAACATACAGAAAATTCAATCGGCAGCAGAATTAATGGCGAACTCCCTAAAAGGTGGTGGTAAAATTATCTCCTGCGGAAATGGGGGTTCTTGTTGTGATGCAATGCATTTTGCCGAGGAATTATCGGGAAGATACAGAGAAAATAGACCAGCTTTAGCAGCGATTTCTATTTCTGATATAAGTCATGTAAGTTGTGTTTCTAATGATTATGGTTATGAAGAAGTGTTTTCAAGATATCTTTCTGCGATAGGGAATAAAAACGATGTCTTATTGGCAATAAGTACTAGTGGCAATTCTCCCAATATTATCAAAGCAATTCAAGAAGCCAAAAATAAAAATATGCTAGTAATTGGGCTCACAGGCAAAGAAGGAGGGGCGATGAAAGATTTATGTGATATTGCAATAATTGTTCCTCATCATCGATACGCAGATAGAATTCAGGAAATACACATCAAAATCATACACATATTTATTTATTTAATAGAAGAGATGATGTTCAAACATGCTAGCTAAAACCTATGGCAGTGCGGTCTATGGTGTAAATGCTTACACTGTTACTATTGAAGTAAATTTAGTTCAGGGTACAAAGTTTTTTTTAGTAGGCTTACCAGACAATGCAGTAAAGGAAAGCCAACAAAGGGTAGAATCGGTAATAAAAAACTTAGGCTTCCAGTTTCCTAGAAATAGAGTAATTGTAAATTTGGCGCCAGCAGATATTCGCAAAGAAGGTTCTGCTTATGATTTACCCATAGCTCTTGGAATCCTTGCTGCATCAGGAGATATTTCCTCTAATAATTTTGATAAATACATTATCATGGGCGAATTAGCCCTAGACGGTAATCTAAGACCTATAAAAGGTGCACTTCCTATTGCTATTGAAGCCAGAAAACAAGGCTTCAAAGGTATTATCTTACCTAAGCAAAACGAAGAAGAAGCGGCAATAGTTAATAATATTGACATCATTGGCGTTGCTCATATTAGTGAAGCTATTGATTTTCTAAGTGGTAGATTAGAAATTACTCCACTGATAAAAGATACTAGAGATATATTTTTTAATACTATTAATGAGTATGAAGCTGATTTTGCTAATGTACAAGGTCAAGAGAATATCAAACGTGCTTTAGAAATTGCTGCTGCTGGAGGTCATAATGTAATTATGATTGGGCCACCTGGGGCTGGAAAGACCATGCTTGCAAAAAGATTGCCCTCAATTCTCCCCCCTTTGACCTTACATGAAGCATTGGAAACTACCAAAATTCATTCCGTAGCTGGTAAATTGGGAAAGGCGGGCTCACTCATTTCTTCAAGACCTTTTAGGTCTCCACATCATACCATAAGTGATGTGGCATTAGTAGGAGGTGGTGGAATACCCCAACCAGGAGAAATATCATTGGCACATAATGGAGTGTTGTTTTTAGATGAATTGCCAGAATTCAAAAGAACTGTTTTAGAAGTAATGAGACAGCCTTTGGAAGAAAGAAAAGTAACTATCAGTAGAGCTAAGATTTCTATTGAATTTCCTTCAAGTTTTATGCTAGTGGCAAGTATGAATCCTTGTCCCTGTGGTTTTTACAACCATCCAGAGAAAGAATGTGTGTGCCCTCCAGGTGCAGTACAGCGGTATTTGAATAAAGTAAGTGGACCATTATTAGATAGAATAGACCTTCATGTAGAAGTTACTCCAGTTTCTTTTGACCAAATGACTTCAAATAGAAAATCAGAAACTAGCGAAGAAATTAGGACGAGAGTTATAAAAGCAAGGATGATTCAATCTGAAAGATTTAGGAAAATCAATCAAGAAAACACAGATCAACCAGTTTATTGTAATGCCATGATGCCTCCTCAAATGGTAAAATCAATATGTGTAATTTCCGATGCAGGACGAACACTTCTAAAAGCAGCAATGGAAAAACTTGGTTTATCTGCAAGGGCTTATGATAGAATTTTGAAAGTTTCTAGAACAATTGCAGACCTAGCTGAAAGCGAAGATATTAAAATAGAACACCTTGCCGAAGCCATTCAATATAGAAGTTTAGATAGGTCTGGGTGGGCAGGTTAATTAAAAAAATAAAAAATATTATTTATTCGACAATTGGCATAATTTTAGTAAATTGCGTATTATTAATTAGCGATGAAAAACAAGTATCTTTTTATATTGTCTTTAATGCTCAGTGTTTTGATTTTTAATCATAACTCAAATGCTCAATCTGACAGTTTGAAATTTTCTAATTCTAATTCCCTAATGAGTATCAGTCAGTCTTATCAAGATAATTTATCCTTAAAAATTAATGGTGCTGCTGGTCGTAATTTAAGACTGGTAAAAGTATTTGATATTATTGGCAAAGAAGTGGCTTCTGTGGAAGTTGCAAGTTCTAACTCCGCTAGTATTTATGATATAGATCTCACTAGTCATAAGCAAAATATTTTTATTTTTAACCTATATTCGGATAAAGGATTGGTTGAATCTAAAAAATTTTTAAGAACTAAATCTTATTGAGTTCTTATTAGCCAAGACTGAAAAGTATTTTTTTAAATCAACTTCATTTCAGTTTTTATTAATTATTTTCTTATTTTCGCCTATCAAAATAAATTTAATACATTGTTGAACTTTGTTTTGTAAAGTATTCGTTTGAAAATAAGTTTTTTTGAAATCAAATGTATTATTTTAGCTTTAACTAACATCTTAATTATTATCATTAATCCTTTTCATGTCTAATTATCACAAGATTAATAACATTACTGGTTGGGTAGTGTTTGCTATTGCTACAGCTGTTTATGTACTTACCTTGGAACCAACAGCTAGTTTCTGGGATTGTGGCGAGTTTATCGCATGTTCTTACAAACTTCAGGTACCACATCCTCCCGGAGCACCTTTATTCTTATTAATCGGCAGGTTTTTTTCTTTATTTGCAGCAGGCGATGTAACTAAAGTCGCTTTTTGGGTGAATATGGTTTCTGCCCTATCTAGTAGCTTTACTATTTTATTTTTATTCTGGACAATAACGCTTCTGGCTAAGAAAGTTTTGAATTATCAGACAAGCCCAGATACTGGCAAACTCATTAGCATTATGGGAGCAGGTATAGTTGGTAGCTTGGCATTTACATTTACAGATTCTTTTTGGTTCTCTGCTGTAGAAGCAGAGGTTTATGCAATGTCTTCATTTTTTACAGCATTTGTGTTTTGGGCAATATTAAAATGGGAAGAACAATATGATAAAGTTGATTCTGACAAATGGCTTATTTTGATAGCTTATATGATGGGCTTATCTATTGGGGTTCACTTGCTGAATCTTGTTGCTGTTCCAGCTTTAGGTTATGTTTATTATTTTAGAAAATATCCTAATATTACTAATAAAGGGCTTATATATACCTTCTTGATTAGTGCATTTATTATAGTTTTTGTATTAGAGGGTATCATACCAGGTTTACCTTCTTTGGCAGGAAAATTTGAATTGTTTTTTGTAAACTCTATGAGTTTACCTTTTGGTTCTGGAATTATTATTTTCATACTATTAATTTTATCAGCATTGATTTATGGGTTTATTTATTCCATCAAAAAAGAAAAATATATACTCAATACGGCACTATTGTCTTTAGTTTTTATTTTGATAGGTTATATTTCTTATGGTTTAATACTAGTTCGTTCTAACTTTAACCCACCTATTGACGAAAACGATCCTGAGAATATCATCAGTTTTGTGTCTTATCTAAAACGTGAACAGTATGGTGATAGGCCACTATTTACTGGACCTTATTTCACTGCTGGTTATCCAATAGGCATAGAAAAAGGAACACCATTGTATAGAAAAGATGATGCCTCTGGTAAATATTTAATTTATGATCACAAAATGAAATACACCTATGATCCTAAACATATGGGCTTATTTCCAAGGGCACATAGTACTCAGCAAAACCATGCAGAAGTATATAGGCAAAAAATGAAGCTAAAACCTGGCAAACGACCCACTAAGCTTCAAGATTTAGAATATATGTTTAGTTACCAAATCGGACATATGTACTTTAGATATTTTTTATGGAATTTTTCTGGTAGAGAAAGTGACCAACAAGATGCAATTGCCCTTAACCCTTGGGATCATTTCAAAGAAGTGCCAGATAGTTTAAAATCTAACAAAGCTAGAAATAATTATTTTTGGCTACCACTTATCTTAGGGCTACTTGGAATCGTTTATCACTTCAATAAAAACAAGAGAGACGCCTCTATAGTTGCCATGTTCTTCTTCTTTACAGGCTTGGCAATTATACTTTATTTAAATCAGCCCCCAGTAGAGCCTAGAGAAAGAGATTATACCTATACAGGTTCGTTTATGGCATTCTCTATTTGGATAGGATTTGGTGTTTTATTTATTGCCGAATTGTTACAGAAAGTAATCAGTAATGAAAAACTAAGACCAATAATAGCTACTATTTTGGGGCTTGTAGTTCCTGGAATTTTAGCTGCTCAAAATTGGGATGATCATGATAGAGCAGGAAGATATCATTCTGTAGATTCTGCTAAAAACCTACTCAATTCTTGTGCAAAAAATGCCATATTATTTACAGGAGGAGACAATGATACTTTCCCTTTATGGTATGTTCAAGAAGTAGAAGGATTTAGAACTGATGTTAGAGTTTGTAATTTAAGTCTTCTTAATACAGATTGGTACATAAGCCAAATGAAACGCAAAGCTTATGAATCTGCTCCTTTGCCAATATCTTTAGAGTATAAAAATTATATTCAAGGCAATAATGACCAAGCCTATGTGATGGAAAAACCAGGTCTTGAGAAAGGTATTAATTTGCAGAGCTATATCAAACTTCTAAAAGCCGATGATCCATTTATAAAAGAAGATAGAGGAGAAGGGCAAGTACTTACTATAATGCCTTCAAAAAAACTTTTTATGATGGTAGATAAAAATGAGGCATTAAAAGCAGTTCCTGAAAAATACCAAGCAAATATAGTAGATTCTTTAAAATGGGATATTGAAGGTCAAGCTCTAGAAAAACAAGCTTTGATTATATTAGACATGATTGCTAATAATCATTGGGAAAGACCAATTTATTTCTCTACTACATTATCTTCCTCTAATTATCTTAATTTAAAAGAATATACCCAATTAGAGGGCTTGGCTCAAAGACTGCTTCCTGTGAAAGTACCAGGAAATCCTCAAGGATGGGTAGATACAGAAATCATGTATTCTAACATGACCAAAAACTTCTTCTGGAGAGGCTTAGACGACCCAAAGGTGTATTACGATGAAAACTTCTTGCGTTTCCCAATGAGTACTAGAACTCAGTTTTATAAATTAGCAAGCAGTTTGTATAATGAAGGAAATAAAGAAAAAGCTAAAGAAGCTACCTTGTATTGCCTCAAAGTAATGCCCAATGAAGTAATTCCTTATGATTTTACTATTCCTCCATTTATTAGTATTTTATTAAAAACAGGAGAGGATAAAAAAGCTTTAGAAATAGCCACTATTATGGGCGACAGATGTATTGATGACCTTGAATATTTTACTAAAAATAAAATTGCTTACAATAGAGATTACGAAATGTGTTTTTACATTTTAGACCAGATACAAAGAGCATTAAAAGAGTCAGGAAAAACAGCAGAAGGCGAAAAATATGAAAAAGCCCTTATGCAATATTCTAGTGGATTCAATGGCTAAGCTTAGCCATTGATTTTTAAAGCCGAGTGTTCAACATCATAGCTGACACTCGGCTTTTTATTTCAATTATTATATTTAAAGATAAGACATGGCATTTCATCAATTTAAACCAGAGAAAAAAGACATTATTTTTGGCATACATCCAATCATGGAAGCTATTGAGGCTGGAAAAGAAATAGAAAGAATTTTGATACAAAAAGAACTTTCTAATATCCAGTTAAAAGAATTGCTTGGGTTAGCCGCCACTCGAAAAATTCCTTACCAAAAAGTTCCCACAGAGAAATTGGATGGAATTACAAGGAAAAATCATCAAGGAGCGATTTGTTTTTTATCTGCTATTACTTATTCTTCATTAGATCATATCCTACAAGAAGCCTTCGAAAAAGGCAAGGCTCCAATAATATTGGTCTTGGATAGAATAACAGATGTAAGAAACTTTGGTGCAATATCACGTACAGCAGAGTGTTGTGGGGTAGATGCTATAGTTGTACCTAGCAGAGGTAGTGCTCAAATCAATGCTGATGCAGTAAAAACTTCCGCAGGTGCATTGCACCATATCCCTGTATGCAGAGAAGAAAATTTAAAAAGCACCCTGAATTACCTCAAAGAATGCGGGCTTCAGTTGGTAGCTTGTACCGAAAAAGGAACTCAAACTATCAGTCGCTTTGATTTTACAACTCCAGTAGCATTACTTATGGGCTCTGAGGAGGATGGTATTTCTGAAGAATACCTCAAATTATCTGATGCAATTCTGAAAATACCCACTACAGGAAAAGTAAACTCCCTTAATGTATCAGTTGCAGCAGGTATGGCACTGTATGAGATAATTAGACAAAGAAATTCTATTTAAGTAAAATGAATTATGGCAAAGCAAGACAAGAACAGAACAGGCGTGGTGTATTCTACAAACCCAGATTTTGAATACCAGTCTAATGAAGAAGTGGAGCAAGACACCCTTGCACCCTCAAAACAAGATTTAAGAGTAGCTTTAGACACTAAAATGAGGGCAGGAAAACAAGTTACATTAATATCTGGCTTTATTGGGAAAAGCCAAGATTTAGAAAATCTAGGGAAAAAGCTAAAAACTAAATGTAGTGTAGGAGGTACCGTGAAAGATGGATTGATCGTTTTACAAGGTGATTTTAGGGAGAAAGCATTGAAAGTGTTATTAGATGAGGGTTATAAAGCTAAAAGGGCAAATTGATGCCTTTAAGACTATCTATATGCTAGCTATTATAACTTCTTTAATTCTATAGTATATTCTTCTTCAATATTAACTTGGCTGTATAATTTACAATCATCTATATCTAAAGCAGAGAGTAAACCTAATTCTGAATTTAACCTATAAACGCAACCAGTATCTAGCTTTATAAGTGAAGAGTTGTTTTTTAAGTCATTTTTTAACGCTATTATAGAACAAGGAGAATGACCAATAATTACCTTTTGACTCAAGTCAAAATTGCTATTTAAAGTAAATTTTTTGGTATAAAGCATAAAATCGATGTTTTTTGAAGCCGTTTCTGCAAAATCAAATCCTGCATGAACCAACAAATAGTTATTGACAGAAATAGAAAACACCGTTTGTCTTAAAAAATCTATATAAATATCAGGGATTTGCTTTACCTCAGATACACCAAAACTTTGAAGTGTATTATAAATAGGTTTACTAAAATTTCCCTGTTCATATAATCCTTCATAGATAGCCAGCAAATCTTGCTCATGATTGCCTCTTAAAAAATGACAAGTGTAGTTATTTTTTAATTCTATAAGGAAATCTAAGACCCCTTTGCTATCTGGACCTTTATTGATATAATCTCCTAAAAAATAAAATATGTTATCTTTCTTTTTAGGGAGAACGAATAAAATCAAATTTTTCAAAGTGTTAGCACAACCATGGATATCCCCAATTACAAATTTGCTCATTGTTATAAAGAAAGTTTATGCATTAATTAATAAGAAATTTAACGATAAAATAACAAGTTAAGCACAAATTCGTATCAATCCTTCTATGATAAACTTTAAGAGCAAATCTTCAAAGCCTTAAAGAATTTTAGTTATCACCACAAAGAAAAAGTTTAAAAATGCAGTACAAAAAAAAGCTTCAGAAAATACTCGACGAAGTTGCGGAACGCCCATTATATACTACTACAGGAGTATTTGTAGTTGCAGCTGTTATAGTATTTATCTTAAGTTATCCCTTATTTAAAGACGACCCAGATAGTTATGTAAAATCTGTTATGATAGAAGCCCATAGTATGCTCTTTGATTTAGCAATCATAGGTATATTATTGCTCTGGCTCAATAACAGTGGGGAGAAAAGAGTAAGAATTAGAAGATGTATAGACGAAATAGACGATATCAGATTTTGGAAATCACCTGAAGCAAGTTATAGAATATTAGCCAATGTTAAAAGATTGCTAAGAGACAATGTAACTAAGATAGATCTCAATAATTGCTATTTAAGAAATCTTAACCTTAATTTTGCAAATCTAAAAGGGGCAAATTTAAACTACGCAGATTTAGAGCAATCTACGCTTATAGATACCAATTTTGTGTATGCTAGACTAAATCAAGCTAATTTTAATGACACTAATCTAAATAGAGCTAACATGAGCAATTCGTTGCTAAGTGGAGCTAGTATGAAGCGAACAAAGGGGATTAAAACAAATTTCGAAAAAGCCTGCCTTATTAAAGCCGATTTTCAAGACGCTTTTTTAATCGAAGCTAATTTTCAAGATTGTGATATGTCAGGAGCAGAATTTGAAAATGCTAACCTCTATATGCCAGATTTTAGAGGAGTTAAAGGACTTCTTCCAGAGCAACTCTCCAGAGCCAAAATGATTGTCAAACCTAAGTTTGATACTGAATTGGAGAGCGAAATCAATCAACATTTTCCTGAAATTTTAAAAAACAACCAGTCGCCTCATAATGTGAGACGTGCCGATGAAGGGGAGAACCAACTAAGCAGAAGCGTTTGATAACAAAACCCTATAAAAAAAGGTCTTAAGAAACTTACTTTGGCGAATAGTTTCTTGTTAAATCCTTTCAAGTTTAAGAGGAAAGGTTTTGCTAGAATTCCATTGAGGTATATATATATTTTCTTCGTCGTCTACACATAAATCGTGGCAATGCATGAAGGTACCCTTTACTTTAGCCGATTGATGCATGTGTTTGGGTTTGCCATTTTCAATTTCGATGTTATCTACACCAGGTGCAGAAATCAACTTGTTATTCTTGTCAAATACTAGGAAATATCCTGTACGCGATTGCCAAGCTGGTCCACCATCAACTCCGTTTGCAAACTCGCTCCAAATCACTGGAAAATAAAGATTATCACCTTTTATAACAGGCCGACAAACAAATGAGCCTTTATAGTAAGTGCTTTCAATATGTTTGCCATCGAGTGTATAAGTTTTGAATCCACATTCTTCTCTAGAGGTAGCTATTAGTTTTGGGTTTGCTTTATCTCTTGTATCTATACAGACTCCATGAGCACAAATCAATTTGTCATCTCCTTCCTTAAATTTTCCTGCGAATATATTTTTAAATACTCCATTTGAATCATATACCAATATGTAGCTAGACCCATAACCATCAGCAACATAAATATCTCCATTAGGTGCTATAGCAGTTTCGGTAGGCACGAAAGGCACTTGTGTCGGATTATTATATACCACCGATTCGTAAGGATATTTGAGCGTTAGCAGAATCTTTCCATCCAAAGTAGTTTTATAGACTTCCTTTTTTACTGTGTCTGTTAAGAAAAGAAATTCTTCGCCATTGGCATTGAACAGGGTCAATCCATGAACCCCTGCAAATTCATTTCCCCAAGTTTTTATCAACTTACCTTTCTTGTCTAAAATAATGATGTTGTTTTTTGTTTCGGTTGTACAGAAAATAAGGCGTTTTTTGATGTCTTGAACCATTTCGTGGCAATCGGCAACAGGTGTATTGACAAGGTTGTCAACTCCCCAATTTTTCACAATTTTGTATTTGAATTTATCGTGGCCAAGAATTATTTCTTCCTGTGCTTTTCCGAAATTAATATTAGGGATTGACAAGGCTGCTGCTGCAAGTGCTGTTGTTTTGGTAAATTCTCTTCTTTTCATGAGTTTAATTTTTTTTTATATTCTTTCTTCTTTTTATATTATTGATATTCAATAAAATATATATTTTAGAAGTTCATCAAGTTAATATTTGTTTTTAGAATTTACGCTAAAATATTTTTAACTACATTTCCATGAACATCAGTAAGCCTATATCTTCTTCCTTGGTGTTTATATATCAATTTTTCGTGATCAATGCCCATAAGGTGCATAATGGTAGCCTGAAAATCGTGAACATGTACCCCGTCAGGTTGTGAAAAAACTCAGTTTTTAGTAAAAAAACCTAAAAATACGCTCTTCAGTTTGCATTTTAAGTTCATCTCGGACTATCTATTTTTAAGC
>REBA01000069.1 GCA_004294225.1 Cytophagales bacterium | reverse complement strand
GGTTGTGATAGAAATTCACGAAACAAATCAAGCTGTTTTGAGCAATAATGATGGTTTTTATGAATTTAAAAATATTAAACCTGGTTCGTATCACATACATTGTAATATGATAGGATTTCATAGCGAATCTTTTCAAATTGAAATCAAAGAAAATACCAATTTTGATGTTCAAATGCATGAATCGGCAAACGAATTGCACGAAGTTGTGATAGAATCTAATCTACAAAAACAATCCGAAAAGGAATCTTCCGTAGCAATAGAGCGAGTTGATAAAGAGTTTTTTCAGAAAAATACGGGTACAACTTTTATGGCTACGCTCGAAAAATTACCTGGTGTGAGTTCCATAAATATGGGTGTTGGAATTTCAAAACCTGTCATTCGTGGTTTGAGTTTCAACAGAGTGGTAGTTTCAGATTATGGTATTAAGCAAGAAGGACAACAATGGGGTTCGGATCATGGCTTGGAAATTGATCAATATAACATTGATAATGTAGAAATTTTGAAAGGTCCAGCTTCACTGATGTATGGTTCGGATGCTATGGCGGGTGTAGTTGCCATTACTCATCCTAAAAATATGCCACAAAATACACATTCTGGGTATATTCAAACGATTTTAAGGACTAACAACGATACGTATGGACTAACTGCAAACGCCAAAGGAAATGCAAATGGCATTAATTATAAAATTCAACTGACTGGTTTAGATTATGCCGATTATAGAGTGCCAGCAAATAGTTTTGTATATCAAGGTTTTAGGTTTCCAATCGTAGAAAACAGACTAAAAAACACGGCTGGAAACGAAAAACACGTCAATTTTACAGTTGGTATAAATAAAAATTGGGGCTATTCGCATTTTACAATTTCTAATTTTAATCAAAATGCAGGACTTTTTGCAGGTGCAATTGGCAGACCACAGTTTTATAAACTTACTGATGATGGCAATTGGAGAGACATAAATTTACCTTCGCAAAATATCAACCATTTTAAAGTAATAAATAATACAAATATTAAGCTAAAAAATAATTGGTTGGAGCTTGATTTTGGATATCAAAATAATTACAGACAAGAAAACTCTTTGCCACATGCCCACGGGCAAGGTCCAGCAGCAGTTGGCACAAAAGCTGTTGCTTTTCAGTTGCAAACTTTGAGTTTGAATAGCCGATTTTATACTAAAAATTTTAAAATATTAGATGCCATTTTTGGTTTGCAAAGTAGTTTTCAAAACAATAAAATTAGCGGTTATGAATTTTTAATTCCTAATTTTAATTATTTTCAAATGGGAGCATTTGTGATTGAAAAATATAAAATCAATCCACAGCTTTTTGTAAATGCAGGTGCAAGATTAGATTTTGCAGCTTTGCAAACGCAATCTACGCAAGTTGCGGTGTATGATAATCCAAGAAATCCAATAAATTTCATTGGTTTTCAAACTCGAAACGAAGCACTTGATAAACTTTGGGCAAATGTGTCGTTTTCTACTGGTTTGTCTTATTTACCTAACGAATGGTTAAAATTAAAAT
>REBA01000068.1 GCA_004294225.1 Cytophagales bacterium | reverse complement strand
AAAGAAATTCATCATACTAAACCCAACAGGATTATAAATAGGAGATTGATTTCCTAAATGAACATTTAACAATGGGAATGGTAAATTTTCGGGAATATACATTCCTGTAATATTATAAATACTTTGACCAAACTTACCAACAGTAACTTTTTGATACAAATTAATTGAAAATTTATTATAATTAAAATCACTATTAAAAACACCTTTAAAACCATGATGATAACGCAATGTAACAATAGGAAATTTTTCTACTCTCGAACTTATTCTTCTATGATCTAAAAATAAAAATGTTTCTCTTTTTGCCAATCTTAATTCAAACATAATTTCAGCATTCGTAAGATAATGTTTAATATCATTCGGATTTTGATTATTGGCATCCGTTGGCGAATCATAATACCCAAAATTTGTTCTTGCATCTCCATTATTAATTGGATTTAAAACTTCATACATCAACTGAATCTTAGGAGTAATTCCCTTAAAAACATCCATTTGAGCATAAAGCGTTGAAGTACTATAATAAAAAGGACTCCTGCGAGCAACATTTCCAAACCTAGTAAGCGTGTAAAAAAGTGCTGTTCCTGGAGCTCTGTAATTATTATGCAAAGCCACTTGGTCTATATCAAAAGTGTGCGATGCCCCAATTAAAGCCCATTTTTTCTTTGAAAACCAATATTCAGCGCCCAATCCATATTTTAATTTTAAATCTTTAGTTCCAAAAGCCGCAAATCCTTTCAATTGCAATCGTTTATGAAATTTCATATTTGTCCGAAAACCTAAACGCAACCTAAAACCTTCCACATTATTGATATTAAATAAATCAATATAAGGTCCAATTTCAATCGCACCCAACTTTTTATGTCCGTTCACAACAATATCTACAACTTCTATATACGTTTTAACAATAGGTAAATTCCGAATGGTATCCACCATTTTAAAAACTTGCTTATCCATAACCGAAAGCGAATCGTGCCTATTGGCTTCAAAATAATTGGCATCACCTTTTTCAGTAGCATCCTCGTTTACTTCGACAGCAGCATCAAAAAAAGCAAGTGGTTTTTCTGCATTTTCAATTTTAATATCTTTATTAGAAACATAAAATTTAATCAATAAACCAGCTGTACTATCCCCTACATCTGCCATATCGACAAGGAAACGAAGCTTTTTTGTCAGCCAAGGTCCAGCCGAAGTTCTCATCATATCTTGTTGAATTTTAATTTTATCCACAAAGTTTACATTTGTGCCTTTGGCAGTTTGCAAATCGCAGCGTTTTAAAGCATAACCATTTTTAGTAATCCAAATTTTGCCAGAAAAAGCTAAATCTGCAATTCTTTTAGGTTTTACAACTATTTGATAACAAGGCTCATCTTCAATAACTTTTGAAGTATCTTCCAAATAATAATTATAATAGCCTTTCCAACTTTCCGCAATGGGCGAAACAAAATCTTTTCCTAAAAATCGCATCCAGTTTTCATAAAAATTAAATTCTGTAAATGTAGAACCCGTTACTTGCGTTAAAAACTGACT
>REBA01000035.1 GCA_004294225.1 Cytophagales bacterium | reverse complement strand
AGGTAGAGCTGGAAGAGATGGTTTGGAAGGGAATTGTATTATGTTCTATTCGCAAAAGGATATTTATAAATTAGAAAAATTTAACAAAGATAAAACCGTTGCAGAGAGAGAAAATGCAAAATTACTTTTAGATGAAATGTCTTCTTATGCAGAGTCTTCTGTCTGTAGGGTAAAACAATTGTTACATTATTTTGGTGAACATTTGGAAAAAGATTGCGGATTTTGCGATAATTGTATAAAACCTAAAGAAAAATTTGAGTCTATGCAGGAAATTTTACTTGCCATTAATGCTGTTGATTTAACAGAGGAAAGATTTGACACCAATCATTTGATTGATGTTGTTACTGGTACCCCCACAGAATATACCAAAAGCTACAACCATCACAAGCTAGAAGTTTGGGGTAAAGGCAAAGAAACCTCTAGAGAAACTTGGAATGCCATTTTCAGACAATTAGTGCTTGAAGACCTATTAGAAAAAGATGTAGATAGTGCTGGAGCATTAAAAATTACTGATAAAGGACAAGATTATTTAGAAAATCCTAAACCTATTCAAATATCCTTAGACCATGATTTTTCTGAAGAAGCCTCAGAAGAAGAAGTAGCCAAACAAGCAGCTACTGCTAAGGCTTATGATCCAGCATTGTTTGATGCATTAAAAAAATTAAGAAAAAAAGTAGCAGCAGAGAAAGACTTGCCACCCTACGTGGTGTTCCAAGACCCTTCTCTAGAAGAAATGGCAACCTTATTTCCTACCACAACTGATGAGCTTAGTAGAATTAATGGTGTGGGCATGGGCAAGGTTCAGAAATTTGGAAAACCTTTTCTAGATCTTATCACCAAATATGTAGAAGATAATGATATTGTAACTGCTACAGACGTGGTGGTAAAATCATCCGTCAATAAATCGAAAATAAAAATTTTTATTATTCAACAAATAGATAGAAAAATAGATTTAGACGAGATCGCAGAATCTAAAGATATCACTTTAGCTGAAGTCATAGAAGAGATAGAACATATTTGCTACTCTGGAACAAAATTAAATATTGATTATTACATTAATCAAGTGATAGATAAAGAAAGACAAACAGAAATCTATGAATATTTTATGAATGCTGAAAATGACAATATTGCTCTTGCTATAAAAGAATTTGAAGACACAGATTATTCTGAAGAAGAACTTAGATTAATGAGAATTAAATTCCTTTCAGAAGTAGCTAATTAATCCAACATTATACTTTTTTGTATTAAAAGGGAAAATCTATCAAAGATTCTTCCCTTTTTTTTGTTATTTTGTAAATCTTACGAAATTAAATATGAATATACTAATACTTGGCTCAGGAGGAAGAGAACACACATTTGCATGGAAAATAGCTCAAAGCCCATTGTGTGATCAACTATTCGTTGCTCCAGGAAATGCTGGTACTTCAACTGTTGCTACTAATGTAGAGATAGATGTTTTAGAGTTCGAAAAGATTGCAGCATTTTGTTTATCTCATCAGATAGATATTGTACTTGTTGGGCCAGAAGTACCACTTGTAGCAGGGATTGTAGATTTTTTTGAAAGCAATACTTTGCTTAGCTCTATTGCAATTATAGGCCCTAATAAACAAGGAGCTCAGTTAGAAGGTAGCAAAGATTTTTCTAAACAATTCATGAATAAATATGGCATACCTACCGCAAGTTCACGAACTTTTGATTTCACACAACTTGAAGAAGGTATAGCCTATCTAGAAACTCACCCCACTCCCATAGTACTTAAAGCCGATGGATTAGCAGCAGGTAAAGGGGTAATTATAACCAGCTCCGTAGAAGAGGCAAAAGCTACTTTGACAGAAATGTTGGCGGAAAAAAAGTTTGGGGAAGCAAGTGCTAAAGTTGTTGTAGAACAATTTTTGGATGGAATAGAGCTATCTGTTTTTACACTATCAGATGGGGAAAATTATTTATTATTGCCCGAAGCTAAAGATTACAAAAGAATAGGGGAGGGAGATACAGGGCTTAATACAGGAGGCATGGGGGCAGTATCGCCAGTGCCATTTGCTGATGAGTCTTTTATGCAAAAAGTAACAGAACAAATTATATTGCCTACTATCAATGGTCTTAAAGCTGAAAATATCAATTATGTTGGGTTTATATTTTTTGGTTTGATTAATGTAGGCGGAAACCCTTATGTTATTGAGTACAATGCTCGAATGGGAGACCCAGAAACAGAAGTTGTAATTCCAAGAATAGAGAATGACTTTGTAGAAATATTAAAAGCTGTAGCTCATAAACAATTAGATAAAATAACTATTAGTACAACAGCACAATCTGCTACTACCTTAATGCTGGTTGCGGGAGGTTATCCAGGAGAATATAATAAAGGCGATGAAATATTGGGGCTTGATAATATTTCTAAAGACACGTTAGTATTTCATGCAGGTACTAAAAAAGAAGCCCACAAAACATTTACTAATGGAGGAAGGGTGATGGCACTCACCTCTCTTGGGAATAATATTTCTGATGCATTACAAAAAAGTAATCGTGCAGCAGAGCTTATTCAATGGAAAAATAAATATTACAGAAGAGATATAGGTAAAGATGTTTTGAGGTTTGAGAAAATTGAGGCAGAAAAAGAGCAATGATAGCGTTGAAAAACAATTATTTATTGAAATTAGAAATCAAATAGGGATTAAATTATTTAAAATATAAATTATGGCATGTAGTAGTTGTGGCACAAGTGGTGGATGTAGTTCTTCAGGCGGTGGCGGGTGCGGAAAATCTGGAGGGTGTAGCTCTGGTGGCTGCAATAAAATGAATGCATTCGATTGGCTGAGCAATATGGAATTTATTGATTTGCCCAAATTTGATATTGTAGAGGTTAGGTTTAAAGGAGGCAGAAAAGAATATTATAGAAATGTTAATCGTTTGGAATTATATAATGGAGATCCAATAGTTGTAGAGGTTCAGGGAGGTCATCATATTGGTTATGTATCGCTTCAAGGTGAGTTGGTAAGGATACAGATAAAAAAGAAAGGCTTTGTTAATGATGATCAAGTAAAACAAATCTATCGTAAAGCAACAGATAAAGACCTAGAGAAATTCGAGTCGGCGAAAAATAGAGAGGCTGGTACATTATACCGTAGCAGAAATATTATTAATGAAATGAAATTAGCTATGAAACTCACCGATGTTGAGTATCAGGCAGACAATACCAAAGCATCATTTTATTATTCAGCAGAAGATAGGGTAGATTTTCGTGACCTCATTAAGCTTCTTGCTGGAGAATTTAAAGTAAGAATAGAAATGAAACAAATCAGCCTAAGGCAAGAAGCCGGAAGGTTAGGTGGTATTGGTTCTTGTGGCAGAGAACTTTGTTGCTCTACTTGGCTTACTGATTTTAAGAATGTTTCTACTACTGCAGCTAGATATCAGAATCTTTCTCTTAACCCTGCAAAATTATCAGGCCAATGTGGTCGTTTGAAATGCTGCTTAAATTATGAGTTAGATACTTATATGGATGCATTGAAATCAATTCCAGAAGTAGAAAAGCCACTACTTACACAAAAAGGAGAAGCATTTTTGCAAAAAACCGATATTTTTAGACGTATTATGTGGTTTGGTTATAAAGAAGATACCAATTGGTACCAATTGTCTGTAGATAGAGTAAACGAAATTTTAGAACAGAATAAAAAAGGTGTTTTGCCAAGTTCGCTAGAACTAGACCAAGCTGAAAATAAAGAAGAGGAAAAAGCAAGTAAAGATAAAATAGAGTTAGCTAGATTTGATGATAAATTCAAAAAAGGAAATCATTCTAATAAAAAGAAGAAAAGTAATCCCAACCCTAACTCGAATCCTAATAAATTAAATACCAATACCCAAGGAAATTCTCAAAAGAAAAATCCCACTCAGAACCCCAATAATTCACCAAGGTCGGAGCAAAACCAAAACAAAAATACATCGGCTGAATTAAAGCCTAATAATAACATTAAACCTAGAGAAAATTTTCAGAATAACTCTTCTACACCCACAAACCAACAAAACCAACAAAGAAGCAATAGATACAAAGGGAATAAGCCTAACAATAAACAACAGGGCAATAATGCTCCTAGAAATAATAAACCTAATGAACCACTTCAACCATGATGTATAATTTATTCAATAGGTGTTGTTTTATAGGTTTTATTTTTGCCGTATTGCTTGTCTTCTCAGGATGTGACAAAAAATTAGAATTTTCAGAAGTGCATGATTTCTCCTCTCAATCTTGGGCAGAAGCTGATGTTTATGAATTTGACTTTGATATTAACACTCCTAAACAAGCTAAAGATTTATATTTATTGTTGAGGTACGATAACCAGTATAATTTTTATAATTTATACATCAAATACACCTTGGTAGATTCTACAGGCAAAGAGTTGCTGAATAAGCTAGATCAATTGATGCTCTTTGAAGAAAAATCTGGAAAGCCCCTTGGCGAAGGCTTCACTGATACCTATGATTTAGAGGCTAAATTATTTTATTTAAAAAACTATTCTTTTCCTTATGCTGGGAAATATTCATTAAAAATAAGCCAACACATGAGAATAAGTCCATTGCAAGGCTTAAAATCAGTAGGCTTGAAGATAAAATCTTTAGAATAAATTTTAGCCCTGATAAGTTTCTGAAAAACCTATCAGGGCTAAAAGATTAATCTATAACCTAAAAATGAGTAGTTGTTTTTAGAATTTTACTGTTAGACCAAGGTTGAATAATGCTATAGAGTATCCTAGTTCAGCAAATGCACCTATTTTTTCAGTGAATAAATAACGTGCACCTATAAATCCACCATATATTAAACCACCATAAGAAGCAGAATTGGTGCTTTCTAGCAAAGTTTGTGTTGCAGGTGAAATAGAACTGTCAAAATACCATTTAGTAGAACCGATATTATATCCTAGCATAATTCCTGCATACAAGTCTAATTTATCGTTTTTAACAAAATTAAAATGGTAAGCTCCTCTTGCTCCAATGACTATAGAAGTTGTTTTAATTCCATATTCTCCAGTACCGAACCAGCTTGGGTATTCATACTTTCCAGCAGAGTATCCAGCTAATCCACCTATACCTATTCTTCCTGGTCCGATTTCATCGGTAATTATTTTTTCAAATGAAGCATGTACAGGAGGAACAGTAGTTGTTGCTCCAGAGTAAACATAGCCTCCTCCAAATCCTATTCCTAGGTTTAGAACTCCATCGCCTTTTGTAAGAGCTTGTGCATTTACAAATAATGTGCACAATAAAAGTGGTAATGATAAAAGTATTTTTTTCATAAGTTTTTAGATTAATTAATTAAATAAAATTAAGTTATAGATTGTTCAAATATACATAATGAAATATTCAACTGAGCTTGTAAAAAGGTCAAAATTTATAAGTTTTTACTTATTATTAGGGGAATTCTATGTCTTTTTATCCAATCAATAAAATAATCAATAAAATAATCAATAAAAAAGGAAGAACTAGGAGGGGTTCCTTTGAAGTGCAAGTTTAGGGAGTCGAACCCTAAGTTTGTCTGTGTTTGCTATTGTTAATTTTTTTCTGCTTCACTTATTTCGTTTTTTTCAAAAATGTCGTTCAGCGTAGGGCTTAAATTGAACACTGTCTTCTTACACAAATGTATCTGCGGCTACCGAAGGTTTCGTTCAACACCATCTTTATGGCTTGGCTTGCAGCCACCACGAAGACTTAGTTGTTAAAGGCTGGTTTACTTTTCTCACGAGGACCTGTCGTCATTTGAAATAGTTTATAAATGTTGAGCAATAATTCTCAATGCTAAATATAGGGAAAGTTCTCTTTGCGTTCATGCTAAGTTTTGAGTAGCTGCCGTTCTGTGAACTTTTGATTGTATATAGTTTTTGAAAATAGTCATTGGGTTTGTTGCACAAATAGCCGTTCACACCGTCTTGAAGAAACTGTTTGTTTTCTCCTACACTGCTACCTAATACTGGAACACCGCAAGACAAGCATTGCTTTAGTTTAAAAGCAGATTTACCACGATTAAACTCATTGTCTATAAGCGGTGAAATGCCAATGTCAAATGTTGCGATAGTTTCATAAATGGATTGTTCGTCAAGCCAGTCCAAGTCAAGTGGCGCTTCAACTGAAATGTTATTATTATTCTTGAAGAAAGATTTAATCTCTTGCTCCTCTGACTTGTCTGCAACGCCAAGCAGTTTAAGTTTTAGTGGAAAGTCAATGTCGTGAAGTGCAGGAAAAAACAACTGTGTCAAGCTTTGTCGGTGATCACTGTAATAACCAACCCAACCAACAGTCAAAGTTTTTTCTAACTCGGTTTTTGTCAAGCCGTGGTCAATAACAGGTGAAGTCAACAGGAAAACATTTTGATTAAACTGTCTGATGTAGTTCACAAGTGATTTACTTCCTGCCGAACAAGCGGAACATTTTTTCATAAAGTGATGAATTGTCTGTGCAGGTCGTCTTGTATGCTCGGCATCGTCAATGTCGTAAAGAGTGTGCTGTGGTCTAAAAAACAAAAGCACTTTTAAAGCTGTCGCATAAATTCCTCTAGTGTAAATCTTCTGGAACACGATTATTGAGTTTTTCTTTCTAAAAAACAGAGATGAGAAAAATGTCAGAATGAATTTGCCTAAATTTTGAAAGTCGTAACCTGGATAAACAATTGAAAATGAAATGCCGTGTTTGTCCTTGAGTTGTTGCAATGGAAATTTTGCTCTATACCTTACACTTGGCTCGGAAAGGTTGAAGTAAGCAAACCAGTATATGTGTTTAATTTCCATTAGTTTTAGTATTTTTCTGCCAGTAAATAGCTTCTTTGTCAATTTCAATTATCGTCTCCACAATTCCTAGTTGCTTCCTAAAGTCATCGACGGCAATTTTGCACTCATTAAAAGAATTGTAGTCGTCAATTATGATAAATCCACCTTCAGATAGTTTTGGATACAGGTTGCTTAGAGCAATTATTGTTGATTCATACATATCACAGTCTAGTCGTAATAATGAGATTTTGTCTATTGGCACATTCTGAAGCGTATTTTTAAATAGTCCTTCAAGAAAAATTATGCTTGAATCCAATAGCCCAAATCTTCTAAAATTATTTTTTACATCTTCCAATGAAACAGCTAAAATGTTTTCACGATAAAGTATGTTCTTAATATCAGCAGGGTAATTTTTGTCAGGTTTAGGAAGTCCGTTGTAAGAGTCAGCAGCCAATATTTTTCTGTCATATACAGCTAACTCATTAAGAACAGCTTTCATGAAAATGACAGACCCACCTCTCCAAATACCAGCTTCAACAAGGTCGCCCTGAATATTTCTTTTTACTATAGACCTAATGCAAAATTCAATGTTTGTTAAGCGGTTAATGCCAATCATTGTGTAAGCATTGGCTGGCCAGTCGTAACCGTTTGCTCTAGTTTCGGGTAATACAGTTTTTGTTTTATTGACGGTGAAGTTCCAATTGCTTAACAGTCTATCCAGTTGATTTAAAATCTTGATCTTCCATGTCTGTCTTAGCTTACTAAGAGAATAAAACTCTATTTTGTTTGAAGGATAATAATCCGTCAAAACAACTTTCATAAGTTCTAAATAAGCTGAAGGGTTGTAATTCATATGCGGTCATAAAGGATTAATACGGAATGTCGTCAAAACTTGCCACTAATCGTCAGCCTGTGAAAAAACTATCGTTTATTTTTTTTTAAATATATCAAATAATAACAGGAAAAGAACTTGTAATTAAATTTTAAAAGGTAAAATAGATACCCAATATGCCCTATTTACCCCCTCAAGACCGATTTCAAATTTAGAAGGGAACATGGAAGAATTTGTAAAAAAAGACAACCCTGTTCGATTTTTAGACTCGTTTGTAAACCCAATAAAGGACTATAATAGAATCATAAATTTAGAGCAATATGAATCAATTTAACAGTAAACTTTTTAGGTCGAGTCAGTATGCTCTATACCACAAGAAACTAAGACTTTTTGATGATATTCAGGATTGTTTTAAAATAGGAAGATGAAAACTCCTCCAGAATATTCAGCTTTTTTCACGAGAAATCCATAATGTTTCTATCCTATGCTTTTGTTAGTATTATTATTTCAGCTTCAAATTCTGGATATTCTATCAATAGTTCTTTTCTAGTTGCCAATTCGAAATCTTCAAAATCAAAGCCTGGAGCTACTGTACAGCTCACCAATATAAATGAATCTTTATCCGTAACTTTTGATCCAAACCAAGAATTTTTAGGCAATAATATTTGCAATTGATCTCCCCTTTTTCTGTTCATCCCAATTTTTTCAAGCCTCAACTTCCTATCTTCAATGATGTAAATGTCTGCTGAACTACCTGCATGATAAAACCATATTTCATCCGACTTTATGCGGTGGAACGCAGAAATATCTTCTGATCTCAATAAAAAATAGATGGAAGTGCTCATGTTGCGAGGGCTCAAATACCGCTCAGGTAATCCTACAGGAGGAATTGCCTCTTCACTTCTATAAACCTCTTTGAAGAATCCTCCTTCGGGATGGGGTTGTAACTGTAAGGCTTCGATCCAATATGCGGCTGAATTTTCCATTTAATACGAAACCAAAGATTGAATATTTGATGAATATTTTTCCAATCGCTCACTTCCTGACAGAAAACTGAGTTCAACCACAAAACTAAAACCAGCCACTACTCCACCTTGCATTTTAATTAACTCAGCTGCGGCACAGGCCGTGCCTCCAGTTGCCAGAAGATCGTCGTGTACCAATACATTCCAACCTTTTTTCAATGCATCGCTATGGATCTCCATGGTTGCTTTACCATATTCAAGTTCATAGGTATAGGATAAGGTGTCATAGGGTAACTTTCCAAGTTTTCTAATAGGAATAAAAGGAATATTCAATCGCTGTGCCATCAACATTCCAAACCAAAAACCTCTACTTTCCATGCAAGCTATAGCATCTAACTTTAGGGCTGACATCTGTTTTACCAATTCATCTGCGATCTCATTTACTAAGACTGGATTTTTCAGAATTGGAGTGATATCCTTAAAAAATATTCCTGTTTTGGGGAAATCTTTTATTTCTCTTATCGATTCTTTTATTTTCTGTTCCAGCATACAAAGAGAGTTTAAACTAGGAGTAAATATTTGTTATCAACCACTATCCGCAGGTGATGTTTTAAAAATCTAATAAAATTAAATAAATAGTTTTAGAAATTTTAATTTCCAAGTAAAAAGGAGAAAGATAGACAAACGCTCTATTCTAGAATTTCCTTTATTTACTTTCTTTTCGCCTATTTTTTTGTACAGGCAGTATTTGCAAACCTTAAATCAAATCATTTACAAAGTATTCTATAAATAAGAGCGTAAATTTGGTATAATGTATTTGTTTGTTTTTTGAATGATAAAAAAATTAACTATCTAAAAAACTTGTGCACTCGTAGGGAGTCGAACCCCAAACCTCCTGATCCGTAGTCAGGTGCTCTATCCAATTGAGCTACGAGTGCCTCTATACTAACTTTTTAAATCTGCAATCTGAGAGTATAGCTTATAGATTAGGGTGCAAAGGTATAGATTATTTTTAAAAACTAAAATTTAAAAAATCATTAATCTTAAATCGATTGGTGAATAGGGGTTTTAAATGTTCAATCAAGGTAACGAAACTAATTCTATTAATAATTGTTAGTAAATTAAATCATAGAGTTTTTAATTTGCAGACTTTATTTAAGATTAATTTATTTACTAATGGCATCAGTTAAAAAGAAAGTAGGCGTATTTCTTATCAATCTTGGCACACCAGACAGCCCCAATACCAGAGATGTAAGAAAATATCTAAGAGAATTTTTGATGGATAGAAGGGTAATAGATATTCCATTTGTAAGCCGCTTTTTATTAATCAATGGGATTATAGCACCATTCAGAGCTCCTAAGTCTGCTAAGGTCTATAAAGAATTATGGCAGCCAGAAGGCTCACCGCTGAAGTTTTATGGAGTAAGAGTAAAAAACTTGCTTCAACAAGCTCTAGATAAAAATTACCATGTAAGCTTAGGAATGCGTTATCAGAGCCCAAGTATAGAAGAAGCTGCTAAAGAGTTTGAAGGAAAAGGTTTTGATGAAATTATTATTATTCCACTTTTTCCTCAATATGCTTCTGCGAGCTCTGGTTCTGCTGTAGAAGAAGCCATGCGAGTAATTATGCAATGGGAATTGATTCCTAATATAAAAGTGATAAGCAATTTCTTTGAGCATCCACTTTTTATAGATTCATTTGTAGCTTTGGGTCAGAAATATCTTGCCGAAAGAGAATATGACCATATACTATTTACCTATCATGGTTTGCCAGAAAGACAAATTCTAAAGTCTTCCATCGATAATTATTGTAAGCTTGGTGATTGTTGTTCTACTTATCATAGCAAAAATAAACTATGTTACAGAGCTCAATGTTACGCTACTACAAGGCTACTTGTAGAAAAGTTAGGAATACCAGAAGATAAATATACCGTATGCTTTCAATCTAGATTAGGTAAAACACCTTGGATAAAACCCTATACCGACGACATTATCAAATCGCTTACTGATAAAGGGGTAAAAAGCGTTTTGGCGTTTTCACCTTCTTTTATTGCAGACTGCTTAGAGACTACCATAGAGGGTGGTGTAGAGTATAAAGAATTATTTGAAGAAAAAGGTGGGCATCATTGGCAGTTGGTAGAGAGCCTTAATGATAGCACTCAATGGGTAGACTGTCTAAAAGATATTGTCTGTAAGAATACTTAATGGTCTTTTTTTAAATTCTGATACTATTGGTTTGGAAATTCAATGGTAAGTTTTCTTTTTTATCATTCCTCCTCTGGTATCATTTACTGGGTCTTCAATTACAAATGCATTTGGGTCTATATTGTTAATTTCTTCTTTGAGTTTATTGGTCTCTAAGCGACTAACGATAGTGTATAGAATATCTATTTCAGTTTCGTTTAGTCCTTTTTTACCTTTGTAGATAGTTACTCCTCTACCCATTTCTTCAATAATTTGTTTTTTTATCTTTTGGTGGTGATCTGAGATAATGGTAACGCCTATATATTCTTCTATACCATGAAGAATATAGTCTAAAGTCTTAGAAGCTGAAAAGTAGGTTAGAATAGCGTAAAGAGCTACTTCTACGCTTAGTAAAAAAATTGCTACACTAAATATTACGATGTTGAAGATAAGTATAATGTCTCCTATAGTACGACCAGTTTTTTTACTTACTGCCATAGCTAGGATTTCTGTTCCATCAATTACGCAACCACCCCTAATGCATAGCCCTATTCCCATGCCAAGAAAGAAGCCACCAAAGACAGAAATAAGCAATTTGTCGTTGGTGATAGTAGGATAATTTAGGACAGCTAAAGCTATTCCTAGTCCTGTAATTGCTAACAAAGATTTAATGGCGAATTTTGCAGATACCTGTTTGAATCCCATAATAATAAATGGGATATTCACGATTAGAATAAGAATAGATAAGGGAAGTGAAGTAACCTCGCTGATTAGCAAAGAAATACCTGTTACACCGCCATCGATAAAATTGTTGGGTAGGAGAAAGCCTTTTAAACCAAAGCTAGCAGATACTATTCCAACCCCAATAAGGATAAGGTCTTTTGCATTTCGCACAATATCAAATTTTATTATTTTTTTCATCAATTGATATTTTTTAAAATAATAAATGCTTATAGTTCCATTGTTAAATGGCTATTCGTTCTAGCTTAATTTTGTCTTTCCATTAATTCGGCAATGAATTTTTTGAGTAAACCTTTTCTAAAAATATCGCACTTTACTTTTCCTAGATGAAGGAGTGCACTTTCAAAGTATTTATTGATTTCTTCTTTGGTAATTTCATATATATTCAAGCTATTGTATATTTTCATTACCGATTCAATTTTTTGCTCAGCAGAGATTTCTTGGTCAGAAAAATAATTCTCTAGTAATTTTTGTTCGCTTTTGGAAGCAATTTCTAATGCTTTAATAGAAAGGAATGTTTTCTTGTTTTCTACAATATCACCTCCTACTTTTTTTCCAAATTTATCTGCCTGTCCGTATGCATCTAATAAATCATCTGCGATTTGAAAAGCTATGCCAATTTCTTCTCCAAATAATTTTAGGTGCTGAATATTTTCATCATTGGCGTTCCCTATTATTGCACCCATTTCTAGACTGAACCCAAGTAAAACCGCAGTTTTTAGACGAATCATTTCTATATATTCATCCATCGAGATTACTTTTTTCTGGCTGAAGTCCATATCAAGTTGCTGTCCTTCACACACGGCGGCAGCACACTGATTGAAAGCTGGAAAAACTTTTTTGAAGTGAGAAGGTGCTAATGTTTCTAAGATTTGATAAGCCTTCACCAACATCACATCTCCGCTAAGTATGGCAATATTGTTGTTCCATTTTTCATGCACAGTGGGTTTGCCTCTTCTAAGTGGGGCGTTGTCCATAATATCATCATGCATTAAAGTGAAATTGTGAAATATTTCTACTGCTATAGAAGGTTTAATGATGGTTGAAATGTCATTTTCAAATAAACTATAAGCATAGCATACAAGCATTGGTCTTAGCCTCTTACCACCCAAATCCATGAGATAGCTGATAGGCTCATATAGGTTTTGGGGATGCGACCCATACTTGAAAGTATTGATTTCTGTGTTTATCTTTTTTAAAATATTATTAGTGCTAAGTATCATTGGTAGTTTGTAATCTATTATTATTGGAGAGTTATTTTTTTGCTTTCATTACAAAATACATCACCAAAGAAAAGATAAATAGACCTATCAACAGGGCAAATAAATCTCCTGGGGTAATGTTGTCAAAAGCTGTTTTCATTAGTATCATCATTGTTGTGGTTTGTACTTGTAGATACAATATAAAGTTTTTTCGCTTTCTAGAATTTATTTAATTTCATTTATTATTAATGGAAGTATTTTTTCTGCCCAATTTTTATACATTATCGCAGAAGGGTGAAGCCCATCAGAGGCTATGAGGGTATTGTCGGTGAGGGCCAATCTGCTGTCCTCGGTAATTTCTATATAATGGGCTTTTTTTTCATTGGTGATGGCTTGATTGATTTTGTTATAGGCATCTATTCTGTTAGAGATGTTATTAGGTATTGTCTGTTTGCCTGCAAATGAGCTTACGCTATAGTCTGGTATTGATAACACAAATACATGGCTAGGGTCGTTATTAGCTCGGCGTATGGCAGTGTCTATACATTTTATAAATTCTTCGTTATAACTTTCTACAGGGAAGCCCCTAAATTCGTTGTTTACACCAATCAATAAGCATACAAAATCGTAGTTGTTTTTATCTGAGTTGGTTTTTATATTTTCTAGTAATTCTGAGCTTGTCCAGCCAGTTTGGGCAATAATTTTGGGGGCAGAAAAATTATATTTTTTTGAAATTAACATTTGATATAATTGAGAGATGTATCGTTCTTCTGCTAATACATTCTGTCCGAAAGTGTAGGAATCTCCAAGCCCAAGAAGAGTATATGTTTTGGTGTTTTTGTTCATTGGTTTTGGTGTGGTGTTGGATTTACAAGATTCAAAAGCGATGATTAAAATTAATAAAAGTTTACCGATGTGATGGAGAATACTTATATGGGAGGTCATTTTTATTTTATTTTTATTTTTGATAATAACAAGATTATGTGGATTCAGTTTTAAATTAATTTTTCTCCCAACTAATTTTTAATCAAAAAATTCTGGATTCAAGGAAGAATAGAATTTTGTTTTGGCGGTGTACTTCTTTATTTCAGAATAGGGGAGATTTTCGGTTTTGAGCATTTCTTGAATTGAAACAATTAGCAGACTAAGAATCCTTTTGCTTTGATAGAGGGTGTATGCTTTCTCTAAAGTATAAATAGATGCTTTGTAGTTTTTTAAATTGTAATCTACAATCCCTTGATTATAGTAGTATAGACCAGCAAGTTGGTAGATAGAAATTTTCTCACTATAAGTTTTATAAGGAGCAAAAACAGTTTTTTTTTGTCCGATCATTCCTATTATATTATTGAAATCTGGGGCGATTTGTGAGGCGTATTTTTGAATTGTTTCTTCTATAATTTCTGGGTCTGAAATAAATCCCGACAGTGCATCTGTAGATTCAAATAATACTGTTTCTTGACCTAATTTTACTATTAAGTAAGTATGATTAGCTGTCTCGTAAATGGTGTATTGGAAACCCAATGATTCAAAAATAAGAGCATATAATGTTGTTCCTGTAAGGCAGTCATAACCATTGTTTTCAAATAATTGAGGGAAAGTGGTGTAGGTTCTGTATTTTTTTAAATAGATAAGATGAACGTGTTCAAAGATTCTTTTCAAATACTTTAATTTATTTTTGATTTTTCGACCTGACCAATATTGGGTTTCTTTTTCAAGGATAGTAGCATATTTCTTATAGATAGCTTCATTGACGTTTTTTTCATAGCTAATAAAAAAATTTAAAGGCTTAGGGTTTTGATTGTTTTGTAATGCCAAGAAATTTTTCTTTTCCCAATTACTGTTGAAAAAATTCGATTCTTCAAAAAATGGATTTTTTAAAGGTGTATTTTGAGCTAAACAAACCTTCACCAATAGTAATAAAATCAAGCAAATTCCAAACGCTCTTTTCATACTATTGGATACGATTTTTATTTTTATTCGATGTGTTGGTTTAAATTTGATTAAATTTAGTTTCCAATTTAATGAATTCCCTTTATTTCCTATTTCCTTTTCTATTAATGATATTTTGAATGTGGACAGAATCAAATAATAGCCTTGAGCAATCGTTTCTTTTCTCAGATTTTAATGAAGCGTTTAGTTTTATGACTAGAGTAGCTTTATATGCAGAGCAAATCAATCATCACCCAGAGTGGTCTAATGTTTACAATAAAGTAACGATTAGATTGCAAACACATAGTGTAGGCAACAAAGTAACGGAGTTAGATTGGGCAATGGCTCGTTTTATAGATAAAATTTATCTTCGATAATCTTAGTTCGGTTTTTATGATTGTCGAAATTAGATTCTTATTGATGGTAGTTTATTTTATCATAGTATCTATTTTTGGTTATGCCCAGCAAAGTGAATTGGTATTAAAAACAATCGTTCTAGATGCTGGACATGGTGGCAAAGACCCAGGCTGTATAGGCACTATTCTTGGAATTAAAGAAAAAGAGGTAAACCTAGATATTGTATTAAAATTAGGGCGATTGTTAAAAAAGCAATATCCTCAACTCAATGTAATATACACAAGGAAAGAGGATAAGTTTATCGAGCTAAATGAAAGAGCCAATATTGCCAATAAAGCCAAAGCAGATTTGTTTATTTCTATTCATGCTAATGCTGGTCCAGAATGGATGTGTGGAACAGAGACCTATGTGATGGGGGTAGATAAAACAGAGCAAAAAATGGCTGTTGCTCAAAGAGAAAATGCAGCCATCTTACTTGAGAAAGGCTATAAGCAGAAATACGATAATTTTAACCCTAATGCTCCAGAGTCTTATATCTTATTTTCTCTTTCTCAAAATATGTATTTGCAAAATAGTTTGATGCTGGCTAGTCAAATAGAAAGACATTTTTCTGACCAACAAGACCGGTGGAGTAGGGGGGTGAAGCAGGCAGGATTTCTTGTGCTTTGGAGAACTAACTTACCCAGCGTACTGGTCGAAGTTGGTTTTTTATCCAATAAAGAAGATGAGGCTTATCTTAGCTCTGAGTATGGAAGAATTCAGGTGGCTTATGATATTTTTTGTGCTATTGAAGCATACAATAAAGAACTACAATCTATTCAAGAAGAATAATTATTTCATTCTTTGCTCTCTTAGTTTTTTGATTTCTTCTTTACTAAGTTTGGGTTTTGGAGCTATAGATTTTGTGGTATCTGCATTGTTAGTACTCGGAATTACTGGCTCAGCTATAACATTAGATGTTTTCTTTTCTTCTGTTTTCTTATCTGAATTGGGTGAAGTTTTATCAGGGGAAGAAGATGGAGCAGTTGTTTTCTCCTCTTTCTTTTTACTTGGGGCGGGTGATTTTCTCTTAGGCATACTTTTACCTTTCTTACTTGGGTCAAATGGTTTGCCGTCTTTGATGATTGGTGTGCCTTTATCGTCCCATTCGTTAATTACTTGTGGGGGTAATTGCTCCCCTTTATAAATGTCATTAGTGTATTTGGTTTCTTTTTTACGCTTGCCTGTTTCTGCAAAGTATTCCACCCATTTACCTACTTTCTGATCATCTTGATATTTACCATGGATCAATACTTGACCTGTTTCTGAAAAAAGATAATATACCCCATTGAGGTTTTTGAATTTGTAGGGCAATACTTCTTTTATTTTTTTTCTATCGTTGTCGTAGTAACTTATCTCTGCTTCTTTTTGCCATCCTCTGTAGAAATTGACTTTGTCGAGCAAAATAAAACCTTTTCCAAACTTCTCCCATCGGCTATGTTTCATTCCATTATAGAATATACCCATTTCTACAGGTTCTCCTCCAACAGAACGCTTGTAGGGGCCATGTAGCACTTTGTATCTAGATTTATCTGTTTCTAGAAGCTCGTCTCGCTCTAATATCTTTCTTTCTTTTATATCAAATACATAAATGTCTTTGATATAAGGGTCGGGTAATTCAAACTTTTTCAGATACCAAAAAATTTCAAGCACCTGTTTTGCTTTTTTGCCTTTTTTAGTAAACCCTTTTTTACATTTTTTTCCATAAAATACATTCTTTTTAATCTTCTTTTTTCTTTTGTTATTAACCTTTGTGGTATCTCGCTTTAAGTTTAATTCAGGAACACTGTCTCTATTAAAATAACGCTGCCTCTCTGATCTTTTATCATCTTGAGCACTTGCAAAGCCGATGCTAATCAGTAGGAGAATTATTTGAATAAATACTAGGCGATATGTAAAAAGATTGTTCAATGTTTTTATTTTAATCAACAATATTAATTGATTTTTATTATAGGTAAAATAAAATATTTGTATTTGACTTGCTTAGGTAAAAAAGGATTCATTGTTTTTGAATTAAATAGTAGCTTTTATTTGCTTTCTAAAATAGTTTTTTCAATTGTTGGGGCATAGTATTGATGTTCTACTTTCAATACTTTTTTTGCAACCTCTTCAGCGTTGTCTTCAGCTGTTATCGCACATTTTGCTTGAAAAATTATTTCTCCTTCATCATAATGATCATTCACAAAATGAATACTCATTCCACTTTCTGTATCTTTATTCTTTACCACAGCTTCATGAACAAAATGGCCATACATCCCTTTGCCTCCATACTTAGGTAATAATGCAGGATGTATATTGATTATTCTATTGGGGAACTTACTCACCAAGTATTGGGGAATTAACCATAGAAAACCCGCCAATACTATCCAAGAGATATCATATTCCTTAAGCGAGATCAACAACTCGCCTTTTTGGTATGCTTCTTTATTGATTACTAAGCTAGGTATATTGAATTTCTTTGCTCGTTCTAATGCATAAGCGTCTTTTTTATTGCTTATCATTAGTGCAATTTCTATTTCTGAATGATTGTTGAAATATTCAAATATCTTTTCGGCATTGCTTCCCGAGCCCGAACAAAATACAGCTACTTTTATTTTCATTTTATTAAATCAATAAGCTAAATATACCTGCAAAGAAAATGTATTTATACCAATGGCTTATCATTCTGTAGTCTTTTTTCTGAGTTGCCCAATATAACTTGCTGCTTACAAGTATTGTTGGGAGCATAATGAAGAAGCTCAGAAATAGCTTTTTTATATTAGATACCTCTATAAAATACAACATCAAACTTATGAATATAAGCAGGTTAAAAGTTTGAATTACCCATTTAGAAAAGCTTGTTCCAAATCGAATAGGTAGACTAGAACAACCCATTATTGTGTCTCCTTCTAAATCTTCTATGTCTTTTACTACCTCTCTAGCCCATGTTACAAGGAAACAGAATGAAGCGTAATAAAGTAAGTCTTTATTTATGAATGCCCAATTATTGAGATTCCATTCAGCGACGAAAATGACCAATACAGACAATATAGCAATAGTAGCATTACCAATAAATATTTTTCTTTTCCAATAGGCGGCATAAACCCATAAAAGAAGTATACAAATGGCATTTACAATAAAATTTTTTACACCCAATAATCCACTTAAGATCAATCCTAAGCCGTTCATTAGTATATAGGTAGAAATTATATGTTTTTTAGAGAATACCTCTAATAGTTGCTTTTGATGTGGTTTGTTGATTTTATCAATTTCATAATCATAAAAATTATTTATCCAGTAGCCACCAGCCGAAATCAATAAAATAGCACTATTAAGGGTAATGAATTGGAGAACAGAAATTGGCTCAGATACCATAAGTTCATTGTTGAAATGAAAATATCTTACAGCCCATAACGATAGACTAATAGCAAACAAATTAATCCACCTGATGTATTTAAAAATTATTAATATTTGCTTTATCAATATCAAATTTTTTTTCTAAGTTAATCATAACGATAGATTCAGATTCACATTTTTTGGGATTTATTAGAAATAACAATATAGACCAAATATTTAGGGTAGAATAATCAATCAAATCAAGTTATTTGTTTTCTAACAACAGATTCAGAATTGAAATTTTTGGAAGATTTTCCAAGAGAACTTTCCTAATGATTTTTTTTACTGATAAAAACAAAGTAACTTCATCCCGCAAATAAGTACTATAATTATTTGCTATGTTTTTAGACTCTTCCAAAATTGCTTTTGAAGCACTCACTTACGACGACGTATTGCTAGTTCCCGCATATTCAGAGGTTCTACCAAGAGATGCTAATACCGTAACCCAACTTTCCAAAAATATTAAAATCAATATTCCTATGGTCTCCGCAGCTATGGATACCGTTACAGAATATCAGATGGCTATCGCAATGGCACATTTGGGAGGATTAGGGTTTATTCATAAAAATATGTCTATTGAAGAACAAGCTGCTCAAGTTCGAAAAGTAAAGCGTTCCGAAAGTGGTATGATTATGGATCCTATAACACTTCATGAATCAGCTACATTGCAAGATGCTTTGAATATTATGAAAGAGTTCAAAGTGGGCGGAATACCAGTAATAGATGGCAATCGCAAATTAGTAGGTATTGTTACCAATAGAGATTTAAGATTTCAAAAAGACATTACCAAGCCAGTAATAGAGATTATGACTAAAGATAATCTTATTACTGCGATGGAAGGAATTACCCATTCAAAGGCAGAAGATATATTACAAGAGTTCAAAATCGAGAAATTACCTATCATTGATAAAGACAGAAAGTTAATAGGTTTGATTACCTATAAAGATATATTGAAGCGAAAAGACAGACCAGAAGCTTGTAAAGACGAATTTGGAAGGCTAAGGGTGGGTGCTGCAGTAGGTGTTACACACGACCTTATTCAGCGCGTAGAAGCCCTCAAGAATGCAGGAGTAGATATTGTTAGTATAGATACTGCTCACGGTCATTCTAAAGGGGTGATAGAAGCTTTAAAATCAGTCAAATCTACTTTCCCCAATATGGAAATGGTAGTGGGTAATGTTGGGACTGGTGAAGGAGCTAGGGCGCTTGCAGACGCTGGTGCAGATGCAATAAAGGTAGGCATTGGTCCTGGTAGTATTTGTACCACAAGAATTATAGCTGGTGTAGGCGTTCCACAATTATCTGCTGTATATGAAGCGGCAAAGGCTGTGGGCAATGAGGTACCTATAATTGCAGATGGAGGCATCAGATTTTCAGGAGACTTTGTGAAAGCAATAGTAGCAGGGGCAAGTAGTATTATGGTAGGTTCAATGTTGGCGGGCACAGATGAGTCACCTGGTGAATTTATTATTTTTGAAGGAAGAAAATTCAAATCCTATAGAGGGATGGGTTCTTTAGAAGCTATGGAAGATGGCTCAAAAGATAGATATTTTCAAGATGCCGAAGAAGACGCCAAAAAACTTGTACCTGAGGGTATAGTAGGGAGAGTGCCTTTTAAAGGCAATGTAGCCGAAGTTGTTTATCAGATGGTTGGTGGTCTAAAAGCAGGTATGGGTTATTGTGGTGCTAAAGATATTTCTGTTTTGAAAAATGCAAAATTTGTAAAAATTACGGCAGCAGGGGTCAAAGAAAGTCACCCACATGATGTGCAGATTACCCAAGAAGCACCTAACTATAGTAGATAAGAGTTGTATTCATTGGAAAATAAATTTTCAATAGATTTTCTTAATTATTCGATTCATTCATTATAAAGAATTTAATTTATAAATTGCTTTATAATTCAGATTTTACTATCTGTTAATTTTAGATTTATTCATGAGTAGTAAAATATTTTTTAGGTTTTATATTATTCTCGCCATACTTAGTTGGTTATCTATTTGTGCGATAGAATATTTTCAATACTACCTCTATGTCCAAACTCCAGACCTGCTAACACGCTCCTTGCTTAGTATATTTTATATTGTTGTATTTCTGGTTTTTAAAATGCAAGTTGGGTCTAAGAAAATCGGAAACTTCAACGAATATCTATGGCAAGTTTTTGCGGTTGGAGGTTCTACCATACTTATTTCTTTGCTGATAAAATTTCTAATTTATCTGATTCCTTTTCATAAGATGGAAGACAGTATTTTATGGGAAAATATCATCTACCATATTAATACCGCCTTAATGGTTGTTTTTTTAGCTAATGGATTTTATGTTTGGAAAAAATTAATTTTATACCATAAAAATAAATTTACTTATTCTGCTTGGGGAGTTTTTGAAGTACTTGTCTTGCTAAGTTCGTTTACTAATTTCTTTAATTCCGATATTTATTCAGTTAAATTTTTTATTGCCACCTTACCCATCACTTTACTTGGTATTTTCCTGTCTTTTAATCTCAAATGGGTTGCTTTTTTGAATTACAAACAAAAATGGCAAAGTATAGCTTTTATTGTTTTAATCCTTATTATCAACTTAACTTTTTTACAACAAGTATTTGTATATCGATTAGATACCACTATACTGGTGAATATGGCTAACAACACATTTACCATAGCCAACTTTACATTTCTTCTACTTAATTGTACTATCACTTTATTAGTTCTATTATTTCATTTGCCTACCTCTTCCGTCTTTGAGAAGAAATTTGGAGAAGTAATGTCTTTTCAAAAGCTAAGCCAATCTATTTCTATGGGCGATAGCAAAGAGGAAGTGTATAATGTACTTATCGATAGTTGTATAGATACTGTAATGGCAGATGCGGGTTGGCTAGAAATAAACAACGAACAAGGCAAATACGAAGCTTTTTTGAATCGAGACATAGACGAGATAGATGTATTTGAAATCAAAAAAGTTTTGAGAAAAAACAACATCAATATTTCTTCAGAGCCACATTATATCAAAGATGTAAAAGCAATTCCTTTTGCAGATAGAATTCAAACATTATCGTACCGCTCTATACTTATCATTCCTTTATCGAGCAACAACCAGAAGCTTGGAACATTGATATTATTGAAAAATTTATTAGATGGCTTTGATAAAGAAATGGTGGATATTACTTACAGCTTTGTAAGCCAAGCGAGTCTAGCCATCAAAAACTTTAAACTGGTAAATGATGCTATAGAAAACGAAAGGTATCATGAAGAAAGAAAAATTGCCAAAGAAGTTCAGAAAAGTTTGCTTCCAGAAAGCTTAATGTTGAATATCAATATAGAATTACATGCTTTCTCTAAAGCAGCAGATGAGGTAGGAGGAGATTACTATGATATATTTAAATTCTCTGAACATAAAACTATAATAGTTATTGGAGACGTTTCTGGAAACGGAACAAGTGCCGCTTTCAATATGGCTCAAATGAAAGGAATTTTTCATAGCCTTGTTCAGTTAGAATTATCTCCTGAAGAATTTATGATATTGGCAAACAATGCCTTGAGTAAATGTCTAGAGAAAACATCCTTCATTACGCTAAGTATTTTTTACATTGACACCTTAAATCATTCAGTAGATTTTGCAAGAGCAGGACATTGCCCAGCCTTATTATTTCAGCATCAAGAACAGAATTGTAAATATTTACATAGCAAAGGTCTTGGTTTGGGGATTATCAGAAATAAGGATTATGCAAAACATATTCAAAAATCAAATTTTGTTTATCAATCAGGTGATTTGATGTTAATTTTTACAGACGGAATCATTGAAGCACATAACCCTACTGGAGAAGAATATGGTTATGATAGGTTAAAAATAGTACTCCAAAATCATCATCAAGCTACTACGAAACAAATAGCCGATGAAATCATTGCAGATTTGTACCAATTTACAGGAACAAATCTTTTGGCAGATGATTATTCTTTTTTAATTATTCGTTTTATATAGTTTTTATAAAAATATGCTTATATTATTTATTGATGTTAAAAAATTAAATACACTATGAATATTACTACCAATAAAAGTGAAGCCTACTTCCAAATTGAATTAGATGGTGATTTAGATGCAAGTTCTTGTCTTTTACTCGATAACGCAATTGCTAATGCAATCCAAGAGGGGGAGAAATCATTGATTATTGACTGCAAGAAATTGCAATACATTTCTTCTGCTGGACTTGGTGTTTTTATGAGTTACATCCAAGATTTTGAGGAAAGCAAGACTAAAATGATACTTTTTGGTTTAGCCGATAAAGTGTATAATGTATTTAGAATATTAGGTTTAGACGAATTACTAAAGATAGTTGATAGCCAAGAAGAAGCAATACAGGTGGCAAAAATATAAACAAGGATTAATGCTATATATTCTTCAAATATTTACAAACACTTATTTCTATCACTCGTTTAAGAAAACTGTAATGCACAGAAATCTTAAAATATCTTCTAAGAAAGAAAGTCTTAAGGCTATTCGTACTTTTGTGTCCGAAGCTTTAGAAGAACTTTCTATATCTGATGTAGAGTCTAATATGCTTATTTTAGCTGTTGATGAAATATGTGCAAACCGAATTATACACTCACATAGCTTAGATAACAATTCATTTTTAGAAATTGTAATTCGTATCGAGGCAAATCAAGAGATTGTATTTGAGATTATTGATTCAGGAATTCCTTATGACCCCACTACTCATCAAGAAGCAAACCTTATTCAGTTAATACAAAGTAAACGAAAAGGAGGTATTGGGCTCACTTTGGTAAAGAAAATAATGGATACCATAGAAGTGAGTACTATCAACAATTTGTCCATTTTTAGAATGCAAAAAAAACTACCATTAGCAAGTTAAGGGGAAGAGATTTTTTATAAATATTTTTTTAATTACTTAATTAAAATTGTAATTCTGTTTTACTTTGTATAATTAATTGTAGTTTTATATTTACAAAAATTCTAAAGATTCTAACATTTCAAATTAATTTATTTTAATAACAATGATTTCCTTACGTTCATCTATTGCTATCAGTCTTATGCTTTCAGTAGCATTAGCTTGCAAAACAACCCAGAAACAACCTACCTCTCAATCATCGGCAACGTCTGTAATTGAAACTATAGCAGGTAAGCCGGTAACAGTTAATGAATTTAAATACGTTTACAACAAAAACAATTCCTCTGCAAAAGATGCTTATACAAAAGAAAGCATTAATGAATATTTGGACTTGTTTACCAATTTTAAATTAAAAGTTAAAGAAGCCGAAGCACTAGGACTAGACAGTGCAGAATCATTCAAAAGCGAATTGAATGGATATAAAAAACAATTAGCACAACCTTATCTTACAGAGAAAAGTGCAACAGACATTCTTGCCAAAGAAGCTTATGAGCGCATGAAAGAAGAAGTTAGTGCAGCACATATTCTTTTAACTATAGCTCCTGATGCTTCCTCAGAAGATACCCTTAAGGTATATAATCAGATAAATGACATTAGAAACAAAGCACTAGCTGGTTCAAATTTTGAAGAATTAGCTGTTCAATATTCTCAAGATCCTTCCGCTAAGTCAAACAAAGGAAACCTAGGTTATTTCTCTGCACTTCAAATGGTTTATCCTTTTGAAAATGCTGCATATAATACAAAAGCAGGCGGTATCTCCAATATTATACGCACTAGATTTGGCTATCACATCCTTAAAGTTTTCAATAGAAGAGCTTCACAAGGTCAAGTTCTAACTGCTCATATTATGATTAGAGCCACAGAGGGTATGCCTCTTTCTGACTCGTTGGCAGCAAAACAAAAGATTGATGAAATCTATAGCCGATTGAAAAAAGGAGATAGTTGGAATCTTCTAGCAGAGCAGTTCTCAGAAGATGTCAATTCAAAATCTAAAGGAGGCGAATTGCCATGGTTCACCACAGGTAGAATGATTCCGTCTTTTGAAGAAGCAGCATACGCACTTAAAAATAAAGAAGATTATACTAGCCCTATCCGCACTCCTTATGGATGGCATATTATCAAACTCTTAGATAAAAAATCTTTAGAGCCATTTGCCGAACTAGAAAAAGACATCAAAGGCAAAGTCGGTAAAGATTCTAGATCAGAGCTGAATCGTTCTATGTTAATTCAAAGATTGAAAAAAGATAATTTATTTGTGTCCTTCCCCAAATCATTAGATGCTGCATTGACCTTAGCCGATTCTTCCATTATATATGGTGCTTGGGCAAAATCGGTAGATGCTGCAAATAACAACACATTATTTAGCATCAATAATCAGAAATTCAACACAAATGATTTCTTTAAATATATTACTGCTCAGAATAGAAGATCAAAAGATGCTAGAAATATGACACCTTCTCAATACATGAAGGTACTTTATAGAGTTTATGAAGAAGAGAGTCTTATTGCTTATGAAGAAGAGCATTTGGAGACCAAATATGAAGACTACAGAATGCTTGTAAAAGAATACAGAGATGGGATATTATTATTCCAGTTAATGGACGAAAAGGTATGGTCTAAAGCAATAGAAGACACTGTAGGCTTGAAAGAGTTTTATACTAAAAATCAAAAAAATTATCAATGGGAAACTAGAGCTCATGCCAAAGTATATAGCCTTGCAAGCGATTCTCTTCTTCCTAAGCTAAAATCTGAAATTAAGAAAGATAAATACCAAGTAACAAGTATCATTTTGGCCAATTCTTTCTTCAAGTCTTCTAGTGCAGAGCTAGATGAAACCGCTAAAAAAGCCGCTGATGAAGTAGTTGCTAAATTGAAGACCGATAAAACCTATATTGTAGAATTAAAAGCAAGCCTAGATAGCAAAGAAGCACAATCAAAACCTTCTTTACAAGCTCAAAGAATAGCTGCTGCTAAAGCCTACTTAATTTCTAAAGGAGTAGATTCTTCTAGGATAGAGTTGGTTAATTCCATAGTTAAACAAGCGAAAAAAGCTAAAGTGAATGAATTAGATCGTCATGTTTCCTATACACTGTATTCTAAATCAAACAAAGCTTTAGAAGCTATCTTCAATGAGTCTGCTCCATTGACTTTACAAATTACTGAAGGAATTTTTCAGAAATCAGATAATGACATTCTTAAAACTTTAGATTGGAAAGTTGGTGAATTCAATACCGTAAAAGACGGAAGGTTATATTATACCATTATCTCTAAGATTGATGCTCCAAGAGCAAAAACATTTGAAGAAGCTAAAGGTTTAGTTATTTCTGACTATCAAACCTACTTAGAAAAGGAATGGATTCAATCCCTGAAAAAGAAATACCCTGTTGTAGTAAATACAGCAGAAGTGGAGAAATTAATTAAGAAATAAGATACTTCTTTTTTTAGGTAAATAAATTGTAAAAAATTAGTCGATAATTCATAGCTTTGAATTATCGACTAATGTATTTTAAAGCCCATATTACACCAATAGTTCAGGAAAACACAATGATGATACTTTTTTTTAAAAGATATTTTTTTACTCTTAAACCTTTATTCTTTGGGCTGTTATTTATAGTTCCTTTTCTATCTTCAGCACAATTGGTAGATAAAATTATAGCCAAAGTAGATAATCAAATTGTTCTTAAGTCCGAATTAGAGCTTACTTTCTTGCAGTTCATGGCATCTGCACAAGGTCAGAACCCTGAAATGGTAAAATGCAAAGTATTAGAATCTTTGGTGATGAATAAACTCTTAGCAGCCAAGGCCGAAATAGATTCTGTAACAGTAGATAGAGAGCAGGTCGAAAGAGAACTTACTGATAGAATGAATTATTTCATACAATCTATCGGCTCTGAAAGAAAATTAGAAGAATATTATGGCAAAACTATAGACCAACTGAAAGCTGATTTAAAGAAACAAGTCAAAGAACAATTGCTCATTAAGAAAATGCAAAGGAGCATTGTAGATAAAGTCAAAGTAACCCCAGCCGAAGTAAAAAAATATTTCAACGCTATACCTAAAGACAGCTTACCTTATTTTTCTACCGAAGTAGAAATAGGGCAGATTTTAAAAGCTCCCATTCCCACCAAACAAGATAAATTGGAGGTTCGCCAAAAATTAGAAGAACTCAAAGCTAAAATACAAGCCGGTGAAGATTTTTGTGCTTTAGCCACACGCTATTCAGAAGACCCAGGTTCTGCCGCTAACTGTGGTGAATTAGGTTTTTTCCCAAAAGGTTCTCTTGTTCCAGAATATGAAGGGGTAGCCTACAAACTAAAACCTGGTGAACTAAGCTCTATTATAGAAACAGAGTACGGTTTTCACCTAATACAACTTATAGAAAGAAGAGCCAACGAAGTCAATACACGTCATATCCTTATTAAACCAGGGGCAAAAAGTGTAGATTTAGTTGCTTCGATAAGATGCTTAGATAGTCTTAGAAATAAAATTATTGGCGATAGCATTTCCTTTGAGAAAGCAGCCAAAGATAATTCAGACGACAAAGCTACCAAAAGCAATGGAGGATATTTCCAAGACCCTAAAAATGGTACCAATAAAATGTCGCTAGAAAATATAGATGCAGGTTTGTTTTTTATGATAGACACTATGACTGTTGGAAACATTTCTCAACCTATTCCCATTATTCTTGAAGATGGCACTAAGGCAATGAGAATTATTTATTTCAAATCAAAAACTCCACCACACCAAGCCAATCTCAAAGACGATTATCAGAAAATTTATCAAGCTGCCATGAAAGAGCGAGAAAATAGATTGCTTGATGATTGGTTCAATAAAACCAAAGCCGAAGTTTTTATTGATATTGACTCAGAATATAAATCTTGCCAAATACTAAAAGTTCCAAACTAACCTTTTTCCCAAATGCCAGATTTTAAATCAGACGTAGAAGCAGCAGATGCCTTTTGTTTGTCTTACAAACAATTGAATAAAGAGATTTCTAAAGTCATAATAGGTCAAGACGATGCAGTAAGACTAGTGCTTACCTCTATTTTTTGCCAAGCCCACAGCCTTTTGGTAGGTGTACCTGGTTTAGCAAAAACTTTATTAATAAATACCATTTCCAAAACACTTTCCCTTGATTTCAAAAGAATTCAGTTTACCCCAGACCTTATGCCCTCTGATATTCTTGGTGCCGAAACATTAGACAACAATAGAAATCTAAAATTTATCAAGGGCCCTATATTTGCTAACATTGTTTTGGCAGACGAAATCAACCGTACACCACCCAAAACCCAAGCTGCATTGCTAGAGGCTATGCAAGAATATGCTGTTACCATAGGAGGGCAAAACTATCCTTTAGAAAAACCCTTTTTTGTTTTAGCTACCCAAAACCCCATAGAACAAGAAGGAACCTATGCACTCCCCGAAGCACAGCTAGACCGATTTATGTTCAATCTTACCCTAGATTACCCAAGCTTTGAAGCAGAAGTAGAAATTGTAAAATCTACAACCAATAACGAGAAGCCAACCATCAATCCTATATTGAGCAAAGAAGAAATTACACAATATCAGACCCTTGTCAGAAAAGTACCTGTGGCAGACAATGTAGTTCAATATGCCGTAAAACTTACTCAAGCTACAAGACCCATTGCCGAAGGTAGCCTTGCTAAGAAATACTTAGAATGGGGAGCAGGTCCAAGAGCCTCACAAAATCTCATTATTGCTGCCAAATGCAACGCATTGCTCAATGGCAAATACAGCCCAGATATAGAAGATGTAAAAGCTGTCGCACTGCCTACACTTCGCCATAGAATAGTTAGAAACTTCAAAGCCGAGGCAGAAGGTATTACCGTAGATGATTTGATAAAAAAATTAATGTAATTTCAGTTTTTGACAAAAAACAGCTTCTTTTAATAATATCGATACTATCAGTCATGATAGTATTGGTATTATTAAAAGAAATTTATTGTAATATTTTCATTAAAAGGTTTGTATAAATAAAAAAAAAAACCAAACTTTGAGAAATTATCGAAAAAACCCCTTTATCAATACAGCATTGAAAA
>REBA01000067.1 GCA_004294225.1 Cytophagales bacterium | reverse complement strand
TGAAACGCCTGTAACACAAACCATTTTCCCTAAAGGAATTTTTAAAGTAATATTTTTAAGATTATTACCAGTTGCATTCTTGAGAACTAAATATTCTTGTTTATCGTTTGTTGCTTTTGGCATTCGATTAAGTAATATTTTGTCAGTTCCATTAAGGTATTTTGCGGTTTTAGTTTCGTTTTTTAAAAATTTAGATGGAATATCTGCACCAACAATAGTGCCGCCATGTCGCCCAGCTCCTGGACCTACATCTATCAAATAATCAGCCGCTAACATCATATCTTTATCATGTTCAACCACAATAATTGAATTACCAATATCTCTAAGATTTCGTAAGGAATTGATTAATTTTTCATTATCTCTTTGATGCAAACCAATGCTTGGCTCATCCAATATATATAAAACACCGACAAGCTGCGTTCCCACTTGCGTAGCTAATCGAATACGCTGCGATTCTCCACCCGAAAGCGTACGTAAAGGACGATTTAAGTCCAAATAATCTAAACCTACGATTTAAGTCCAAATAATCTAAACCTACATCAATTAAAAAAGTAATTCTTTTGCGAATTTCTTTTAATATTTCATACGCAATTATATTTTGTTTTTCATCTAATCTAGTTTCAATATTACTAAACCATTCTTGTAATTGTCGAATATTTAATTTTGAAACTTTTGAAATATGGCAATTATCAATTTTAAAATGCAAAGATTCTATTTTTAATCTATCGCCATGGCAATCAGGACATATTTCATCTTTTGCAAACTCCCGAACCCAATCTTGAATTTTATCTGAGCCTTCAATCATTTGTCTGCGAAGCCAATTTATAATTCCCTCAAACTTACTATTCCAAGTTTCACCATCGTGAGTTTTACTTTTTATTTTAAAAATTTCTTCCGACCCATACAAAATACTCGCCACTACATCAACTGGCAAATCTTTTACAGGCGTAGCGACAGACAATTTTTTAGATTTTAAAATGGCTTCAATCACATTGAAAATCCAAATATCCCTGTATTCGCCCAGCGGAACAATAGCTCCCCTACTGATACTCAGGCTTTTATCAGGAATAACAGTGCTTTCAGAAATATTTTGAACAACCCCCAAGCCTTCGCAAGTCGGACACCATCCATAAGGAGAATTGTATGAAAACATATTTGGGGCAGGTTCATCATAACTTAATCCAGATTCAGGATCCATTAAATATTTAGAAAAATGATGGATTTCTTCTTTTTTATTTTCCGATTCCTTACTTTCTACAAGGCACATAATTACGCCCTTGCCCATGTTCATTGCTGTTTTTACAGATTGAGAAATGCGAAATCTATCTTCTTCTTTGGGAATAATTCTATCAATAACAACCTCAATATCGTGTATTTTATATCGATCTACCTCAGTTTTTGCTTCTATTTCAACAATCTGGCCATCTACTCTTGCTTTTGTAAATCCTAGTTTTTTAATTTTCTGAAAATCTTCACGATAATGCCCTTTTCTTCCTTTAACAATTGGAGCTAAAAGAGTTAATTTTTGAGAATTAAAATTATTTATAATATGGTCAATAATTTGATCTTCGGATTGCTTGATCATTTTATTTCCAGTAATATGCGAATAAGCTACTCCAGCTCGAGCATATAATAATCGTAAGAAATCATAAATTTCAGTAACCGTTCCAACAGTTGAGCGTGGATTTTTAGAAGTAGTTTTTTGTTCTATTGAAATTACAGGACTTAGTCCGTCAATTTTATCTACATCGGGGCGTTCCATATTACCCATAAAAGAACGTGCATAAGCAGAAAAACTTTCCATATATCTACGCTGACCTTCTGCATAAATGGTATCAAAAGCCAAAGAAGATTTGCCACTTCCGCTTATTCCTGTTATAACAACCAGTTTATTTCTTGGTATTTTAATATCTATATTTTTAAGATTATGTTCTCTTGCTCCATAAACCTCAATAAATTCTTCTTTTTCAATTTCACTTTTTGCCATATTGCAAAGATAAAAAAAATAGTGAATAAATGAAAATTAGATATTTTTAGAAATAAATCAATAAAAGTGCATTATTTTAATAGCTATTT
>REBA01000034.1 GCA_004294225.1 Cytophagales bacterium | reverse complement strand
ATTGTTTTTTGAAAAAATTATAAAAAATCATGAGTTTCAGAATCGAAAAAGACACTATGGGGCCAATAGAAGTTCCAGCAGAAAAATATTGGGGAGCCCAAACACAAAGGTCAAAAGAAAATTTTACCATCGGTGGCCATAGGATGCCATTAGAGGTTATAAGAGCATTTGCAATATTAAAAAAATCAGCAGCACATGCCAATTATGAATTAGGTGTACTTTCTAAAGATAAAGCTGAAATTATTTCAACAGTATGTGATGAAATACTTGCTGGAAAACTAGACGAAGAATTCCCACTAGTAGTATGGCAAACTGGCTCTGGAACCCAGAGTAACATGAATGTAAACGAAGTTATAGGTAACAGAGCACACGTAATATTAGGCGGTAAATTAGAAGACGAAAAAAAGAAAATTCATCCCAACGATGATGTCAACAAATCTCAATCATCTAATGACACCTTTCCAACTGCAATGCATATAGCCGCATACAAGCTTATTGTAGAAGAAACAATTCCTCAAATCCAAAAATTAAAAAACACATTAGCCAACAAAGCTAATCTTTTTAATGATATCGTAAAAATAGGCAGAACTCATTTAATGGATGCTACACCATTGACATTGGGCAACGAGTTCTCTGGCTATGTAGCCCAATTAGAATATGGAATAAAAGCTATTGAGAAAACATTAGAACACATTTCTGAGTTAGCTCTCGGAGGAACAGCAGTGGGTACTGGAATCAATACCCCCAAAGGATACGATGTATTAGTAGCTAAGAAAATTTCAGATTTTTCAGGCTTTAAATTTATTACAGCTCCAAACAAGTTTGAAGCTTTGGCCTCTCATGATGCTGCTGTTGGCACATCTGGTGCTCTAAAGCAAGTTGCTGTAAGTCTAATGAAAATTGCAAATGACGTTCGTTGGTTGGCGTCTGGTCCTAGATGTGGAATAGGAGAAATACTAATTCCAGAAAATGAGCCAGGCTCATCAATCATGCCTGGAAAAGTAAACCCAACACAATGTGAAGCACTCACTATGGTTTGTGCCCAAGTAATAGGAAACGACACCGCCATTACTATTGGCGGTATGCAAGGTCACTTTGAGCTCAATGTATTTAAGCCAGTAATTATTTTTAACTTATTAATGTCTGCAAGACTTATTGCTGATGCATGTGACTCTTTTGACAAACATTGTGCTGTAGGCATAGAGCCTAATTACCCTGCAATTCAAAAAAATCTAGAAAATTCTCTAATGCTTGTAACAGCCCTCAACCCTCACATTGGTTATGAGAATGCTGCAAAAATTGCAAAGAAAGCACACAAAGAAAATAAAACTTTAAGAGAAGCAGCAATCGAGCTTGAACTACTCACCGATGCACAGTTCACAGAATGGGTAAACCCTCAAGATATGATTGGAAGCATAAAATAGAAATAAATAAAAGATGAATCCCCAATAAAAGATTCATCTTTTATTTCTAATTACTAAAATCGTGTATCCAAATTGTGGATAATTTCGTAATTAGATATTATTTATTAATTTGGCATAAAATTACTTACTTATGAAAATACTATTTTCCCTATTACTCTCCTCCATGCTTCTTTTAGCAACTACTGTTTTTTCTCAAAAAGCCCTAGAAAAAGAATGGGGAAAAAAACTAAAAGAATTAAAGCCCCTAGACTACAAAGCTCTAATAGAAGAAAGAGATAACCTACAGAAAGAAATTTCTGAATGCTCTTCTTCCAAAGCAGCTATGAGATCTGAGTCTGAAGGCAAACTTGCTGAAGTAGATAAACTAAAAGAAGAACTAGAAGCCACAAAAAAAGAACTTGAAATTGCAAAAGCTAGCACAGCATCAATGGCTGCAGCACCTTTCAATAGTTCTAACAATAACGCTGCTTCTCCTGCAAACGTTAAAGGTGTACAATTTAAGGTGCAAATAGGGGCTTTCAGAAATAAAGACCTTACAAAATACTTTCAAAACAACAAGAACTTTAGTGGAGAAGTAGATGAAGATGGAACCAAAAAATATACTTTAGGAATCTTCAATGAATATTGGGAAGCAGATAAGTTTAAAAAATATTTAAGAGATATGGGAGTGAAAGATGCTTGGATAGTATCTTACAAAGATGGTAAAAGGATTGATATTAAAGATGCTTTAGAAGGAGCGTTATAAAACAATTAATCAATATAATAAAAAAGCTTATGTGTAATAAACATAAGCTTTTTTATTACCCTAAAATTAAAACTCAATAAATATATTATAGGCTATACTTATTTAAATTTGCCTAGCAACATATTTAATTTTTCTTGCATATCTCCCCCATTATTTGAAGATTCTTTACCAGACTTTCTAGTATTAGTTTCTTTTATTGAGTTGTTAGTAAGACCAAGCTTCATACTTAATGAAATTCGTTTTCTACTGATATCCAACTCTACTACTTTCACTTTTACTTTTTGTTGAACCTTTACTATTTCAGAAGCATCTGACACAAACCTATCTGCCAATTGACTAACATGTACTAGACCATCTTGATGTACACCAATATCTACAAAGGCTCCAAACTTTGTAACGTTTGTAATTATTCCTGGTAATTCCATTCCTATTCTTAAATCTTCAATTTTATTTACGCCTTCTTGAAATTTAAAAACTTCAAACTTTTCCCTAGGATCTCTTCCAGGTTTTGCAAGCTCTTGAAGAATATCATTCAATGTAGGTAAACCAATTTGTTCACTTGCATATTTTTTCAAATCAAGTCTTTTTCTTAACTCTTCTTTTTGAATCAAGTCCATAACCGAGCAATTTAAATCTTTAGTCATTTGTTCAACTACAGAATAGCTTTCTGGGTGCACTGCACTTGAGTCTAGTGGATTCGTAGCGTTATATATCCTTAAGAATCCAGCAGCTTGTTCATAAGCTTTATCCCCCATTCTGGAAACTTTTTTTATTTCACTTCTTGATTTAAATGGTCCATGTTCATTTCTAAACTCTACTATATTTTTTGCTAACTGTGGACCTAAGCCAGAAATATAGGTGAGAATTTCTTTTGATGCAGTGTTTATTTCTACACCTACCTTATTTACTGCATTAATTACAATATCATCTAATGATTGCTTAAGCATCATTTGGTCTACATCATGTTGATATTGCCCAACACCAATAGATTTAGGGTCTATCTTCACTAATTCTGCCAATGGATCCATCAGCCTTCTCCCAATAGATACTGCTCCTCTTACAGTAATATCTTGGTCGGGGAATTCTTCTCTTGCAGTTTCAGATGCTGAATAAATAGAGGCTCCACTTTCGTTTACTAAAATAATCTGAATTTCACTGGGGAGTTGAATATTCCTAACAAACGTTTCCGTCTCCCTACCTGCAGTTCCATTACCTATAGCAATGGCTTGTATTTGATACTTATCACACATCAATTTAATTATAGCTTGGGCTTCTGAAACCCTTAATTGCGGTTCGTGTGGAAAGATAGCGATATACTCAAGAAGCTTTCCCTGCTTATCAAGAGCAACAACTTTGCAGCCTGTTCTAAAACCAGGGTCGATAGCTAAAACATTTTTCTGACCAAGTGGTGCCGCCAATAATAATAATTTTAAATTCTCTGCGAAAACTTTAATGGCTTCCTCATCTGCCTTTTTCTTAGACAACATTCTTATTTCAGTTTCTATAGATGGTTTTATTAATCTTTTAAAACTATCTTTAATAGCAGATTTTACTAGTTCTGCACTTTCATTTTTAGATTGAATAATCAACTTTTCTATACTCATTATGCATTCTTCTTCTGGTGGAAGAATATCTAAAATCAGCACCATTTCTTTCTCTCCTCGTCGCATTGCTAAGACTCTATGCGAAGGAGCTTTTGCTAAAGCTTCTTCGCAGTCAAAATAATCTTTAAATTTTTCTCCTTCTTTTTCTTTCCCTGTGATTACTTTTGATTTATAAACCCCTTTTGATGAAAATAAATTTCTAACTTTAGCTCTACATTCTTGATGCTCACTTACCCATTCTGCCATAATATCTTTTGCTCCTGCAAGTGCTTCCTCTATATTGCTTACACCTAGTTCGAGATTGATATATTGAACTGCTTCTTCAGTAATGTTAATTGGCAATTGATCAAATATTAACTTTGCTAATGGCTCTAAGCCTTTTTCTTTTGCTATTGTTGCCTTTGTTCGTCTTTTGGGTTTATAAGGCAAGTAAATATCTTCCAACTCCACTAAAGTGGAAGCTTGTTGAATTTTAGCTTCTAATTCAGGAGTCATTTTTTGTTGTTCATTGATTGACTTCAATATAGCTACCCTTCTTTTGTCTAAGTCTCTTAATTGTTCTATCCTGTCTCTCACATAAGCTACTGCTACTTCATCCATGCTTCCTGTTGCTTCTTTTCTATATCTAGAGATAAAAGGTACTGTACCACCTTCTTCAATAAGCTTTACAGTTGCCAATATAAACTTTTCAGAGATGCTCAGTTCTTTTGAAATAATTTCGATGTGATATTCTGTATTCATTATTATTTATAAATTATTATTTTTTGAAAGGTGAAAAGATTGGTCTTACAAGATATCCTTTTTGAAATAGTAAATTCAACAATCCTTGCTGTCCAGGTAAATGAGCTGCCCCTACTGCTATAAATGTTGGTACTTGAGAACAAAGTTCATTAATTCTATCTAGCATTCTGTAATTTCTTTTTGAAAGTAAATTATCTATGAACTTCATAGCAAAATCAGTAGTATCGCTATTAATAATTGTTTCTATTTGAGTTAAATCTTGAGACAAATATGCACTCAATAAAGATTCGTAGGTGAAAGTATCTGAACTTGGAGAATTTTTAATTGAAAAATCATCAATCGTCTTTTTCAATATATCAATTTGTAGGTCTATACTTAAAGAATCTATCGCTTCTAACTGTTGGTCTATAAGCTCTAAGCTATGAAGTTTTTTGTTTTGCTTAATTGCTAATTTCTGAAAATAGAGATCCAATATTACACCTTTATCTTTGGGGATTGTAGCTTGACTTACTAAACCAGCGACCCAAATAGGTTTCATTCTATTTATCATTAAATTGTATGCCCCAAATTTGTTTTCTTTGAAATACTTTTTCAAATTTTTATAATACACTTCTCCTATTAATTGCTTTAAGCTGGTATTATTAGGAAGAAATATTTTTTTTGCCATTGCTCTAGAGGTAGAGCTATTCATCACGACTTCGGAAGCGAAATAGGTAGCTTGGTTAAAACAAATAGTTACAGAATCGCTATAAGCAAAAACCTTCTCATCACGAACATGGATAGTACCGTAAAGATAAGAACGAATAGTACTTCCTGAGGGGGTTATCTCCCAAAGCAAACCATTTGAAAAGCTGGGTTGTGCTAAAACTTCAAAAGAAAACCCAAGAAATACAAGAGCAAAAATGCCCCTCTGAATAAAGTATAAGTATGATTTCATCTATGATAATAATTCAAATATGTTGTTTTAAATTAAACTCAATGCATCTTGAATCAGAATTTTTCTCCACAGGCAAATAAAATAGAACAACAAAAATTGTACTTATCTAATTTAATTTATTAAAAAATTAACAATATTCTCATTTTGTGGATGTTAATTTGCTATGTTAATAACTATTTTGTACTTTTATCATGTTAAAAATAATTTTTAAAACTACATTTTTTAAATAACATGAAAAAAATCATCAAGGTTTGGAGTATTTTTTCTCTACTTACTTTCTTTGCTCTACTAAGTGCTCATGGTCAAACAAGTTACCTTACAGGTAAAGTTATTTCTCCTACTGGAGAACCTGCATCACTAGTTACTGTAGAATTATTGAATAAAAACAATAAAACAATTGCATCTACAGTTACCGATATGGATGGGAATTACAACATAAAAGTTGCCCACATGAAATACGAAGTATTGAGATTTCAATATTTAGGTTTTGAAGTAAAGACCTTAAATGCACATTTGCCAAATCCTATAATTCAACTGTTAAATAGTCGAGATAATATCAACGAAAATGAACCTTTATTAGAATCTAAAGTAGGTTTAAAGTAAATTCTTAATTACACAATTTTTAAAAAAGTCCCTTCAAAAGAAGGGACTTTTTTATTTTAGGAAAAAAATTCCAAGTTCATACAAAACGAAGAAAAGCTATGGATATGTTCAAAAAGAACATAATATTTATATCTTTGAATTATAATATCAAAACACAATACTCTAAAGATTTAATATAGCTAACCTATGCGTTCTCCTTTATTAATATGTAGCTTAGTAATACTCTTTATAAACTGGTTAGCGAACTCCGCTATTGCTCAAACAGAAGAAAAGCAAGACTCTGGAGTTCAAAAAGAAGTTGGCGAACACGATGATTCGAAATTAGTAGCTCCAAGCAATGGTGGAGATTCTGAAAGTGGCAAGAAACGTAAAAAGAAAAAAAAGAATCTTGATGCATTGGTAGAAGGAAAAACTCAAGAAGATCTTGAAGAGACCAACAAAGAAGCTCTAACCAAAGAAGAAAAAGAATATATAAAGAAGAAAGAAAAGAAAAAGGCAGCTCAAAAAAAGATAGATGATGCTACTAGAAAACGAACTGAAAAAATTATTAGTAACCGCCAGAAAAAAGCTAAGAGTAAAGTTAAAAGCAACAAAAGTACTTATCTAAAAACCCATTAACCTATTTTTTATAACTATATCGTTAGATTTAGGAATCTAAAAGCCAAAAAAAAACCTTACAATATTTTGTAAGGTTTTTTTTATTACTCAATCAAATTACTGGATAACCACCAATTCGCTTTTAATCATGATGTCATTCAGAGAATAAACCAATTGATAAGCTCCTTTTGGGAAAGCTGAAGAGTTGATCTGATGATTGAAACTTGAAGTATTTTGAGTAATGGTATAAACTACATTACCTAATGTATTGATAAGGTTGATTTTTACCTTTCCAATCTCTTTCAATTCAGCAACAACATTAATTTGCTCATTTGCTGGATTTGGGTAAGCCTTAGAGCTATATAATTTTGAACTTGCCTTCAAAGTGCTATTGGCTGCAAAAGTACCACATTCTACACCCCCATAGTTAAAATCTTTTATAGAAACAGTTCCTGCAACACTAGAAGCATTATTTACTACTATTATAACTTCCTGAAATTTTAGTGGATTAAAAGAAACTCCAGTTACATCAAGAACATAATCAACATACTCATTACCACCTATAATATTTTTATTTGCTGAAAACGGAATATCATAAGTTTTTGAAAATCCATCAGAAACTACTTTTATTCTAACTAAAGCAGTATAAGAAGACTTGACTTTAAATCTAAAAACACCTGAATTTACAACTTTACCACCTTCCCAAAATTCAGGTACATTAAACTTTATTTCGGCTTCTCCAAGCGTATCTTTCTTTGTAGCTATAAGCTCACCACCAACAACAGATAATGAGGTAAAAGCTTTATTTTCAATATTGAACTGACCGACTTTCCCCTCGGTAAAATCATTTACTGAGCAATAAGAACTAAAGTCTTGTGCAAAAGTAATGGCACTAATCATTGTTAATCCTACAAGTAATAATTTTTTCATAATGTAAATTGTTTTAAGTGAAAATATAATTCAAATTTAAATAAACAATTCTAACTATAAAGATTAATTATATCTTTTTTTATCAATATCTTTTGTTACACAAATATGATAAATAGAAATACTCTCGCCTATATTCAACTTATGCGCCCCGCTAATCTAATTTCTGCTGTAGCAGATATTTTAGCAGGTTTTGCTATAGGTGGAGGAATTATTCGCCTTACTTTTTCTCCTACAATAATAGAAATCTCGAGACCTCATCATCTGCTTGCTTTGACATTGTCAAGCATAGGTCTATATGCAGGAGGAGTGATACTGAACGATGTATTTGATGCTGAAATAGACAAAGTTGAACGACCAGAACGAGCTATTCCTAGCGGAAGAGCAAGTATAGTTGGTGCTTCTATACTCGCTATTTCTATGTTTTTAATAGCTTATACACTTGCATTTTATGTATCACCTCTGTCAGGTATAATTGCAATTAGCATTTCTATAATGGCTGTCTTGTATGACAAAATTGGAAAACACACGGCTTGGGGACCAATCAACATGGGTGCTTGCAGAGGACTTAATTTGTTGCTAGCTATGTTTTGTGACTATTCTAATTGGTATCTCATGATTTTGCCCATTGTGTACATAGCTTCTATAACACTTATAAGTAAAGGGGAGGTCCATGGGCTAAACAAAACAAATTATTATTGGGCATTTTTAGGTTATAGTATTGTAATGGTTACACTATTTATGATAGGCAATTCTAGGAAAATAGCTTATTGGGAGTTTATTCCATTTTTATTATTTTGGGCGTATATGGTTATATCGAAACTTTTTAAAGCTTATCAAACCAATTTATCCAAAGACATTATGATTGCAGTAAAAACAGGTGTGATTTCATTAATCATTCTAAATGCTAGCATAGGTGCTATTTATGGTGGTTTTTATTGGGGCTCTGCAATAATTATACTTTTACCTATTTCATTATTTTTAGCTAAAAAATTTGCAGTTACCTAAATACAACCTAAAAAAAAATTAAGTTTATCATTCTATATTTATCAAAACTATATAGCTTTGCAATCTTATAGAATTATGAATTCAAGGAAAAATATTTTCTCTATTTTAGTATTACTACTCTTGTTGTCAGGAATAGTAAGCAAACCATTATTGCTTGCTTCCCAAACTAAGCCAATCAAAGTAGAGAAAAATTTAAGCAAAGAACATAAGCAACCCACACAATTATTAACCTGCCATTGGTCAGTAGAGGCAATAGTACCTATCGTAAATTTTGACATTTGTCAATATTACTGCGTATTGTTTTTTACAGCAGTACTCTGCATTAATGGTCTAATTTACACAACGCTCTATTTTATTTCTTTTAGACAGAAATATTTTAAAATACTATTTGAAAATATTATTGCTCCTAATGCCCCCTAGGAAAAATCGATAGCAAAAGAATATTTCAACCGTCTCCTTAAACATATTATTCACTTAATTATTTATTAAAATGCAAAATAGAACTGGTGTAATTGTTCTTACATCTATATTTGTTGTTCTTTGTCTCTTTAAGCTATCATTTACTTTTGTAGCTAGACAAGAAGCCAATAAAGCTACAGAATACGCAAAAGATGCCAATGGGCAAATTAATCTCGGAAAAAAACAACAATACCTAGACCAAATATACGATAGTGTAGTCTATGATTATTTGGGTTTAAAATACACTTACAAAGAAGTAAAAGAAACCGAATTATCATTGGGTCTTGACCTTCAAGGAGGAATGCATGTAACCCTTGAGGTTTCTCCTGTAGAGATATTAAACTCACTTGCTGGTACTAATAAAAACAATAAAAGCTTTCAGCAAGCTCTTTCAGAAGCTTCAACAAAAATCAAATCTAGCAGAAAAAGTTTTACTGCTTTATTCTTATCTTCTTATAAAGACATTGAAGGGTCAGAAAAACTAAATCTAGTATTCTCTAATGCTCAAAATAGAAGCAGAGGAATAGATAGTAGAAGTAGCGATTCAGATATTGAAAAAATAATTACAGCTGAAGTAGATGAAGCAGTTACTCGTGCAGAACAAATCATTAGAAATCGTATAGATAAATTTGGTGCAATTCAGCCAAATATTCAAATTCTAAAAAATTCAGGTAGAATTCAGGTAGAATTGCCAGGTGTTGAGAACCCTCAAAGAGTAAGAAATCTTTTACAAGGAGCCGCTAAACTAGAGTTTGTTGAAGTTTATAGTCTTTACGAAATAGGAAATTCACTTACTGCTATTAATAATTATTTATTGACCGTTGAGAAAACAACCAAAGCTTCAGACAAATCTCCTCTAGATGCAAGTGCTGCTGCAAAATTACTTTCTGGAGATTCTAGCGAAGTTGCAAAAACAGATACCGTTTCAACTCAAACTGATAGCACTGCTGTTGCAAAAGCAGATACAACAGCACCAAAATCATCTTCTTTCTTTAGTCTTCTCAAGAGCAATGGGTATTCTCTTAACTATTTAGAAAAAGATACTGCAAAAATCAACAGAATTCTAAATATGGAAAAGGTAAAATCTTTATTACCTAGCAATCTTAAATTCATTTGGGCTCAGCGTTCTGATCAAGAAAAACTTGATAAAGCGGCGATTGAACTATTGCCATTAAAAAAATCTAGAACAGGTCTTTCCTTAGGAGGAGAAGTAATTACCAATGCAAGAGCAGATGTTTCTCAAGATGGTAAAAACTTTGAAATCTCTATGCAAATGAATGCAGAAGGAGCCAAGAAATGGAAAAAAATGACCGCTGCTGCATCTGCTGACCCAAAAGACAAGAAAAGAATTGCAATAGTACTAGATGACTATGCAGTATCTGCACCAACGGTACAAAATGAAATTCCAAACGGTAGTTCTTCTATTACAGGAAATTTTACTTATGAAGAAGCCAAAGACTTGGCAAGTAAACTAAAAGCTGGAAAAATGCCAGCACCAGTAAGAATAGTAGAAGAAGCTGTAGTAGGACCGTCTCTAGGTAAAGAATCCATCAATAAAGGATTACTATCCATACTTGCTAGTTTTATATTTGTGGTAATATTTATGATTGCAATATACAACCGTGCAGGATGGGTGGCTGATTTAGCTGTAATAGTAAACTTTATATTGCTTTTAGGAATATTAGCTTCACTTAATGCAGCTCTTACATTACCTGGAATTGCTGGTATCGTTCTTACCTTAGGAATGGCTGTAGATGCTAACGTGTTGATTAACGAAAGAGTAAAAGAAGAATTAGCAATGGGCAGAACAATAAGAGAAGCTATAACCAACGGTTATAAAAATGCATTTTCTGCAATTTTTGACTCTAACTTAACTACAATGATAGCAGGTATAGTGCTCTTAATATTTGGCTCGGGACTTATTTATGGTTTTGCCGTAACGCTTATCATTGGTATCGTTAGTTCATTTTATACCGCACTAGCTGTAACAAGGGTAGTTTTTGAAACTTCACTCAACAAAAACAAAAATATTAGCTTTTCCAATGCGACCACAAAGAACTTGTTACGTTCTACAAATATCGATTTTATTGGTAAAAGAAAATTATACTATGCCTTTTCTGGAATAGTTATTATAGCGGGTATTATCTCAATTTCAATCAAAGGATTTAACTATGGTGTTGATTTCAAGGGAGGACGTTCTTTTGTTGTACAGTTTGAGAACACAGTATCTGCAGATGAAATCAGAACAAATTTGGCTGGGCAATTTGGAGTAGCTCCAGAAGTCAAAACTTATGGTTCCGATGATAAGTTCAAAATAACTACTGCCTTCTTGGTAGAAGATGATTCAGAAGAAGCTGCATTAAAAGTAGAAAGTAAACTAAATGAAGGATTATCAAAATTTGCCAATAATAAGACTGAAGTACTAAGTACTGCTAAAGTTGGCCCTACTATAGCAAACGACATCAAAACCTCTGCAATTTGGGGAATTATCGTAGCAGTAATTTGTATGTTTATCTATATCTTAATTAGATTTAAGAAAATAGAATTTGCATTAGGGGCGGTAATTTCATTGGCACACGACGTATTGTTTGTCTTGGCTTTATTTACTCTGCTTCAAGATATCGTTCCATTTACTTTAGAAATAGACCAAGCTTTTATCGCTGCTATTCTTACCGTAATAGGATATTCTATTAATGACTCGGTGGTAGTGTTTGATAGAGTTAGGGAATTCTTGGCTGACAACAAAAGTGGCAAAGACGCTGGTTCTATCATCAATCATGCATTGAACGATACCTTAAGTAGAACCTTGATTACAGGTATGACCACTATCTTTGGTATATTTATCTTGTTCTTATTTGGTGGTGAGGCTTTAAAAACCTTCTCTTTCGCAATGCTTACAGGTGTAATAGTAGGTACTTATTCTTCTATCTGCATCGGAGCTCCTATTGTGCTTGATTTAGGTGGGAAAAGACTAATTGAGCAAACACCAACGAATGTTGAACCAGTGTTGGTTTCTAAAAAATAGTCATTCATCATTATATAATAAGAAAGGGGGAATATTCCCCCTTTTTTATTATATAATAATTTAAAAATCAGTTTCTCATATCAAGCCCCCAATTGAGTTTGCTTCTTAGTGTTTCTAAAAAACTATAGGTGTTCAACTGAACTAATCTTACCCCAAAATTTTCTTTTCTAACTTTAAGATTCATTGTGTGAGGTATAGATTTTGAACGAGAATCTAAAGCTACCAATACATTCTTACTTCTGCTTTCAATCTTAAAAGACAATTCACTTGTATCTGGAACTACCATTGGTCGTACATTTAGGTTATGAGGACTGATTGGAGATATAATGAAGTTGTTAGATGTTGGCATTACTAATGGCCCTCCACAACTTAAGGAATAACCCGTAGAACCTGTCGGTGTAGAAATAATAAGACCATCAGACCAATAGGAGTTCAAATAGGTACCATCTATATACGCATGAACGACAATCATAGAAGAAGTATCTTTTTTAAGGATTGTAAATTCATTCAATCCAAAATTAATCCCTTGGAAAATATCCTTATCTGCTTCAAGATGTATTAATGACCTACTGACCAATGTGTACTTACCTTCAAAAAATTCTTGTACAGCTTTTTCAAAATCTTTAGGTGGTGTAGTAGCAAGAAATCCAAGCCTACCAGCATTGAAACCTAAGATAGGAATTTCTTTATCTTTTATGAAGGTAACTGCATCTAAAAGAGTACCATCGCCACCTACTGAAAACACAAAATCTATACCGTTTAAGTCTTCATGATTATAATAGGGAACAAAGTAACTTGTTGCCATATTCTTTTTTTGCAAAAGTGCCAAAAATGGTTCGAAAACTATTACTTGAATTTGGTATTTCAGCAAGGCATTTAACAATTGCTTTACATAAATAAAATGCTCTTCTTTAAATGTTTTGCCATGAATTGCTATTTTCATTCCTTAGATTAATTAGAATCCAGTTACATATTTAGGTACTTAAAAAACATATCTAATTTATCTTGTTCTAGATTCTGAATCGAAGATTCTTGAAACTGAGCAACAACTTTATAGCTATATCTTTCAAGTGTAGCAATGATTCTAGTCAAATCAATTTTATCTAGCTTCAGAGTCAGCCTGATTAGATTTGTATCTCTATCTTCTTGGTTGATAAAAGATGAAATAATTTTGGCATCATTACTCTCTACCAATCTACTAATCTGTGCCAAAGAATAATCGCTACTTTTCATTGACAATACTATTATTCCGCCAGGACCTTGAGAGGCAAACATATTGGCTACCGCAGCAGATATATCGACTACAGATATTACCCCTAGATATTTATTTTCGTGATCTAGAACAGAAACAATTTGTAATTTATTTTTTGAAGCCTTTTCTAGAACTTCATAAAAATGTGTATCGGTATGCACTGCTAAATCACTATATGCTAAGTTGAATAATGAAATAGGTTTTGATAAATCTTCTGACTCGTTAATTGCATCCTCAGTAACAATACCTTGATATTTTTTTTCATCCACTACAGGAAGCTGAGCCAAATGCAGATTATTCATCCAAGAAAGTGCTTTGCCAGCAGTATCTGTTGGCTTTAAGGGGGGTATCATTTGGTTAATCAACTCTTCTGCTATCATCATATTGATACTTTTTATAAGCGAATTTAGGTATTGCTTTGTAGGAATCTTCTAAATAATTTATTAAACTTTTCTGGATGCTCCATCATTGGTGCATGGCAACATTTATCAATAAAATATAATGTGCTATTGGTAATGAGCGTATTGAATTCATGAGCTACAGCTGGTGGGGTAATCGTATCATTTAGCCCCCAAATTAATAGTGTTGGGGCTTTTATTTGAACAATATCTTTAGCCATATTATGCCTTTGGGCAGATCTAGCTATTGCAATAATCCGAATACATTTCCCTATGTCTTTTACAATATTAAATACCTCGTCTATCAATTCTTTTGTAGCTGTAGCTGGGTCATAGAAAGTATAAGCCACTCGCTCTTTGATATATTCATAACTTCCTCTCTTGGGAAATGAACCACCCATTGAATTCTCAAACAAACCCGAACTGCCAGTAAGTGCTAATCTTTTCACTTTATTGGGATTTTTTAAAGTATAAATCAGACCTACGTGCCCACCAAGTGAATTGCCTAACAAGGTAAGTTGATCTAATTTTTTAAAGTTTACAAAAGATTCAATAAAATTAGCCAATCCTTCTACCGAGGCAGACTTCATATTGATATCAAATATTGGCATTATTGGTATGATTACTCTAAAATCTTTTTTCAAATCATTCACAACAGCCTCCCAATTGCTAAGAGCACCAAACAAACCATGAAGCAACATGATGGTTTCACCAGTTCCGACATCTAAATATTTAAAATTTGATTCTTCTTTTATATGATATTCCATATCAGAAAAGCTTTTGTTGGAATTTAATTAATATTCGTTCTTTATGCAAAGTAAGCTAAAGTTTAAGATTTTTCAACTTAGCAACGAATAGATATTTAACCAATTATTTATAAGTCTTAATCCATCATCTGTAAGATAAGCTTCTGGATGAAACTGAATGCCGTAAATAGAATAAACTTGGTGTTTTATTACCATCACTTCGTCTTGATTAGTTCTTCCTATGCAAACCAAACAATCAGGCAATTCTTTTAGTATCAAAGAATGATATCTAACAACATTTATTTTGGAAGAAAAATCTTTAAATAATTGATCTTTTGATAAAATTATTTCAGAAATTTTGCCGTGCATTGGTTGTATAGCATAATCTAGTTTAGCTTCAAAAAAACAGCCTATTGCTTGATGTCCTAGACAAATCCCTAATATTGGTAATTTATTATAATAATAAGCTATTAGCTCCATCATCACTCCCGATGTTTCGGGCTTTCCTGGACCAGGGGAAAGTACCACAGCATCAAAATCAATCTTCTTGATTATCTCAAAAGATGTATTATTTCTTTGAACGATTAAATCTACCCCCAACCTTAAAAAATAATCTGCAAGTATGTAGGTAAACGAATCAAAATTATCTAATAAAAGGATTTTCTTTTTGCTTTCTAATTTATTACTCATCACATAGAATCATTTATGTTATAACAATTTTCGAATGCTTTCGAAAACATCAGAAAATGGAATAACATAGCTTACCCACAACAAAAACTTTTTAGCAAAAACTAAGACATAAGGATAAACCAGAGTTCCTTTTAGGTGGTTTGAATACATCTTATTTAATCCGCTTATATGCAGAAGCCAAAATATAACACTTAGGAAAAACATGTATTTAACAAGACCTGTAATAGCTCCAGCAAATTTATCAAAGCTCCCAAATAAAGTATATCTAAGCATGTTAGTTAAAAACTTCCCTAACAAAAAAATCAGAAAAAAAACGCCAATAAACACTCCGATAAATGCCAAGACAGGTGTAGCTGATTTTTGGTCAATATATGGTTTCAAAAAACCTATCGTAGTATTAAGCAATTTAAAAGCAGTCATAGTGGCTATGATGAACGCAAGAACAGATATAATTTCAATCAAAAAACCTTTCTTAAACCCAAAATAGCCACCAATAGCCAGAACAATCAATATGAGTGTATCTACAATCATTCTATGATTACCCTAGCAATGCTTTAACTGTCTCTGAAATTATCTTTCCATCAGCAAGTCCGGCAAGTTCCTTAGTAGCTATACCCATTACTTTACCCATATCAGATGGAGACTTAGCTCCAACTTTTTCAATGATTTCTTGAAGCTTTGCTTTAATCTCCTCTAAAGAAAGTTGCTTAGGTAAATACCTTTCTATTACAGCCAACTCTACTAATTCATTCTGCTCTAAGTCTATTCTTCCTTGGCTTGCAAATACTTGAGCAGAGTCTTTTCTTTGCTTGGCTGCCTTAGACAAGAGTTTTATTTCAGCATCTTTAGAAAGACCTGCTTCAGAAGCACCCTCTGCTGTTTCTGCCAATAGTATCATTGATTTAATTCCTCTCAATGCACGTAATTCATCTTTTTGTTGTGCCAACATTGCTTTTTTAATATCAGCATCAATAATTTGTTTTAATGACATTTTTTTGATTTTTAATTTTTCAACTTAAGGCGATGATACGCCCTAAATATTGTTTAGATTTATATTATATATCACAAAAATATAAAAAATATAATCAATGGTAAGATTAAGTGTAAATATCAATAAAATTGCAACTATTCGAAATGCAAGAGGTGGTAATAACCCTGATTTACTTAAAGTAGCTATAGATTGTGAGAGATTCGGAGCTCAAGGTATCACAGTTCACCCTCGTCCAGACGAAAGACACATCAGATACCAAGATGTTATAGATTTAAAAAAAATAATAACCACCGAATTCAATATTGAAGGAAATCCCAATAAGAAATTCATAGAATTAGTAGAAAAAGCCCTACCAAATCAAGTAACCCTTGTACCCGATGCAGATGATGCTATTACTTCAAATGCTGGCTGGGACACCATAAAACATAAGTCTTTTTTAACAGAAGTAATTAGCCATTTCAAATCATTAGGAATTAGAACTTCTATTTTCCTTGACCCCAAAAGACACCTTGTAGATGCTGCAAAGTCTTCTGGAACTGACCGTATAGAACTATATACAGAACCTTATGCCAAAAATTTTGATGTTGACAAGAAAAAATCTATCCAAGACTACATTGAAACAGCTTCGTATGCCAATGAAATAGGCTTATCCATTAATGCAGGGCATGATTTAGATTTGAATAATTTAAAATATTTTAAAGACAACATTCCATCTTTGGTAGAAGTATCTATAGGTCATGCACTAATTTGTGACGCCCTGTATTTAGGGTTAGAGAACGCCATACAAATGTATTTAGCACAACTAAAACAATAGGATTTACTGCCTACAAAATGAAATTATATTATAGAGTATTAGGACATGGAGCTCCCATGATTATTATGCATGGCGTATTTGGAACATGCGACAACTGGATTACTGTATCTAAAAATTTAGCTGAGCATTATCAAGTTTTTTTATTAGATCTTAGAAATCACGGACAGTCGCCGCATAGCACTGAATTTAGCTATGAAGCAATGGCAAACGATCTTTCAGAATTTATCGAAAGCCATCAATTAATAAGACCCATTATAATCGGTCATTCTATGGGAGGCAAAGTAGCAATGAAATATGCGGCAACATTTGACAATATTTCTTCATTGATTGTAGCGGATATTGCTCCTCGTTTTTATAAAAGACACCACGATCAAATCTTAAATGGACTAAACGCTCTGCCCTTAAATAAAATAAAAAGTCGTATAGAAGCCGACGAAATTTTAGCAACGTACATCTCAGAACTTTCTGTAAGGCAATTTTTATTAAAAAATTTATTCAGAAATGACCAAGGCGAGTTTCAATGGCGATTAAATCTTCCTGTAATTACGAAGAACATAGATATTGTTGGAGAAGCTCAAGTATCAGAAAGCAGAATCAATATTCCTACCCTTTTTATTAAAGGGGAAAAGTCAAATTATATTAGAAAAGAAGACGAAATATCTATTCATCAAATCTTCTCTAATGCCAAAATAGTAGAAATCAGTAATGCTGGACATTGGGTTCAAGCAGAAGAGCCTTTGGCTTTTATAGATGCAGTGATTAGTTTTTTGAAATAAAATAACCAATGTACTTTTTATATCTATTTTAAACTTTTAATAGCTAAGAAAAAAGCTAATTTAGTACGGTTAAACTATTTATCACTATAATCTAAATGATATGAAAAAATTTCTACTAACCCTGTCGTCACTATTTATTGGCTTTTTACCAAGCATCGCTCAACCAGTCTTCACTAGCAATGAGTGTTTCCAAGTTAACGACAATTCTAAATTAGGATTCGCTGTGCTATCAGAAAAATTTGAGACTTACCTTTCATCTACTGGTTCAAACTTTACTTGGGATTTTGCTTCTAAAGTGTCGTCTAGCCCTTGGTTCAACTGGTCTGCACCTACTATTGATTATAAATTTCAACCAGGTGCTAATGGTTCATCTTTTGACTTGAGAACCTCTGAAATTAACGAAGAAAGCTTCATTGCATTTGCAAGAAACAACTACTTTACCTATGCCCTTGACAAAGACACTTTGTATCTAGACGGAATAGGAACAACCAGATATATTCCAAGAATACCTTATCTCTCTTTCCCTTTAAAATACAAAGACAGTGTTTACACCAAAACTGCTCTTTTTATCAACAAATTAAATATTGGAAATGTGAGCAGGTATTGGATTTATGATGGCTTTGGCACCATTAAATTTCCTTATGGAATAGCTGAAGAGGTATATAGAATAAGAACACACCAAATAGATTCTAATTTCATTATTAAACAAGGTACTGTTTATGAAGAATTGATTTGGTTCAGAAAAAGTGATGGCATCCCAGTGCTTAGGTTCTTAAAAACCGGAAATTTAATTAGTGCATATTATGCAGGTGTAAATGGGGCAAATGCTACAGAAAAATTATACCTAGACCAAACAACAATGGTTTATCCGAATCCATTTCAATCAACTTTATATTTAGATCACATTCAAGAACCTATACAATTCATCACTATAACAAACTGCTTAGGTGAAACCATCAAAATACAACAAATAACATCTAAAGAACTTTCCTTAGAGCACCTATCTAGTGGTGTTTACCAATTAGAGATTAAAACAATTGATGGTAAAATTATTAGAAATAAAATTTGCAAATATTAAATTAATGAGTTAAAAAACGCTCCATCTTATCAGAGTCAAATAACTTTGTTATTCTTACTATACCAAAAGTAATGAGCACAGAAAAAATGACTCTAAAAATCAATACCCCAAATATATTCGCTCCTAGAGATACCATTAATATGGTATCCTCTATGAGTGCATGACACAGCCCCATCAAAAGCATAGCATAGAAAATATCTAATTTGGGAATCTCTTTTTCTTTTGTTTCTTTTATTATTAGTGCCCCACCGTAAAGCAATCCTGTAGTTAAGCCGATTACAGTCATGGGAATTACAGAAGCATGAATTCCTAAAATTCCTAGAATAGGCTCAAGACTTCTGCTCAGTTTATCCAAAAATCCTATTCGCTTTAAAAATTTCATTAACAACAAAAGCACAAAAATAACAACAACTATAAACCCATATCTCTGCAACTCCTCCAAAGCCCATTGAGAGAGCGTAAGAGTAGCATCGTGCTCATTATGAATCCAGCTTTGAATAGACTTGCTGGTGCCAAACTGAAATGTGTGATTGAACAGATTTAAAATCATCCCTAACATGAGTGCAAAACAAAACCTAATCATAAACATCACATACCATCTGACACCAGATTTATGTGCAACTGCTAATTCAATTGGGAAAGTGTGCGCTACTAGCATCATCAAAGTTAATACAGTAATTTGAGCCTCTGAAAGTATTATTCCATTCCCCATCTGAGCATAAGCTATCATACCCCCATAAATATTAGAAAGCATTGCACTAGCCCATACTATACCTGTATCTCCTGGCAAACCAACCAAATTCATTAGAGGACTAAGCATTTTACCTAAATACTTCAAAACACCCAAAGATTCAAGTACCTTGATTCCAATAGAAATAGGCAACATTAATTTGAAAATTGAAATAGAAGTATAGAAAGTCTCTTTTAATAATGAGAGCGTAAAATGTTTAAAATCGAATGGTTCTATCACGAAATATTATTAAATAAAGTAATTTTAGATTAAATAGTTGAATTTCTTTAAACTAATTTCCTAAGAAAAACAACAAACTATAAACGCTAAATATATCTAGATTTGCAGATACTACTAGATAATTCTAGTAAATAAAATCAAAAGAATTTAAATTTGATAAATCATTTCACATTTTGAGTTGTTATAATTCAAAATGTGAAATATTCTTTAATACCGAACGAAATCCTATGTTTGCAAATCTAGAAGCACTGAAAAAAAAATTTAAAGGAGATATTTTTACAGACAATACGATGCGTACACTCTACGCTACAGATGCATCTGTATACAGAGAGGTTCCTCAGGCAGTTACTAGACCCAAAGATATTGAAGATGTAAAACTACTCATTGATTTTGCAATAAAAAACAATACCTCATTGATACCACGAACTGCTGGAACTTCTTTAGCTGGACAAGTGGTTGGTAAAGGCATCATTGTAGATGTTTCGTATCATTGGAACAAAATTATAGAAGTAAACAAAGAAGAAAAATGGGTAAGAGTTCAGCCTGGGATAGTTCTAGACGAACTAAATAAATATTTAGAAAAATATAATTTGTTTTTTGGACCAGAAACTTCTACTTCTAACAGATGTATGATTGGTGGAATGGTTGGAAATAATTCATGTGGCTCTCATTCAATTATCTATGGAACCACCAGAGACCATGTATTAGAAATAAAAAGCATCCTCTCTGATGGCAATGAAGTAGAGTTCAAAGCTATCGACGAAGAAGTGTTTTTTGAAAAGTGTAAACTAGAAAGTTTAGAAGGGAAAATTTATAAAGAAATTTATGAAATGCTTTCTGATTCAGAAAGAGCCGAAGAAATTAGAAGAGAATTCCCTAAACCTTCTATTAGAAGAAGAAACACGGGTTACCCTATAGATGTATTACTGGAAACAGCTCCATTTACAAAAGGAAAAGAAGCATTCAACTTCTGCAAACTACTTACTGGTTCTGGAGGAACACTAGCTTTTACCACAGAGATTAAACTAAATCTAGTCTCTGCACCACCTAAACACAAAGCAGTAGTAGCAGTCCATTTGAATACCATCAATGAAGCAGCAAAGGCTAATTTGATTGGCTTGAAATACCATCCAGGCGCTATAGAATTGATGGATGATATTATTCTTCAATGTACCAAGTCTAGTGCCGAACATTCAAAAAATAGATTTTTTGTTCAAGGAGATCCAGGTGCATTACTTATTGTAGAATTTGCTAGAAATTCACGAGAAGAAATTGACCAAATTCTTCCTCAGATGGAAGCAGATATGAGGGCTAATGGACTTGGATATTATTTCCCAGTTTTATACAATAGTGACGTAAACAAAGTATGGGCACTCAGAAAAGCTGGGCTTGGACTACTTGCTAACGTTCCGGGTGATTCCAAAGCAGTAGCTTGCATTGAGGACACTGCTGTAGATGTAGAAGACCAACCCGCATATTTAGAAGAATTTCAAGCTATTTTAGATAAATATGGCATGAAGAGTGTGTATTATGCACACATTGGGGATGGGGAAATTCACTTACGACCTATCCTAGACTTAAAAATTCAAAAAGACAGAGATTTATTTTATACCATTACTGATGAAGTGGCAACGCTTGTAAAAAAATATAATGGTTCACTAAGCGGAGAACACGGTGATGGAAGGGTTAGAGGGGAATTCATCAGAAAAATGATAGGTGAGAATAATTACCAACTCTGCTGTGATTTAAAACAACTATGGGATCCTTATAATATATTTAATCCTAACAAAATAGTTCACACCCCTAAGATGAATGAACACCTTCGCTATGAAAGCGGACAAGAAACTAGGCAGTTTGAAACAGTAATGGATTTCTCAGAATCTCAGGGAATATTAAGATTAGCAGAACAATGTAATGGCAGTGGTGATTGTCGTAAATCTTCCATTATTGGAGGAACCATGTGCCCGAGTTACATGGCCACCAAAAGCGAAAAAGACACTACAAGAGCTCGTGCCAATATTTTAAGAGAATTCTTAACTCGTTCTGAAAAAATCAACAAATTCAACCATGAAGAGATTTATGATGTAATGGATTTATGCCTTTCTTGTAAAGGTTGCAAAAGCGAATGTCCTTCTAACGTAGATGTTGCTAAACTTAAAGCTGAATTTTTACAACAATATTACGATGCCAATGGATTGCCTCTAAGAAGCAGACTAATCGGGAACTTTGCAAAGGCAAACGCTATTAATTCCTATTTTCCTCAACTTGCCAACTTCGTAATGAGCAATAAAATATCTGGAGGTTTGATGAAGAAAGTATTGGGCATAGCACCTCAAAGACCTTTACCATTGCTATCATTAATCACCCTAAAAAAATGGGCAAATCGTCATTTAAAAGAAATACAACCCAAACAAAAAATAGGTAAAGTATATCTGTTTGCTGACGAATACACCAACTTTAATGAAAGCGAGATAGGTATAAAAGCTATACAATTATTGACCTCTTTGGGTTATGAAGTAGAATTGCCAGAGCATAAAGAAAGTGGTCGTACATTTATATCCAAAGGCATGTTAAGAGCTGCCAAAGAAGTAGCTATAGAAAATGTTACATTACTTAAAGATAAAATTTCAGAAACTACTCCATTGATAGGTATAGAGCCCTCTGCTATATTAGGTTTTAGAGATGAATACCCCTCTTTGGTAGGAGAGAATTTAAAAGAAAAAGCCCAACAATTATCAAAAAATTGTTTGTTAATAGATGAGTTTATAAGCAGAGAAGTTAAGGCTGGAAGAATAAGTAGTGCTAGCTTTGAGAAAACACAACAGAATATAAAACTACATGGTCATTGTCATCAAAAAGCATTATCCTCTTTAGAACATACCAAAATAATGTTGAGCCTACCTGAGGGCACAGAAGTAGATATAATACCTTCAGGTTGCTGCGGAATGGCTGGTTCTTTTGGTTATGAACAAGAGCATTACGATTTATCGCAACAAATTGGAGAGCTGATATTATTTCCCACAGTTAGAAAGTCGGCAAATACAAGTGTAATAGCCGCACCTGGAACAAGTTGTAGACACCAAATCAAAGATGGAACAGGAGTAAAAGCATTGCATCCTATTGAAATATTGTATCAAGCACTCAGAAAATAATACTATTAGAAAATATATAGAATTTTTATTAATGGTCTATATAACACTATATAGACCATTAATAAAATGATTCTAAAAATAATTAATCGGTTCTAAAAAAATCAACTTACAATAAAACAATCTACTATTTATTCAAAAATATACCTGAATAATAAACATTAATTGTATAGCTATTACCTCATATTTTTTTGTAACTTTGAATTATTGTATATAAAAATATTTAAAATATATCTATTCAAAATACAAAAAAGGAATACCTAGAATAAATGAGACAAAAATTACTGAACGAAGGAGCTAAAGAACTCAGTTACGAAATTAGAGAAATAGTAAAGAAAGCTGACCAACTTAGAAAATTGGGCATCAATATCTTTTGGGAAAACATTGGTGATCCTATACAAAAGAACGCTGAAGTTCCGGCATGGATGAAAGAAATCATTGCTAACCTTGTAATGGACAATAAAACTTATAGTTATTGCCACTCTAAAGGAATACTTGCAACAAGAGAATTTTTAGCAGACATCAATAATAAAAGAGAAGGAGCAAAAGTATCCGCCGAAGACATCCTATTTTTCAATGGTACAGGCGATGCTATTGCCAAAATTTATCAATACCTTAATTTTACTGCAAGAGTAATCGGTCCTTCGCCTGCATACTCTACACACTCCTCTGCAGAAGCTGCTCATGCCCATCAAGAACCCCTTACCTACAAACTAGACCCCAATAACCATTGGTATCCAGATATTGATGATTTGTATAAAAAAATAAAATACAACCCCAATGTAGTAGGTATTTTGATTATCAACCCTGATAATCCTACAGGAATGGTGTATCCTTTAGATTCATTAAAGAAAATAGTTCAAATAGCCAGAGAATTCAAGCTTATGCTCATTAGCGATGAAATCTATATGAATATTACTTATAATGGTGCAAGAGCATATTCTTTAGCTGAAGTAATAGAAGACGTTCCTGGTATAGCGATAAAAGGAATTTCTAAAGAATTTCCTTGGCCTGGCTCTAGATGCGGTTGGATGGAATTTTACAACAGAGACAAAGACCATCAATTCCACAAATTATGCTCGGCAATGGAAAATGCTAAAATGTTAGAAGTATGCTCAACCACATTGCCTCAATTGTCTATCCCTAAAATAATGGGAGACCCAAGGTATATACCTTACAGAGAAGATGCTAATAAAAAAATAGGAAATCGGAGCAAACTAATTGCAGATATTTTAGGCTCCATACCAGAGCTGAAGTTTAATGAAACCTATGGAGCGTTCTATAATACTATTATTTTCAAAGATGGTGTATTAAAGAATGGACAAACACTCCCAATAGAAAATCCAGAAGCTAAACAGTTGGTAGAACACTGGACAAAAGATGAAAACATGAATAAAGACAAAAGATTTGTCTATTATTTACTTGCCTCTACGGGAATATGTGTGGTTCCGATATCATCATTTTGTAGCGAACTTCAAGGGTTCAGAGTTACCCTATTAGAAGAAAACGAAGAAGTATTAAGAAGTGTATTCACTAGATTAAGAAATGCAATTATTGAATATATACACTCCTCGCCAATGATAACAGGTGAGAAAGAATTAAAACTAGCCAAGATTTAATATACTGTAAATACCTAACCCCACCCACAATTATGAAAAAGAAACTATTGTTAATCCTAGCAGCGTTACCTTTACTTAACGCCAATCTTCTCAATGCCCAAAACCTACCCAAAGGTTTTTCAATACAAAAAGTATGCGACCTTCAAAGTGCGACTTGCGAAGTTTTTGCCCCAGATGGTAGAATATTCATAGGTGAGCAAGATGGAAGGGTGTTAATAGTAGAAAAGGACAAACTACTTGCTGAACCAGCAATTACTATTCCTAATGTAGAGAGCATTGCAGAAAAAGGATTACTCGGCATGGCCATTGACCCAGATTTTAATAACAATAAATACCTCTATGTTTTTTACACTAGAGTTGGTCCTGGGTTCAGCTACGATTTGGTCTTAGATCGATACACTATTAATGGTAACAAAGGTGAAGAAAAAACTGAAATTTTATTTATGGGTACAGTAAATAACAGATGGGAAATTTGGAACCATAATGGAGGCGGTATACGATTTGGGAATGATGGAAAATTATACATCGCAGTGGGTTATAACGACCAAGATGCTAGAATTCAAGATCTAAACTCTTACTTAAGTAAAATTATAAGAATTAATAAAGATGGAAGTGCGCCTACAGATAATCCCTATTACAGTGAAAATGGTAGCAATGCATCGAAAAGAATATACGCCTATGGACTCAGAAACCCATTTACCCTTCATTTCCTTAAAAATACAACGAATACAATGTTAGTTACAGATGTTAGCACAAGCCCACCTAACGGTAGAGAAGAAATTAACTTCTTAGAAACTGGAGGGAAAGACTTAGGATTCCCTAATTACAATGGAGTCTCTGGTGATGAATCAGTTCTAGATCCAATATTTACCTACAATACTACAGATCAAAATAGTAACACTGTAGAAACCATCAATGGATGTGCAATTACAGGTGCAACAACATTTTATCCTGAGAATAGTAACTATCCTTCAGAATATAAAAACAAAATATTCTTCATGGATTTTTGCAATGGCTGGATGAGTTATTTGACTTTAGATGGAAACACAGTTACAAGAAAACCCTTCGCTACTGGACTTGGAAAATTTGGAAAAGGATCAGGACACTTGGGTTTAGAAGAAGGTGTGGATGGTAATTTGTATTTCATTACTAGGTTTACAAGAACTCCAGAGCAAAATACTTCTTTACAAGGAAATATAGACCCTCAAGCTAAAGCAGTTTTAAACAGAATAGTATTCGACGCTTCTGTATCTGTAGAAGAAAGCAATAGACTTTTACTCAATTGCACAGTTCAACCCAACCCTGCTTCTACTGTGTTTTCTGTAAATTTAATCAGTGATAACAGCTCCCAATGTGATGTAAAAATCTATGATGTTCTGGGGAAATTAAAACAAAGCAATAATTTTCAAGTAAATATGGGAGAAAACGAATTTGATATTGATATTAACTCTCTGTCTAAAGGTACTTACATGATAAGTATAAAAAATGACAACCGTTTTGCGAATAAAAAATTAGTAGTGGAATAATTTTTTTACAAATAAAGGCTTTACAGGATTTAGAATGAATTTGTAATTTTAGGAAAAAAATATGGATAACTTGGAATTAGTTTTAACTAAAATATTAGATTTTGGTGATTGTTGGAAAGTGACAGAGGTAAAAATCGATAATGTTAGTCTAATCATAGATTTGTATTTAGAATATACTGAATCGACTGGAATTTTTCCTCGTACAAATGATTCTTGTCAAGTTTATGATTTAAGCAAACAACGAAGAGTTAGACACTTGGATTTATTTATTAATACCTGTGGTACTTTAGAAGATCCAAATGGACTAGAAGATACCTATCTTTATTTGCTAAATAGTTCGGGTGTACTAATAGCTTCTAATAATGATAATGGAGACTTGTGTTCCGGCAAGAATGCTTCTTTAGTATCTCTAGGTCTCACTGCTGGAACTTATTACATTGTTGCAGAACCAAACGATTGGACAATCTTAAGCAAATAATCAGTTATACTTTCTCTAAAAACTATGCAAAGGGGTGAAACTTTTTACAATCCTATAGATGTCGGAGTTTTACCTTATAATTATCCAAATAATTTTTTGGTAAGTGGTACTACAGAAGGCTTTTATGATAACTATAACTTATCAAATCTAAACACTTCATATGCTAAAGGACAGCCAAGTGCAGATGTTTTTTATAAGTTTACGACGCCTTGGAGCGCATCTAATGTAAGCATCAACACCTGCAGTCCTAATACTAACTTTGACACCTACCTCCACGTTTTTTGGACAGATAAGTCTTGGCTTAATTCTAGGGATAACGGATGTAATGCATTTGGTAAAACGGTATTGAATTCTGGGACAGGACCCAATTCTATAATGTATGCCATTGTAGAAGGAGCTGGATCTGCCACGGGCAATTATACATTAGAGTTTACAAATTGTACTGGTTGTAGAAAGGGATCTGTTAATGAGGAGATAGTTAATGATTCTGAAAACATTGCGGGTGGAGTTTTAGTCCCTACTCCCAATCCAGCCAATCATTCTTTCACAATTGAAAATATTCCATTTGACCGAATTTCAATTGATATCATAAATAATAAGGGAGTTCTGTTAAAGAAAGTTGTGGATTATGAGGGTGGAGATATTGATTTATCTGGCTTTAGTAGTGGTTTGTACATGTTAAAAATATTAACTAGTGAAGGTACAACAAAGAGAAAACTAGTTGTCACAAAATAATTGGGTCATATTAAACTAATCTCAAAAAAAAAAATACTTTTCAATTCAATAATTAACAAATATTATGAAAACTTCAGTTCGGCTATTTTCCATTATATTACTCTATCAAACGTTTCTTGGCTATGGTCAATCCTTTGCTCCCTTGGGTGCGACTTGGGTGTATAATTACAGTCCGCTCACTTTTGGCTCAGATCAATTGAGGGGACAATTGACCTATACCGTGACGGGAGAACAGGAAGTTAACGGGAGAAAGTGCAAAGTAATTGTCGAGAATCTTTCAGGTACCTATACACAAAGTGGGAGTAAAGTGAATCAAAACAGGGGAACACATTACGTATACGAAGATGATGGTAAAGTTTATCTCTATAACAAAGAAGCACTTCTCGGATTTTATTTACTTTATGACTTTACCACTGGTAAAAATAACAGCTGGTACGTCTACGGCTCCCCATACGCTTGCATGGGTTCTACCGATAACCTATGTGAAGTTAAAGTAGATAGTCTAGGAATAGAATTGACTGACAACCGCCAATTAAAGGTGCAATATGTAAGCCCCCTGAACTCAGGGATGGGTGGCGAGAAATACTATTATTTTAGCGGAGGAAAAATAATCCAAAATATAGGGAACTATGGCGGATTTTTTCCTGAGCCAAGTGGAATGGTCGATTATTATCAAAGTGGTTTTTTGCGCTGTTATACTGATGCTTTGGTAGGTACCATAATGCTCAGTTCTTCTTGTGAGACTCCGCTCCTCAATTCTGAAGCGGATTATTTAGATCACATGTCAGTGATAACAGATCATGGCAAACTGTTACTAACTGGTATAGAGACGAGCCAACTTCATCTGTCAATTTATAACTCACAAGGCTTCTATGTGCATGAGTCTAGTGTATCATCCACGGATAGGCGCTACGAAATAACTATCGACAAAAAATGGAAAACAGGAATATATTTTCTAAAATTAAACTTTTCTGACGGTAGCCAAAAAATCAAAAAAATTATCCTCGAGTAAATGGGTCATATTTTTAATTGTTAATAATAAAAGAGTCCTCGATTTTATCTCAAGGGCTCTTTTATTTGTGATTGAGTTCTATTAGTACAACTTAGACACACTTTTCGGGACAGTATGGACAGTATGTTATCAAAGAAAATTTCCTGAGTTTGACACCTGTAAGACTTTATTTATTGGTTATCAATGCTTTATTTTTTTGAGTGTGCACTACACCTAAAGGTAATTTTTGATTTCGTGG
>REBA01000066.1 GCA_004294225.1 Cytophagales bacterium | reverse complement strand
CAACTCAAAATACAACAAATGCTGGAACTGAAAAAGTAAATGCTGCAGTTGCAAGTGGCACAAATTCTTTGAATAGTTCAACTCAAAATACAACAAATGTAGCAACTGAAAAAGTAAATTCAACGATTACAACTGGTACAAATTCTTTGAATAGTTCTACTCAAAATACGGCAAATGTAGCAACTGAAAAATCAAATGCAACGGTTGCAAGTGGTACAAATTCTTTGAATAGTTCAACTCAAAATACAACAAATGCTGGAACTGAAAAAGCAAATGCAACGGTTGCAAATGGCACAAATTCTTTGAATAGTTCAACTCAAAATACGGCAAATGCTGGAACTGAAAAAGCAAATGCAACGGTTGCAAATAGCACAAATTCTTTGAATAGTTCAGCTGGAACAACATCAAATAGAATAAAGTCTATTGAAACAAACAATGTGATTACAGAAACAGAATCAACCATTACAGAAACAAAAACTCCTGAAAAAGTAATCGTTTCCGAAAATATAGCCGAACAAACAATGGCTTCGGAAGTAAAAACGCCAAAACCTGCAACCAAAAAAGCAGTAAGTTTTTCAGAATTACCATCCGAACAACCTGAAGCTCAAAATTCGGTTTCAAACGGAACAAAATCAAGATTTTCTATAGATAATTTCAAAATTTCTAGTTCTGCTATTAAGCCATCAAGAACCTTTTTTGAAAATGTATATTTTGATTTTAATAGTGCAGACTTAACTGCTATTTCCAAAAAAGCTATGGATCAACTAGTGCAATATTATGGAGAAAATAAAGAAATTCAAATAGATATAAAAGCATATTCAGATGGTTTTGGAGATCCTGCTTACAATAAAAACCTTGCAGAACAACGTGGAAAAGCTTGTTATGATTACTTTTTAGCTCAAGGTGTTGATCAAACTGCTTTAGTTGTAACACCAGCTGGAGAAAATAATCCTGTGGCAAACAACAATTCTTTTGCTGGCAGACAGTTAAACAGACGAGTTGAATTTGCAATTATTGGAAGCAAAACTGCTTTTCAACCTGAAGCTATGGCACACGTTCTAGAGCCTAGAATGACCTTATTTTCGGTAGCCAAAAAATACGGAATGACCATGCAAGAATTGAGAAATTGGAATGGTGGAATTAATGCCGAAGACATAAAAGCGTATTCGGTTTTGAGGGTAAGAAGACCAAAAAATGCGTCTAAGATAGCTCCAGCATCGTTCAATTATATCAACTCTGGTACGGAAGAAATGCGTTTTGAAAACGGACAATTTGTGCCAAATGGAAAGTAATAATTTGTTAGTATTTTACACAATTATTTTTTATAATTGATATTCAAAGAAAACTAAAAATTAAAACTGAACTAAACAAAGAATTAGCTTCTAAATCTGATTTGGCATTGATTAAAACTGAATTACACTCAGAAATTAAAGTTCTAAAATCAGAAATGAGACTTTATTTTGTAGTTTTAGTTTGTTTAATAATAGTTTTACTGAAATCGTTCTACTGGCAACTCTCAAGATATAATCAAAATGGGAATTGAATCTATAAGCTTCACTGATATAAAACCTGATGATAGAATAAAGCGCAAAAAACCCTCCCTTTCAGGGAGACTATGTGAGTAACTACTTAAACTAA
>REBA01000065.1 GCA_004294225.1 Cytophagales bacterium | reverse complement strand
GAATTAAAATATTATGATTACAATAATACAAAAATTTAATTTAAGAAAGAATTTTTATCGGATGCGTAATCTTCTGCCAGGTTTTATATTTGTACGGGCAGAAATTCTATTCAGTTTTAATATTTGACGAATAGTTACGTTGTATTTATCAGCAATTTCCGAAACTGTATCGCCTCTTCTTACTCGATGGAAAAATACTTTTCGTGCCTGCCTAGTATAGCTAAAATGCGTAGGCATAAGTTCAAAAACTTTCATTTTGATAGTTTCAGCCCTAAAATCAAAAATATATTCTGGGTTAAAAGCCAAACCTTGAAAGCGAATTTCAAAATGTAAATGCGGACCTGAGCTTCGTCCCGTGCTTCCACCCCAACCTACCAAATCGCCTGCTCGTACCAATTCACCCATTTTTACGAGCTGCTGACTTAAATGTCCATAAATAGTTTCTAATCCATTGAAATGCCGAATGACAATATAATTTCCATATCCACCATAGTCATATTTGCAAATTCTTACTATTCCGTCAAAAACCGAAAACACACTATCGCCCGTATCGAGTTCTAAATCTACGCCATAATGCCATCTATAACGCCTCGGACCGAAATCATCTGTCAAATAAGTATCATGCACAGGTGCAGCCCAATATCTGCCTGCAGTGCTATCATACAAAGCTATTTTGATGGTGTCATTAAATTTTGAGGCATCGGCTCCGTAAGGATTAACGGATTTATTATCCCAAATCGAATAATATTCTGCTATTTTAACCCAAGCACTGTCATTCTCGCTTAAATTTATCTCTTCATCTACCTCTACAATACTAAAATCTTCTGGATTTACGTTATTGGTATCCGTTTCTTCTGTAATATTAAAATCTCGCCTTGTTGGATCAAAATAATATTCTACTTTTTTTTCTTTAATTATTTCCAATAATCCATCCGAATCGAGCAAGGAAGTATCAGGCACGGCATAATTTATAGCAGGTGCTTTGATATTTAAAAAATCTTTGATGATACTTTTTTTATTTTTCTTGTCTTGTGCTATTCCTAAAAATTGAAATGTAAAAACAAAAAAGAAAATGAAAACTCTAAAATGCAAAATTTATATTTATATTAAAAAAACAATTTTTTGCAAATATAGTGCAATTTTTTAAAAAAACTATTAAAGTTTTGAAGCTGAAATTATACAAAAAAGGGTTGTAAGCAAAACTTACAACCCTTTTTTTAAGATGCTTCTTGATGCAACCATTGTTTTTTTAATGCAAGCTCCTCTTTGGTTTCACGTACATCAGGGTCGTCCACACAGCAATCAACCGGGCAAACTGCCGCACATTGTGGTTCTTCGTGAAAACCCGTACATTCGGTGCATTTGGTGGGCACTATATAATAAAGCTCGTTGGAAACGGGCGTTAATTTTGTTTTGGCATCCATATTTGAGCCATCTTCAAGTTCGATTTGCGTTAATTTGGTTCCGCCAGCATACGTCCATTCCACACCGCCTTCGTAAATCATTCATCTGTGATTATTATTGCCATTATTAATTTCTTTTTTAATGATAATACAAATTTAAGTACAATTATGTTTGAAAACTACTAAAAATTGGTTTTTTATTAATCCGAAAAAATATAAAATATAAAAAAAGTGCTAAACAAAAAAAAGCACTCAGATTTGAGTGCTTTTTTTGCTAAATTGAAATGGATTATTTCAAAGTACAAGAAACTCCAGGGGTAGATGCACTTGCACCAGAGCCAACTTGACTGCATACAGTTTCTCTTTGAGATGCTGATAAGCTAGAATAAGCTCCAGTTGATAAATCTTGATTTAATATTTCTTGACCTTGAAAAGTACAAACACAGTTTGTTTTTGAACCACAAGAAGCCAACACAGAAATAACAGCTACAGAAGCTATAAGAATTACTTTTTTCATTTTATATAAATTTAAATTGTTAAATGATATAGCAAAGGTATT
>REBA01000001.1 GCA_004294225.1 Cytophagales bacterium | reverse complement strand
TAGTGCATTAAGTAAAGACTTGAATTTTCATTTTTTTTTAAGAAACCATACAATCTTGCTATTTAATCATATTAAGGACTATTTACAAACTAATCCTATAGTTGTGAATAGAGTTTTCTTTTCTTTTTCTGAAGGTGAGCTCTTTAAAACTAATATCCAACATCCAGTGTAATTTATTTTCAATAGACCAATGATTTCTTACTTATTTATTTATTTATTAAAACAGCATCTAATACAAGGCTTGAAATATTAATTTCATTTTGGATTTCACTTTAGGGAATTCGTATATAAAATAATTAGATTAAAAGCCCCATTCTAAATCTAATTTCTGCTAAGAAGCCGAAGAATCCAAAGAGAGGGGGACGTCCTAATTTTATGAAACATTACTAATATATTGATTAGTTAATTAAGGTTAAAATACTTTATCTGGGCTTTTCTATAATCTTAAATGCGTTTGACCTGATTTTAGGAATAAATTCGCTAAATTCAAATGGAAAGATTGATGATGTAATTAAGATTTTAAAGATGCCTTAAAATTTGTATAGATGTTAAAAACTCTCATTTTTTAGCCAAATAATTCTGAAAAAACATCATCTAACTTTGAAATAGGTGTTATTTTGATACCATAATTTTTTATTTCTATACCTTTCATGGCAAATTTAGAAACGAATATTTGCTTAAAACCTAGCTTTTCGGCTTCTGAAATGCGTTGTTCGGTTCGGTTTACAGCTCTTACTTCTCCTCCAAGCCCAATTTCGGCAGCAAAGCAGCAATGTTGCGGAATGTTCATGTCGTTATATGAAGAAACAATAGAAACGCAGACCGCCAAATCTATGGCTGGGTCATCTACCCGAATGCCGCCTGTGATATTCAAAAAAACATCTTGTTGTCCGAGCCTAAAACCGCCTCTTTTTTCTAAAACTGCCAAAAGCATATTCATCCTTTTGGCATCAAAACCTGTGCTGCTCCTTTGCGGATTTCCATAAGCGGCAGGCGAAACCAACGATTGAATTTCTATTAATAACGGACGGTTACCTTCAATCATGGCTGCAATACTAACGCCACTGAGGTCGGTATCTTTTTGAGAAATTAAAATTTCAGACGGGTTGCTCACTTCTCGTAAACCTTGGGTGTGCATTTCGTAAATGCCAAGTTCGGAAGTTGAACCAAAACGGTTTTTGGTGGTTCTTAAAATGCGGTAAGTCATGTGCCTATCGCCTTCAAATTGCAAGACAGTATCCACCATGTGTTCCAAAACTTTTGGTCCCGCCAAAGTTCCTTCTTTGGTAATATGTCCAATCAAAAACACAGGTGTACCCGTTTCTTTGGCATATTTCATAAACTCTGCCGTACATTCTCTCACTTGCGAAATGCTACCTGCCGATGATTCTATAAAAGTAGAACACATGGTTTGAATAGAATCAACAATCACAATTTCTGGCTCTAAAATTTCAATTTGTTTAAATATATTTTGAGTATTTGTTTCGGTTAAAATAAAACAATTTGAGTCTTTCATTGAAATATTTTCGCTCAAATTGATGCGTTCGGCACGCATTTTTATTTGCGAATCGCTTTCTTCACCTGAAATATACAACACTTTTTTGTCTTTAAAACTCAAAGAAATTTGCAACATTAAAGTAGATTTTCCGATGCCTGGTTCTCCACCTATTAAAATAAGCGAACCTGCCACAATTCCACCGCCAAGCACTCTATTAAGTTCATTATCTATGGTTTTGTAGCGTTCTTGCGTATCGGATTGAATATCTTTTATTTCAATAGGTTTAGTGGCAATTTGTTTGGAACTGGATGTTTTCCAAGAGCCTTGTTGTGGTTCTTCTTTTTGGATTAATTCTTCTACAAAACTATTCCAGGCACCACAGCTGGGGCATTTTCCTTGCCATTTTACAGATTGATAACCACAAGATTGA
>REBA01000033.1 GCA_004294225.1 Cytophagales bacterium | reverse complement strand
ATGATTTGGTTTATGGCCTTCCACTTCAGACAGAAGAAAGTCTTTCTAGAACTATTCATGAGGTTTTGACATTAGTACCAGATAGGATTGCTTTTTATAGCTACGCCCATGTACCTTGGACGAGTAAAGGACAAAGGTTGTTTGATGAAACACATCTTCCCAACCCTGACCAAAAGCTAAAATTACACCAAGTAGGTAAAGAATTGTTTTTAAACGCAGGATACGACTATATTGGTATGGATCACTTTGCATTACCGGGTGATGATTTGGCTATTGCTCATAAACAGGGAAGATTGCATAGAAATTTTATGGGCTACACTACTCAAAAGACGTCTATGCTTATAGGTCTTGGGGTATCGAGTATTAGCGATATAGGTATTGCATTTGCTCAAAACGAGAAAATATTGGAACGATACTATAGCAGGATATTCTCAGATAATGAACTTCCAATTGTAAAAGGTTATTTCCTTTCAGAAGAAGACTTAAAAATCAAAAATTATATTTTAGATATCTCATGTAAAGGAAAGACCAATTTTAAACAAGAAGATTTACCAATGCTAGAGAAAATTGTTTTCCCTAAATTATTCGAAATGCAATTGGATGGTTTGCTTAACTTTGATCAAGAGGGATTATTTGTTACAGATTTAGGTCGGCAATTCACTAGAAATATCTGTAGTGCTTTTGATTTGAAACTAATGCTATCCAAAGAAGAAGCCTGTCAGCCTGTATTTAGTAAGGCAGTATGATGTTGAGACAAAAAAACCACCTTTTATGTTATTAAAAGGTGGTTTTTTAAATTAAAAAGAAAAATATATTTTCTTAACCTAAGCTAATTTGTTTCATAGAAGTCATTGCCTCTCTTAGTTCTGAACCTACAATTTCGATAGGGTGGAAGCGAATGATTTCATTTACTGCAATGAGTAACTTATTGTCTGCACCATTATCTTTTCCTGTGTTGTAATTTTTACCAATTACATCAGTATCTATTTTCTTCATAAAGTCGGCAAGAAGAGGCTTACAGGCGTGGTCAAATAGATAACATCCATATTCAGCAGTATCAGAAATAACTCTATTCATTTCGAATAATTTTTTTCTAGCTATGGTATTTGCGATAAGCGGAGTTTCATGAAGAGATTCATAATATGCTGATTCTTCTTTTATTCCTGCTTCTACCATAGTTTCGAATGCAAGTTCTACACCTGCTCTTACCATAGCCACCATTAATAAACCGTTATCGTAATATTCTTGTTCGTTTATTTTCACCTCACTTGTTGGTGTTTTTTCAAAGTTTGTTTCAGCAGTTGCGGCTCTCCAAGTAAGAAGATTTTTATCATCTGCTGCCCAATCTGCCATCATAGTTGAAGAAAATTCTCCACTCATGATATCGTCTTGGTGTTTTTGGAACAGAGGACGCATAATTTCTTTAAGATCTTCAGAAAGTTCAAAAGCCTTTAATTTAGCAGGGTTGGTAAGTCTGTCCATCATGCCAGTGATTCCACCATGTTTTAATGATTCGGTAATTACTTCCCAGCCATATTGAATAAACTTAGCAGCATATCCTTTGTCGATGCCTTTCTCAATCATTTTATCAAAGCATAAGATAGAACCAGTTTGTAATAATCCGCAAAGTATAGTTTGCTCACCCATTAGGTCAGATTTTACTTCTGCTACGAAAGAAGATTTAAGTACACCTGCTCTGTCTCCACCTGTTCCTACACAGTATGCTTTAGCCCAATCCCAACCTTTACCTTCGGGGTCATTCTCTGGGTGAACTGCTATAAGTGTAGGTACACCAAAACCTCTTTTGTACTCTTCTCTTACTTCGGAACCAGGTGATTTGGGTGCTACCATGATTACAGTAATGTCTTTGCGAATTTGCATTCCTTCTTCTACTATGTTAAATCCATGTGAATAAGAAAGCGTAGCATCTTTCTTCATAAGAGGCATCACTGCTGATACTACAGAAGTATGTTGTTTGTCCGGAGTGAGATTGATTACTAAATCAGCTGAAGGAATCATTTCTTCGTAAGTGCCTACTTTGAAATTGTTTTCACTAGCGTTTTTCCATGATTGTCTTTTGGTTTCTATAGCATCTTTACGTAAAGCATAAGCTACATCTAAGCCAGAATCTCTCAAATTTAAGCCTTGGTTAAGCCCTTGTGCACCACAACCTACGATGACTATTTTTTTGCCTTTAAGCACAGACACACCACTAGCGAACTCGCTTCTGTCCATGAATTCACAAACTCCTAATTGATTTAACTTTTCTCTTAATGAAAGGGTATTAAAATAATTTGCCATTGGATTTATTTATATTTTTTAATGAATAAAAATGAGGTTCTAAAATAAGCTTTTTTCATGTAATTACAGCACTATGTTAAATATATTTGGCAAAGCTTTTATTTATAAAGTTTTTTGAGGATATAATTAATCCTATTTTTGTAAAATTGCTTAATGTAATTACTAACTATTTATTTAAATCCCCTTTTAAAAATTATGAACAATAAGTTTCTATTTATTCTATTGCTATTTTTTAGCCTCGTACCAATAGTCATGAATGCTCAAGAACAAGTTAATAGCGACCAAGTATCTTCCAATATCACTAAAGATGAAGGGAAAACAACTTATGTACTTATGCATAACAGAAAAGGTATAAGAATAGAATATTGTTTGGAAAAAAGAAGGTTAGAGCTTTGGATCTCGCCTTTAGCAGGAAAATCAATAGACTATAAAGATAGAAATTTTTCAAATAGAGACGACCATACTACGGTGTTTGATAAGATTACCTTTCCAGACCTTGAACCTAAAGACTTTTTAGAATGTAAGTACGACCCATTTCATAGTATATTATTTTTCAAAAATCAAAAACTACATCTACTATCTATTTATGACAAACCCGCAGTTATGGTATGGTTTGAGGGAAATGGTGGGAGAGTAGATATTAAAAGTGATAAGCAAGACGAGATTAGTCAAGCTACCTCTAACTTATTGGTAAGTATTCATCCCGATAGAAAAAAAACTTTTCAGTTTGTAGCCCAATTAGGGAAAGGTGCTGGAGCATTTATTCATAAAAGAGATCTTGATGAAGGAAGAAGCTTTTTTGCTAGAGCAGAAATTAAAAAAAATCAGCCGATAATTTTTGCTGCAGAATTATTAAGTGAAAACCCATTGCAAGCAGCCACCAATCTTGCAGGTATAGAGAATTTAGGCAACATCATTACAGAGAATGAAGCAAAAATTGATGAAGCATTACAATTTGGTGCTATTAAAGTTAGAGACAATTTAGACCTACAAAATATTGTAGAGGTAAACAAAAGGGTACTTCTTTCTACACAAGATGAATCTGGTGCCCAAAGAGCAGCAATTAAATATATTTATTACTTGATTTGGCATAGAGACGGAGGAATGACTCAAGCTTATAATGCTTATACAGGTTGGGTTTCGCCATTGGAGAAATGGACAGAGTTTCAACTTAAAAACCCAACTCAGGTAGGAGAAGGTAAGCAAATAGAAAAATTCTATGGACAATTGGTTAATGGAAAGATTAGTAAATGGGAAGAAGACGGATTATTCTTCGCTGTTTGGTCTGCCTTTACTCATTATACACAAACAGGTAGTAAAAAATTTGTAAGTCCAGAATATTTGACATTGATGGGACAAGCTACCCAGTGGATGGAGAAAAACTTTTTTCAGAAAGAAAAAGGAGTGTTTGGTCGCTATCACTATTGCGAATCGCCTTTTACAGGCTCAAGAGGTGATGGTTGGGACGATGCCGTAGGAAGTATGGGTGATAAAGGTTATACTTTATTTAACGGAGACACCATTGTTAGAGCATTTGATTTATATACCAATCAAATCATGTACGCTACCTATTTGATGTTATCTGCAATGGAAAATTCACCAAAAAATTCAGAATATTTGCAGAAAGCAATGGCTTTAGAAGTAAAATTAAAAGCATATTATACTACAAAAAATCAAGTTCTGCCTTCTTATGGAGAGCTTATTTCTAGTTCTAAAAAATCTATTATTGCACCACCTTATGGAATGGACGAATGCGATTATATCTGGGGATTAACTTTGCCATTATTTTATCCAGAACCAAGTGCTATGCCTACTATTCATGAGCAATTATTAATCAACCAAATGAAAAAACCTAAAGGGCAATTTATGGCGAGTTGGTTTAGTGTAATTGCTGCTATGGATCCTGCCATTCATAGTGAAGTAGAAATGATGAAAGCTATGGAATATGTGATACCTCAAGCGGTAAGACCGGGTAAATATTTGCCTATGGCATATACTATTCCTGAAATTGTTGATGTAGAAGATGGTAATTTTTATCACGATGTACGTCCACAAGGCTTCTCGGCTGGTGCTTGGTTCGGAGCATTAGGGAATTTTGGTGTTCGCAGGCTTCCCTATGGTATAGCAGTAAGAGGGACACAATATTTGGATAAGATATCTCAATATGTTTACAAAAACACTTTGATTAATTTTCAATATCAAGGCAAAGGCGAAAATATTTTCATAACGCTGAATGGAATGATTTTAGAAAATACGCTTCAATTGCCAGAATCTTTGCTTAACAAAAAAATCACAGAAGTAAAAGTAACTTTAAATTCAGACAAAAAAACAAACAATGACCTTTGGATTGGCTCTACAATGTCGTTAAAAAACATTAATCAGCAAGATAAAAGTTTGGTGTTTGAAGTAGATTGTTTTGGAAAAAATGTAGCACAACTTAAAAATCTTAGCAGAAAAGTAAGTGTTTATAATTTGAAAGGAGAGAAGGTGAAATTTGAAGTTAAAAAATATGGATTAATTAGCTATATAGAATTTCAAGGAACAGGAGCATTTAAAGTGCAATTAGATTAAAAGGATAAAAAAAGGCTAGCTGGTACCAGCTAGCCTTTTTTGTATAATAAAATTATTTTTTCAGTAGAGCTTATTTTACACGCTCTATATACTCTCCATTTCTAGCATCTATCTTTAACATTTCTCCGATTTCTACAAATAATGGAACGTTGATTATGGCTCCAGTTTCTAAAGTAGCTTTTTTTAGGGTTTTTGTAGCAGTATCTCCTCTAATACCGGGTTCGGTATAGGTAACTTCTAACTCTACAGTATTTGGTGGTTCTGCATATACAGCCGTTGTGTCATCGAAAGACACTTTTACAGTCATTCCTTCTTTTAAAAACAATAAGCTATCTCCGAATAAAATCTCTGGAACGTTTACTTGTTCGTAGTTCTCGTTATCCATTAATACTAATGAGTCATTTTCTTTGTAGAGAAATTGCATTTCTTTAACATCCACACGAACTAATGTAACTTCTTCTCCAGACCTAAATCTATATTCTACAAATTTTCCAGTTTTTACATTACGCATTTTGGCTTGATAAAATGCTCTGAGGTTTCCTGGTGTTCGGTGTTCTACCTCTGTTACTACTACTAATTCATTATTAAACCTAATGAATACTCCTTTTGATAAATCTGATGTATTTGCCATTTTATTATTATGAAAATTCTTTATTGATATTGATTGATTAATTTTCTACGACTACGCCCATTTTTGAGAATTTTTCAATACGTAAATCCATTCTTTCTATAGGATCTAAAGCTTGGAGATTTTTTAATGTTTCTAAAATCACTTTTTTTATTTTTTTGGACATTTCAGAAGGTGCTATATGTGCACCACCAAGTGGTTCTTTGATTATCTCGTCTATAAGTCCAAATTTGAGCATATCTTGAGCAGTAAGTTTTAGTGCTTCGGCTGCTTGTTCTTTATAATCCCAACTTCTCCATAATATAGAGGAGCAAGACTCTGGAGATATTACTGAGTACCAAGTATTTTCTAGCATAAAGACTTTATCTCCAATAGCAATACCCAAAGCACCACCTGATGCACCCTCGCCAATAACGATACAAATGACAGGTACTTTCAGTAGAAACATCTCTTTAAGATTTTTTGCGATAGCTTCTGCTTGCCCTCTTTCTTCTGCTTCTAATCCAGGAAAAGCACCAGGAGTGTCTATAAAAGTAATAATCGGGACATTGAATTTTTCGGCAATCTTCATTAACCTAAGGGCTTTTCTGTAGCCATCTGGGTTTGCCATTCCAAAATTTCTTAGTTGCCTTTGTTTGGTATTTCTTCCCTTTTGATGACCAATAATCATTACAGGATTTCCGTCAATTTCGCCTAAACCACCAACCATTGCTTTGTCATCCTTTACAGCTCTGTCGCCATGTAGTTCGATGAACTTGTTGGTAATCTCATAGATATAGTCTAATGTATAAGGTCTATCAGGATGCCTAGATACCTGAACTCTTTGCCAACGGGTGAGATTTTGATAGGTTTCTTTTTTCAATGTTTTGATTTTATCTTCTAATGATTTTACTGCATCACTCACATCTACATTGTTTTCTATCGCCAATTGTTGCATATCTGATAACTTTGATTCTAGTTCTGCAATTGGTTTTTCGAAGTCTAAATAGTTCATATCTTATATCAATTTTTAAATTGGTATGGGTACAAATTTATCAATATTTACCAAGCTAAAAATATTTGGTGGATAAAATTTACTTTGCCAATGTATTCAATAGGATTAATGCCGATTTATTATTAAGGTTAGATATTATTTTTTAAAAGATTTGCATAATCCGATTATTAATCCTACTTTTGCATCGCTTTAAAATTAAGGCGAGAGACGGAGTGGTAGTTCAGCTGGTTAGAATGCCTGCCTGTCACGCAGGAGGTCGCGGGTTCGAGTCCCGTCCATTCCGCAAGACCTGATAACTATTGTTATCAGGTCTTTTCTTTTTAGAATTATTTCCTATTTATATTCAATTGAGAAATTTTTTACGAGTTGTTTTTTTAATTTTCTAGAGTAGGATTTTAGGAAATTCATAATAAAAAAGCCTTTGATTTTTTCAAAGGCTTTTTTATTATGAATTATTTTTAATGAATTGATCCCAAAGTTGATCATAGGCTAATGGCCAAGGTGGTCTTAGGAAGCCTAAGGCTTTTACATCTTGTGCCCAAAATCCAAGTGGAGATTTTCTAGCAAACGATCCTCCACCAACTACTCTGCATATTCTGGTCATGATAGAATCTGCGAGCTCAGCTACTGCAAGTTTTGCTTTACCTACTTGAGGGTCGTTATTGTTTTCTATGTCTTTCAACATTCCTTCGTAAGCTTGTTCAACAAGCCAACAGTCGTTTTCTATTTTTGTCCATTCTACCTTATCGTAAGGTCTCAGTTGGTCAATATTTTTGATGATGCTTGCTCTTGCTGTTTGTAAAGCAATTTGAATTATTCCAGATATTACTGCAGTAAATACTGCTGCTCCCATTATTCCTCCTGGTTTTGTAGCTACAGAAAAATCGTTTTTCCATGCCATTCTTTGAACAGGGAATTTATCAAACATCATTCCATGGCTTTGGGTAGCCGTCATGCCATGCCCATCCCATTCGGCGATAAGTTGAACACCTTTAGTTCCATCCCATGGAACATTTCTCATGTCAAGAAAGAATGTATCAACAAGGTTGTCTTCTTCTGCAATGGCTGTAGTTACCATAAACGAAGTAATTCCTGAGCCACTTCCGAAATGTTTTTGCCCACTTAATAAATAACCTTTATTGTCAGCAGATTTTGTGGCAATGGCTTTAGTTTTGGCAATATCACCTCCGCTTCCAGGCTCGGAAGTAATAGTTCCCCAACGATGTCCATGGTGTAGAACACCATCAAATATTTCTTTTCGTTGCAAATTCCACTCAGATTCATACTCCTTAGGTACGGATTTGTGTTCTAGCCAATTTGCTAGCACTGCAGACTGCATAGAGGATACAAGAGCAACAGAAGAATCTCCGTGAGCAAGTATTTTTAAAGCGGTACAAATGGGTCTGATTGTTTTTTTTAACCCATCATAAATACCTCCCATTTCTTTGGGAACCGTAAGAAGTAAAAAACCAGTAGCTCTGATTTTTTCAAAGTCTTCTTCATGTAAGTTTCTTCTTAATTGTCTTTTTACTCTATCTTTTGCAAATTCATCAGATAGTACTTGAATATTTTGCAAAAGAATTTCTGAATTAATAGAGGAAGTTGATGTATTCACAAATTATCATTTTATTTGAAACAAATATAATTTAAAAAAGATTCAATTGTTATAAAAATATAACATAATTGTATTTATTTGTAGGAAAAGTAAGTTTTAAAGTAATATTTTATCTATAATGAATAAAGACAGGTATGGTTTAGTATTGACTACAACTTCTGCTATAGCTGCAGAAAAATATCAATTAGCATTAGATAGTTCATTGGCTGGAAATGCCTTTTCTGAAAAATGGTTTGAAGAAGCCTTGGCTTTAGATCAGACTTTTGCTTTGGCTTTGTCAGCAAATGCGGAAATAGCATTGTCTAGAGGCAAAACCAGTCAAGCAGCCTTATTGATAAAAAGAGCTTTGAATCTTTCTAAGAATGCAAGTCAAAGAGAAAAACAACATATTCAGATAATTGCTACGCTAATGGATGGAAAGTCTGAATTGGCTTTAAAGAAAATTGAAGAGCATGTAAAAGATTTTCCTAATGATGCTTATTTGGTTTCAAAGGCTGTAGGTGGCTTTGGGTTATATGCATTTAATGGCAAACTAAATCATCCAGAAAAAAGACTGGATTTTATGAATGCCTTAAAAGATGCTTATGGTAATGATTGGTGGTTTCTTTCTCTATATTCATTTGCATTGGTTGAAACATTTCAGATTAAAGAGGCGAGAAAAGCCGTAGAATTATCATTATCATTGAATCTTAGAAATGGGCATGCTGCCCATTCTTTTGCTCACGTTTGTTATGAATCGGGGCAGACTAAGGAATGTATTGATTTTGTGTCGGAATGGGTAAAAGGATATGAAAGGGAAGCTCATTTGTATGGACACATTCATTGGCATTGGGCTTTAAGTGAAATGAGCAATGGTAATTTGTCTAAAGCTCATCAAATATATGATGAGCATTTGAAGCCTTCTGTTTCGCTTGGGGATGCTTTAGGTTTGATTGCAGATGCTGCTTCTATAGATTGGAGAGCAAGTGTCTTAGGTTTTAAGTTCTTGGAAGAAGCTGAAAAGCTTGAATTGCAGAAATATGTTTTGAAACATAAGAATTTGAATGGAGCAATTTTTGGAGAAGCTCATTTAGCATTAATTTATGCTGATAGAAATTTGAATAACGAGTCAGGTAAGTTGTTTGACATCATGAATAAAAGATATCAGCAAACAAACAGACCAATGTATAAAATGATGCAAACATTAATAGCGGGAGTAAATGCTTTTGCACAAGAGGATTATTTAACTTGTATTGATCAACTATCGAATGCTAGGAAAGATTTTATTCGATTGGGTGGAAGCAATGCCCAAAGAGAGTTATTTGAAGAAACTTTACTTAGGGCTTATTTAAAACTAGGTAAGACCGACAAGGTCAAAGAATTGGTAGAAACAAAATTGCATAAACACTAAATAATAGAAACTGCGTACTGTACATTACTCTCACCTAAAAAGTAACTACTTGCACGCAGTTGTATTGATTTTAGTTTTGTTATGCTACTTTTTTAGCAGCTTTTACTTTAACGCTAGATTTAATTTTATCTACAAACTCAGGCGATGGCTTGAATTTAGGTGCATAATGCTCATCAATAATGATAGCTGTGTTTTTAGAAATATTTCTTGCTGTTTTTTTAGCTTTTTTCTTATTGATAAAACTTCCGAATCCACGGATAAAGATATCGTTTCCTTCGGCCATTGATTCTTTTACTACGCTTAGAAATGATTCTACAGTAGAAGAAACTTCAGATTTGTCTAGACCAGTTTTTTGAGTGATTGAATTGATTACATCTGCTTTTGTCATGATTTTATTTATTTGGTTTTTAATTATAATTTGCTTTAATGTTGTAACAAAGATATTGTGCTTCTTGTTTTTATCTTTTTATTTTTATTTGAAGCGTACTTATTCTTTGCTCAACTGTAAAAAATCAGACCTAAAACGTGCTTTTAAAGTAGAAGTATCAGATATAGAGAATTATATATAATAAAAAATGAGTATCTTAAATGCTGTATTTTATTATAACTAAATATTATTTAGCCTATAAATAATAGAGTTCTAAAGAAAAAAATCTTTTAAAAAACAATAAGCCAATAGATTACTAAGGCAGGATTTTTTTAAGCAGAGGGAATAGTAATGTATATCTTTGTGCCTTGATTGATGATGCTATCTATAGTGATTTGTCCCCCATTTTTCTCGATAAACTCTTTGCATAAGATTAATCCTAATCCTGTACCTGTCTCATTATCTGTGCCTATCATAGATTGGGTAGAATCTATTCTGAACAGTTTCATCATTGTTTCATTGGTCATTCCTATTCCATTGTCATTAAATAAGATCTGAATTTCATTTTGCTTTTTTTCAATTTTGATTACAATTAACCCACCTTTATGTGTGAATTTTATAGCATTGGAGAGTATGTTTCTGATTACTGTTTGAATCATATTTTGATCAGCTTGTACAAATGTATTGGGCTGTGTTTGAAAATCAATAGTGATGTTCTTTAGGTGGGCATTAGAGATAAGATTGCCTATGCATTCTTGTAGGAGTATGCTAATATCAAATTTTTCTATCTTGAACTCAATTTTATTCATTTGTAATTTTCCCCATTTTAAGAGGTCTTCTAGAAGGTTGGATATCTTTATGATAGATTCGTCAATTAGTTTGGAGATTGTTTTTACTTCGGCTTCTGAGATATGTTCGGCTTTTAAAAAGCCAGAAAGTTGTTTTACTGCATTGATTGGATTTCTTAAATCATGACTAATAATAGAGAAAAATTTATTTTTTTGAGAATCTAACATCCTTAATTCTTTATTGATATTATTCTGCCTATTGATGTCTTTTTTGAGTACAAAAATAGCCAAACCTACTGTGAGTAAGGAAAGAAATCCTGAAATAATAATTGCAAGGTCTGTTGTTCTTAAGTCATCGTATGCCATTTCCTCTCTTTGACGAAGTAGTTTTTCTTCTTCTTTGGTAATGTCATTGTTCAATATTTTTATTTGATTCATATAATCTTTGCCAAGATTAATAATTTCAATGTGTCTTTCTTTGTAAGCTGTCTCGTTGTTTAATTTTAATAATAGCAAAGAATCTACTATCTCTAGTCGTTTGATAATTAACTGTTCAAGTTTTAAAATTTTTTCCATTTGCGGTTCATCATCTTTTTTGAGATGTTGAACAAATGCGATTTCGGTAATAATTTCTTTTTTAATTTTAATAAACAAGTTGAAAAAATCTTGTTGTCCAGTAATTAAGAAACCTCTTTTGGCAGATTCTGATTCAGATACGAGCGTAGTAAGGTTTTCTAATCTGCTCTGAACTTGATAGGTGTGTTGTACCCATTTGAAGTCGTTGTATAATTTTTGAGTACCAAGGTAACTGTATATAATAATAGAAATGAGTACTATCAAGCAAAATGTAATACTTATGACTAGAAATTTAAATGCTGAGAAAGGTTTACGTATAGTGATTTTCATAGGGTTATTCCTATAATTGTTTTGTTGATTTATTTGTTTACAATTATAATTAATTTATTCAGAGAAATTTAATTGGTGTAAGTAATATTGTTTTTTTATAATTTTATTGTAAAATAAAGAGCTTAGTGGATGAGGATATTTTGTTTATATTTGCAAAATTGCGCCCGTAGTTCAATGGATAGAATGTTAGATTCCGGTTCTGATGATGGGAGTTCGAATCTCTCCGGGCGTACTATGGTCAAGGATTTATTCACGAAAAATTAATAAAAATGTCAGAAAACAAAACATATGCTGAATTAGAAAAAATAGCAAGTCAAGTAAGAAGAGATATTGTAAGAATGGTTCATGGAGCTGGTAATGGGCATCCAGGAGGAGCATTGGGCTGTGCAGATTTGTTGGTGATGCTTTACTTTAAAACTATGAAGCATGATAATAAATTTAATAAAGATGCTATAGGTGAAGATGTGTTCTTGTTATCTAATGGTCATATTTCTGCTGTTTTATATAGCGTGTTGGCAAGAAGTGGTTATTTTTCTGTAGGTGAGTTGGCTTCTCATAGAAAATTAAACTCTAGGCTTCAAGGTCACCCTACTCCACATGAGCATTTGGAAGGAATTAGGATGGCTTCTGGGTCGCTTGGTCAGGGCTTATCTGTAGGAGCTGGAGTAGCTTCGGCAAAAAGATTAAATAATGACGATTCCTTTGTATATGTATTAATGGGTGATGGTGAGCAACAAGAAGGTCAGATTTGGGAAGCTGCAATGTATGCACCACATAATCAACTTGACAACCTAATAGCTATAGTAGATTTGAATGGACAACAAATTGATGGACCTACAGATAAAATCTGTTCATTAATTGACCTAAGTGCGAAGTATAAATCTTTTGGATGGAATGTAATAGAATGTGATGGTCATGATATGGTTCAACTAGACAATGCTTTGAGCCAAGCTAAAAGTGGCAAAGGTTCTGGAAAGCCTACTGCTATTATGATGATTACTCAAATGGGGAAAGGTGTAGATTATATGATGGGTTCTCATAAATGGCATGGTGTAGCCCCCAATGACGAACAATTAGCTAAGGCCTTAGTTCAATTAGAAGAGACTTTAGGTGATTATTAATCTCGACCTATAATTTTTAAAAGGCTACTATTTTTAGTAGCCTTTTTTTTGAATGATAAATTGATTTTTATTTGACTTCATCTCTAATGGAAAAATGGCATAAAGAACATCAATGGATAAAATTTTATTTATTGGTAGTGTTGAATTTGGTCTTGATTATTTTGTTTCTAGTGTGGTTAAAAAACCTTTATAATTAATTGAGGATGAGTAGTATTGACTGGGTGGTATTGTTGGTTACACTTTCATTTATTGTTGTTTATGGAACTTTAAAAACCAGAAAGAGCAAGAATCTAGATAGCTATTTATTAGCAGATAAGAAAATGAAATGGTGGGCAATATGCTTATCTATAATGGGTACTCAAGCAAGTGCTATCACTTTTTTGTCTGTTCCTGGCCAGGCCTATGAGGATGGAATGCGTTTCTTGCAGTTTTATTTTGGTTTGCCTTTAGCAATGATTGTGATAAGTATTACCGTAGTTCCTATTTATGCAAGGTTAAAGGTTTATACAGCGTATGAATATTTAGAGCACAGATTTGATTTAAAAACACGAACCTTGGCTTCTGTATTGTTTTTGATCCAAAGAGGTTTATCTACAGGGATTACTATTTATGCACCAGCTATAGTTTTGTCTTCTATACTTGATTGGAGTGTGAATTTCACAATTCTTATTATTGGTGGGTTGGTAATTATATATACTTTCTCAGGAGGGGTAAAGGCAGTAAGTGTTACTCAAAATTTACAAATGGCTATTATTGTAGCAGGAATGTTTACTGCAGGTTATTTAATTGTTCATTATTTGCCTACTCAAGTTGGTTTTTTAGATGCGATAAATATCGCTGGTGAGCTAGGAAAGATGAATACTATAGATTTTAATTTTGATTGGAATGATAGATATAATTTTTGGTCTGGAATTACTGGTGGATTTTTCTTAGCACTTTCTTATTTTGGCACAGATCAATCTCAAGTAGGTAGATATTTGGGTGGGGCTAATATAGCAGAAAGCAGAATGGGCTTGCTTTTTAATGGTCTATTGAAGATTCCTATGCAATTTTTGATTCTATTGTTAGGGGTATTGTTGTTTGTTTTTTATCAGTTTTATACTGCTCCTTTGTTTTTTAACCAAGTTGAAGAACGAAATGTCAAGCAATCTGTTTATGCAGACGAGTATTTTAGATTAGAAAAAAAATATGAGATGATTGCTTTGCAAAAGCAGCAACAGATTGAATTGCTGTCTGAATCGATAAGGTTAGGGCAGGGGGATGAAAAGAACGTAGCAAAGTCTAAATTACAGAAATTGACTTTAGCTACAGATTCATTAAGAGATGCGGCTAAAAAAGTTATATTAAAAGCTCAACCCTCTGCAGATACTAAAGATAGCGACTATATTTTTATTTCTTTTATTTTATCAAAGTTACCTAAAGGCGTTGTGGGTTTGTTGTTGGCTGTCATATTTTGTGCTGCCATGTCTTCTACTTCAGCTGGGCTTAATTCTTTGGCAGCTACGTCATCTATTGATATTTACAAAAGATTGATTAATATATCTAATACAGATAAAGGCTATGTGGATATTACAAAGTTGCTTACTATTTTTTGGGGATTAGTGGCTATTGGTTTTGCTTTTCTTGCTTCAATGGTAGATAATCTTATTCAGGCGGTGAATATTCTCGGCTCTCTGTTTTATGGAACCATTTTAGGTATATTTTTGGTAGCTTTTTATTTTAAAAAGGTGGGCAGCAACGCAGTTTTTATAGGTGCACTGATATCTCAATTCATTATTCTAGTCTTATATTTTTATAGCCCAATTGCGTTTTTGTGGTACAATGTAATTGGCTGTTTTCTGGTTATAGTGATGAGCAGTTTAGTAGAAGAATTGCAGAATGCAAATAAAAAAGCAGTCTAGAGTACTACTCTAGACTGCTTTGGAATGATTGTCAATAGTTATTTAATTATTTTTTTCTGATATTTTTTATTGCCTTGTTCTATTTCGATGAGGTAAACTCCTTTTTCTGTGCTAGAGAAATCAATTTGATTGAAGTTGTTACCTAAATTGATAGGAAGTTGAATTGTTCTACCTTCAGCATTGAATATGGAGATTTTTTGAATAGGGTTCTGAGATTTCACATTCAAGACTTGTTCCACAGGGTTTGGATATATCTCAAAGCCTTTTGTTTTATTGGCTTCGTCCACAGCATTTGGTTTTACAACATTTATTTTAAAACTCATTTTTACTTCATCTTTACCACCATTTCTAGTTCCACCTCCGTCTTTTACTAAAAAATCGACAATTACTTCTCCTTCAGCAGTTGGCTCTGGCTCTATTAGCAGAGTTGCTGTGCTATCGCCATCATTATAAGTCATATAAAAGCCATAAAGAATAGAAAGTGTTTCGTCGCTACTTGTAGCAGCAACCGTAAGTTTTTGATAGCCGAGGGTGTCTCCAGTGCTGATTCCTTTGATGATTAGTTTTTGCTCTCCAGCATCGTTAGATAAGGTCAAGTCAGGATACTGTGTAATTGTAGGCACGTTATTGATTAATTCTGGCACTGCATCACCTATTTTAATCTCGTCTATTGTAACAATACCTCTATAGCTTGCTCCTGAGCTGAAATTGATTAACACTGCTTTAATAGCACTTGGGTCTATATAGGCGATATCACTTAGTTTAAGTTTTTCGGTAAAGTCGAAATAGTAAGTTTTAAATACATCTGAAGCTTTAATTTTTAAATCAATTGCGGTAAATGTATACAGGTTGGTGTTTGCCCAAAGATATATGGTAATTGTTAAATCTTTATTAGCTTTTGCTCTAAGGCTAATAAGTGATTTTTTTGATAAATCCATTATTGTATTTTGAGGATATAACCATAGGCCATTAAATCCAGATTTTATAGTATTTATTTCTAATTTCCCATTGCTTTGGCTGAGTTTGTAAGCGATCTCATTTCTAAATTGAGTGTTTCTTTCTGAAACCCATTCGTTGGAAACTATATTTGTAGAGAAATCATTCACATAGGAGGTAATTTTGTTTGGTAGTACCACGTTTTTACCAATTTTTAATGAAGCAAAAGAAACGGTGTCATTTTTGGCAGCTTCGAATGGTTTTGACATTAAGAATAAGAAGGAAACTACTTTAGATTTATTGCCTAACTTAAATCCTGCTTCTGCAAAGGCTCTTCTCATTGTAGTGTCGTTCAAATCAAAATAGTAGGTTTGATAATCTGAACCTGCGTAAATATTTTGAACTGGGGCATTCGCAATAATGTTGCTGTCTTTATCTATCAAGCTTGCTTGAATGACCATATCAACCGTGGATTTGAATTGAAAAGATGCTTTAGCATTAGGAATAGATAAATCTAGCTCACTGAAATTATAGATAAAACCATGCTGCAAAGAGTCTTTGCTGATGATTACCTTTATACTGTTGTTTTCTTGAGAAATTGGGGCAAGTGTGTCTGCAATCAAATCAATTTGATTCAACACAATTGGACTTGTAAAGTTTTCTTCTAATTGTGCCCAACTGATGTTGGTAAGAAATAGGCTAATAAAGAAAAGAGGTAGGGTGTATAATTTTTTCATAGTAAATTTTTGAATTAAATAAATAGTAATTAATGCAATATACGTATTCTAGATTAAATTTTTTCAGAAAGTTCAATCCATCTTTCAGTTTTAGATTCTATTTCGTTGCTAAGTTCTTTGAGCTTTTTTGCTAGTAATGCTATTTGTTGATGGTCTGATATACCAGAGTTGAGTTCTTCGGTAGTTTGTTTTTTTTCAATTTCTAATTGTTCAAGTATTTTTTCAAGATCTTCAAATTCTTTTTTTTCACTAAACGATAATTTTTTAGACGTATTATTTTCACTAGTATCGCTTTTGATGGATTTTAGATTTGTAGAAGCTTCTAGTTTTATTCTTTCTAATTCTTCTTGTTCCATTGCCCATTCTCTGTATTGTGAGTAATTTCCTGGGAAATCTTTGATTTTACCTTCTCCTTCAAAAATGAACAAGTGATCTGCTAGTTTATCCATAAAATATCTATCGTGAGATACGATAAGTAGGCAGCCTCCAAATTTTAATAAAAAGTCTTCTAATACTTGTAAGGTAATTAAATCAAGGTCGTTGGTAGGCTCATCAAGTATCAGGAAATTGGGGTTTTTGACAAGTATGCATAACATTTGTAATCGTTTCTTCTCACCCCCGCTTAGTTTAGATACATAGGTGTATTGAACTGCAGGTGGGAATAAGAAAAGATTTAGAAATTGGGATGCACTAATTTTTTCACCGTCGCTTGTTTCTATTACCTCTGCTATTTCTTTGACTACTTCTATTATTCTTTGGTCTTCTGGAAGCTCCATTCCCATCTGTGAAAAATAACCAAAGGACACAGTTTGTCCTTTATCAATTCTTCCAGAGTCTGGGGTGAGCAAGCCTTGAAGCATATTTAGGAAAGTACTTTTGCCAGCTCCATTTTTTCCCACAATACCTATGCGATCTTTTTTCTTGAACACGTAGGAAAAATCTTTTATTAAGGTTTTGCCATTGAAAGATTTTGATATTTTCTCTGCTTCTATAATTTTACCTCCAAGCCTAGATGTTTGGAGGTTCAGTTCTAGTTTTTGTTTAATTTGTCTTGATTCAGCTTTTTCTTTGAGTTCATAAAAAGCATCTACTCTGTATTTTGCTTTTGTTCCTCTTGCTTTTGGTTGGCGGCGAATCCAATCAAGCTCTTTACGCATAAGGTTTCTGGCTTTGTCTATTTCTGCATCTCTTATTTGTTCTCGTTCTGCTTTTTTTTCTAGGAAATAGGTGTAGTCGCCATCATATTTAAAAATATTTCCATCTTCGAGTTCGATTATTTGATTGACTACTGCATCTAAGAAATATCGGTCGTGGGTAACCAATAGAAGTGTTTTGTTTTTCTGAGTAAGGTATTCTTCCATCCACTCAATTGTCTCTAAGTCTAAATGATTGGTAGGCTCATCCATGATAATAAATTGAGGATCTTCGATGAGCAATTGAGCTAAGGCTACTCGTTTCTTTTGACCACCAGAGAGCGTTCCTACTTTTTGTTGCAGATCTTCAAGTCCTGTTTTAGCGATAATTTCTTTTACTCTGCTGTCATAGTCCCAAGCATTAAGTTCATCTATTCTTTCCATAGCTTTTTGCATGGCATCTCCGTCACCGCTTTCAATAGCTTTTTCATAGGTTTTGACTGCTTTGATGGTTTCGGAATCGGCAGAAAATAGAGAGTCATAGACAGAAATTTCAGGGTTAAGGTCTGGGTTTTGGTCTAAGAACCCAATGGTTATGCCTTTTCTGAAGGAGATGATGCCTGAATCAGCAGGTAATTTTCCAGCTAAAACTTTTAATAATGTAGATTTGCCACATCCATTGATACCTACTAAAGCTACTTTTTGTCCTTCTGAGATTCCTATATTGATGTTTTTAAATAACCATTTTTCCGTAAAGCTTTTTGAGATATTTTCTGCAGATAAAAAATTCATTGTAGATTTTTTTGATTGTTAAAAGTTGGAATATGTAATTTAATTTTAGGTTGTTTTTGACGATAGAACTAGGTTGTATTTTGATAGAAATTATTTAAACTCTACTATAGTTACTCCTGCACCACCTCTATCTGCATGCTCGTCATACATAGTTTTTACATTGTTGTAATTAGAGATTTTTTCTCTAATTAACCTTCTTAGTATGCCATCTCCTTTGCCATGAACGATTCGTAATTGGTTGATTCCAAAAAGTAAGGCATTGTCCATTAATTGTATTAGTTGTACCAAAACATCTTCACCTCTCATGCCTCTATAATCCACATGAGGGCTGAAGTTAGCTAATTTTTCGTTGAGGTTTATCTTTGTTTTATTCTGATTTTTATTTTCATCAATTAACTGTTCTCTGTATTCTTTTCTTTGTGCTTTTACTAATCGTTCTATTCGTACTTTTGAATTGAGGTCTCCTATTGCAATTTCGGCATCTTTATTTTTGATATTCAGAAGCTTTCCTATAGTTCCGTTGTCTTTAAGTTTTACCCAGTCGCCTATTTTTAAGGGCTCATTTGGATTGAACTCTTCTTCATCTATATTTAAAATTGTTTCTGATTTTTGGGGGATATTAATAGGTGCATCAAGATATTTTTCTAAACTTTTTATTTCGTCTCTTAATATTTTTGTTTTAGATTTTTCGGCACCTGATTCTTTTATTTCCCTTATTGTTTGTTCAATTTTTTTATTGACATCAATAAGTAAAAGTTTTGCTTTAGCTTTAGCCTCTTGCAGATATTTGTTTTTGTTGGTTTCTAGTTCGGTAACTAATTTATCGTATTGGTTGAGTTTTTCTTGGAACTTTCGTTCTAGATGAATTGTATTTTGGTTTTTGTTATAGAATTTGGTTTTTTCGTTTTCAAGTTTTTTAATCAATTCTTCAAGAACAATTGGTTTAGTTCCTAGTTTTTCTTTTGATTTATGAATAATTTCTTCAGGGAGACCTATTTTTTTTGCAAGTTCTAGAGCAAACGAACTTCCTGGTGTACCAATTTTAAGCTCAAATAAAGGTTCTAGAAGTTCTATGTTAAATGACATTGCACCATTAAGAAGCCCTTCTGTAGTATCAGCAAATGATTTTAAATTTGCAAAATGGGTCGTGATTACACCAAACACTTTCTTCTCATTGATTTTTTCAAGTATAGATTCTGCTATAGCGGCACCAAATTGAGGTTCTGTTCCTCCTCCGAATTCATCAATTAATATCAGGCTGTTTTTTGAAGCAAATTGAAGAAAGGATTTCATATTCTTGAGATGAGAAGAGTAGGTACTCAAATCATTTTCTATTGATTGCTCATCTCCAATATCAAGAAAGATATCATTAAAAAGGCACATTGTAGAATGTTCATCACAAGAGGGCAGGAGACCGCATTGAAGCATATACTGTAATATTCCTAATGTTTTTAGGCATATAGATTTACCGCCAGCATTGGGCCCAGAGATGAGTAATATTCTTTTTTGTGGATTAAGTTTTAGATTTAGTGGGATAATTTTTTTGTTTGCCTTTGCCAAGCTAAGTTGTAGTAGAGGGTGTCTGGCGTTTTGTAAATTTATCGTTGTTTCTTTTTTAATTAATGGAAGATTACCATCTAAATGAATAGCTAATTTGGCTTTACTTCTTATAAAATCTATTAACCCAAGGAATTGATAAGCTTTTATAAGATCTTCTTGATAAAAGCTCATGAAGGCTGTGAGTTCGGTGAGAATCCTGATGATTTCTCTTTTCTCTCTGTTTTTTAGGTCTTGAATTTCGTTGTTAATTTCTAGAATTTGTGTAGGTTCGATAAATACTGTTTGTCCAGTTCCTGATTCTCCGTGGATAAATCCTTTTACTTTTCGTTTAGATTCAGCAATCACAGGGACTACCATGCGTCCGTTTCTTATAGTGATAGCACTATCTTCTGGAGAGAATTTATCTCTTATTAATGCTTTTAAGATTCTATCTAATTCTTTTCTAATATTGCTTTCTTCCTCTAAAATATTTTTACGAATTAGTCTTAATTCTTCAGAAGCATCGTCTTTTAATTGTCCATGATCGTCTATTATTTCATTGATTTTTCTTAATATTTTAGGATCTAGGTTTACTTGCTCTGCAAGTTTTTTTAAATAGGGAAATTCTTCGGTATCTTCAAAAAAGGTTAAACATTTTCTGATTGTATTTAGAGATACTTTTAGGTCGAAGAATACAGAAGGCTCAAGGCAGATTCCTATTATTTTTAATTGTTGAAGATGTGTTGTGGGGTCTAGATAGTTCTGGGAGGGGAAAAGAAGTTGTCTGTCAAGTATTTGTTTGAATTCTTTGGTTTGATGGAGAAGCTTATCAAGTAAATCAAAATCTGAGGTGTACCTCATTTTAGCTACAAAAGCAATACCTAATGGGCACAGGCAATAAGATTTGAGGTGCTCTCTTATTTGATCAAAGTTTAGTTTTATTTCAAAATCGTTTGGATAAATCATGCTGAGAAGCTAATTATTATTTTGCTTAGTAATTGACAAATTTACTACATTCATTTAAAAAAAAAGGAATCCCAATAAAGAGGATTCCTTTTTCAATGAAAGATGCTGGTTTTAGAATAGATTTTCAGCTTCTTCTGGAGTTTCTATTGCTTGAGTTGCTTTAGATTTTTTATTGGGTTTGTTTTCCATCCTTTTTTGTTTCGCTTGGTTCTTCATCAAAGTATATTTTTCAAATTGTTCTGGGCTTACTATAGATTTTAGCTCTGTATCCCAATTTTCTCTAACCTTCATGATACTAGCTCTTAAGGCTTTTTTGTCTGTTGTATTTGAAGCTCTTAATGCCGAAATTTCAGATATTCTTTTTGTTACAGCTTCTTTTACTTTAACTGCTTGGTCGGGTGATAAGGTCATTACTTTAGTAAGATGTTTTATGGCTTTATCTGCCTTTTCGCTGTCAGACAATCCTTTCATTTTGCCATTAGATTGGGCGTAACTTGCACTTATTCCTAGAACGAATGCAATTAATAATAATATTTTTTTCATGGTATGGTTATTGTTTTTTGTTATAGACTCCTAATCTAGATAAAAGTTTAATTTAAAACTAAAGCTAAAACATATTCTCAGGGGGAGGCGTTATAAGAGAAGTAAGGTAAATTTAACTAATAAGACTATGAAAAATCGCATTAGTATAACCATTGGTATATTTACATTATTTATTTTTTTCGGTATTTTTTTATTGAATGAAAAACCGAGCATTCAAAATGAAGGCTTTCCTTCAAATCAAAAAATCAAAAAACAACCAGTTATACTTTCAGATTCATTAGGAAGTTCTATGAAGATTGACTCACTTATGATAGATTCTATTATAATTCCCCAACAACAGTCTTCTCAGAAAATTGATATAAAAATGCTAAAAAAATATATTTATCATCATAAAAGACCTTTTGTTGTATAATTACTGACAATGCTCAGTTTTGAATTTTATTTACAATATTTTTTTACATACTCCTCTTTTTAAATTGGCATATTCAGTTATTTTCTCCATATTTAGAATGAACAAAATTGATTTTTAGTGAATTCAGAAAATACGCTCCCTCTTATCAAAGATGACCCTTGGTTATCGCCTTATGCTCAAGATATATTAGCTAGGAAAAATAGATATTTAAATCAACGTCAAGAGATTGTTAAGCATTATGGCTCATTGAGTAATTTTGCAAATGCATATCAATATTACGGAGTGAACTTTGATCAAGAGAGGAATGGCTGGTATTATAGAGAATGGGCTCCTGGGGCAAGTAAGTTATATTTAATTGGTGATTTTAACCATTGGGATAGAACTACCCATCCTATGGATATCAATATTCATGGAGATTGGGAAATATTCTTACCATATAATGAATACAAGGATACCTTCGTACATCAAAGCAAGATTAAAGTAACTATATTTTCTTCATTAGGTAGGCATGATCGTATTCCCGCCTTTATAAAGCGTGTTGTTCAGGATCCCAATAGTAATGACTTTGCTGGCCAATTATGGTTTACTCCAGATTATTCTTGGACATATCCTTCAGCCCCTTTCGATACCTCAAAGCAAGAATTATTTATCTATGAAGCCCATGTGGGAATGGCTCAAGAAAAAGAAGGGATAGGTACTTACATAGAATTTACCGAAGAACTATTACCAAGAATTAAGAATTTAGGATATAACGCTATTCAACTAATGGCGATTATGGAACACCCCTATTATGGGTCGTTTGGCTATCATGTTTCTAACTTCTTTGCACCTTCTTCTCGTTTTGGCACACCAGAAGAATTGAAAGCTTTGATTAATAAAGCTCATGAGTTAGGTATTGCTGTGATTATGGACATAGTTCATTCGCATGCAGTGAAAAATTTTGCAGAAGGATTGAATGAGTTTGATGGAACTTCTAATCAATATTTTCATGAAGGAAGTAGGGGCTATCATGATGCTTGGGATTCTAAATTATTCAATTATGGGAAGTGGGATGTTCAGCGGTTTTTATTATCAAATATCAAATATTGGTTGGATGAATTTAAATTTGATGGTTTCAGATTTGATGGGGTAACTTCAATGCTCTATTTTCATCATGGCTATATTTCATTTAATCATTATGATACCTACTTTAAGACAGGTGTAGATTGGGATTGTGAAACCTATCTGCAAATGGCTAATGAGCTTATAAAAGAAGTAAACCCACAGGCTGTCTCAATAGCTGAAGATGTGAGTGGTATGCCAGGTATCTCTAGGAGTTTGGCTGATGGTGGGATGGGTTTTGACTATCGCTTAGCAATGGGTTTGCCTGATTTTTGGATAAAAATATTAAAAGAAAAATCTGACGAGGAATGGGATATACATGAATTATGGAATGTATTGATCAATAGAAGATTTAAAGAGAGAACCATCGCCTATGCGGAATCGCACGACCAAGCTATGGTAGGCGATAAAACTATCGCATTTTGGTTAATGGATAGCTCGATGTATTTTCATATGATGAAAGATGATAATAATATCATCATCGAACGTGGATTAGCATTGCATAAAATGATTCGCCTCATCACAATAGCCTTAGGGGGCGATGCATACCTTAACTTTATGGGTAATGAATTTGGGCATCCTGAGTGGATAGATTTTCCTAGACAGGGGAATAATTGGAGCTATAAATATGCTCGACGTCAGTGGTCGTTGGCAGATAGCCCAAGATTGAAGTATCAATTCCTCTTAGAATTTGATAATGCTATGATTCATCTGATGAGAGATAATAAAGTGTTGGGTACTTCTATAGTGAATCAGGTCAATATGGATCAACAAAACAATGTGATGATATTTGAAAGAAATCAATTGTTATTTGTGTTTAATTTTGATGTTAAAAAATCAATTTTTGGGTACAAATTCAAAGTACCTCAAGCAGGGAAATATCAATTAATTTTAAATACTGATGATAAAGAGTTTGGTGGGTTTGGTCGTATTGATTTAAAAACAGAATATTTTACAGATGAGCTCCAATATTTAAGTATTTATTTAACCAATAGAACAGCGTTAGTATTTAAAATTTTAGAGTAAACAATGAAAATCCATGCTATTGATACTGGTTACTTCAAGCTAGATGGTGGTGCTATGTTTGGCGTGGTTCCTAAGTCAATATGGAATAAAACTAACCCAGCAGATGATAATAATAAATGCACTTGGGCGATGCGGTGCCTTCTTATTGAAGAAGGAAATAAACTTATTTTGATTGATAATGGCATAGGGAATAAGCAGCCAGAAAGCTTTTTTAAGCATTTTGATTTACACGCCACAGTAAGCATAGAGCATGCTCTCAATAGATTAGGGTATAGCCTTTCTGATGTTACTGATAATATTCTTACTCATTTGCATTTTGATCATTGCGGAGGTGGAACAGTAAGAGCGACTACCAACAATTCTATTTTACCTGTTTTCCCTAATGCAAAATATTGGGTACATGAGCAACAGTGGGACTGGGCTATTCGCCCAAATCCAAGAGAAAAGGCAAGTTTTTTGAGCGAAAATCTTTTGCCTATTCAAGAATCGGGTCAATTATATTTCCTTAATCAGAACGAATACTTATTTAATAATCTTAAATTCCATTATGTAGATGGGCATACCGAAAAGCAAACCATTCCATATATTCATTTTAAAAATAAGACCATAGTATTTGCGGCAGATTTATTGCCTTCCACAGGTCATATCCCTTTGCCCTATGTGATGGGCTATGATACTAGACCGCTTTTGACCATGGAAGAAAAAGCATTGTTTTTGAAAGATGCTGCTATGAATGATTATATAATTTTTCTTCAACACGACCCCATTCATCAATGTTGTAGTTTAGTAGAAACTGAAAAAGGCGTTCGCTTAAAAGAAACATTTAGTTTAGAGGAAATATTTTAGAGCGATTTTAGAAAATCGAATAACTCATGATTCACTATTTTCCCACCTTGTTCGGTAATTATAAATAACTCTAATGCTCTATTTTGGTAAGAGATTGTTCTAGTATATTTTTCTAAGGTATTTTCTGTTGGTTTTGTAATTTGGTTCAACCAATTATCATCGAAGAAATTGGCTTCTGGGTTGAGGTCTTGAAGACAAACTTCAGACATTTCATTGAGCTGTGCATGGAAAACTTGAAGCATATTCTTGTGCCGAAGCTCTATGTAAAGTTCTTTACTAAAAACGCTTTCGAAGACAAAATCACTAAAATTATCAATAAGTAGAATAGAATCTTGAGGAGCGTTGATTTTAATTTTTTCCCAATGGTCAGCTGATATTCCTTGAACTATTAGAAATTGAATGAACTCTTTTTCTAAATTTTTTAATTCGTCTAAAGTAAGTGTTCTGAATCTAGGCATTTTACTTCATTTTGTTTCTTTTTATTAAATAGGAAGTTAGTATCTGTTCAACACCTTGTTGAATATCTGCTTGAATAAAATCTATTTTGTATTGACCGCATTTTAATTTCAATTCTTCAAAGTATTTGCTAATTTCTTGAAAGTAATATTCTTTAATTTGAGCAGGATGAAGTTTTACACGCTCATTAGTTTCTATGTCTACAAATTCATAAGGACGATCTTCAAAGTCAAAATTAATCTCTGTTTTGCTATCATGCACATGAAATAGAAGCACCTCATGTTTATTGTGTTTGAGGTGTTGGAGTGCAGAAAAAAGCTTCTCAGAATCTTCCATGTTTTCAAACATGTCGCTAAATATGATGATTAAAGCCCTGCGGTTCATAGTGGCTGCAATAGTATCTAGTGCATTGGCAACACCAGTTTTGACATTGCTTGGATTGCTGGCAAACAACGATTGAAGATAATTGATTATGATGTGCAGATGACTAGAGGTAGATTTGATGGGCGATTGATAAACTATTTCATCAGAAAATGTGGTGATGCCTACTGCATCTTTTTGTTTCTGTAATAATTGAGCTATACAAGCAGCAGCATAAACACTAAAAGTAAGCTTACCCATATCGTTCTTTGGGTAAAACATAGAAGGAGAAATATCAATTAAAACCTGACATCTAAGGTTGGTTTCTTCTTCATATCTTTTGGTAAATAGTTTTTCGGTTTTTGCATAAATTTTCCAGTCGATATGCCTTGTACTTTCGCCAGGGTTATATATTCTATGTTCGGCAAATTCTACAGAAAATCCATGAAAAGGTGATTGATGTAAGCCAGTAATGAAGCCTTCCACTGTTTGTTTTGCTAAAAGTTCTAGATTACTAGCTTTTCTGATTTGTTCTAAGTCTAATTTCATAATTATTTAGGCTTATTAAATTTAAATAAATAATTCAATTCATGACTTTAAATCCAGTACTTTATTCATTATTTCTTTAAGAGATTCTTTCTTAGAGGAGTTAAAAGTGCTTCTAGTCCGTTAAGTTTGATTTCATATATAGTAGCTAGCATACTACCAAGCTGTCCTTCTGGGAAACCTTTTCGTTGAAACCATTCCAGATAATTTACAGGCAAATCAGCTATTGCATAACCCTTGTATTTCCCAAAAGGCATTTTTGTAGTGATGATTTTGATTAATATGTCTCCTTGAGGAATGTTGGCTTGATTCATAAATTGGGACTTGCTAATAAAAGTAAATATAATCTTAAATTTACAGATTCATTTTTTAAAGAATTTTATTAGACCCATCAAAAATATATTATTAGTTCTTTTCTCGCTCTAGTAGTGATTTGTTTAATGGTTAAAGTGTATTCTTTAAATCTGTAATTTTATTTCATCAATTTTTTATGATATATTTTTACTTGGTCAAGCACTCTATTTCAGATGGAAAAACTTATCTTTAATTCTAAATAGGATTAGCCCATGCAAACAATTATAGAATTTACCTCCTCATACCTATTCCCAATAATTATAATAGGGGTAGGTGTTTTATTTGCTTTTGTTTTTGATAAGATTATTCTAAGGAAACTAGCAAAGATGGCTGCGAATACAGAGTGGGAGGGAGACGATATATTGATTAAGGCTCTAAGAAATATATCAATTCTTCCTATTGTAGTCATGAGTATTTATTGGGCATCATTCCATGTAGATATATCAGATTTTGTTCATCAGAAGATAGAGAAATATACAATAGTGGTAATGCTTTCTATTTTTACCATTATGATGAGTAGAATAGCAGTAGGCTTTGTGAGGCTTTTACCTGGTCGTTCATCTGGGGCTTTTCCTGGAAGCTCTATATTTATCAATATTACCAGAATAACTATATTTATTTTAGGGTTTGTATTTATACTTCAACAATTAGGTATTTCTATAACTCCTATCATCACCGCTCTAGGGGTAGGAGGTTTAGCAGTAGCACTAGCCTTACAAGATACACTCGCTAATTTATTTGCTGGCTTGAATGTAATTGCTGGAAGAAGATTAAAACAAGGTGATTTTATTCAGCTTGAAAATGGACAAGATGGATTAATAGAAGATATTACTTGGAGAAGTACAGTAATAAGGGAGCAAACCAACAACCATATCATTGTTCCCAATACCAAATTGGCTTCATCGGTTATTAAAAATTATTCTACACCAGTGCCTGAGGTTTTTGTTATTGTGAAAATAGGGGTAGATTATCAAGCAGATTTAGAAAAAATAGAACTATTAATCCTTCAAGCAGCTAAAAGAGTTATTCAGTCTACGAGTGCTTCTGTTTCTGATTTTGAACCCTTTGTTAGGTATAAAGAATTTGCTGACCATTCTATTGATGCAGATGTGTTTTTGAAAGCCAAATCATTCGTAGATCGCTTAGAGTTGAGACATCTTTTTATTAAAGAATTACAAACTACTTTCAAACAAGAGGGAATTTCAATACCATTCCCTACACGCACACTTCATATTACTTCAGAACAATCATAATTGTCATTAATTACTTTGAGTATGAGAAAGAATATTTTATGTTTTTTATATTTAATGCTCTATGCTCTACACCATCTAGTTGCTCAAGAGTATAAGCTAGAAACCGCCTTGCAGAGAGGGCATAGTCAGTCTATAAAATGTCTAAAATATAGTCCAGATGGAAAATATTTGATTTCTGGTGGTAGAGATAAATCTATTATCCTTTGGCAACTTTCTACAGGTAGGCAGATTCGAACTTTCTTAGGCCATACAAGTACTGTAAATAGCTTAGATTTTTCTCCTGATGGTGAAAATCTTGTGTCGGGCGCGAATGACAATACCGTTATAGTATGGCATATAAAAACAGGAAAAGTAATTTTAAAATTCAATGATCATATAGAGCGTGTTAACTCTTGTGTGTTTTCTCCAGAAGGCAATTTTATAGCCTCTGGAGGATATGACGATTCTGTTCTGGTTTGGAACTGGCAGAGTGGAAATATACTCCGAAAAATTCCTTGTAATCCTGACAAAGGTTTGGGTTATGGTGTAAGCCTTTCTTTTAGCCCAGATGGTAAATATCTCTCTATTGGAAGCGATAATAAAACCACAGAAATATGGGATTGGAAAACAGGTGAAAAATTTAAATCATTAAGATATAAAAGTGAAGGTTGGAGTGGTGGAAGCTGCAATCAATCGCTTTGGAAAGGTCAAACATTGTGGATGGCGTCAAATAGCGAGGGCATATACCAGTGGAACACTAACTCTTGGAAAACCGAAAAAGTAATAGCACAAAAAATAGAAGAATGCTATAATATTTCTGCTGAATCTGATTTTTTAGTCGCTTGCATGGAAGATGAAGTCAAACTATGGAATATAAAAAATAATCAATTATTGTGGTCTATAAAAAACGATTCTTTGAAACTCCAATCTGCTTCTCTTAGCCCCGATGGAGCTACTATAGCCATTGCTGGAGATCAAAAATTGATTCAGATTGTGAGCACATCCACAGGAAAGCCATTGCAGACACTAAAAGGAATATTGAATGAAGATAATAATGATGGGCTCAATTATGATTACAACTCAAGATGGCAGTTTTATATCGCCAATTACCTTTTTGCAAAAACTTGCTTCGCCCTTAGTGCCGACGATAAATATATTGCTAAAGGGAAAGTAGGCTCGGAGGCAATTCTGATTGATTTAGCTACAGGTAAAATCATTAGAAAATTTCAAGGTCATACCAAAGTAGTATTAGGCCTAGAATTTAGTTTAGATGGGAAATGGCTTCTTACCGCAAGTGGAGATAAAACAATAAAATTATGGGAAGTGGCTACAGGAAAACTATTGCAGACTTTTAAAGGACATTCAGAGTTGGTTTTTGAAGCAAAGTTTTCTAAAGATCAAAAACAAGTCATTTCTTCAAGTTGGGATGCAAGTATCAAGTACTGGGATATTAGCACAGGAAAAAACACCAACACTATTACAATTGAAAATGCTTCTGCTTACAGTATTGAGCCTACCAATAATAATGCTTATGTGATTTCAGCTGGATTAGATAAGAGAATTATAATGTTAGAGCCCGATAGCAAGAAAGAAGTTAGACAGTTCATAGGAAATACTGATGTAGTTCAGACATTGAAATTACATCCCGAGGGCAAATTCTTCCTTAGTGCAGGATGGGATGGTAAAGCCAGATTATGGGATATCAACTCTGGATTACAAGTTTATAAAATTACTGCTCATACAGATAAAGTTCACTCTGTAGCTTTTGATAATACAGGAGAACAAATAGCAACAGGTTCGGCAGACAGAACCATTAAGCTTTGGGAAACCGCTACTGGTAAAGAAATAGCAACATTGAGTGGCCACACTTCAGGCATATCTTGTCTAGCTTTTACCTCCGATAAGAAAACATTGATTTCACAAAGCATAGATGGGATTATTAAAATCTGGGATTTGAAAACATTTAAAGAAAAAGCTACCTATATCACCATAGGCACTAAAGACTGGATTGTTGCTACACCAGATGGATATTTTGACGCAACCGATCCAGTAAAGAATTATATATTCTTTATTAAAGGCATGGAAAGTTATGGAATAGATCAGTTTTTTGATGAGTTTTATAAGCCCAAATTAATGAAAAGACTACTAAGTGCTCAGGGCACTGAAGAGTTGATGGAACGTATCATAGACAAAGTAAGTCAATTCCCTCCACCTACTATAGAATTTAAGAATACAGCCTCCAATGAGAAAATGACGAATAGCAATCAAACTATTCCAATTAGAGTCATAGATAACGGTGGTGGAATTGATGAAGTAAAATTCATGCACAATGGCAAAAGAATTCCTAATTCAAAAGCAGGGATGGAGCGAGGTGCAAAAAAAGGAAATTCTATCAATATGTTCTTTAATATTGTTCTGCAAGCAGGTTTGAATGAAATACAGATTACTGGCTATAGCAAGGGACGAGTGGAATCTAAGCATTATCATAAAACCATTTATTTTCAAAATGAAGATAAAAAAGGCAATTGCTATATTTTTGCGGTAGGAATAAATCAATATAAGAATCCTGCCCTAAATCTCAATTACGCATTGGCAGATGCCAACGATTTTTTACAAAAAGTGAGCAGTCAAACAGCACCATTGTTTAAAGAAATAAAACAATTTTCTCTATATGATGGAGAAGCCACTAAAAAAAATATTTTAGAACAACTCGTAAACATCACCAACCTTATCAATCCTGAAGATGTATTTATCTTTTTTTATGCAGGTCATGGCAGTATGCTGAATGATAATTTTTATTTTATTCCCACTGATGCTACTAGGCTGTATGACGAAGCTTCACTAAATACCGAGGCAATTTATGCAGGAGAGATGCAAGAAATATTACAAAATATAAAAGCTTTAAAACAATTAATGGTCATAGATGCTTGTCATTCTGGGGCATCAGCAGAGCTTTTGGCAATGAGAGGTGGAGGAGAAGAGAAAGCTATCGCACAGTTGTCGAGAAGTGCAGGGGTGCATATATTGGCATCGGCAGGTAGCGAACAAACTGCTGGCGAGTTTAAAACATTGGGACACGGAATATTTACCTATGCTTTGCTTAATGCACTAGATGGAGAGGCAGATGGTGCACCTAAAGATGGAAAAATTACCGTATATGAACTCAAATCATATCTAGATGATAAAGTACCAGAGCTTACCCAGATTTACAAAAATACCTCCCAATACCCACATACTTTCTCTAAAGGCAATGATTTTCCTTTGGTTATTAAAAAATAGGTGTTAAAATTTGGCTACAACAAAACTGTGTGCGGAGCTGAAAATTCCGACCATTGAAAATGTGTTGTTATGCTGTTTCCGACCTACCGCACATACTTTCTCAAAAACTATTGTTTTTGAAATGTTCAACACCGTCTTCATGGCTTGGCTTGCAGCCACCACGAAGACTTAGTTTTTGGCAGCAGTTATTCATGGTCTAAGTCTATTTGAAAACTTTGTCCCCAGATAATTGCATAATTTGTCAACAGCAATGTCCTTTGCAATCTGTGCTGTAACTAATTTACTTATTGTTTGGCCAACAGCTATTTCCCATGGTTTTGTATACTCTGTCAACCCCACAAGTATGTTTCGTATTTCTTTTAAGTCGGATGTCTTTCGATTGTAACCATCGGTCTTAAATTCAGTCATAACATTATGCTTTGAGTGGTCTCCAAATGCTACTAACCATTTTTCAATCTCAACTTGCAAGTCTGCCCAGGTTGTCCCCATCGTCTCCAGTACCTCATCACATAAAAGAAGATTCTCACTTGCTCGACAACTTGTTCTAAATCTAATTAGTGGAGGGTTGTCGTCTATCTCCTCTTCTCCTTCGTCTCTGTCTCTTAATGAATAACCTGTTGCATTATCATAGACACCTCTTAACATTTCAATTACACTTGTTTCATAGTCAGGCAAATTTCCGACACCTCCAACTGCACATGGGTATAGTTTTAGGCGTCCATTAGAACTTCTAATTGCTTGTTGAAAAATTCTCTCCTCATCTTCCCCTTCAACCAAAAATATTGGTGATTGATTAAATAGGTTAGACAATGGGTGTGCACCAAAAATCGGAAGTATTGCTTTATATTTTAAATCAATTTGTTTAAAAACTGCGGTGGCTGAGCCGTTGTTCAAAATTGCAAATCTTGAATGTTCATAGTCTAACAACGCACCTAGAATTGCAGTACTATGTGTAGCTACAATTACGGTGAACTTATTTGTATTTACCAACTCAATGAGAAACTCAATGAACTTAACCTGCAAATCCGGATGTAAATGAACGTCAGGCTCGTCAATCAGGAGAAGGTTTTTTAATGCAGCATCGCAGGATTTTTCAAATGTCAAGCATTCTATCGCAAGGGAAATTAATTCGGATTCTCCGCTGCTTATTTGATTTGGCTCAATCTTAACATCTGTTGTCTTAGTTAATAATTCGAAGTCACCTTTAGCTGTCCTTACAATTTTAACATTTGTTAAGAGGGCATTTATTTTGTCAATAATTGTATTGAATGTGTACCCAAGATTTTGTCTTACTGCCTGATTAGTCTCTATTTCCCTTAATGAAAGAATTTCAAGCCGTCTATATTGAGTTACGGAGTAATTTTTGAATGAACTCCATTGATTCTGATTCTTTTGCCCCTTCGTCCAGTCTCTATTGTCGGAGTCATTTTGCTCAACACTTGAGTTAAACTTAAGGGAGCCGCCTCTCTCAGGCGTCACATAATTTACTTCGCCTTCCAAGTCGTCCGTAAAATTGCTCTCTACTTTCTTAAGTAATGTACTTTTTCCACTACCATTTTTTCCAAGTAGGATATTTATTTTTGAAAGTCCTGTAAGATTAAAATGTCCTTCTTGTATTAGGTCCATAAACTAAATTGAATAATTGCTGCCAACGGTTGCGAATTTGTACAGTAGCGGATTTAAAGGTACTTCGTTTCATTTTAGAATCAAAAGATCAATAAAGAAATAATGTTCAACACCTGCACTTCGCCGCTATTGTACAAATTTGTTGTTAGCACTCGTTTTTATTTGCATAATCTCAATCGTTCTATTAATTCTTTTTTGTCATACCATATTTTATATTCTTTTGGCGTCAAACTGTTAATGAGTTCTACTAACAATCCAATGTCGGCTTGATAAAAGTTACTTAAATGAATTCGTTTGCTTTTGTTTCCTTTTGTTTGTTGAACAGTTATTTGAGATCCGTCCATTATACAATGGTTAAAATAGCCGTCCTCAAGGCTGTCAAGATTAATGTTTGATAGTTTTTGTAATACAGCATTTGGCTTTAATTCCATTTCTATAACCGTATCCATATTTTCCCCTTTTTGCATTCCCACAATATTGAAGTCGCTTCGAGAAATTATTTTCAGATCTTTTTCTGTTAATACATAAATTAAAGTATGTGACATTGAATAGTCTGCTTCTTCAACTGTTAATTCAAAAGGAATAAGTTTAATTTCAGAGTTGTCACTACTAATAGTACTGTCAGCTGGTTTGTTTTCAACTTGTCCACAAGAAGCGAGGCTCAAGAATGATAATATGGTCAATGTACGTGTCATCTTAAAATGAGTGCTAACATATCTGTTTACGCAACCTATTGCGTAAACATCTCCAATATAGGATATATACGAAATAAGTAATACACCATACTTGAATTTTCTTTTAAAAAGACCTTTGTAAACCAAATACAGGACTAAACTAGAACTGTAAATCAATAACAGGATTAATCAACTAAAAGCTAAACTTTTTTTAGGACGAGACAAAACTTTGATTAACCACAAATGTGTCTGCGGAGCACGAAACCCCGCCTATTGCAAATGTGCTGTTACAAGCTGCCGTTCTTCTGTCCGCTTTATTTCTCACTTGTCTTACGAAGTTCCGTTAATACATTATTTCCTTCTTCAAATAATTTTAGCCAAGAAGAAGAATTATTTTCAAAATTCTTCATTGTTTCTTGTCCTACGAAAACGCCTTTGTTGGTCAGCATATAAAATTTTACTTCGTCTGTTGCTGGCAAAGGTGTCGTTTCGGTTTTAGCTGTCTTGTCGAGAAATGTTTGTGCTAAAATCACGAATTGTTTCGCTGCACTATTCACGTTTTGATGTTGTCCGCCACCAATTACGCCACCGCCAGAACTTAAATATAAACTTGCGTCACCAGTCTGATAGGAAACTGTTGTCGCTGTTGCACCGCCCATTTCCCAATCCATTACAACTCCATAAACAACAGTTTTGTCTGTCGGCAATGAAAGTCCAAGTTGTTCAGGTGTCGCTGTAAACGCCATATTCCGAAGTCCTTCAAATGCGTTCTCTTTTGTCTGATGAACTTTTTGTTTTGTCGTGTCTTGGTCGGCAACTGATTGTTTGTCGTTTGCGGTTGATTTGTTTCCACAACTTGTCAAATAGAAAACAAGTCCGCCTGCTAAAATTATTCCGATAATAATGTATGTCATTTTCATTGTCAGTTTATTAGTTGTAGTGTCGTCCTACGGTTGCTTGTAACGGCAGTCTGTGAAAAAACTACCGTTTATTTTCTTGTAAATATATCAAAATAATAATAGGAAATTAACGTGTAATTGAGTATTTTAAAAGGGAAAA
>REBA01000053.1 GCA_004294225.1 Cytophagales bacterium | reverse complement strand
GAAATTTGGGGTGCATAACCTATTGAGGCTAGTAATTCCGCTAACTTTCTTAAGGAAATTGTATTCTTAAATTGAACATCTAATTTCTTTTGTTGAAATTGAATCTTCGAGGAAATAATACCAGAATGGAGCTTATGCAAATGTTCAAGCAACCATATACAAGAACTGCAATGAATAGAAGGAATATGGAAAGTTATACCTGAAACATCTCCTTCTTTAAAGTTAAGAATTGAATTGGCAATCGATGGTTCCTCTAGAAAAGCATACTCTTTTTGATCTACTATTTTAGCCCCAGGAGCAGATTCCAATGCGTAATATTCACACATTTGATTGTCTTGAAGAATCCCATAGACCGCCTTGCAACCTTCACAACAAAAAACCTTGTGGTCTATAACTATCGATGAATCCTTACAAACATCGCCGCAATGATAGCATTTGACCAAAATTTTTTTTCCTACAGCAACCATCTTGATTAGTTTTTCTTGCAAAAATCTTTTCTATAGAGGTTTAAAAAAAAGAAATCATACAATGATGCTAACAGATGAATTCCTTTTTTCAATCCCTAATCAAACTTAGAGGAGGAACAATTAGCAATAAATGACAAATATCATATTTTGATTTAATCTATGTCATCATTTACTTAATATACTGTTAATTATCTTTAACTATTCTTAATAGACAATTTATGGATGAATATTTTTATGAGGTAGAATTATATTGGAAGTCAGGAAAGACAGGTGTTTTGAATTCGCACGGATTAAAAGAGATTGAAGTATTATCACCTCTTAAAAGTCCCAAAGAAAAGAAAGACAAATGGACTCCAGAGCATCTCTTGGCCGCTTCTGTATCTGCTTGTTTTATGAATACTTATCTGGAAATAGCAGAATTACACGAGTTAGACCTAATGGTTTATCATAGTCAGTGTTTTCTGAAATTAGAAAACATCAATGGAAAATATAAGGCTACAGAAATATTACTTCGCCCTATTATTAAGCTTACCAATAGTTCTTCTATGCTTAAAGCAGTTCAATGTGTAGAAGAAGCAGAAAAGATTAGCCCTATCAAAAATTCTATAAAAATGAATGTAGAGGTACATCCCAAATTCGAGTACCTTCATACCTATCTGAAATCAAAAGCTTAAGCAAAATACATTCAATTAAGAGCATTTTGGAATAATAAAGCATATAATTTCATTAGATTGGGATTGTTTTTCCATTATTTTTTGTGTTTTTTTACTATCTTTGTTAAATAAAATATAAACACTATGATATATCTTACATTAGTATTTCTGCCTAGCCTAGGTGCAGGAGAGATAACTCTCATTTTACTTATTATCCTTATTTTTTTTGGAGCTAAGAAAATACCTGAATTAGCAAAAGGCTTTGGTCGTGGTATCAGAGAATTTAAAGATGCCACTAAAGAAGTAAAGAAAGAAATCGAAGACGGAGTAGACGACACTAAATAAGCATAATTTTGAAAGTTTATAATTCATTAAATGAAATTAAGTCTGATATTTCTACAGGTCTAATAACTTGTAAAGATTTAGTTTTAGATTACCTCAATAATATTGAATCTAAAAAGCATCTTAATGTATTTTTAGAAGTTTATTCAGAAGAAGCTCTTCTAAAAGCCGAAGAGATTGACCAAAAGATTAAGGCAGGCAATGCTGGGAAATTAGCAGGTATGGTTATTGGGTTAAAAGATGTGCTATGTCATAAAAATCATGGTTTACAAGCTTCTAGTAAAATACTACAAAATTTCATAAGCCAGTTTGATGGCACAGCCGTTAAGCGATTAATTGAAGAAGATGCGATTATTATTGGAAGGCAAAACTGCGACGAGTTTGCTATGGGTTCCTCTAATGAAAACTCTGCTTTTGGAAATGTGCTTAACGACATTGATAATACCAAAGTACCTGGTGGTTCCTCTGGAGGTTCAGCTGTAGCTGTTCAAGCCAATATGTGTTTGGTTTCTATCGGTTCTGACACAGGAGGTTCTGTTCGCCAGCCCGCTGCTTTTTGCGGAATCATTGGTTTAAAACCTACCTACTCTAGAATCTCAAGATATGGGCTTGTTGCCTATGCTTCTTCATTTGATTGTATAGGGCCTATAACCAGAAGCTTAGAAGATGCAGCATTAGTATTAGAAGTGATTGCTGGCAAAGACGAAAATGACAGCACCGTTTCTCATCAATCGGTACCAAAATATAGCGATTTACTTCAGTTTGATAAAAAAGCGAAAATAGGTTATTTGAAAGAAGCCTTTGCTAAGGGTATTTCTGAAGATGTGAAGCTTGCTACCCAAAGTACTTTGGATCTTCTTAAAGAATCAGGCCATGAAGTAGAAGAAATATCATTTCCTATGTTGGAATATATTTTACCAACCTATTATATTCTTACTACCGCAGAGGCCAGTTCTAATCTTTCAAGATTTGATGGTGTGAAGTACGGATATCGCTCACCCAATGCAACAGACTTAGAGTCTTTGTACAAAAAAACTAGATCTGAAGGTTTTGGGAAAGAAGTCAAAAAAAGAATCATGCTCGGTACTTTTATCCTTAGTGCTGGTTTTTATGACGCTTATTACAGCAAGGCACAAAAAGTAAGAAGAATTCTGAAAGAAGAAACAGACCAACTTTTAGAAAAATACGATTTTATTGTAGTGCCTACGACACCCGATACAGCTTTCAAGATTGGAGAACATTCTTCAGACCCAATTTCTATGTATTTGGCAGATTTATTTACTGTTCAGGCTAACCTCGTTGGTATTCCTGCTATATCTATTCCTAACGGAAAAGACAAACAAGGTATGCCTATTGGTTTGCAAATTATGACAAAATCTTTTGGAGAAGAAAACTTACTTGCATTTTCTAAGTATATACTTGAGATTAGTAAGAATTAGTAGTTATGAAATTAGTTAACAGATATAATAAGAATAAACTTATTATGGCTATTTTAATTAGCTTGTTCACTAATTGTGGTCTAAAAATCTCCGCTCAATCGATAGATACCCTTGCTGTAGATTTAAGAGTTTACTATGATTCTGTTTCAACTAAAGCCGAAAAGCCTTGGTTTGCTAATACTCCAGAAGAACTAGTGCTTGACCGATTGAGTTGCTTACAAAAAGAAATTAAGCTCAATTACAATAGAACCATCAAAGGATTCATCAATTACTTTACTCTTCGTAAACCCCATTACTGTCTTGTAATGGAAAGAAGAAGACAACTTTATTTCCCAATATTTGAAGAAATATTAAAAAAGAATGGAGTACCAGAGGAAATGAAGTATTTGGCTATTGTAGAATCTGGTCTTAACCCAAGAGCAGTGTCTAGAGTGGGAGCGGTGGGTTTATGGCAATTCATGCCACTTACAGGAAGACAATTTGGACTAACCATCAATGAATATATAGATGAGCGCATGGATCCTTATAAATCTACTGAGGCAGCTTGCAAATATTTAAATATGGCTTTTAGCATATTCAAAGACTGGGAATTGTCTATAGCTTCCTATAATTGTGGAATGGGGCATGTAAGAAGGTCTATAAGAAGATCTGGATATGCCGATAACTTCTGGGAGGTATATGATTTCTTGCCACAAGAAACACGTTCCTACGTTCCTCAATATGTTGCGGTGAACTATACTATGAATTATTTGACAGAACATAAAATATTTGCTGATTCTATAGAAGCCCCTATTCAATTTCAAGAGGTAAAGATTGCAAATCAGTACGTAAATTTTGAAATACTTTGTCGTCAATTAGATTTCTGTATTGAAGATTTTTACAAGCTAAATCCAGTATTTCAAAAAAATTATTTACCTGCTTCTATAGCTTATCCCATAAGGATTCCTCATGATAAGGTAACAAAATTTTATACCAATTACTTTGATATATTAGACTCTTGTTCACGAACCTCAAATATAGGAGGTACACCTCCAGCTTACGTTTCTGTTTTTGGCAAGAAATCTACCTATACCAATTCTATTTTAACCACAGAGGCAAGTAATAACAAACAGATTCATACCGTTAGAAAGGGGCAAACTATTTACAAGATTGCTTCAATTTATAATGTTAGTATTAATCAATTGAAGCAATGGAATAAGCTAAAAAGCAATCGGCTAAAGTTAGGCCAGAAAATAGTAGTTTTTAAACCAGCAGCCCAAAACAACTCAGGTTCTTTAGCTAAAGCACCTTCAAAGAAATCTTCCAATGTTATTTCAAAATCAAAAATTAAAATTCATGAAGTGCAGTCGGGAGATACTTTGTGGAATATAGCACAGAAGTATGAAGGAGTAAGTGTTGAGAAGATTAAGAAATTGAATAAATTGAAATCTAATGAACTTAAGATTGGACAAAAGCTTATCTTAGGATAAATCATTTTTTATACTATACTCCACAAATCAATCTCCCAATTTTTTATAAGTACAAGTATTAACGCATCAACAAGAATGGTTGGCACTTAGCATTACAGGATTCAGATTGGTTGTTACAGCACCTAGAACATGGAACCGATGAGGTGTATACAAAAATTGTTAAGCCATCAATCAATAAAACTATGAAATTTGCAGTAGGAAATAATGAATTTAATATAAATTTAAGAGAAGGTGGAAAATTACAAAAATAGATAATACCCTTTACAGTAAAATCTTCTGGGAAAACAACAATTAAATTTTATGTGGCTGTGATAAATTCAGAGCAGGTGTAAATTGAAATTGTTGATGGTTCTCCCCTAGCTATCCCAAAAAATGATTTTATTGAACAAGAGTAGCAATACAATATATTTCCAAATCCATCTAATAAAAACTAAGTCTTCGTGGTGGCTGCAAGCCAAGCTATGAATACGGTGTTGAATTTTTCAAAAATAATAGTTTTTGAAAAATTCTGTGCGGTAGGTCGTCAGTGGGGCTTAGGGTTAGTGATTATTTATTATGGGTTTCTGGTGGAGAGATTTGTCTCGTCCTAAAAAAAGTTTAGCTTTTAATTGATTCATCCTGCTATAATTTATAGTTCTAGCTTAGTCCTAAATTTGGGTTACAAATGTCCTTTTAAAAGAAAATTCAAGTATGGTGTATTACTTATTTCGTATATATCTTATATTGGAAGTGTTTACGCAATAGGTTGCGTATACAGATATGTTATGCCCAATGCTATGACGACCGTGCAACAAACAAACATTTAACCTATGGACAAAGCAGCAAAATTTAAAGTTGACCCAGCACTGACCAAAATTTTGGGAGAGAGTTACACTTCTGTTGAGGCAGCTATAAAAGAGCTGGTTGACAATTGCTATGACGCAGACTCTGCAAAAGTTTCGGTTGACTTTCCTAATCCATTTGACCATTCAAAAATTATCATTACCGACAACGGTGACGGTATGACACCAAATGAAGTTAGAGAACAATACTTAAAAATTGCAAGTAGCCGAACATCACGAAAAGGCGACACCACATACGGCAGAAAAAGAAAAGTAAAAGGAAGAAAAGGCATCGGCAAATTTGCAGGACTAATGATTGCAAGTTTTATGGAAGTTAAAACTAAAGCACGGGGACAAGAAACAACAATAGTAATTTCAAAGGACGACATACTTGGTAAAGACAAAGACCTTGAAGCAATTGAATTACCAATAAATTCTATTCCTTGCAACAAGGACGACCACGGAACAACTATTACATTGACAGGGATAAATCAAAACTTCACTTTTCCCAATCCCGAAAAACTGAAACAAATTTTATCAAGAGAATATTTACGAGAAAACGATTTTGCAGTAACTGTAAACGGAGAAGAAGTTAGCGTTAAAGATATTCCAGGACAAAAATTTGAAAAGGAAATAACACTTTCAAATGGTCAAACTGTAACAGCAGTTGCGACAATCACAGACAAAGCCCATAAGTATCACGGAGTAAATTATAGAGTTGATGGAAAGGTTGTTGGCAAGCCAAACAACCTTTTATCTGAAAATGAACTTATCCCACAAAAAGTTCAAAAAAGATTACACGTTGAAGTAAATGCAGACTGTTTATTAAACGACACAACCGCAGACTGGGGCGAAATAAATGAGAGTAGTAAACTGAAACAAGAAATAGAAGAAGCATTGCAAGGTTGGATGGTTGACAGTTTACAAGAAGGATGCAAACAAGAAATGACACTTGCAAAAGCAAGGCATCAAAAAAAGATTAACGCTTACTTATCAAAACTTCCTGAATTTAGACAGCAGTTTGCAAAGGCTGCACTTGAAAAAGTTATTGAAAGGTTTTGGACTGAAGACGATACCAAAATTGACACAATAATTTCAGTTATGATTGACGCTTTTGAAAAAGGGCATTATTGGGCAGTATTAGAAAATATTGACCAAGCGGACGACCATCATATTGAAAAGTTAGCAGACGCTTTCAATGAATTTGGGCTTTACGAAATTACAATGATGACACAACAGGCATCAGCAAAAGCTAAGTTTTTAGATAAGTTACAAACCCTTGTTGACAGCCCAGACACATTAGAAGCAACCGTTCATCAAGCACTTGCAAACAACCTTTGGGTTTTTGGTTATGAGTATTCACATTTTATTTCAAACCAATCATTAAAAAAGGCTTGCGAACAACTTTGCGACAAAATTTATAAAGGCGAAAACGCAAATAAACGACCTGACTTGTTTTTAGGTATGGCGTTTAATCGTGAACGACTTTTAATTGAGTTCAAAAGACCATCACACACTTTGACACGCAATGACGAAGCCCAAGCACAGCGTTACAGGGACGAACTTTCTACAATGTTTCCCAACGACAGAATTATTGTAAAACTAATTGGCGGAGACACAGGAGGAAAAATAAAACAACAGAACAACGCAACCGATTTGACATATCACTCTTTCACAGAAATTATTTCTAACGCAAGAGCAAATTATGAATGGCTCATTAACGAACTGACACAATTAAATGGCTAACTGGACACTCACGACCGACAGAAGCACTGGGCATAACAAGGGGTTTGCAATAGCGGGGGTTCCGTGCTTCGCAGACACATTTGTGCAAGGTGGAAGTTCTGTCTCGTCCTAAAAAAAGTTTACAGTTTGATTGATTAATCCTACTATTAATTTACAGTTATATTTTAGTCCTGTATTTGGTTTACAAAGTTATCTTT
>REBA01000032.1 GCA_004294225.1 Cytophagales bacterium | reverse complement strand
CAAAGCAGGAACATCTTCAGAAATTATGTCAATCCTACCATATGGAATCAAGTTCCCTAAAGACAACATTGTAGATATAGAAAGAAAGATAAAGTTGCGAAAGAGTTTAGGAATCCCAGAAAATGCTTTGGTGATGATATCCGTTGGAGCAATTAATGACAACCACAAACGTATGAGCTATATAGTTCAAGAGTTTTCAAAACTAAAACTATCTAACACCTTCTTAATCCTATTAGGACAAATGGAAAAATCTTCTTCAGATATCATCTCAAAAGCAAAGAAACTGTTACCAAAGAATAACTTCTTCATTAAATCAGTTCCATATGAAGATATACCATCCTATTACCAATGTTCAGATATCTTTGTTTTGGCATCTTATAATGAAGGCTTTGGAAGAGTTTTTTTAGAAGCACTTTCCTTTGGATTGCCTGTAATCACACACGAAGTTCCAATATTTCATCAGGTTATGGGAAATACTGGATATCACATTGATTTATCAAAAGAAAATGAATTGAGCAATTTTCTCACTGAAGAAAAAGTATCGTCTATTAATTCTTCAGAAGATCAAATAAAAAGAATTGAGTATACCAAGAAAACCTATAGCTGGGAGGCTCTTGCTGAAAAATATGTTGAAATGATTGAAAAAACTGCAAAAAACTAAGGAATGAATGCCATAGATCAAACCAACTTTATTTCAGTAATTATACCTACTTATCATAGAAATGATTTATTGGCATTATGCCTAGACCAATTATCCCCAATGATCCAACATATCCCTAGTGATTGTTACGAGGTAATTGTTTCTGACGATGGAACAAAGCAAACTGCTCAACAGCTTATCAAAGAAAAATATCCTTGGGCAAAATGGGTTGAAGGACCTAGAAAAGGCCCAGCTGCGAATAGAAATAATGGAGCAAAATATGCAAAAGGAAATTGGTTGTTATTTACAGATGACGATTGTTTGCCAGAACCTAACTGGCTTAATGCATACTATGAAGCCATAAAAGAGCATAGCGAAATAAAAGTATTTGAGGGGAAAACAGTTTGCAAACTAGGCATAAAATCACCTCTTGAAACAGCCCCAATCAACGAAACAGGTGGATTATTGTGGTCGTGTAATTTTGCTATTAAAAGGACAATTTTTGAACGTTTACAGGGCTTTAATACAAGTTTCCCATTTGCTCATATGGAAGATGTAGAATTTAGGGAGCGACTCAAAGATAATAATATAGAATTTCAGTTTTCAAAAGATGCTGTTATTGACCACCCACCTAGGGCTATAAATAGTGGCTTTTTTTTAGCAAAGTATCATGAAAGTGAATTTTATTATTATGTAGTACTCAAAAAAGATAAAGTATTCCCCTTTGCAACAAAATTGATAAAAAATATTATTAGATTTCGTTTAGAGTCTATTTTACATAATAAATTTTCCACTTTATCATTCATTGCTTTTTACAATTTTTGCATAGAATTGCCATTGACTTTTTTTTATTTATTTCAGTGGGTGAAAAAATACAAATTTTAAACCTATCAAATAACTAATGGAACACAATAAAATATTTGTTCATGTCTCAGAGGTAGACATTTCCCAAAATGGAGGTATGGGGAGGGTTGAATGGAATTGGAAAGATGAGTTTGAAACAAGGGGTTTTCAATTTATACACATTGGACCCAAAGAAGTTGGAAAAATAAAACACCCAAGCTTATTTCCCTACAAAGCTTATCAATATTTCAAAAAGTTAAATATAAAATCGCTTATTGTAATTATTAACGAACCAGCAGATGGTGTATTTGTGAATAAAAATTTTCCTATATTTATAGAAAGCCCTGGTATAAAGCAAATGTATTGGGAATTATTAATTAACAATCGATTGTTTCAAGAAAAAAACAAACTCGTAACCGAACAGGACATTGATGTAGAATAAAATGGTATCACAATCGGAAAAGACTGTTGGATAGGTGCTGGTGCAATCATTCTACCAGGGGTGAATTTAGGAGATGGAACAATAGTTGGAGCTGGATCTATTGTAACTAGAAGTACAGAAAATTTTTCTGTCGTAGCGGGTAATCCAGCAAGATTAATTAAATTTAGAACTTAAAAAAACCTAAAAAATATTATGTACTATTGGAATGATTTTATCAACGACATCAATAAAACAATACAACCTAAGCAAACAGTTTTTGACGCAGGTGCTGGTGATGGTCACTGGAGAAAAAATTTGCCAAAAGATATTAAATACATCTCAATGGATCTAGGTGTTGGCGATGTAAATGTAGACTATTCACACCTAGACATAAAAGGAGATTTAAGACAAATTCCATTAGAAGACAATAGCATTGATGTCATTATTTGTATTCAAGTATTAGAACACTTACCAGAACCATGGTTAGTTTTAAAGGAATTCCAAAGAATTTTGAAAAAGGGAGGTTTTATATATGCATCTTGCCCTCAAGGAGAACCTCAACATCAAATACCTTACGATTTTTTCAGATATACCAAATACGGCTTAAAAAGTATTTTTGAAACCAATGGACTAGCTATTAATTTCATTATTCCACAAAAAGGAAACTTAAACAAAATTTCTAATGACATCACTCATACCGCTAATCATTTATCGAAACTTGATTTTAACTCCAAATTATTTGGGATTTATCTAAAAATATTTACAAAAACACATCATCTTTTATTTAAATATTTTGACAGTAAAAAAGGACTTGACACAAACACTATAGGACATTTTATCAAGGCTAATAAAATATAAAAAATTGGAATTAGTTTCAGATAATAACATTATCATCCATGTTTCTGAAGTGCTAATCACACAAAATGGAGGTATGGGGAGGGTTGAATGGAATTGGAAACATGAATTTGAAACAAGAGGTTTTCAATTTATACACATTGGTCCCAAAGAAATTGGAAAAATAAAACACCCAAGCTTATTTCCCTACAAAGCTTATCAATATTTTAAAAAGCTAAATATAAAACCACTTTTTGCAATTGTACACGAACCAGCAGGTGGAGTATTTGTAAATAAAAGTTTTCCTGTATTTATAGAAAGCCATGGTATAGAGCAACGGTATTGGGAATTATTAATTAACGATCGATTGTTTCAAGAAAAAACTTCTTGGAAAACAAAATTATTATTTCCTCTTTGGCGATTAAGAAACTGCAATAAAGGTTTAAAGCAAGCTCAATGTCTTCTATTAATTAACAATGAAGATAAAGTTTATGCTATGAATCGCTTTAAAATTTCAGAAAAAAATATCTTTATATTTAGAAATGGTGTAAATATTTCCAACACAGTTAAATCAATCAACACTATTCCCAAAATTATATTTAATGCATCTTGGATTAATCGTAAAGGTGTCAAAGTACTGGTAGAGGCGGCTGTGTTATTAAAACAAAAAGGGCTAAATCTAGAATATTTACTTATGGGAACTGGAAAATCTGCTGATGAGGTATTGAAAGATTGGCCTTTAGAATTACATTCTTCCATAGAAGTGATAAGCAGTTTCGATAGCAAGGAAGAGCAAAACCTATTATCTAGAGCCGATATATTTGTATTACCAAGTTATTATGAAGGTCAGCCGCTTTCCCTCTTACAAGCAATGGCAGTAGGTTTGTGCTGTATAACCACCAACTGTTGTGGGCAGAAAGATATAATAAATCATGGTGAAAATGGTTTTTTGTTTGAAAGAGGAAATGTAGCACAATTTGTTGAGCTCATCGAAAAATGTTTGAGCAATAAAACGCTAATAGAAATAATTGGTAACAATGCCAAACAAAGTATGCAAGAAAGAACATGGGAAAAAATCAACAAAGAATTGGTAGATGAAATTCTAAATAGATTAGGTAATTGAAATTATAATTAAAAAATTGAACCCATTTATATCTCTTTACCTTGACTTAATAAGAACTATAGCAGCTTTTGGTGTGCTTTTAGTTCATGCCAATATCCATTGGTTTTCTAATAATAAGTTCCTTGATGAAGATTATGGACATAAGCTAGTGATGGTTTTCTTTGTGTTATCAGGATACCTCATTTCCTATTCTACTAGACAAAAAGAAAGAAACTTATCTCAGTATATCAATGACAGAGTTTCTAGATTATATTCTATAGTCATACCTGCCTTAATATTTACCTATCTTATTGATGGTTTGTGTGTTTTTTTTCATGCAGATTATATGAATAAAATTCCTGAAAATCAAATATTTAGAGTTTTATTAAATATTTTCTTTCTTGATCAAAACTGGAGCTTATGTAGCAAACCTTCCACAAATGGCCCATTTTGGTCCATATCTTACGAGTTTTGGTATTACATGATTTATGGAGTATTTTATTTTGTACAATCTTACACAAAAAAATGGTTGATTATTTTAGGGATTTGCTTGTTTATAGGTCCTAAGATTTTGTTATTATTCCCAGTTTGGATTCTAGGAGTGGCTGTTCAATATATCGAAATAAAAATGCCTAAGCCATTATCAATTATTGGGTTTATTGCTTCATTAACTATATTAATTATGCTTACTATAAATCACGAACCTATTGGTGCTATAGATGGCTTCATAATTGGGCAACCTCCACTTTACTTTTCTTCTCGTTTTCTTCATGACTATATTTACGGTATTGCAATCGCAGTTCACTTTATTTTTTTAAAAAGCTGCTCGTCTTCTATTTTCGAAAATTTCAATCCATTGGACTTCATAAAACGAACATTTAAAGCGACCTCAAACATGACTTTTACCTTATATTTATTCCATTTACCTATTTTAATACTTTTTTCAACAGCTGTAAATTATGATAAAGAAAATTATTTTCATTTAATTCTAATGCTGTCTCTCCTCGTTATTTTTGTTTATTTTATTTCAACCTACTTAGAAAAAAGTAGAATTATGTATAAAAACATAGGAAATAGAGTAATACAACTACTAGGCTTCAATCAATAAATAATCTGCATATTGAAAAAGAACATATCGTTTATTTGTGGATGTATAGAACAAGGCAAAGATGGTGTAGGCGATTATACTTTTCAATTAGCTGAAGTATTCGCTAAAAACTATAACGTATTTATTATAGCTATAAATGATGCTTTTGTAAACCAATTAACATCTAATAATCAATCTTCTATTCAAATATTTAGAATTCCACAAACCTACAACTGGAAAGCTAAACAAATAGAACTTTCTAAGCTAATTTCGACTATATCGCCCGAATGGATTTCCTTACAGCTAGTGCCTTTCGGTCTGAATTATAAAGGAATAATTTTAAAAGCTATTCAACCATTAAAATACAGCATAGGTGCTATTCCTCTTCATCTAATGCTTCATGAGCTATGGTTAGGAGAAGAAATAGGTGCTTCTCGTTTAAACAAATTAAAAGGAAAGATAATACGCCATTTTGTTCTTAGGCTAATTCGTAAATTAACCCCCAAGGCGATTCATGTAAGCTGTGAGATAAATCAACACTTACTACAAAGACATAAAATTGCTAGTGATATAAATCCAATTTTCAGTAATATCAAAATAAATCAAAATTACAAGCGAGAAAAAACAATTCAAGAGATAAAAAGCAAAATATCTTTGTTTGACGATGGTAATCCAATGTTCATAGCAGGTCTCTTTGGAAGCATTCACCCTCAATGGGACTTCAGCCTATGTCTAAGTCACCTCAGAAATACAGCCAAATTACTAGATAAGAAACTTGTAATTATTGGTTTTGGAAAAATCTCTTCCGATTCAATTGTAAACATTAAATCTCAATTAGGCAAAGAAGAAAATCTTGTATATTTAGGAATGGATTCTGAAACAAACATTAGCAATTACATTCAATTGTGCGACTTGGGCATAACCAGCAATCCTGAAATATTAGTTAGCAAAAGTGGAAGCATTGCAGCATTCTGGTTACACGGCAAGCCCGTAGTAATTTGCCGAGATGACTTAAAAATAAAAGGCTTTGAAACAAAAAAAACTCCCCATTCGCTATTATTGAAACCCCAAGATTTAATAAAGTATTTTACACAAATCCCCTCAAAAACTACAACTAATTTTAAATATACGCCTCAAGACTCAGCCATGCAGATTCAGAATGCTATGATACAATATGAAAAAGCCCCTTTAATATCATGAAAATAATTTTTACTGTTTGTTCAATGAATTATTTAGGACAAGCAAAAACTCTAGCTCAATCTGTTACAGAAAATGCCCCTGAATATAAATTTATTTATGGATTGGCAGACAAAATCAATAACCGAGACCTAAGAGGAATCTCTAAAACAGATGTGCTAGAAGTCGCCGACTTGAATATTGAGAATTTTGAATGGATGGTAAAAAACTACAATATCGTAGAATTTGCTACAGCAGTAAAACCCTTTTATTTCAATTATTTATTCCAAAAATATCCTCAAGCCACAGAAATCACCTACTTAGATCCCGATATTAAAATATTCACAAATCTGAGTGAACTATCTGCAATGCACCAGAATTATGAGATAATTCTAACCCCACATTTTACAAAACCAATTAGAGACAATAAAGTACCAACTGAAAAACATGTTTTTAACACTGGAATCTATAATCTTGGATTTGTATCTATGAAACGAGGGGTAAATACAACTTTACTTATCGATTGGTGGAGCAACAAACTAAAATACGAATGTATATTAGACCTTAGCAGAGGTTATTTTGTAGATCAGTTATGGATGGAATTGGCTCCAATTTATTTTGATAATGTTTTGGTGAGTAAACATCCTGGAATGAACTTTGCCCACTGGAATTTTCATGAAAGGACGGCTACCTGTATTGATGGCAAATATTATGTAAACAATGAACCTCTTATATTTTTTCATTTCAGTCATTATAAACCCTCTCAACCTGAACAATTAGCGGCATTCCATACTAGATTTAGTTTTTATTCTAGACCAGACCTAGAACCTCTCTATCAAAAATACAGAACGGAATTAATTGAAAATAAATACTTTGATTTTATAAAAGAACCATGCTTTTATCTTAGAAATGAAAATTTAAAAAAATATAAAAAATACTGGTCAAATTTGATTAGATTTTTAATTCCAGTCAAAGTAAAAATTATTTTTGGAAAATACCTTAAATAACATGTATTCTCAGATAAAAGAAGAAAAACCATATCGCTTAAATGATATAAAAATTACTAATTTTGAATATATTCAATCTCATGTAAACAAAGTTTTATACATTATTTTCTTTCTTCTTCTAACCGAAGGAATACTTCGTAAGTGGCTTTTACCATCATTAGATAAGCCGTTATTTTTTATTAAAGATATTTTTATTTTATACCTCTATCTTTACTTAGCACTAAAGAGAAAATTCCCTGCAAATATATGGTCATTGATTGCTTTAATGTTTATGTTTTTGTTCCTTTTGCTAATTAATATTCATTATTTAGTTATGGATTTACCTGTATTAGTGGGCTTTTATGGATGGAGAAATTATGTACTATATATTCCTTTAGCTTTTATTATTCAAACTTATGTAAATAATAAAGCACTTAAGAACATAGGGAAAATGTTCCTTTGGGGAAGTATCCCAATAACTATTATTGCATTTTTTCAATACCTATCACCTAAAGATGCCTATATCAATAAAAATGTTGGTTTAAATACAAGTTCAGAAATATTTATAGTAGCAGATGGAGTAGTAAGACCCTCTGGAACCTTTGCATTTACTACTGGTTTAGTTCTATTTACAGGTGCGTTGTTTATATTTATTATTTACAACTTTTTCTTAAAGAAAGAAAAAGTTGTTGGCAAACTATTTTTTTACATATCTGTTTTTAGCCTGATTGCTTCAATAGCACTTAGTGGATCTAGAAGTGCATATGTATCTTTAGGAGGACAAATTGCCTTTCTTACCATAGGTTCTTTATTGCTATTAAGGAAAAGAGAGGGATTCAATATTATTTCTTATATAATTACTGGATCTGTACTGTTTTTATTGGTTTATAACACTTTCTTTGAAAAACAAAAAGACCTTATCCTGAAACGCCAAGAAATAGCAACAAATGCTGAAGGTTCCATTTTCAATCGTCTCTCGGATATGGTGATTAATTTAGAAGCCATCAATCAGTCTAATTTAAGTCCGATTGGAGCAGGTTTGGGGCTTGGTTCAGGGGGAGGATCACATCTTGCTTTAGGCGTAAATCAATTTACACTTTCTGAAACAGAATGGGGAAGAAACCTTCTAGAAGCTGGTGTATTTTTAGGTGTCTCTTATATTCTATTTAGATTAGCACTCACGTTGTATTTATTGTTTGAATCCATCAAAACCCTAATATATACTTCTAACCCCACACCTTTAGTTGCTTTCTTTTATGTAGGAGTTAACCTATTCATTGGACCTACTACAGGCAATGGACTCACATATTCCTTTACTTGGATTTTTTTGGGGGTTGCTTTGGCAATAAATAAAGTAATTTTGGAAAACAAAAAATCACAAACTCTAAATAAGTTATCTAGACATTAATCATTAAATAATCTTTCCAACAAACATCTTATCCCATAGCACCCATGAAAGCGAACGCTTCTATTGAAAACTTTCTTAACACCCTAGAAAGCCTTAATCCAAAACAATTAGAAGCTGTTCAACTTACCGAAGGTCCGGTGTTGGTTCTGGCAGGTCCTGGAACTGGGAAGACTCAGTTATTAGCCACCCGCATAGGAAATATTCTCTTCAGCACAGATACTCAAGCCAATAATATCCTTTGCCTTACCTATACCGAAGCTGGAGCGGTAGCAATGAAACAACGGCTGCAATCTATAATAGGAACAGAGGCTTATAAAGTTCATATCCATACTTTTCATTCCTTTTGCAATTGGGTCATACAAGACAATCTTGACTACTTTGGTGTACGTGACCTACAACTTATCTCTGAAATCGAATCGATTGACTTGTTTTACCAACTCATCGACAACTTCTCTATTGATCACCCTCTCAAAAAATTATCTGGAGAAATCTATTCTGAGCATAAAAAGCTGAAAGTATTATTTCAGCTTATGAAATCAGAATATTTTACAGTATTCTATCTCCAAAATCAAATCAATAAATATTTGGCCGACATTCCTTTCAGAAACGAGTTTATCTACCAAAAAAACGGTAAGGATTACAAAAAAGGAGACCCAAAATCTAAACTAATCAGTGAAGAAATAGAGAAAATGCAGAAGCTAAAAGCAGCTGTAAACGAATTTGATAATTATCAGAAACTGATGTTTGAAAAAAAACGCTACGATTTCTCTGATATGATCAACTGGGTAATCAAACAATTCGAACAAAACGAAACTCTTTTGGCTAAATACCAAGAGAAATTCACCTACATTTTGGTAGATGAATTCCAAGACACCAATGGAGCACAAAGCAATATCCTTAATCTGCTTACTTCCTATTGGGAAAGCCCCAATCTATTTGTAGTAGGCGACGACGACCAAGCCATTTATGGCTTTCAAGGGGCTGAATTGGATAGAATTACTCAATTCGTAGAAACATATAAAAAAGATTTACCTGTAGTAATTCTTGAAGAAAATTATCGGTCCTCACAGCTGATTCTTGATGCATCTGCACAACTAATTGCTCAAAATCAACAAAGACTCATTCACGATAATAATCTCCTCAATAAATATGGTGGTATAAGCAAAAATTTACACGCTGCTAACACTTCTATAAAAGATAGTAAAATTGCCCTGCGGGCATATCTTAATAATATTCACGAAGCTGCTGGTATAGTTCAAGAAATTTCAAAAACAAACCATCAAAACTTAAAAGATATTGCAATCATATACAGGAATCATAAGGATGTAAGCAATATCATTGCTGTTTTCAACCATCTGAAAATTCCTTATAACACTAGAAAAAAAGTCAATCTGCTTCAAGAACCATTGATCAATCAAATTCTTCAGCTACTTACCTATCTTAGCAAAGAACAAGAAAGAATTGGCGGAGGAGAATACCTGCTCTTTGAAATTCTTCACTATAATTATTTTAATATCAATCACAAAGACATTCAAATAATTGCCAAACACTGTGCACATAATAATAAAGAAAATAATATTTGGAGAAATACCATAGAAAATACTTCAAAGCTAAAAGAAATTGGAATTGAAAACGCTCAATCCATAGAAGATTTCGAGAAATCACTAAGCCAGTGGCAGAAAGATTTAAGCAACGAAACATTACCCGTACTTCTTGAAAAAATACTCAACCTAGGCGGCATCATTAATTATATTTATCTCCATCCTCAGAAAATTTGGAATACCGAGTTATTAAGTTCATTCTTCAACTTTCTAAATTCTGAAACACTAAAAAATCCTCGTTCAACCCTCGCATTTTTTTTAGAAACCATCGAAAAGATGAGAACCAACGATATAAGCATAGATATAGAAAAAATAGTTCACCACAAAGATGGTGTAAACCTCCTTACAGCTCATTCTGCAAAAGGTTTAGAATTCGAAACAGTTTACATTATCAATGCACAATCTACAAGCTGGGAAAATAAAAAAAGCAGAAATTTCTCCTATAAACTTCCCGATACTATCGAAAGAAGCAATGAGGCAGACAAGACTGAAGAAGAAAGACGATTGTTCTATGTCGCCATGACTAGAGCAAAAAGAAATCTTTTCATTTCCTATCCTCGAATGAAAAGTTCGGATGCAGATACAGACCGAAGTACAATTGTAAAATCACTCTTTGTAACCGAACTAGAAGAAAAACAGAAACTAGTCCCTGAAGAAATCATCTTAGATGATGACACCATAGCCAATTTCGTGCTTAAAACTATGGAAACCTCTGCTCTAGATGAAGAAATAATAGAGCAAAATTACCATGAGGAATTCATGAAAACATTCCGCATGAGTGCATCGTCGCTCAATAAATATTTAGAATGCCCTGTTGCATTTTATTATGAAAGAGTTCTGAGAATCCCCGAAGCCACCAGCAGCTATGCAGGCTTTGGAAATGCTATTCATTTCGCTTTAGAACAATTATTTAAATCACTAAAAAATAACACTGAACTACAATTCGTTTCTGAAGCTCAATTGCTAGAATATTTTGAGCATGGGATGAGAAATAATATGGCATATTTTAGTAAAACCGAATTTAAAACTCGTCTAGAAAACGGCAAAAAACTGATTGCCGATTATTATAATGAAAACATTCAACGTTGGAATAAAAATACCATCACTGAATACAAAATAAATACTGTAACACCTTCAGGAATTCCTATTTCTGGAGCAATAGATAAAATAGAAATTCAAAACGACCATTCGCATTTTGTAATTGACTATAAAACTGGCAACCCAGATAATGCAAGAGAAAAACTCCTCCCACCTAATGATAAAAAACCACACGGTGGCGAATACTGGCGTCAAATGGTATTTTATAAAATATTATTAGCTACCGACCTTACACATCAATGGAAAATGGACTCTGGAGCCTTTGAATTTATTATAAAGTCTAAGAAAGACAACAAATATTTAACCTCAAAAATAGTTATTGACCCAGAAAACATTCAATTCGTAGAAAATCTAATCTCAGAAGTATATCATAAAATCAAAGACAAACAGTTTCAAACTGGCTGCAACGAACCAGAATGCAGATGGTGTAATTTCCAAAAAAACCAACTACTAATTAAATCTAAATTAAATTAAATCACTCCGAAGTATTAGATTTGCTCATCTCCTAAAATTAGTATAACTTTTATCATTCAATTTAAAAGACATCTCATAAACACAAAAAATATATGACTACCCTAAATAATCTCAATAAAATAGACGCTATCACAAAAGAAAAAATTGCAAAATGGCAAAGCAATTCTTTTGATCAAGACACCAACAAGACCCTAACTGCTCTAATAGAGGAAGGAAAAGAAGACGAATTAATCGATTCGTTTTATAAAGACCTAGAATTTGGGACTGGAGGATTACGAGGAATTATGGGTGTAGGAAGCAATAGAATCAATAAATACACCATAGGAATGGCTACTCAGGGATTGAGCAATTACCTCAAAGCCAACTTTCCAAATGAGCAGATTAAAGTAGCCATAGCTCACGACAGCAGAAACAATAGCGATAAATTTGCCAAAATAACTGCTGAGGTATTTTCAGCAAACGGAATCAAAGTCTATTTTTTCAGTGCCCTAAGACCTACTCCCGAGTTGTCATTTGCGATTCGTCATTTTAATTGTCATAGTGGTGTAGTACTTACAGCTTCTCACAACCCCAAAGAATACAATGGTTATAAAGCCTATTGGAATGATGGAGCACAAATGATTGCCCCCCATGATAAAAACGTAATCACTGAAGTACAAAAAATAACCCAAGTAAGCGATGTGAAGTTTACTCCTAATACATCTCTTATTCAAGAAGTAGGCTCAGAACTCGATGAACTATACACCAACCAAATAGCCTCATTATCTATTTCTAAAGAAGCTATTCAAAGACAGAAAAATTTAAAAATAGTATTTACACCAATACACGGCACAGGAATCACGGTAGTTCCATTGGCATTAGCCAAAATGGGATTTACCAATGTAACTATCGTAGAAGAACAATCTATACCAGATGGTAATTTCCCAACGGTTATCTATCCAAACCCCGAAGAGGCAGATGCTATGAGCTTGGCAGTAAAAAAAGCAAAAGCTATAGATGCAGACCTAGTGCTAGCTACAGATCCAGATGCCGACAGAGTAGGAATTGCTGTAAAAAACGATAAAAACGAATGGCAATTACTCAATGGAAATCAAACAGGCACCCTTCTACTTCACTATATGATAAAAGCATGGAAAGATTCCAATAAAATAAATGGGAAACAATTCATCGTAAAAACTATTGTAACCTCCTACCTGATGGATAAAATTGCAGAAGCCAATGGTGTGAACTGCTACAATACCCTTACAGGTTTCAAATATATCGCCGCTAAAATAAAAGAACTAGAAGGAATAGAACAATTTATTGCTGGCGGAGAAGAAAGTTATGGCTACCTAGTAGGAGATGCGGTAAGAGATAAAGATGCTGTAGCTGCATGTGCCTTTATTGCAGAGATGACCGCAAGCGCAAAAGATAAAGGAATCAGCATATATGATACGCTCAGAGAAATATATGTAAAGTATGGGTTTTATAAAGAGAAATTAATTTCTCTTACAAAAAAAGGAAAGTCTGGTGCAGAAGAAATTCAAGAACTAATGAAAAACCTACGCAATACTCCACCCACTTTACTTGCAGGTTCAAGAGTAACAAAAATGATGGACTATGATAATCATTTAGAAACAAATTTGGTTAATAATTCCACTTCAAAAATTGATTTACCCAAAGAAAATGTTTTACAATTCCTCACCGAAGACGGGTCACTAATCTCTGCAAGACCATCTGGAACAGAACCAAAAATAAAATTCTATGTCAGCGTAAATACTTCTCTACCCAAAAAAGAAGATTTTGATGCCATAGATAACACCCTAAATCAGAAAATAGATCAAATAATAAAAGACCTTAATCTTTAACATCTTCCATTAGCTTATTTTATTTAATAAAAAATAAGCCAATGGAACTTATACATGGAAGATGAATTCAGCAGAAAAAAACACTCTTTTTATCAAACAAAAAGCTACTGAATTAGGCTTCTTATATTGTGGTATATCTAAAGCAGACTTTTTGCAAGAAGAAGCTCCTAGATTAGAAAAATGGTTAAAAGAAAACAAACACGGAGAAATGAAATGGATGGAAAACCATTTCGATAAACGCCTAGACCCAAGATTATTAGTAGAAAACGCTAAATCAGTTATCACTTGCCTTATTAATTACTACCCCGAAGAAAATCTCGCAAAAAATAATCAATATAAAATTTCAAAATACGCTTACGGAACAGATTATCACTTTGTGATAAAAGATAAGTTGAAAAAACTTATAGAAATTATCAAAGAAGAAATAGGCGAAGTGAATGGCAGAGCCTTTGTAGACTCTGCTCCTGTTATGGATAAAGCTTGGGCTGTAAAAAGCGGTGCAGGATGGTTAGGCAAAAACTCAAACATCATTCGACCAAAAACTGGAAGCTTTTTTTTTATCGGAGAACTCATCATAGATTTACCTCTCCTGACAGACCAACCAATGAAAGACTTCTGTGGCACATGTACAAAATGTATAGATGCCTGCCCTACCCAAGCCATTACTGAACCCTATGTAGTAGATGGTAGCAAATGTATTTCGTACTTAACTATTGAATTAAAAGAACAAATTCCTACTCTTTTCAATGGAAAAATGGACAACTGGATTTTTGGCTGCGATATATGCCAAGACGTATGCCCATGGAATAAATTCTCTGTTACTAACACCATCAAGGAATTTGAGATTAACCCAATGCTAAAAACAATGTCAATTAAAGATTGGCAAGAAATCACTAAAGATATTTTTAATGAATCATTCAGAAACTCCCCTATCAAACGAACTAAGTGGGAAGGGATACAAAAGAATATTAAGTTCATAGAACAAGCACACTTGTAAATATTCTTCCAATAAATACTAAATCAGCATTTCCAATTATTAATTGTTTTAGAAATTTTCACCTATTAAAAATGAAAATTTGTAACTTTATTCCCTATAGCCTAATCAATAAAAGGCAATAAACATATCAATATCATATGCCAAGGATACTTACAGGAATACAAAGTAGCGGAAAGCCACATTTAGGAAACTTATTAGGAGCTATACTACCAGCAATTCAACTCTCTAAAGAAAGCAATAACAACTCACTTTTCTTTATAGCAGACATGCATTCACTTACTACCATTAAAGATGCAGAAACATTAAAAGAAAATACTTATAGTGTTGCCGCGGCTTGGCTAGCTTGTGGTCTTGATACCGACAAATGTATATTTTATAGACAATCAGATGTGGCAATAGTTACCGAATTAGCTTGGATATTGAACTGTAGCACTCCCTACCCTATGCTGGCTAATGCACATTCTTTTAAAGACAAAGCAAGCCGCCTCTCTGATGTAAATGCTGGCTTATTTACTTATCCAGTATTAATGGCCGCAGACATCTTGCTTTATGACGCAGAAATAGTCCCCGTAGGAAAAGACCAAATACAGCACCTAGAAATGACAAGAGACATCGCTATTGCATTCAACAATACTTATGGAGAAACACTTACGCTTCCCAAGGCACAAATCAATGAAGAGTTAATGCTTATCCCTGGCACTGACGGACAAAAGATGAGTAAATCTAGAGATAATTATATAGATATATTCCTTCCAGAAAAATTATTAAAAAAAGCAATAGCTACTATCCAAACAGATAGTACACCTCTAGAGGCTCCCAAAAACTGGGCAAATTGTAATGTTTTCAAACTATACAGCCTAATGTGTAATCAAGAGCAACTAAATACAATGAAAACGCATTATGAACAAGGAAACTTTGGATATGGTCACGCAAAACAAGCTTTACTAGAGCTTATCCTAGAACGATTCAAATCAGAGAGGATACATTATGAAAAGATAGCCCAAGATTATAATTACTTAGACCAACAACTTCTAAATGGTGCTAACAAAGCAAAAGAAATTGCTAATAAAGTATTAGATAGAGTGAGGAGAAAAATTGGGTATTAATACTTATATATAGTCTTTATGCTGCAAAAACCTGAAGGCCATTCCCATTTGCAATACCACCTTTAGAAGGCAACTGGGATTTCTGAGAAAAAGGCTTTGCTATTTGATGCTTTATTATATTTGTCAAAGATTCTGGGCAAAAATTGTCTTCTATAAAATTGGTAACGCCCATTATTCTTAATTTATCTATTTGCTGAGAAGTTAGCCCATCTTTTATTACTGCTATCATTAAATTTTTTGTACAAATAGTTCTTGAATTCCTGAGCTCAGACAAAAATTCATAACCATCCATGATTGGTGTATTTACATTCAAAATAATTAACCTTGGTTTACCCTCTAAAGAATCATTCTGTTGTCTCAAATACATCAAAGCAATACCTGCATTGACTGATATCTTGATATTAGAAGCAAACTGCACCTGACCCAACTTATGTTCTTTTCGCAAATTCCCTTCCATATCACTATCTATGAGTATTACTTGTTGAACTGTGTACATAGGTTTTTGATTTTTTTTAGACTTTACGTGTAATACTTATGTATGGTTTTAATAAAATATGAATAATCTATAAATTATAAACAATATAAACATGCTTAAATTTAAGTATTTAAATTTATAACACAATAAATATATAAAAATATTACAATTTATTTACCTGAAAAGATAAGCAAGAAATATATAAAATATAAAACGATTGTGGAAAAATAACCCTAAACAACACAAAATAAAATACTATACGAACAAAAAAAATCCCTCTAAATTATTTTAGAGGGAAGTTTGGGGTCTAGAAACTAATACGAAGTAAACAATCAATAAAATTACAACCTACTTGTATACTATAAACCCAAAAAAAGTAAACATTTATTTATCGAATTATATTAAAAATTCTAGACCATCTAATTTTCTTTAAAGGATTAGGCTCTTCACTATCCATAGACATCCACACTAGCAATGCTTTACCCACCACATGATCTTCTGGAACGAACCCCCAATATCTAGAATCTTCAGAATTATGACGATTATCTCCCATCATAAAATAATAATTCTGATTAAAAGTATATTCTAAAATTTCTTTTCCATCGATCCAAAGTTGCCCATTTTCAATTTTCACATTTCCATTTCCTTCATAGCGTTCTATATATTTTCCATAAGTAGCCAACATCTCTGTGCTTACTTTTAACTTATCTCCTTCTTTAGGAATATACAAGACTCCAAAATTATCTCTATTCCATCTAAAATAATGAGATTGCGGATAAATTCTCTGTTCATAAATACTATCTGGTTCATTGAGCAATCTAACATCTTTTACATATTCATAAGTAGTGAGCTCTTTTGCAATGGCTGGTTGGGTATGAATAAGGTATCCCCCATTTACTTCTCTTGGTTGATATAAAGTATATTTTCTAAAAAAACGCTCGTTCAAGGGCATATCGGTTTGCAAATAATAGCTGTACTGAACCTTAGGAGGATCGCCTACTGGTTTGCCATTGATAAAAACTTGTAAATTTTTTATTTGAATACTATCACCAGCTATGCCTATGCATCTTTTGATATAATTTGTTTTTAAGTCAGTGGGATATTGAGTTTCTTCTGGATAATTAAAAACCACTACATCGTTATTTTTAATTTTCTGAAATCCTGGCAATCTAAATTGGGGCAATTGTATCAAAGTGCTATATGATGGAATTTCTGTTCCCCAAACCTTTTGATGCGAAAGTGGCAATTGCAGAGGAGTTTTGGGTGTTCTTGCTCCATAATTGATTTTACTTACAAATAAATAATCGCCTACAAGCAGAGAACTTTCCATTGATGGTGTAGGAATTACAAAAGCTTCCATAAAAGCCCATCTAATAAGAGTAGCTGCAACTACTGCAAATACCAAAGCGTCAACCCATTCTTTTGTTTTAGATTTCGGTTTCTTTGCTTCCTTTGTTTTTTGCCAAAATTTCCAATTCATCTTTTTGTCGTTTACAATAATTAATTATTTAATATTTAATTTCAAAAGGTCGTCCATTCCAAATACCCCTTTTTTACCTATTAGCCACTCTGCTGCAACTACTGCTCCTGAAGCAAAACCATGCCTATTGTGAGCTGTATGTTTGATTTCGATACTATCTACTTCTGAATCAAAATACACACTATGGGTTCCTGATACATTCTCTATTCTTTTTGAAATAATAGGCAACAAAGTAGAATCATCAGTAGCTTCATTAACCCAACTTTTCTTATTAGATATATTTTCTAATATTCCTTCTGCTAGTGTAATAGCTGTACCACTAGGGGCATCTTTCTTCTCGGTGTGATGAATTTCATCCATCGAAATTTGATAGATGGGGTAATTTCCCATGATTTTTGCCAAGATTTTGTTGAAATGAAAAAACAAATTAACACCAACACTATAATTAGAGGCATAGAAAAAAGCACTACCTTTTGAAATACACAATTGTTCGAGCTCTGATTTTTTTTCTAACCAACCTGTAGTACCGCATACCACTGGTATATTTTGTTCGATACAATATTTAACATTATGATAAGCACTTTCAGGTTGTGTAAATTCGATAGCAACATCCACATCTGTGGCTTTCACATTCTGAAGTTCGCCGATGTTGTTGTAGTCAATTATAAAAGGAACTTGGTGACCTTTGTCTACAGCTATTTTTTCGATGGTTTTACCCATTTTGCCATAGCCTAAAAGCATTATTCGCATACGATATTTTTAATTTAATTTTTTAACGAATTTAACAAGGTATTATTATTTGTAAATCTAAATTCAAGCGTCAGCCCTATATATGAACCTCCATTGGCTAGGAACTGATATTGTGGTTTCCAATTGAGAGATAGGTCTTCAGAAATTTGAAAATCTCTCAAATGTGCATCCACATTTGCATCAATAATATTCAACACATACATACCTAGCATCCCTATGAAATTTAAATCTCTTTGCCTTATCGATTGTTCTCTATAAAAATTAATATTTTCAGTAGAGGCTCCTGTAAGATCGTAGGTTCGATTGTAAATATCTTTAACTACAAATTCAGGAGAAGCAGTAATCTTATTTTGAACCATGAATTTGTAATGCTTATCAAACTTATTGTAAAGTGAAGCATTGTCATATACAAATGCTCCAAATGAAGACAATAGTAGATAGACTATGGGAACTTTCCAATAACGCTTATTATAAACTTGCCCTAATCCTGGTAAAGCCATTGACATTAGTGTCGCATTTCTAGGACGGTGGTCTGTTATTTTGTTTTTAGTAGAAGGCTTGGTTTCTGTAGAGTCAATAGTTGGGCTTTGAGCATGTATTGATATATTTATGAAGACGCATAAAAACATCAATACCAATAGTTTTCTAAAAAAAAATGAATTGTAATTGGGCATAAATGCCTATTTTAAATTTACTTTGAAAACATAAAGATAATAGATTAGAAGAAACTTATATTAAATATTGATTAATTCTAAAATCCTATTAAGGTCTTCTGTGGACATGAATGGAATTTTTATTTCTCCTTTGTTTTTATCGTCTGCTTTAATCTGAATTTTAGTACCAAAAAAAGAGGTTAATTTTTGTTGTACGTGGTTGATTTCTGGGTCTTTATTTTTACTTATAGAAGATTTTAAAGATTTGTTTTTTTCTTTTCCTTCAGTGGCTTCTCTAACTAGTTCTTCTAATTTTCTAACAGAAAGTTCTTGCTCAATCAATTGCTTAAATATAGATAATTGCAATGCTATATTATCTATTCCAATTAGTGCTCGTGCGTGTCCCATAGAAATTTCTTCATCACGAAGTGCTGCTTGTATATCTGGTGGAAGTTTTAATAATCTTAAATAATTATTTACTGTACTTCTATTTTTGCCAACTCTATCACCTAGTTCTTCTTGTTTCAAGTTGCATTCTGTAATCATACGCTGATAACTTATTGCTACTTCTAAGGCATTAAGATTTTCTCTTTGTATATTTTCTATCAATGCCATTTCTAGCATTTGTTGATCATTGGCTGTTCTAATGTATGCAGGTATAACCGTAAGACCAGCTATTTTAGATGCTTGATATCTTCTTTCTCCAGAAATTAATTGATATTTATCTTTACTTAGTTGGCGAACTGTAATTGGTTGAATTATTCCTTGGGTTTTTATGGAATCAGCTAATTCATGAAGTGCTTCTTGGTCAAAATGAGTTCGAGGTTGAAAAGGGTTAACTTCTATATTATCAATTAGAATATCATTGATATAGTTTAGAGGGGCATCTGTATTTATTTTATTCTCGGCAGAACTTTGATTAACGGTATCGTTATCTTTAAGCAATGCACTTAATCCTCTACCTAAAGCGTTTCTTTTTGTACCTGAGTTATTTGACATTATAGAAATATTAAAAATTGTTTTTTATAAAGGGGTAGGAACTTCGGAAAGCAAAGTATTTCTTTCTAAAATTTCTTGAGCTAAATTAATATAACTCACTGCTCCTTTACTTTCTGCATCATGAGCTATAACTGGTAATCCAAAACTAGGACATTCGCTCAACCTTATGTTTCTTGGGATAATGGTATTGAAAACTAGATGTTGAAAATGATTTCTAACCTCTTCCACTACTTGATTAGATAGCCTAATCCTACTATCGTACATAGTTAAGAGAATACCTTCAATTTCCAAAGCTGTATTCAATCTTGCTTGAATGATCTTAATGGTACTCATTAATTTACCTAGACCTTCTAATGCAAAATATTCGCACTGCACTGGCACTAAAATAGAATTAGCAGCAACTAAAGCGTTTACGGTAATCAATCCTAGAGATGGAGAGCAGTCTATAATAATATATTCGTAAAGTTCTTTAACACCTTGAAGTGTTTCTCTCATCCTCATCTCCCTGCCTTCTACGCTTACCATTTCTATATCAGCTCCTGCCAAATCAATATGAGCAGGTACCAAATCTAAAAACGGAACAGAGGTGTTCAGAATTAATCCTTGTGCTTCAACACCATCTACCATACATTCATAGATACTATTTTCTATGGCTCTAGGGTCAAAACCCAAACCAGAGGTAGAGTTTGCTTGTGGATCTGCATCTACTAATAATGTTTTATGTTCGAGGGCAGCTAAACTTGCCGCAAGGTTAATAGCTGTGGTTGTCTTACCTACTCCACCTTTTTGATTTGCAATCGCTATGATTTTACCCATAAGTTTTTTGATTTACCTTTAACACCTATGTACTATAAATATTTTATCTCAAAAATACTGTTTTAAATTTAATTTTTGAGGCAAAGTGTAAGGTTTAAAATTATCATCATTTTATACACTATTTACTTACACTTTATACACATATTTAATTATTCCTTTTCTTTATACTTTTCTTCTTGTTGCCTTAATTGGCCTTTCTTGGAAGATTCAAGGAATTTTCTCCATGCAAATGGATCTAACAACCTAAATTGCTGAACACCTGAGCCGGGTAATTGTGCGTATTGTTGATCCATAAAATATCTATGATTCATGCTCCCATCGTCTTTTTGGTTGATAAGCATTCTTCTTATAACCACATCATTAAGATTCTGAGCAGCATAATTATTATTCTTTCTATCTAATTCCAAAGCTAAGAAAGCTTCCTTAAACAGTTTTTCTGTAGGCCAAGGAAAAACTTCTACCATAGGCAAATAATTCAAATCGGCTGAAAGTGTAATGATAACAGTTGTTTTTTCTTTAACCTGAGGTACTACATAAGATTGTTGTTTGAAGCCTATCGCCTTAACCAGCAGAGTATCTCCTGTATGAATGGGCATAGAAAAATATCCTATATAATCGCTTGAAGTACCTCTTCCTGTTTTAGGAACAAAAACAAAAGCTCCTGGAACTCCTAAAGCATTTTCACCCGACACAACAATACCAGTAAGCTGTATCAACATTCTACTTTCTTGGGCTTTTAAGCGAGTAGCGGTTATAACGATAAAAACAAGTGCAGTAAAAACAATGTGCTTACCAATAAATCTCATATCTTTTATTAAATTGTTATATTGTAAATATCATAAATATTCTAATCGAATAAAAACTTAGTTTACGAAGAAGAGTTGAAGTATTTAAAATAAAAAACATAATCCTTTCTTTAATTTTTTATGATTAGGATAAAAACATTTGATTTAAAAAAAGGAATAGAATTATTTAACGCTCTAAACGACGAGGCGAGAATCAGAATAATGAATTTGATATTTCATCATCAAGAGATGTGTATTTCTGATTTAGAATTAATTCTAGACTTCACCCAAACAAAAACTTCAAGGCATCTTGGTTTTCTAAAAAATGCAGGCATTTTAAAATCTAAAAAAGTAGATCAATGGGTTTATTACTTTCTAAATCCCACCTTTATTGATTTTGTAACACAAATCATGGCATTTTTAGAAAAAGACCCTACTTTACTGAATGATTTGAAAGAATACAATGCGCTTTACTCCAATAATGAACTTGCAATAAGAAGACTCCATAATAAACAGAACAAATATCGATTACCATCTCTAAATAGTTTAAAATAAATAAAATAGAATAAAGCGACAATAACAATGACTAACAACAACTTAAAATTCAAGAAACATATCTTTATCTGTATCAATAAAAGAACGAATGGAAACAAATCTTGTGGTGAAGCACATGGAATGGCTCTAGTAGATGCCTTTAAAACATTAATCAACAGTAAAAAAATAAACGCAGAAGTCAGAGCACAAAAAGCTGGATGCTTAGACGTGTGTGAATTTGGACCAAGTATAGTCGTCTACCCAGAAGGAATCTTTTACAAACAAATAGGCATAGAAGATGTTCAAGAAATTTTTGAAAGCCACATATGCAATAACCAACCAGTGGAACGCTTAAAAATATCGTTTAATGAAAAATTATAAGCATATAATATTTGATCTAGACCACACCCTTTGGGACTTTGACAGCAATTGCAAATTAGCACTTGAGCAATTGTACCTCAAATATGAGTTTGATAAAATCAACTCATTGACAATAGAAGAATTTTTAAAGAAATATATTGAAGTAAATACAAGACTATGGGACCAGCACCACAGAGGATTAGAATCTAAAGAAACTATCCGAAATAAACGGTTTATATACACTTTTGAAGAATTAGGGCTAAGCCTAGAATTAATACCAGAAAACCTCAACGCAGACTTCATGAAGTTATGCCCTACTATGGGGCAATTGATTCCTGGAGCTATGGAATTATTGAATTATCTAAAACCCAAATACCAGCTTCATATACTAAGTAATGGATTTCTAGAAAGCCAATATGTAAAAATGAAATATGCACATATCGATTATTTCTTTACAGAAGTAGTATTAGCAGAAGCTTGTGGATATGCAAAACCCCAAAAAGAAATTTTTGAATATACGCTTACAAAAATAGGAGGAAGTACCGAAGATTCCATTATGGTAGGCGACGACCTAATGGTAGATATATTAGGAGCAAAAAATGCAGGTCTGAATCAAATTTATTATAACAGATATAATCAACCTCATAAAGAGGAAATATTTTACGAAACTAATGATTTGAGCACTTTAAAAGATTTATTATAAATGATTCCATCGCCATACAATGAGCCCATCCAAGAGTATCGAAAAAATTCTAAGGAAAGAATTGCAATCAAAAAAGCCATTGAACAAATAAAAAAAGAAACTATTGAACTGCCGATGTGCATCAATGGCGAATGGATCTTAAGCAAGAACAAAATAAAAGTAAATACACCTCACGAACACAATCATACACTTGGATATATCAATGAAGGTGGCAAAATAGAAATAGAACTAGCAATTCAAGCCGCCATTAACACTCAATCTACTTGGCAAAAATACACCTTTGAGCAAAGAGCAAGTATATTTCTAAAAACAGCTGAACTCATCACTCAAAAATACAGATATATTTTCAACGCCTCTACTATGCTTGGGCAATCTAAAAATGTATATCAATCAGAAATAGATGCCATATGCGAATTGGCAGATTTTTTAAGATTCAATGTAAAATATGCTGAAGATATATTCAAAATACAACCCCAATCCCCCAATGGTTTCTGGAATCAAATGGAATATAGACCACTGGAAGGATTTATTTATGCACTTACCCCATTTAACTTTACAGCAATTGCTGGAAACCTAACACTAGCTCCTGCACTTATGGGTAACACCATAGTCTGGAAACCCTCCTATAACCAAGCCCATGCTGCAAATTTATTGATGCAAATATTAATTGAAGCTGGCTTACCCAAAGGAGTAATTAATTTAATTTATGCAGATGGCATTGAAGCCGCAGAAATTATCTTACAGCATCCAGATTTTGCTGGGCTTCATTTCACGGGGAGTACAAATACATTTCAATCGCTCTGGAAAAAAATTGGAGAAAATATCTCTAATTACAAATCCTACCCAAGAGTAGTGGGCGAAACAGGTGGTAAAGATTTTATAATCGCTCATGAATCAGCAGAACCAAAAGCTATCTCTACTGCACTTGTCAGAGGAGCTTTTGAATATCAAGGTCAGAAATGCTCTGCTGCTTCTAGAGCTTATATCCCAGATAATCTTTGGGAAGAAGTAAAACGCTACTTATTGGAAGATTTAAACAAAATAAAAACAGGCACAGTAGAAAATTTTGAAAATTTTATCAATGCAGTCATTAACGAAAATGCTTTTAAAAAATTAGAAAAAATCATCAATGAAGCCAAGGATAATAAAGAAATTGATATCCTATTCGGAGGCAAGTGCGATCAGCGAAAAGGATATTTTATAGAACCAACAGTTTTTTTAGTCTCCAACCCTTATTTGCCCTGTATGACCGAAGAGTATTTCGGGCCTATCTTGTCTATTTATATTTACCCTAAAGATGAATTTGAACCTACTTTACATATTATCAACAAAACTTCAAAATATGCACTTACAGGAGCCATCTTTGCTAAAGATAGAGCGGCAATAAATCTAGCTAATGAAATCTTGAAAAATGCTGCTGGTAATTTTTATATCAACGACAAACCTACAGGTGCTGTAGTAAATCAGCAACCATTTGGTGGGGCAAGAGCTTCAGGAACCAATGATAAAGCGGGTTCTATACTAAACTTATTACGATGGGTATCGCCGAGGACAGTCAAAGAAACTCTAAATAGTCCCACATCTATTGAATACCCTTTTATGGAAGCGGACTAAATATTATAAATATTCTATCACTTTTTCTAAGGCCATACCTCTTGAACCCTTTATCAACAATGTAGCACCTTGAAAAGGATTCGATTTTATCCATTCTATTAATAGATTTCTATCTTGAAAATAGAGAAACTTTTCTGGAGCTACATCAAATGCCGATTTCATTGCTTTTCCACATAGTAATGCCTGCTGAAAAGATAAAGTAAGTATTAAGTTCCCGATACCTTCATGTTCTAGTGCTTCGTCTTCCCCTAATTCGTACATATCACCAAGAATCAATACTTTGTTTTTTGCTTGTGTTTGTGCGAAGCTCTCTATAGCTGCTTTCATCGAAGTTGGATTAGCATTATAACAATCAATAATTAACTCATTTTTATCAGTTTTGGTGAGCTGAGAGCGATTGTTCTGAGGATTATAAGTTGCGATAGCCTGTAAAGCATCTTCCTCTGAAACTCCAAAATACTTTCCTATACAAAGTGCTACAGCGATGTTGTCAAAATTATATTTCCCCGTTAATTGGGTAGATATTGCCTTGCCATTGGAAGATAGAAATCTAATAAATGGATCAGCATCTACAAAACTACAGGTATAATAATCACCTAGGCTTGGATAGGTAATAGGATTCTTGATATTTGCCATAGCTACCAGAGTATCATTGGTAGTACACAAAAAAATCTGTCCATGATTTGCTCTCAAATAGTCATAGAGTTCTCCTTTCCCTTTCTTAACTCCTTCAATCCCCCCAAAGCCTTCGAGGTGAGCTTTGCCAATATTAGTAATCAACCCATAGTTTGGTTCCACATATTTACAGTATCCTTCAATTTCTTTTTGGTGGTTAGCACCCATTTCTATAATAGCAATTTGAACTTCTTTTTTGATGGAGAGTAATGTCAAAGGAATACCGATATGGTTATTCAAATTCCCCAAGGTGGCATAGGTAATGTATTTTTTTTGAAGCACAGCATTTACTAGTTCTTTGGTAGTAGTCTTACCATTCGAGCCTGTGATAGCAATAAAAGGAATTTCAAAAGTTCGACGATGATAATTAGCCAATGCTTGTAGCGTTTGCAAGGCATTATCTACAAGAATAATTCTGTCATTTTTTTCTACTAAAGGCTCATCTATTACAGCGTATTTTGCTCCTTTCTCAAGTGCTTTAAGTGCGAATTGATTTCCATTAAAATTATCTCCTTTTAATGCAAAAAAAATAGCACCTTCATGAATTTTTCTAGTATCTGTGGCTATGCCATTGCTATTTATAAAAAGTTGATATAAATCTGCTATTTCCATTGTAAAGAATCTGAATATTTATTTATAATAATAGTATTAAAATTTAGTTTTGGAAAATTAATTCAATGTTCCGATTAATATTGCCAAATTTATACGCTCAGAATTTGGTAAAATAATACTATAGCTGATAGTAATTAACAAAAAATACAAAAAATCAAACAATTGAAACATTTAAAATGATAAATCAAGCAATTAAAAAATATATTGACCGAAGTGTTTTATGCTGGTTAGCAACTTCAAACAAACAAAACGAGCCTAATGTTTCTCCAAAAGAATTATTTACTTATCAAGATGATGCCACCTTGCTGATAGCTAATATTGCTTCACCCAATAGTATTGAGAATATTCATTTCAATCCAATAGTTTGTGTAAGCTTTATAGATATTTTTGTTCAAAAAGGATATAAAATAAAAGGTAAAGCAAGACTTATTGACAAAAACGACATCATTTTTGAAAAAAAAGTAAAACCTTTGACAGACTTGTTTACAAACGAATTTCCAATAAAATCTGTAATTGAAATTACAGTTACAAAAATTGAATCAATTCAAGCACCTAGTTATTTTTTATATCCATCCAGAACTGAAGAATTTCAAATAGAAAGTGCCATGAAAACTTATAAAGTAAAACCAATAAACAATATATAGATGAATAGAAAATTGAAGAGTAAATATGGGAATCATATAAAAACCTTCAAAAAATAATGCTACAATAACGCCAACTATGTATATATAAAATGTAAAACCTTATGAACATATTGATTTACCTTGCTTTTATCAAAAAACAAGAATACAACTTCAACAACAAGCACCTTGTATTGCTCAAAAATAAATTTCCAGAAATATTTTTTTTTGACTTAGACAATTATTCAAAACCAGAGTTATTTCAATATGCTACTAAAGCAATGGAAGAAAGCACAAAAGCATTGCTCTTTATTGATTTTATAGAACCAGAAAAATATTTACCAACATTGAATTGGATAGAAGTTCAACTTAAGAAAAATAAAAAACTGAGTCTTTTTTTATTGAATCAAAACTTACCAAATCAATTCAGTATTCTAGAAAAAAAATACAGCACTCAAATTCGATTATTTTCTGGAATTAACGAAGCCATCGAGGATATGCCCGCTTTTTTCAACTAAAAAATTCCTTCAATACTCCCTAATCCCTCTCTGATTAAAACTGGAGCATCAGATGTACAGTCTATTATTGTTGAAGGCATAATGTTTCCGATACCTCCATCAATGACTACATCCACTAATTTTTCGAATTTTTCAAAAATAAATTCTGGATCAGACAAATACTCTACTTCATCACCCATGGGCACAGAGGTACTCAGCAGTGGATTTCCTAATTCTTTTACTATTGTTCTTGAAATGGTATGATTGGGAATTCTTATCCCTACAGTATTTTTCTTTGTATGAAGCATTTTAGGAACCTTGCCGCCAGCATTAAGAATAAATGTATAAGGGCCAGGCAATGATTTTTTCATCAACTTAAAAACTGGAGTTGGCAAATTTCGAGTATACTCTGAAATATGGCTTAAATCATAACATATAAAAGACAGATTGATTTTAGAAGGATTAATATTTTTTATTTGACAAACCCTTTCTACTGCTTTCTGATTATGAATATCGCAACCGATACCGTAAACCGTGTCTGTGGGATAAATAATTACCGCTCCCTTTCTAAGATACGACACTACCTCTTCAATTTTATTTGCTTGAGGGTTTAAAGGATGAATATTAATATATTTTGCTTTCATTAAATAAAATCAATAAAACGCAAGTTACAATTGTTCTACTATAAAATAGAACTTCAAGAATCTATATTAAATAAATGTTTCACCTTACCAACTATAGAGCTTGTAATTCAACATTCATTTTACTTTAAATATCAATTGTCTATTTTCACAAATTAAAATTGAATAAATTCGACAATCTATTTTCTTAATCAAGAAACCTATGAATAGTAAATCAATGCAATTTAAGGCTGGAACAATCATTACTGTAGGTATGATACTTGCCACTTTCAGCTATTATGCTTACCAAATCTTCTTTACAGCCAATTTACAAGTAGATAAAAAAGAAACTTACTTGTATGTTCCTACAGGTGCCAGTTTTGAAACTCTAACAGACAGCTTGAATAAGAATGAAATACTTAATGATAAAATTTCTTTTTATTTTCTTTCTAAGCTGATTGGATATAGAGAAAAAATAAAACCAGGAAAATATCTTATAAAAAGCAACATGGGCAACTTAGAAGCCCTAAAAATGCTAAAAAGAGGAAAACAAACCCCAGTAAAACTTACCTTCAACAACATTCGCTTAAAAAAAGATTTAGCTGAGAAAATTGCTCAAAAATTAGAAATAAAATTTGAACAACTTGATTCTGTGCTGCACAATCCTGAATATGCTCAAAAGTATGGTTATCGTTCTGAAACATTTGGCTGTATGTTTATTCCCAACACCTATGAAATGTATTGGAACATTAGTTTAGAGGATTTTTTCAATAGGATGAAAACAGAACATGATAAATTTTGGAACAAAACGAGAAGGGAAAAAGCAGAAAGTATGGCGTACTCCATAGAGCAAATCACTATCCTAGCCTCAATAGTAGAAGCAGAAACAAATAAAAACGACGAAAAATCAAGAGTTGCAGGAGTATATCTAAATCGCTTAAAAATTAACATGCCACTTCAAGCAGACCCTACCGTAAAATTTGCTGTAGGGGATTTCAGTATAAAAAGAATTTATAGTGGGCATATCGCTAAAGACTCTCCTTATAACACCTATAAATATTCAGGATTACCGCCTGGCCCAATAAATATCCCTAGCATTAACTCTATAGATGCAGTATTAAATTACGAAAAACATAATTACCTCTATTTCTGTGCTCATCATGACCTTAGCGGGCATCACGATTTTGCTACTACCTATGAAGAACATCTGAAAATTGCTGAAAAATACAGAAAGGCACTCAACAAACTCAATATAAAATAAGTCAAAATATGTACATCTTCGAACATCAAATAAGGGTTCGCTACGCTGAAACAGACCAAATGGGATATGTGTATTATGGCAATTATGCCGCTTATTTGGAGGTAGCGAGAGTAGAGTCTTTCCGAAACCTTGGCCTTAGTTATAAAAAGCTTGAAGAGTCTGGTATTATGATGCCAGTATTGGAATATAAAACCAAATATATTCGCCCAGCAAAATATGATGATCTTTTAACCATAAAGTTAATCATGAAACAAAAGCCTTCTACTAGAATTCTCTTTGAATACGAGATTTATAATGAAGATAAAATATTACTTAACACCTCTGAAACCACTTTGGTATTTGTAAGTACATCTACTGGTAAACCAAGCCCTGCACCAGAATTATTTTTAAAAATATTCGAACAACATTTCTAATCAAATAAGTAATGGAAATTTTCCCTTCATGGATTGTTAAGCTCAAAATTTTTCAACTAATTGTTGAAAAAATGAATCGTATCTATCTCACAAAAGATGGTATAAGTCTTCAGAGAGTGTCTTATATATTTTTAAATCAAATCAAGAAAGACCAAATACAAGATAAAGCTTCCGCAATGGCTTTTAATTTTACACTTTCTATTTTTCCACTAATCATTTTTCTATTTACTTTAATCCCTTATATCCCTATCCCAAACCTTCAACAGAACATTATGGGATTCTTAAAACAAATAATGCCGCTGAGCATCTATGAATCTGCAGAAAGTACCATTTTAGAAATTATTAGCATACAACAAGGTGGTCTGCTATCTTTTGGATTTTTTCTTGCACTCTATGCTGCTACCAATGGCGTTGTATCAATGATTCAATCTTTTAATAAATGTTATAGAACAGCAGATACTAGAGGTTTCTTTTCTAGATTCTTCTTAGCATTAAGCTTAGTATTTATTATCAGTATAACAATTATGATTAGCATAACTGTAGGTATTTTATTTACTTTCTACCTCGACTATCTAGATAAAATACTTCCACTGAACGAGCGATTTATATACTATTTTGTACTGGCATTCAAGTACGGCATATTATTCTTTATCTTTTGGATTATAATTTCGCTCATCTATTATATTGCCCCTAACGTAATCAAGCGTTGGCGTTTTCTTTCATTGGGCTCATTCATCGCTTCTCTTATGGGCATATTGTTTACCCTTGGGTTTTCTTTTTATATAGAAAACTTTAATTCTTACAATAAGATATATGGCTCAATCGGAACATTTATTGGGGTTTTGATTTGGTTGTTTGTAATTTCCTATGTGTTGTTGATTGGCTTTGAGATTAATGCCAGTATTGATCAAGCCCAAAGAGAACAAATCAGAAAAGTCAATAACTCAACAGAAAACAAATAAGAGAATAGTTCTAAAAACGTACAAAGGCTCTAATGCATAAGCTTAGAGCCTTTGTTGATTAATTTATTTTGTCAAAACCAGTATAAGGTACCAATACAGATGGAATAGTTATCCCTTCGGAAGTTTGATTGTTTTCTAATATAGCGGCCAATACTCTAGGAAGTGCAAGGGCACTTCCATTTAAGGTGTGAAGCAATTGTGTTTGGTTATCTTTTTTATACCTTAACTTTAATCTATTGGCTTGAAAAGATTCGAAATTACTCACTGAGCTTACTTCTAACCAACGTTTTTGAGCTGCAGAATAAACCTCAAAATCATAGGTAAGTGCCGAAGTAAAACTCATGTCTCCACCACAAAGCCTTAATATTCTAAAAGGTAGGCCTAATGATTCTAGCAGGCTACGAACATGTGCAACCATTTCCTCTAAAAGTGCATAGGAATTTTCAGGTTTTGCAATTTGTACAATTTCTACTTTATCAAATTGATGAAGCCTATTTAAACCTCTCACATCTGCACCCCAAGAACCCGCTTCTCTTCTGAAGCAAGGAGTATAGGCTACATTTTTAATAGGTAAATCTGCTTCTTTTTGAATAGTATCTCTGTAAATATTGGTAACAGGTACTTCAGCGGTAGGAATCAGAAAATAATTATCAGCTACTGCATGATACATTTGCCCTTCTTTGTCAGGCAAATTACCAGTTCCAAAACCAGAATCTTCATTAATAAGAATTGGAGGTTGTACTTCCATATAACCTGCTTTCACTGCATAATCAATAAAATAATTAATCATTGCACGTTGAAGCCTTGCACCTTTTCCTTTATAGACCGGAAACCCAGCACCAGTAATTTTATTACCCAACTCAAAATCTATGATATCATATTTCTTGATTAAGTCCCAGTGAGGTTGGGCACCTTCATATAAATTGGGCGACTGCCCCCATGAAGCAATGGTTTCATTATCGTCAGCTGATTTTCCCAAAGGCACAGTAGTATGAGGCAAATTGGGGATTTTCACTAGAATATCTTGTAAATCTTGCTCATAAT
>REBA01000062.1 GCA_004294225.1 Cytophagales bacterium | reverse complement strand
GGCACTCCTGCCAAACCTACCAAAAGCTCATTCGTAATTTCTAAAGATTTTATCGTATTCATTTTTCCAGATTTTTTTATTTTCGATTCAAAATTAATAGCCATGTGTGCAATGTATTTGCATAGGAGAAAAATAAACTTTAAATTTTAAAAATAATTACTAAAAATAGATACGTAAACTAATTAAACCAGAATGTAAGAATATTTACATAATTTTTAAAACCAAAACGATTTTCTCAGGGCTTTCGCATTGAAAATATCTAAAGCAAAATTATTGATTTTATAACTTTTACTAAAAATGTACTTGCAAAACAAGTCCTTCAACTTGGAATCTGCGAAATTGTAGGAGAAATTGGTTTTAAGGTGAGGTTTAATTAATCAATAGTTTTAAATGCATAAGCCCAATAATAAAGTGAATTCTTACTAAATAATCAAAAACCTAAAAATTATACTCTTTTCATAAATCTATTTTTTTGATTTTTAGTATAATGTAAAATACGCTTGTAAGCAAAAAGTATTATGAACAGAAATATTAAAAAAGTTGCCGTTTTGGGTTCTGGTGTTATGGGAAGTAGGATTGCTTGCCATTTTGCAAATATTGGGTTAGATACACTTTTATTAGATATTTTGCCAAAAGAATTGTTGCCCGAAGAGGCTGCAAAAGGCATTTCTATTGAATCTAAATTGTTTAGAAACCGCATTGTAAATGCCGCTTTGGATGCTACTTTAAAGGCAAATCCATCGGCTTTATACAAAAAATCAGCATCTTCAAAAATTAAAGTAGGAAATTTTGAAGATGATTTATCCAAAATTTCAGATTGCGATTGGGTGATTGAAGCGGTTGTAGAAAATGTAGAAATCAAAAAATCGTTATACGAAAAAGTAGAATTGCACCGCAAACCTGGCACACTTATCAGCTCAAATACTTCTGGAATTCCTATTTTTTTGATGGCAGAAGGTCGGTCTGAAGATTTTCAAAAGCATTTTTGCGGTACGCATTTTTTTAATCCGCCACGCTATTTAAAATTATTTGAAGTTATTCCTTCGCCCAAAACTGATGCTTCGGTTATTGATTTTTTTATGAATTATGGTGATTTATTTTTAGGAAAAACCACCGTTTTATGCAAAGATACGCCTGCTTTCATAGCCAATAGAGTAGGAATTTATTCAATTATGGAGATATTGGCGGTTTCGCAAAAGTTAGAATTATCCGTAGAAGAAGTTGATAAACTTACTGGTCCTGTTTTGGGCAGACCCAAATCAGCTACCTTTCGTACGGGTGATGTGGTTGGATTGGATACGCTTGTGAATGTTTGCAAGAATTTATCTAATTCCTTACCAAACGATGAAGCCAAAAATTTATTTATTGTGCCCGATTATTTGCAAAAAATGATTGATAATAAATGGCTTGGCGACAAAACGGGACAAGGGTTTTACAAAAAGTCAAAAAATGCGGAAGGAAAAACCGAAATTTTATCTTTGGATATTAAAACTGGAGAATATAAAACACAAGTAAAATCGAAATTTATTACTTTAGAACAAACCAAAACGATTGATGATTTGCGTTTGCGTTTGAAAGTTTTAGTAAAAGGACAAGATAAAGCTGGCGACTTTTATAGAGCCACTTTTGGAGGACTTTTTGCTTATGTTAGTAACCGAATTCCTGAAATATCAGACGAAATTTATAGAATAGACGATGCTTTAAAAGCTGGTTTTGGGTGGGAATTAGGACCGTTTGAAATGTGGGAAGCCATCG
>REBA01000050.1 GCA_004294225.1 Cytophagales bacterium | reverse complement strand
CAGGCAAACTATTTTCAAGTTGCAGAAGACTGGCTCAAAATAATAAGTAAACCGGTGGGAAAATAAAATCAAGTAAAGTCCAAAATACTAGACTGATTAAGAATTACATTAAAAAATGCTACGAATGAAAATGATAACTTTAAGGTTGCCAATACGTTAAGAGAATTTTCTATAAAATTAATCTAGCGTCTATGCGTTAAAAAATAGATAGAGTATTGGCAGTAAGTGAGACGGCACAAAAATTAGCAGCGATAGTAAATAATTTGGTAACAAAAGGTAACTAAGATATTAATCTAAAGGCAATTTATTCTTAAACCAAAAAAGAAAACTAGACCAGTAGAAGTATTCAAAACCAAATTGATAAATTTGAACTGACTAATGAGGAATGAAATTTTTCAAGTACTTGATATCATGGTGATGTAAAAAACCTTCTTCACAAACCATTTAAGACAATAAAAGTATAGAAAAATGGACAATTCAACATCAATAAAAGTGGCTTAACCCCCTATTCCTTGGACAGATTTCGAAAAATTGATTAACTTGCTTTTAGAATACAATTATAGGACTTCTCAGAGGGGTCGATACTCATATCGATTCCTTTTTGAAGTAAATATTTAAACGGGTTCTTGTATTCTATTCCCGAATGAATTCTTTTAAAGTTATAAAAATATCTAAATCTTTCCAAGGTGTCTTTTAATTCTTTTAGGTCATCGAATTGATATCTTTGACATATTACTCTTTCTGTTATACTGTGGTATGATTCAATATGTGCATTTTGTTCGGGGGTTGCGGGTTTGGTAAACTCTTGTACTACAGTTGGATTCTTTTTGTCTGCAAAATACTTTTGAATTGTATGAGCCACGAATTGACTTCCGTTGTCATTGCGAACATAAATTTTTTCTGGTAATTCATATTGGCTAAAAATTTCTTCAAATAATTGCTTAACATGCTTTTCGTTTATTTTCCATGCCGTAAACTGTCCTAAAACCCATCTACTTTTTACATCTATCACGGTCAAAACTAAAGCATTCCTTCGCTTTTTATGCACATAAAAATATTTTATATCAAATTCTAAATACGAAAAATCAAGGTCTGGTTTTGGAACAAGATCCTTTACCCATTCTCTTTTTATTTTGCTGCTATGAACAGGTTGTACATTAAGTAAGTTGTTCATTTTCATAATGTTATATACTTTCTTCGGATTAATGACATAATTAAATTCTTGCCTTAAATAATGTGTTACCTTCAAATATCCATAATCCACAAACTCCTGAGCTAATAGCTCTTTTATTTCATTGATAACCTTTTGGTTTGCTACGAGTTGACCGTCAGTTGTTTTTGTAAAATCGCTTAATGTCCGACCTTTTTGCTTTCCACTATTCTGAATAGGTTTATAGTAAAATGTGCTTTTAGGTAGGGCTAATACTTCTAAAATTTCCACCATTGGTAAAATGGAATCGCTGTATTTCAAAGCAATTTCTATTCTGTCATCTTTGCTTACCTCTTTTTTTTTAACAAGTCGTTTTGAATGCTGATAATCACTTCCTTTTCAGCCACTAATCGCATCAAACGATCATTCTCTCGCTTTAGTTTGTTGAATTCTGAATTGCTTTTAGGGTTCGCTTTTTCGGCAAAACCACTAATCCCAGATTCTTCAATCACTTTCTCCCATTTGTAAATACTTACATTGCTGACACCATATTTGCGAACGGCCTCGCTAATACTATGCTGTCTGTAAAATTCTACAACTTCATGTTTCTCCTGGACGCTCCAGCTCTTTTGATGTTTGCTCATAATTCTGTAAATTTACTAAACTTTAATTACAGAAACTTGTCCAAGCATTTAGGGGGTTGAGGAGAA
>REBA01000064.1 GCA_004294225.1 Cytophagales bacterium | reverse complement strand
TCTTCCACCCTTCGGAGTTTTCTTTTCCGGCTACGCCTCCAAAGAAAACTCCGAAGGGTAAGAAATATCATCAATAACGTTGTGAAACTTTACAATTATAGACTATATTTTTGCTTTTTTAAATATTATTTTAATATTGCACTATGAATTTTAACCAAACCTAACCAAATTTATTTATGTCAGAAAATAATACATCAGGAAAAAAACTACTTTCAGGAGTTGTGCTCGGTCTTTTATTAACAGGATTAACCGCAGCATTGTTGTTTTTTAAAGGATTTAAAGCTCCCGAACCCATTGTAACTACACCCGTAGTTGAAGAACCTAAAATTGATTCAGCCGCTTTGGTAAAACCATTTGTATTGATGTTGGCAGACAGCACAATTATTGATGCTGCACAAGGCTCCTTAGAAGACCAAGTTGTGGTGTTTTTATCAGATACCAGCAGTGTTGTTTCAAAAGACAAATGGTTTGATTTCGATAATTTATTGTTCGAAACAGGAAAAGCAACTTTGATGCCAGAATCGGGAAAACAATTGGGAAATCTTTCCACTATTTTAAATGCATTTCCTAAAGTTAAAATCAAATTAGGTGGCTATACTGACAATGTTGGCGACCCAAAAGCAAATTTAAAACTTTCAGGCGACAGAGCTGCAAGTGTTATGGCTGAGTTAGTAAAATCAGGTATAGATGCATCTCGCTTACAATCAGAAGGTTATGGCGAACAATGGCCCGTTGGTAGCAACGATACAGAAGAGGGCAGAGCCAAAAATCGTAGAATTTCGATGCGAGTTACAGAATTGTAATTCTATTAAAAGCATTTAAATAAAATAGCTTCCATTTTTGGAAGCTATTTTTGTTTAAAGCATTTTTTAAGAAATATTAAATATATAGCTTTGCACAAACATATATATTATTTTGAAAACAGATATTTCAGTTGTAATTCCACTTTTAAATGAAGAAGAATCGCTGCCCGAATTGTGTTCGTGGATTGCAAAAGTGATGCTCGAAAACAAATATAATTACGAAATTTTGCTGATAGATGACGGTAGCAAAGATCGTTCTTGGGAGGTGATAGAAAAAATTAGCACTGAAAATAAATCTATAAAAGCTATTAAATTCAATCGAAATTATGGCAAATCTGCTGCGTTAAATATTGGTTTTCAACATACTTTAGGTGATGTTGTAATCACAATGGATGCCGATTTGCAAGATTCGCCTGACGAAATTCCAGCATTATACGAAATGATTGTGGTTCAAAAATTTGATTTGGTTTCAGGTTGGAAAGCCAAACGTTATGATCCAATTTCAAAAACCATTCCAACAAAATTATTTAATGCCGTAACACGCTGGATGTCAGGTATTCAGTTACATGATTTTAATTGCGGATTGAAAGCCTATCATAAAAATGTAATTAAAAATATTGATGTATATGGCGAAATGCATCGTTATATTCCTGTGATTGCAAAATGGAGTGGTTTCACAAAAATAACCGAAAAAGTTGTAGAGCATAGCGCTCGAAAATATGGCGTAAGTAAATTTGGTTTTGAGCGATTTATAAACGGTTTTTTAGATTTGCTTTCGATTTCTTTTGTAACAAGATTCAGACGCAAACCGATGCACTTTTTTGGAATGCTGGGTTTAGTTTCATTTTTGTTAGGCTTTTTTGTTACCGTTTGGGTGATTTTTGAGAAACAATATTGTTTATATAACGGACTGAAAGTGAGAGAAGTAACCGAACAGCCTTTATTCTTTTTGGCTTTAGTAGCTTTGGTTATTGGTACTCAATTCTTTTTGGCGGGATATTTAGGCGAAATTATAAATGTGAGCTCAAATCGAAAAGGACAAGAATATTTGATAGCCGAAAAAATTGGCGTATAAA
>REBA01000063.1 GCA_004294225.1 Cytophagales bacterium | reverse complement strand
GGTTATTTAGTTGATATTTTATTAGATTTAGGCTATGATGCTTATGGCGTTGATGCTTCAACTTCTGGGATCTCATTAGCAAATAAAAGGCATCCCAATCGGTTTTTCTTTTACGATATTGATTCGCTGTCAATTCCTAGCGAACTGATAAATAAACAAATCGATACAATCATTTCGCTTGAAGTTGTTGAACATATTTATACTCCAAATAATTTCATGAAATCGTGTGATTTGTTTTTAGCCAAAAACAAAAAAGGCGAAGTAATGATTTCTACACCTTATCATGGATATTTTAAAAATCTAATTTTGGCTATTTCTGGAAAAATGGATAATCATTTTACAGTGCTTTGGGAGGGAGGACATATTAAGTTTTGGTCTAAAAAAACACTTACTATTTTAATTGAAAAATTTGGATACACTTTCAAAAACTTTATTGGTTGTGGACGTTTACCTTTTTTATGGAAATCAATGTTAATCGTTTGTGAAAAATAATGCAAAATCTTATCTCATACAATAATTCTTGGTATAATCCAGGTGGAAATGTTCTGAAACGATTACTTTGGTATATTATAAATTCATGTATTTTTAACTCGTACTTTTTCCCAATTAATTTTTTAAAAACGTTTTTACTTAAACTTTTTGGAGCTAAAATAGGAAAAGGAGTAGTTATTAAACCAGCTGTAAATATAAAATATCCTTGGTTTTTAGAAATAGGTAATTATACTTGGATTGGCGAAAAGGTATGGATTGATAATTTAATTTTTGTAAAAATAGGGTCCAATTGCTGTCTTTCGCAAGGGTGTATGTTGCTTACTGGCAATCACGATTTCAAAAAAACTACGTTTGATTTAATTGTAAAACCCATAACAATCGAAAATGGAGTTTGGTTAGGTGCAAAATCCATTGTTTGCCCTGGCGTTATTTGCCATGAAAATAGTGTTTTGACAGTAGGCTCAATCGCTACTTTTGATTTAGAAAAAAATGGCATTTACGCACAAAATCCGTTGCAAAAAATCAAAGAAAGAGTGTTTGAATAAGCGATATAATGTTAATAAAGTTCTAGAATTATTAAGTTGAACTGTTCGATTGTAAAATGTATTAATCTTCCTCAATCGAGGTTTTCATATCTGGACCTTTGAGAATACCTCTTGTGCTATTACCGATAAAATTTAAAATCTCATCGCGTTCGCTAGAAGGTTTAAACTCTACTTCTACTTTGTGCAAAGCCTGATTTGTATTCATTCCTTGCATATAAAACGTACGGTAAATATCTGCAATTTCATTGATTTGCTCGTTGGAGTAGCCTCTCCTACGAAGTCCTACGGAATTTATGCCGCAATAACTTAATGGCTCACGAGCAGCTTTTATAAAAGGAGGAACATCTTTACGAACTAATGCACCACCTGTAACAAAAGCATGTGCACCAATATGTACAAATTGATGAACGGCAGATGTACCGCCAATCATTGCCCAATCGTCAATAGTAATGTGCCCTGCCAATTGTACACTATTTACAATGATACAATTATTGCCAATAGTGCAATCATGAGCCACATGCACATAAGCCATTATTAAACAATTTGAACCAATTACGGTCTGGTTATTTGCAGTCGTCCCTCGGTTTAAGGTTACACATTCTCTAATTGTTGTGTTGTCGCCAATTACAGTAAGTGTGGGTTCGCCTTTGTATTTTAAATCTTGCGGTACTGCCGAAATAGAAGCAGATGGAAATATTTTACAGTTTTTTCCAATGCGAGCACCATCGAAAATAACTGCGTTGGAGCCAATCCAAGTGCCATCGCCAATAATTACATCGCCAGCAATATAGGCAAAAGGTTCAATCGTTACGTTGTTTCCTATCTGAGCGTTTGGGTGTATATATGAAAGATTATGC
>REBA01000047.1 GCA_004294225.1 Cytophagales bacterium | reverse complement strand
TGGTGCAATTCGAACCATAGCTTCTACATCTCCATTAAATGACAATAAATGGCATCATTTAGTAGCAACACATTCTACATCTAATGGCATACAGCTTTTTGTGGATGGTGTTTTAAATAGCAGTTCAACAAGAATTGCAACAACAGCTTATAATGGTAATTGGTTAATTGGAAATGGTACAAATTGGGGTGGTGCTGATGGCTCTACAAATGCTTATTTTACAGGCTCAATAGATGAATTTAGCTATTTTACAAGAGTATTAACACAAGCCGATATAGATCAATTATATGTAGGTTCTATTACTTACAATAATCCTGTATGTATTGGTGGAAATTTAATTCTTCAAATAGGAACTGCTACTGGTGCAAACTATGCTTGGTCGGGTCCAAATGGTTTTACTTCATCCATTTCAAATCCAACTATTTTGGGTATTACTACAAGTGCAACAGGTACTTATGCTGTTACAGTATCTTTTCCTACTTGTAGTTTAACACCCATTACAAGATTTATAGATGTTGCTTCTGATTTAGTAAATACAATTTCAGGAACACAAACCGTGTGTAGTGGCATAGCTCCTTTAAATTCATTTACTGGCACGATTATTAATGGTTATTCGTATCAATGGGAAATGAGTACGATTTCGGGTATAACTGGATTTACTAGCATTTCGGGAGCTACATTAACAGGATTTGCTGTTACAACTTCTTCCACAACAAATCGTTGGTACAGAAGATTTACAACAAATGGAAATTGCAGTGCATTTAGCAATGTGGTTGGTATATTTTTAATAACACCAGATTTTAATGAGGCATTAGTTTTTCCATCTGGTTTTTTTTCAGCTTTTACATATCGAGCTCAAAACTGGCCCAATGCCAACTATGCAGGCTTTTGGACTGTGGCTGGTGCAGGTTTAACTTTTGATAGTCGTTCAAGTATTACAGGATATTCAAGTGTTATTGGTTTTCCTCACAATGCACCAAATTATCAAGGTTGCCAAACAGGCAATACAAACTATTCGCTTAGCGTTAAAGCACAAAATATTGTAACTTCTACAGGAAATTATATGCTGAGTTTACCATATTATGATGATGGAGTTGAAGTTTTAATTGATAATACACGTATTTTTTTTGATGCTAATCAATATAATAATATACCTAAAAATAATTTTTGCATAACGCCTATTAATTCTTCTAGTGTAATTGAAGTTAAATTAAATCAAGCTGGCGGAGATGGAGGTGTTGCTTTCAATTTTACACCAGTTACAACCTTATCAGCATTGAATGCAGGGTTAATTTCAGGAAGCATTACTGGCTTAAGCACCATTACTTCTATATGCCCAGGAACATTAGCACCTACATTTTATAATTTAACTACACCATCTGGTGGTTGCTGTATTCAATCTTACAAATGGCAACAATCTCCCGATGGGATTACTTGGTCTGATTTATCAAATTCAAATTCAGTTACTTATACACATCCTTTAACATTAAGTCAAGATACTTATTTTAGAAGAATTGTATTTGATAGATGCGGAAATTCGGCTACATCAGCTCCTGTATTAGTAGATATGAACAAAGTTGTCAATGGAAATCCTAGTGTATATGGTACAACAGGTTGGAATTCATATTTTTATAGAGATATTACTAGGACTTCTTATGCTGGTAATTTTTCTATGCCAGGTTTAAATCCTACAACAACCGGTTTGAGCTTCGATACTAGAAATTATTTTGCAAGTGCCACAGCACCAAGTACTTATTCTCAATATGACGGTTGTCCAATATCTACTGATAATATTTCTGCCAGTTTCAAAAGAACAAATTTCACGCCAGGTTTTTATAACCTAAATATGATATTTAACGATGATAATGTTAATGTACTTATCAATGGACAATCTGTATTTTCACGTGCTTTTTCT
>REBA01000046.1 GCA_004294225.1 Cytophagales bacterium | reverse complement strand
GCAAAATTTGGGCTTAATGGATTTACAATCATAGTTTGTTCACGTGGATTTATTACTACATCCAAATCCTCCATTGGTATTGCTCCCAATAGTATTTCAGCATCTCTAGGAAGCACCATAGCACGGCAAGTGGTACTTCTATTTTGAAATCTTACCTCAACTGGTCCAACAATATCTAATTTTATTTTGCTTCCGTCCGCCAACTGAGCAATTTGATTATCAATAACTGTTAAATCAAGCTGTGCTTTTACGTTTTCGTTGATAGCAAGCATATAAGCTCCGCTATCTACCAAAGCCGTTACGGTCATTTTTTTTATTTGATCTTTTGTAATATATCCTTTTCTTGAAAATGCAATATCATCTGCACTTACCAATTCTATTTCTGCGTCTACTAAGCCCATAATTTTATTTATTATTTACGTAAAATTAACCTATTTTATATAAATTTCAAAGTTTCAAATTTCATTTTTTCGATCTTTTTTTTAATCAAATAAAGCCATAACATCGTCTTTAGAAAGTTTTTTTAACATCGTCTTTAGAAAGTTTTTTTATGGTGCCACTTTCAATATTTACCAAATCATCGGCAACGGATTTTTTCTTCTCTTGTAATTGCAATATTTTTTCTTCAATAGTATCTTTATATTTTTTCTTCAATAGTATCTTTACAAATCATTTTATAAGCAAAAACACTTTGCGTTTGTCCAATTCTATGGGCTCTATCTATGGCTTGTTGCTCCACTGCGGGATTCCACCAAGGGTCAATCAAATACGCATAATCGGCAGCCGTAAGGTTAAGACCAACACCACCCGCTTTGAGCGAAATTAAAAATACTTTGCAGTTTTCATCTTGCTGAAACTGTTGTACTTGTGCTTCTCTTTGGCTAGTTTGCCCTGTAATCCAAGCATATTGGATATGTTCTTTCTTAAATCTTTCTTTTATTAATTCCAACATTTCCACAAAAAAAGAGAATATTAATACTTTATGATTTTCTGCAATCACAGGCAACACGTTTTCCATCAAAGTATCTATTTTTATAGAATCATGCACCGTATTTTCATCATTTGTGAGCAATGCAGGCGAATTACACACTTGCCTTAATTTGAGCATTCCTTGCAAAATGGCAAAATTACTTTTATTGATACCATCTTTAACAATCATTCCTTCAATATCTTCCTTGATTTTATCACGCACTTTGTTATATACTTTGCGTTGATTTTTAGACATTTCGCAATAAATAATAGTTTCGGTTTTGGGAGGCAAATCTTTGGCAACTTGCTCTTTTTTGCGTGATAAAATAAAAGGATAAATCAACCTACGGAGCGATTCTGCAGCTTGCTCGTTCCTATCTCTATCGATTGGCGTGGCGTAACTATCTCTAAAATTTTCGATACTTCCAAGCAAACCTGGATTTAAAAAATCAAATTGAGAATACAAATCGAATGTATTATTTTCAATTGGTGTACCTGTCATGATTAGCCTATTTTTAGAATTTAAAATTTTGGCTGCCTTTGCCGTTTGCGACATTGGGTTTTTTATTGCTTGACTTTCGTCCAAAATAACATAATCAAACGCCACTTCTTTAAGCTTTTCTATATCAATTCTCAAAAGGGCATAAGTAGTAAGAATAACATTATATTGTTTAAATATTTCAAATTCTTTATCTCTCGCCACTCCCGTTTGGTTGAGCAGTTTTAATTCGGGACAAAACTTTTCGGCTTCTCGTTGCCAATTAAAAATTAGCGATGCAGGCACCACAACAAGTATTTTTATATTAGGAAATTCATTTACTTTACTTTGAATAAAAGCCAACATTTGAAGGGTTTTGCCCAATCCCATATCATCGGCAAGGCATCCGCCCCATCCAAATTCATCCAAAAAATGAAGCCATTGATAGCCGCCTTGTTGATAATCTCGCAAAGTTGCTTTTACATTATGAGGTATTTTTTTCTTATCAATATTTTGAAAAGAAAGTAATTTTTGTCTTTTTTCGTGAAATGCTAAAAGACTTTGATTATTACCAATCTCTTCATATAAATGATCTATTAATCCATACTGAATTTGATTAAATTCTATACCATCTTTTTTGATTTTCCCGCCTTTTATTACCCTTTCGTATTTTGCAATCCATTCTTCGGGCAACATTCCTAAAGTTCCGTTGCTAAGAGTTACATATTTTTGATTGTTCAAAAGTGCTTTTTTTAGCTGAGCAACCGCCACTTTCTCGGTTCCAAACGATAAATCAATTTTTAAATCAAACCAATCAATGCCACTTCCTGCCGAAACGCTAATACTGGCTTTATGGGGCGAATATTTAAGTTTTTTGAGTTCTTTTAAACCCAAAATCTCAAAACCTTCGGTTTTTAAATAATCAAAAGCGGTAAAAAACCAATTTCCTTCTAATAATTTTTCATGCGGAAGATAAAAATAAAACAAATCTCTTTGTTCTTCAAAATCAGGATGCAAAGCCCGCAAGCCTTCTTCAATCGTGTTTTCGGTTTCAATATCTCTTTCTATTAATACATTACCATCCGAATCCTCCAAAGTAACCATTTTACTTTT
>REBA01000031.1 GCA_004294225.1 Cytophagales bacterium | reverse complement strand
ATATAACCTTCATGGCAAAGCCATTACTCCACTATTCCCCGATGAGCGTACGCTTGATTTGTCTTCCTTTCCCAAAGGAATGTACTTTGTATATTCTTCTTTAGATGGTGTAATTTATACCCAAAAACTGCTTATAGAATAAAATCAATTTTACAATTAGGCAATTTTAATAAGATTGTAAATATCTTCCTTCAAAATTCTATTTGCGTTTATCTCTTTACTGACAAACTGGCATTTGGTCTCAAGATTTTTTCTATATTTGCATTCTGAATTTTGATGATATGACTCGATTATTTAAAGACATAGATTTACTCCCTTCAAAGGAAGAAAAAGAAGCTTGTGAATTGGCAAAGGTATCTTTAGATCAAGACACAGGAAAACAAAGAAAATTATACATTGAAAGTTATGGCTGTCAAATGAATTATTCTGATAGTGAAATTGTAACTTCAGTGATGCAAGACAATGGTTTTGACACTACCTCAAAACCAGACTTAGCAGATGTAATCTTTCTAAATACATGTTCTATAAGAGACAATGCAGAACAAAAAGTATGGAAAAGACTTAAAGAATTTCAAATCTTAAAAAGAAAAAACCCGGAATTAACAGTTGGAATACTTGGTTGTATGGCCGAACGCCTAAAAACAAAATTTCTAGAAAAAGAAAAGATTGTCGATTTAGTGGCAGGTCCTGATGCGTATAGAGATTTACCCAAGTTAATCAATCAAGTAGATGAAGGAAGTAAGGCGGTAAATGTATTCTTGTCTAGAGAAGAAACCTATGCAGATATTACCCCAGTTAGGTTGAATTCCAATGGAGTTTCTGCTTTCATTTCTATCATGAGAGGTTGTGATAATATGTGCTCGTTTTGTGTAGTTCCATATACAAGAGGTAGAGAAAGAAGTAGAGATGTGCATTCTATATTAGTCGAAGCAAACGATTTGTTTCAGAAAGGTTTTAGAGAAGTTACTTTGCTTGGTCAGAACGTGGATTCCTACAAATGGCAATCCGAAGACCAAAAAGAAAACGTCAACTTTGCCCAACTATTAGAACTTGTAGCACGAGTAAATCCTATGCTAAGGGTAAGATTTTCTACTTCCCATCCCAAAGATATTACAGATGATGTATTATACACAATTAAAAAGTATGATAATATTTGTAATTACATTCATCTACCTGCTCAAAGCGGAAATGACCGAATTCTAGAGCTTATGAATCGAACCTATACTAGGTCATGGTATCTAGATCGCATCGAAGCTATAAATAGAATTATAGGTGCAGATTGTGGTATAAGTACAGATATTATTACAGGCTTTTGTAGCGAAACAGAAGAGGAACATCAAGATACGCTTTCATTAATGGAGCAAGTTCGTTATCATTTTGCATACATGTTTTCCTATAGTGAACGACCTGGAACTCCTGCAGCAAAGAAACTCATAGACGATGTGCCAGAAGAAATTAAGAAGAGAAGGCTGAATGATATTATAGAAGTTCAAGCCAGAACTTCTTTATCAAGAAACCAAGAAGAAATAGGCAAAGTACATCAAGTACTTATTGAAGGCTATTCTAAAAAGAGCCAACAACAATTGATGGGCAGAAATACCCAAAATACAGTAGTTGTATTTGATAAAGGAAATTATCAAATAGGTCAATACGTAGATGTTATGATAGAAAATTGTACAAGAGGGACACTGCTGGGTAAGGTTATAGAAAATTAAATAATGACAATCAACGAAGAAATACTAAGCATTAAGCAAAGATTTGGAATAATTGGCAATTCTGCACTGCTCAATCATGCGGTGCAAGTAGCTATTCAAGTAGCTCCTACAGATATGACGGTTCTAATCTCTGGAGAAAGTGGTAGCGGAAAAGAATCTTTTTCTAAAATTATTCACTCTCTAAGCCTTAGAAAACACGGTCAATTTATTGCCATCAACTGTGGAGCAATTCCAGAAGGGACGATAGATTCAGAACTTTTTGGTCACGAGAAGGGCTCTTTTACAGGTGCTCATGAGGCTAGAAAAGGATATTTTGAAGTAACAAATGGTGGAACTATATTTCTAGATGAAATAGGTGAAATGCCTCTTGGTACTCAGGCTCGACTTCTTAGGGTTTTAGAAAATGGTGAATTTATAAAAGTAGGTTCTTCAAAAGTATTAAAAACAGATGTAAGGGTGGTAGCAGCTACTAACGTAAATCTTTTAGAAGCCGTGCAGAAAGGCAAGTTTAGAGAAGACCTTTACTATAGACTTAATACTGTCCCAATTTACGTCCCACCGCTTCGTGAAAGAGGAGCAGATATAGACCTCTTATTTAAAAAATTTGCTGGCGACTTCTCTGAAAAATATCGAGTACCACCTATTAAGCTCAATGAAGAAGCTAAAACCGAACTGATGAGGTTTCCTTTTCCCGGAAATATTAGGCAACTCAAAAATCTTGCAGAGCAAATTTCTGTTCTTTCTATAGGTAGAGAAATAGATAAAGAAACACTATTGCAGTATCTACCCAATCATAGAAGTACTCCTATGTTATTGAAAGATAATCTTAATAACAAAGAAGATATTTCTGAAAGAGATATTCTTTATAAAATTCTCTTTGATATGAAAAGAGATATGAATGAACTCAAAAAAATGATTCTTGAAGTTGCACAAAACGGAGGTGGTATCGGGCAGATTGTCAAAGAACATGCAGATATGTTTGAAGAATTATCTAAAGAAATGAATGGGGAAAGTAATTACAATCCATATGTATTTAAACCCAATGAAGCCAAGCAAATTGAGATTCAAAAAATAGAAGATGTTACCCACGAACCCGAAGACGAATCGCTTTCGATTGCCGAAAAAGAAAAAGAACTAATTTTGAAAGCATTGAAAAAGAATAAAAATAAGAGAAAATATGCTGCTCAAGATTTGGGGATTTCTGAAAGAACCCTCTACAGGAAGATTAAAGAATATGCAATTGAAGAATAAGAATCAGAGAGAGAAATAATGATCAGAAAAATATTCATCTTATTATCATTGCCATTTATAATCAGTTTGATTACAAGCTGTGGAATATATTCTTTAAAATCAGGTTCTATTGCTTTAGAAGTAAAGAGCATTACTATCAACAATGTTTATAATGAGTTTGGCGGTGGGCCAGCAAATATTTCGCAAGTTTTTACCGAAAAACTAAAAAATTTCTATCTTCAAAATTCAAGATTAGAAATCATAAAAAGTGGCGGAGATTGGGAAATTGACCCGAAAATTGTTGGTTATACGATTTCTCCAGTAGCACCAATAGGTGGAAGTACCAATCAATCTAGTTCTTTTAACCGCCTAACAATTCGTTTGCAGGTAAAATTTACTAACAACTTAGATGAAAAAGCTAACTTTGATCAAGTATTTAGTTTTTTTGAAGATTACGATAAAGATAAATCACTCTCTTCAATAGAATCCACAATTATAGACCAAATTAGCGATAGAATCGTACAAGACGTATATACCAAAACAACTTCAAACTGGTAAGCTTATTAACCAATGAATAAACCACGATTCCTAGAATTGGTCAGAGACCCCAACAAGATAGAATTCTTTGACCTCGAAAAATTAGAGGAAGTAGTAGAGTTGTTTCCTTATTTTCAGGCAGCTCATTTGTTAATTGCAAAAATTACAAGAGAGCAATCTAGTATTTTTGCATCTGATAAGCTGAATAAGGCAGCTGTTTGTTCGCTAGATAGAAAGAATCTAAAAAGAATTTTAAATACTAAACAAAGCAAACTTACCGTATTTATTAATAACGAGATTACAGAACATACTCTTTCCAATAAAGAACCATCAGTAAGTAAAGAAAGCTTAGAATTAGAAACAAAAGAAGAAGAGCCATCTTCAGTAATTCTTCCAGTTGAAGATACGACAAACGCTGTTTTACAAGTTGTTTCTTTGAATGATGAAATTTTAGAAGTGAATGAAGCAATTGTAAATGAAATACTTGTTTTAAATAGTAATTCATCTTTGCCAATTGAAAAAGAACAAAACAACTCGCAAGAACATGAGCCGTCTTTAGTAATTCTTCCAGTTGAAGACACGACAAATGCTGTTTTGCAAGTTGTTTCTTTGAATGATGAAACTTTAGAAGTGAATGAAGCAATTGTAAGTGAAACGCTTGTTTCAAATAACAGTTCTTCTTTGCCAATTGAACAAGAAAAGAAGAATACTCACTCAGACTTCTATTCAGATTTAGAGAGAAATTTAGCAGAGCTTAAAAAGAAGAAAGAAGAAGCCATCGCTAAATTAGCCGAAGAAGACAAAGCAATATTTAAAGAAGAAATAACCCAATCACCAAATACAATAGAAGAGATAAAAGAACAAACACCTTTTATAATATCTCTAACTCCATCAAATGATGATGAAATATTAAAAGAGAAGCAAGATATTGAGCCTATTGCGGAGAAATTATCAAATATAAATCAGCCGAATATAGAAATTAGTAGGTTAGAAGATATTTTAATTAGCGGTATCGAAGACAAAAATAAAATTTATGATAGAGATTTGTTAATAGAATATTTTAATTACCTCACTGAAAAAAGATTGCTTAGATTGAAAAATAAGAAATCAGCCACTAATATTATTGATCAATTTATTTCTAAAGAACCAACTATACCTAAGCTACAACCAGAGAAGTTGAAAGAGCCATTAATCGACCTTTCTGAAAAATCTGCAAAGCCAAAGATTAAAATTTTATCTGAAAATTTTGCCAAAATACTTATACTTCAAGGTAAAATAGAACAAGCTATAGAAATGTATCAAGAACTAAGTTTGAAAAATCCAGAAAAAAAACTTTACTTTGCAAACTTAATTACTGAATTAAAAAACAAAAACAATATATCCTAATGACTACAATCTACATTATCATAAGTCTAATTATTTTAACAGCTGTATTACTAATCATATCTGTATTGGTTCAAAACCCTAAAGGCGGAGGTGTAGCAAGTGGATGGGGAATTAATACTAATCAATTTGGGGTGAGAAAAACCACAGATTTTCTAGAGAAATCTACATGGGTGCTTGTAGGTCTATTATTAGTATTAAGCATTTCAGCCAATTCTCTTTATACAGAGTCTGAAGATTCAGATATACCTTCAAGTGTGAACGTAGAGAAAGCTCAAGAAAACAAAGTGCAATTACCTTCTGCAGAGCCAGCGGCTCAGCAAGCTCCTGCTTCATCAGATTCTAATAAATAATTATATTAGTCAAGTTAAAAAAAGCCTAACAATAGCTATTGTTAGGCTTTTTTATTAATTTATTTTATGAAATCAAAAGTAATTATTACAGGTGCTAGTGGAATGGTCGGGGAGGGTGTACTTCATGAATGTATATTACATCATGATATAGATGAAATATTAGTGATAGGCAGAAAATCTTCTGCCATTAATCATCCTAAGGTTAAAGAAATTATTCATTCAAATTTTTTTGATTTAAGCCCTATAGCTCATCTCCTAAAAGGATATGATGCCTGTTTCTTTTGCTTAGGTGTTTCTTCGGTTGGGATGAAGGAGCCAGACTATTATAAGCTTACTTATACACTTACGCTTCATGTAGCTTCTATTCTTTGCAATGAAAATCCCAATATGACCTTTAGCTATATTTCTGGTGTTCATTCAGATTCTTCTGAAAAGGGAACTTCAATGTGGGCAAGGGTAAAAGGAAAAACAGAAAATGACCTCATGAAGCTGCCATTTAGAAAAGTATATAATTTTCGACCAGGCTATTTGCACCCTACCAAAGGATTGAAAAATACACAAAGCTATTATCAATACATTGCTTGGATGTTTCCATTGTTATTAAAAATAGCACCAAAATATGCTTGTACCTTAAAACAGCTTGGATTAGCAATGATTAATGCTCATCGGAATAACTATCCCAGTGCTAAATTAGAAGTTAAAGACATCGTAAGGATTGCTCAGGGCTAGCAAAAGCTAGGAGCATTTACTAATCATTGATTCTTTTTTTTCCAAATTGATGTTCTATTTTTAGGAATCTGAAAAACAATTTTGATAGTGTGGGTATCTTTTCGTAATTTTGAAGATTATGAAGGGTGTATTTTATGTTTATTTGTTTTTAGGGTTATTCATCTCTATTGCTTGCAGTAAGTTCAATAAACTTGTTAAGAGTGCAGATTCTAATAAAAAGCTTGAAGCAGCTATAAATTTTTATGAAAAAAAAGATTATTATAAAGCAGCTACTTTGCTAGACGAGATAGTGCCTTTACTCAAAGGTAAGCAAGAAGGAGAAACCGCTCAGTATTATCAGGCAATGACCTATTATGCAGATAAGCAGTATATAATGAGTGGTTATCATTTTAAGGAATTTTATGAAGCTTATCCAAGAAGCGATAAAGCCGAGCAATGTTATTTCTTATATGCCAAATCGCTATATCAGGATTCTCCACAATATAATCTAGATCAGCAAAATACCAATGCAGCTTTAACAGGCATACAAGCATTTGCAAATAAGTTCCCTGAGAGCAAATTTATGCCTGAGGCAAACAAAATATCCGAAGAGCTTAATAAAAAAATTGAATACAAAGATTATCAAAATACTAAGTTGTATTATAAAATTAGAAATTATAAATCGGCAGTAGTGAGCTTAGGTAATTTCCTTTCTAAATATCCTAGCTCGGTTTACCATGAAGAAATAATGTATTTAAAATTTAAATCACAATTTGATCTTGCACGTAAAAGCGTTGATGGTAAAAAGAAGAAAGATAGGTATATTGATGCGATGGAATTTTACTTAGATTTTGTAGACAAACATCCTAATAGTAAGTTGAAAAAAGATGCAGAGAATCACTATATTCAGTGTGAAAAAGAAGTAAAGAAAATAGACAGTACAAATAAAATATAAACAACTAAATTAAATATATTATGGCAATTCCATCTTCTATCATTACAAGAGATTTAGATAAACTTGCATCACAATCAGGCAATGTTTATGAATCAATAGTAGTTGTATCGAAAAGAGCAAGACAAATTTCTACCAAAATCAAAGAAGAACTAAGTCACAAACTGGCTGATTTTGCCTCTACTGTTGATAATTTGGAAGAAGTATTTGAAAACAGAGAGCAGATAGAAATATCTAAATATTACGAAAGAATGCCAAAGCCTTCTATTGTAGCAATAGAAGAGTTTGTTGAAGGTAAAGTAATGTTTAGAAGAGCTGAAGTGACTGATTCTGTTGTAAAATAATTAGGTGGTGCAACTCCTGAATAAAAAAATATTGATAGGAGTAAGTGGTAGTATTGCTGCCTACAAAATAGCACATCTTATTAGATTATTAGTTAAAGAGAAAGCAGAGGTAAAAGTCGTAATGACCGCCTCTGCTTCTAATTTTATTACACCACTTACTTTGAGTACACTTTCTAATCGACCAGTTGATATAGAATTTGTAAAGAACAATCAAGGCGAATGGACAAACCATGTAGAATGGGGTCTATGGGCAGATTGCATCGTCTTAGCACCCGCTACAGCCAATACTATAGCAAAGATAGCACATGGGTTGAGCAATAATTTACTTACTGCTATTGTACTATCGGCAAGATGTCCAGTAATGATTGCACCAGCCATGGATTTGGATATGATTGCACACCCTAGTACCCAAAATAATTTTAAGATTTTAAAATCATATGGCTATCAATTTATAGCCACTAACTTTGGGGAATTAGCAAGTGGTTTGGTTGGCGATGGAAGAATGGCAGAACCAGAAGAAATATTGCTTTATATTAAAAGTAACTTTAAAAAATCTCAGAGATTTTCAGGAAAAAATATTCTCATTACTGCTGGGCCAACTCAAGAAGCTATAGACCCAGTAAGATTTATAAGTAATTATTCTACAGGGAAAATGGGCTATGCAATAGCTAAAGCTGCAGCTGAGGAAGGAGCTAACGTAACGCTTGTTTCTGGACCTGTTGCCATTACTATTGAGCACCCTAATATAAAATTGATAAAAGTAAACTCTGCCCAACAGATGTATGAGACTTCAATGTCTTATTTTATTCATTCAGATGTTGCGATATTGTCAGCTGCTGTGGCTGATTATAGACCACAATTCGTAGCCTCTGAAAAAATAAAGAAGAAAGATGCTGATTTTACACTTTTATTGGAGAAGACTCCAGATATTGCTCTCGAACTTGGTAAAATAAAGAATGATAAACAGACTTTGGTTGGCTTTGCATTAGAAACAAATAATGAGTTAGAAAATGCTCAACTTAAGCTACAAAATAAAAAATTAGATTTTATCGTTCTTAATTCTATGAAAGACGAAGGTGCTGGTTTTGCAAAAGATACCAATAAGATTACTATCCTTGATAAAGAAGGAAATATTTTTCCTTTTGAGGTAAAAGATAAAGAAGAAGTTGCTCGCGATATCATTGAAAAAATTTACTTTCGTATAGAAAACAAATCTTAATTATGTTGTTACTACGCTATGTATTTATCATTCTGCTTGCTTGCAGTAATTTTCTAAGCTTAGATTGCATTGCTCAAGGAGAAATTTTGGCGAATGTAATGATTGATTACAGTCAGTTACAGCCTACACAGCAAGACAAAGACATTATAGAAGAAGCAAAGTTGTCTATAACTAACTTCATTAATAATAGAAAATGGACCAATGATAACTTTGCTCCAGAAGAAAGAATTCGCTGCAATATTTCAATCAATATCACTAGCATTGCTGGTTTGGGGTCTTTTATAGGCACAGCTCAGATTCAATCTTCTAGACCAGTCTATGGTACTTCTTATGAAACAACCTTGCTTAATTTCTTTGATAGAGATTTTGCTTTTTCTTATCAACAAGGGCAACCAATGGATTTTAATGAGAATGTTTACTTGAATGAGATTACTACGCTGATGGGTTTCTATGTCTATGTGATATTAGGAATGGATTATGATAGCTTCTCAAAATTAGGAGGGCAGCCTTATTTTGATAAAGTATTGAATATCGTGAATAATATTCCAGCCCAATCAGGTGGATGGGCAAATTCGGGTAACCAAAATACCAACAACAGGGCGGCACTTTCAGAAAATTTGCAAAGTCAGCAATTGATTCCAGTAAGAGAAGGGTTATATACTTATCACAGATTAATTCTTGATGATTACTTGAATCAAAAAAAACCTGAAGACAACCACAAAAAAATAATCGAATTACTCAAGGCTGTTCAACAATTTGATAAAGTGAAACGCCCATATAACGTAGCTGTTAGAAGTTTCTTTATGGCAAAAGGTACAGAATTGATGAATTTGCTCTCCCAAGCTAGTCCAGAGATAAAAAAGCAAGCAATAGAAATTTGCTCTGAATTAGACCCTACTAATGCACAAAAGTATCAGCGATTAATGACGATGAATTAATTGCTGAGTTTTTTTAGCAGACAATTGTTTATTCTTCTTTCATGTGTTGGTCTGTGTCAACTTAGAAAACTAAAAAAGGTTTTTTATTGAACAAACTCAATAGAATTGATAAGTTGCTTAGCATCAGCTTTCATATATTCAATAACTGGAGCTAGAGAATCATTCTTGATTGCTGTACGAAAATACAGTGCACCTCTGAGAAAATGCTTGGCAGAATCTGTTACATAAAACTGGAATTGGCTAGGGACTTCGCCTGAAAGTTCAAACATTGTTACATGATAACCCTTTGGAGTTTTGGCACTAATCTCATCTATAGCGTAAGCTCTGATATTGTGCTTGTTCGTAAGTTTATGAGCATCATTGATGAGCTCATCAAAAATTTTGTTTTTTACTTGAAAATCTTTGTAGGTAATCTGGATATTGCATTTGTAATCGGGATAATAAATATCTATCCAATGGGGTTCGCTCATCCATGAACTGTCTTTTAAAACCTTTGCATAAATAGAATAATCAAATACAAATGGATGTTTTTTTTCAAGCTTTTGATACTGATGCTGGGGCAAGTCTATCTTGTTAAAGCCCTTGGGTTTTGGTATAAACTCCTCCGTACAAGAAAAAAGTATAAATACAAAAATAAGATAATTGAATCTAGAAATCATACTGCGAAAATAGTTAATAATAATTGAAGAATGATTAAGCTCTTTCTAAGTATTTTTATTTGATATTCGGTCATAAAAAAAACTTACAATACAGATGGGAGAAATGAACACCTTTATTGTAAGCTTTTTGGAAAAGCATTATACCTTATTTCATGCTAATAGCTTCAATGAGTTCTTTACTCATAGGGGCTACACTACTTGGGTAGTATTTAATCAATTCCCCTTTTTCGTTGATTAAATATTTATTGAAATTCCATGCAGGTGCTTTATCGTTCCAGCCGTTTTTGCTTTTGTTAGTAAGCCATTGATAAATCGGAGCTATGTTAGCACCTTTAACATGTACTTTTTCGAAAAGCTGGAAACTAACACCATAATTCTTTTGGCAAAAAGATTTGATGTCTTTTTCTGCTCCAGGTTCTTGTCCTCCAAAGTCATTGCAGGGAAATCCAAGCACAACCACTTTGTCGCCATGGGTTTCATGTAATTTTTGCAATTCTGAATACTGAGGCGTGTACCCACATTCAGAAGCGGTATTTACAATGAGTATTTTTTTGCCTTTATATTGGCTAAAATCTATTTCTTTACCGTCAATAGATTTGATTTTGAATTCATAGATACTTCCTTGCATAATTAAATTTTCTATTTCTGGTGGTTTTGAAGTTACTTTTCCTACGCCAAAGCAAGAGGAAATAAACATGATCAAAGCATAAGGGATTTCTCTGAGAATAATCATAAGTTTTATGTTTTTGTACTTATTAATAACAAGTTTTTTGCCTTCTTGTTTTGTTTATCTACATTTTTTCTGGAACTTCTATTCCTAGTAATTTCATTGATTTTTTGATGGCACTTGCTATTGAATCTGAAAAGGCAATTCTGAAGGTCAAAAGTTGAGGGTTTGACTCGTTGAATATACTTACTTCGTTATAGAATCTATTGTATTGTTTTGCCAAATCATATACATATTGTGCAATCAGGGAAGGAGAGAAGAGATTTGCAGCTTCTTCTATTTTTGCTGGAAAATCTTTTAATAGATTGATGGTTTCTCTTTCGGTAATTTCTAATGAAGTAATTTGATTGAAATCTAAATTATCTGACTGAATATTGAGTTGTTTTGCCTTGCGAAGTAGAGAGGATATTCTTGCATAGGTATATTGAATAAATGGGCCAGTATTTCCTTGGAACTCCACTGATTCTTGAGGATTGAATAACATTCTTTTCTTTGGATCTACTTTTAGTAAGAAATATTTCAATGCCCCAAGACCAAGTTTATGGTAAAGTGCCTGTGCCTCTGTTTCGCTAAATCCTTCAATCTTTCCAAGTTCTTTGGTGTGCATTGCAGCTGTTTCTGTCATTTCTTGAATGAGATCATCTGCATCTACTACAGTTCCTTCTCTTGATTTCATTTTTCCAGAAGGTAAATCTACCATTCCATAAGAAAGGTGATATATTCCAGAAGCGTAGGGTTTATTCATTTTTTCAAGTATTAATTTCAATACTTTAAAATGATAATCTTGTTCATTGCCTACTACATAAACAGACTTTTCAAAACCGAATTCAGTATATTTTAATTCTGCTGTACCTAGGTCTTGAGTAATATATACTGAAGTGCCATCGCTACGAAGAAGAAGTTTCTGATCTAGACCTTCTGGGCTTAAATCTATCCAAACAGAATTATCTTCTTTTTTAAAAAACACGTCTGCTGATAACCCTTCATTTACTATGTTTTTGCCCAATAAATAGGTGTCTGATTCGTAATAAAATTTATCAAAATCAACTCCTATTTTTTGATAAGTACTATTGAAGCCATCATAAACCCATTGATTCATTTTTTTCCATAAGTCTATTGTTTCTGAATCGCCATTTTCCCAATTCACCAATAATTTTTGTGCTTGCAACATGATGGGTGCTTTTTTTTCAGCTTCTTCTTTAGTGTTTCCAGCGGCAATCAATTGCTCGATTTCTGCTTTGTAGAGTTTATCGAACATCACATAGTATTTCCCGATGAGGTGGTCGCCTTTAAGGCCTGAAGTATCTGGTGTTTCACTGTTGCCGTATTGACTATAGGCAATCATTGATTTGCAAATATGAATACCTCTGTCGTTGATAAGGTTTGCTTTTATTACTTCATATCCCGCTGTTTTTAGAATTTCAGACAAAGAGTATCCTAAAAAAATATTTCTTAAATGGCCTAAATGCAGAGGTTTATTGGTGTTTGGTGAGGAGTACTCTACCATTATTTTTTTATTCTTTGGAGTTAGTTTGCCGAAAGATTTATCGAGGTATATGGCTTGGAATGTTTTAATCCAAGCACTATCTGTTATTTCAAGATTTAAAAATCCTTTTACTATGTTGTAAGCAGAGCATATAGAAGGGTCTTTAACCAAATATTCTCCTAATAATTTTCCTGTTTCCTCTGGTGACTTATTAGTAAGTTTCGTGATTGAGAAGGTAACAAAGGTAAAGCTACCCTTAAATTCAGGCTTTGTAGGTTGGAGGCTTATTTTGTCTTCGTCAAGCTGTATATTGAATAAGGTATTTAGTCCTTGGGATATTTTTTTTTTGATGTCTAATTCTAATGAATTCATTTCAAGAAAGGAAGGTTAAGAAATTGTTAAGCATTAAGTTTTGGTAGATTAAAACAACTAAAACGCAATGCACGGATTGCAAAGATTGTAATTTTATCCCAATATTGTAGAATTAAGCTTTAAAGAATGCTTTAAAAATTATTAATTTGTATTTCAATTTATATTTGAAAAGATAAAAAATGGATAGATATATAGATCTAATTGAACAGACTTTTTATTTCCCAACGGAAGAGTTTAAGGTAGAGAATAATGAGTTGTTTTTTAATGGTGTACCCTTGATGGATATCGTTAATAAATATGGTACTCCTTTGAAATTGACCTATCTGCCTAAAATTAGTTCTCAAATTCAGAAAGCAAAGAAAATATTTAATGATGCCATTGCAAAAAATAATTACCAAGGTAGTTATACTTACTGTTATTGCACCAAATCATCTCATTTTAGTTTTGTAATTGAAGAAGCACTTAAAAATGATATTCATATCGAGACTTCATCGGCATATGATATTCCTATTGTAAGAGCATTGTTTGAAACTGGAAAAATCAATAAAAGCAATTACATTATTTGCAATGGTTATAAGCGTCAAGAATATACTGATAATGTGTCGGCACTTATCAATGACGGGTTCTATAATTGTATTCCTATTCTTGATAATCTCAATGAGTTAGATGTATATAATACTACCATCAATCAGCCTTGCCAACTAGGGATTAGACTTGCTTCTGATGAGGAACCAAAATTTGAATTTTATACCTCTCGCCTTGGAATTAGATACAATGATGTAATTGATTTGTATAAAAATAAGATTGAGCCTAATGATAAATTTAAGCTTAAAATGCTCCATTATTTTATCAATAGTGGAATCAAAGATTCTACTTATTATTGGAGCGAATTGAGCCGTTTTGTTCATATGTATTGTGAACTAAAAAAAATCAATCCTGATTTGGATAGTATAGATATTGGCGGAGGTTTCCCAATCAAAACTACTGTACATTTTGAATACGATTATGCTTACATGGCAGATCAAATCATTAAAACAGTAAAAAAAATATGTACTGAAGAAGGCGTAGCAGTACCTAATATATTTACTGAATTTGGTAGTTTTACAGTAGGTGAGAGCGGAGCTACTATTTATTCTGTATTAGGGAATAAACTTCAAAATGATAAAGAAGAATGGTGTATGATAGATAGTTCTTTTATCACCACACTTCCCGATGTTTGGGGGTTGAATCAAAAATACATTCTACTTGCCGTCAATCATTGGGACAAGACCTATAGTAAAGTAAAAATTGGCGGTATTACATGCGATAGTATGGATTATTATAATTCAGAAGCCCATCAGAACATGGTATTTATGCCTAAGGTGAATACTGAAGAAACTTTATATATAGGATTTTTTCATACTGGTGCTTATCAAGAGTCACTTGGTGGCTATGGTGGTATTCAGCATTGCTTGGTACCCGCTCCTAAACATATTTTGATTAATAAAAATGAGAAAGGAGAGATTGAAACAAAGTTGTTTGCTCCAGAACAAACAAAAGAAAGTATGTTGAAAATATTAGGGTACATCAAATAATCAAACTCTATTTTTTATTGGATATTTATTAAAATAAAGGATTTATAATGGATAAAGAAGCGAAAGTTTTTGTATGTGGGCATAATGGTATGGTTGGTTCTGCGATTGTTCGTAAATTAAAAGCAGAGGGTTTTACTAACATCATTACCAGACGTTCAAAAGAGTTAGATTTGAGAAATCAAAAACAAGTCAATGATTTTTTTGAAAATGAAAAACCTAGTTATGTTTTTCTTTCCGCCGCAAAAGTAGGAGGAATATTAGCGAATAATACTTATAGAGGAGAGTTTATTTATGATAATTTGATGATTCAATCTAATGTTATTCATGCTGCCTACTTGAATAATGTAGAAAAATTAATGTTTTTGGGATCTTCATGTATTTATCCCAAAATGGCTCCTCAGCCACTTAAAGAAGAAAGTTTGCTTACAGGAATCCTAGAAGCAACCAATGAGCCTTATGCAATCGCGAAAATAGCTGGTATAAAAATGTGCGAAGCTTACCGTAGGCAATATGGCTGTAATTTTATTTCAGTAATGCCCACAAATTTGTATGGTCCAAATGATAATTATGATTTGAACAATTCCCATGTACTTCCAGCCCTTATTCGCAAGTTTCATGAAGCTAAGATTAATCAGAAACCTGAAGTAGTGATATGGGGCACTGGGACTCCTAAAAGAGAGTTTTTATATGTAGATGATTTAGCAGATGCTTGTTTTTTCTTGATGAACGAATATAATGACATAGGATTTCTAAATATAGGCACTGGAGAAGATTTGTCTATTAAAGACTTGGCTTTGATGGTAAAAGAAGTTGTAGGGTTTGAAGGAGATTTGGTTTTTGATACCTCTAAACCTGACGGAACGCTAAGAAAATTAATGGATGTAAGCAAATTGCATCAATTAGGTTGGAAACATAAAGTTGAGCTTAAAGAGGGAATTACCAAAGTCTATAATGATGTTTGTACTTTGGCATTATTTTAAACTTATTTCTTTTTTATTCCTCTTATTGCCTCTGCTGTCCAAGGGTTTTCTGGCCAGTAATGTTTGGGGTACCTAATTTTTAATTGTTTTCTAACTTCTGGATAAGCTACTCGCCAAAAACTACTAAGGTCTTGTGTGATTTGTACAGGTTTGTAACCTGGAGATAATAGATGTAATAGTAAAGGACTTTTCCCCTTATTGATTCTTGGAGTTTCTTCTAAACCAAATAATTCTTGCAATCTTACGGCTAATATTGGGTTGTTGCCATTATTTTGGTATTGAATCTTTACCTCAAATCCGCTAGGAACTTTTATCTGTTCGGGAGCAAGCTCATTGATTTTTTGTAATTCTTCCCATGTGAATTGGGTTTTGATTATTTCTAATAAATTGAGCTTTCGAAAGTCTTCTTTCTTTTTGATTGAACTAAGATATGGGTTGAGAAACTGGTGAACATTCTTGGCAATTTGTTCGTTCGAAAAAATTTGCCACTGCTCTTCAGGATACCAAGCTTGAATCTGGTAAAGTCTATTTCTCCATTGTTCTAGCTCTGAACTTAATTCAAAAAGTTGTATTCCTTCTTTTAGGATAACTTCGTTTAGAATCTTTATTTTCTGTGCTTCATCTACAAGCTCTGAAGGCTTCACGTCGATGATGATTTCGCCAAGCCTAGTTTCAATGCCGTTTATAAACACTTCTTTTTGATAATCCCAATAGCTAACGTGCTTTTCTTGGATATATTCGATGAGCTGCTTAGGGTCTATACCTGCTGCTAGATGTATCTTTCCTTCGTTTTGCCCAGCGTCTAGATGAGCAATTGCTAAATATTTTTCTTTAATGAGATTATCGTATTCATCAATTCTTACTATTTTTCCATTACCAAGTTTATAACGGGTTTTATCGTCTTCTTTTTGCTTTGCTACTCGTTCTGGATAAGCAGCAATAATAAGTTTGCCTAAATTTTTTTGAAAATCTAGCGTATTGTCCATAGGACTTTGAAGTTGCTTTCTCCAAAGAGAGGCTAGTTTTTCTATTCTAGTGAGCGTAGAAGTATCGGCGTGAACATGAGTTTTTGCTCGCCACTTTTTTAATGCTTCTAATCGGAAATAAATATCTGTTCCTAGAGACTTATCTAAAGGATTTTTCTCTTCAAGAATTGCAGCTATGTCTGAGGCTAAAGAGGCATCGTTGATATTTTTTCCTTCTAGTAGCAAATTTGCTATTCTTGGATGAGTAGGGAATTGTAGAATACTTTTGCCTTTTGCAGTAATTCTTTTGTTTTCAATACAGCCTAGATGTTCTAACAACGATTCAGCAACAGTTACAGACGATTTATTTGGCAGAGTAACCCAGTTGAAACGATTGATTTCTTTGCTATCCCACTGAGTTAATTCTAGAAGGGCAGAAGAAAGGTCTGCATCTAATATTTCTGGTGTTCGGTAAGCTTGAAGGCTTCTATGTGTGTTTTCACTCCAAAGTCTAAAGCAGGCCCCTGCTTCAAGGCGACCTGCTCTGCCGGTTCTTTGCTCAATGATATCGAGAGAACTTTGTATGGTTTCTAGTCTTGTTAGTCCTGTTTTGATATCATATTTGGGGACTCTAGAATAGCCACTATCTATGACTACTTTTATTCCTGCTATGGTAAGACTAGTTTCTGCAATAGAAGTGGATAATACAATTTTCCTTTGATTATTGTCTAGTGGTCTTATGGCTTTTTGTTGCTCTTCTATGGAGAGGTTTCCATAGAGCGGAAGCAATGTGTGTTGGTCGAGCGTATCATTTAGCTCCTGAATAGTTTTATGAATTTCGGCGGTACCTGGCAGGAATGCTAGGATATCACCTTGAGTTTCTCTTATGGCTTTTTGAATCGCTTTTGCCATTCGCTCGTGGATTTTTAATGAAGGAGCGTCTCCAAGGTATTCAACTTTTACTGGGTGTTGACGCCCAGAACTAATAATTACAGGGGCATTGTTAAAATTTTTTGACAGTTGATTTATATCTAATGTTGCAGACATGACCAAAATTCTGAGGTCATTTCTAAAGACTTGTTGAGATTCTCTGCTAAGTACTAGGGCCAAATCGGTATGTAAGCTTCTTTCATGAAATTCATCAAAAATAATTAGCCCAACGTCTTCAAGTGCATTATCGCTTTGTAATCTTCGGGTGAGCATCCCCTCTGTGAGTACTTCTATTTTTGTGTCTTCGGTTATTATTCTTTCAAATCGTATAGCATAGCCAATGGTTTTTCCAAGAGGTTCTGAGCAAAGATCAGAAAGCCTTTGTGCGATGGCTTTCACAGCCAATTTGCGAGGCTCTAAAAGTATTATTTTTTTGTTCTTTAGCCACGAGCTTTTCAATAATTCTATAGGTAAAATGGTACTTTTCCCAGCTCCTGGGGGAGCATGAAGCAAGACGGTGTTGTGACGTTCTAAAGCAAAATGTAGTTCTTCCAATATGTCGTAAATTGGAAGCGGAGGAAAATCCATGTTTTGTTACAGTTCTTCTGCCAAGCCAAGTATTTGATCAAATTCTTCGGGTTTTATAGGCATTACAGACAGCCTGCCTTGTTTTATAAGACCGATATCATTGAGGCTTTTTGTGGTTTTTATTTCTTCTAAAGTAACACTTTTTTTGAGCTTTTTTACAGGACTAAGCTCTACCACAACCCAGTTTGGGTCTGCAGTAGTAGGGTCTTGATAAAAGGTCTTTACTACTTTGGCTATACCTACAATTTCTTTACCTTCATTGCTATGGTAAAAAAGTACAAGGTCGTCTTTACTCATTGCTTTCAGATTGTTGCGTGCTTGGTAATTTCTTACACCATCCCAAATGGTTTTTTTGTCTTTGAGCAATTGTTCGAAAGAATATTTGAAAGGTTCAGATTTTACTAGCCAATGGTTCATGGTAGGAAATAGTTCAAAGTTTTAAATTATTTTTTTACAAAGTACAATCCAATTAGCAAAAATCCAATGCCTAAAACCCTTTGCCATGAAATGGAATGAAGCGGAAATCCCAGCCAACCGAAATGATCGAAAATAACCGCAAATATAAGTTGGGAGGCAACGGCATAGCCTAACATATTGGCTGCTCCTATTTTAGGAATAACATAAATCAAAGAGCAAACGTAAAAGGCACCAAGTACACCCCCAGAAAGTTGCCAAAGATTGACCTGTGATAGATTAGTAATGTTATAGATAGCTTTGGGTTGTGTGCTGAGAATAGTGAGTAGTATAGCGCCTATACCTACCAAAAAAGTAATCAATACCGCTACCAGAGGATTTTTGATGGTATTTTGAAGTTGGTTATTTACCCCAGCCTGAATAGTGATGGCTAAACCTGCTAAAAGAGCAATGGCATAATACAAGATTTGCATACAAATATGGTATTTTTTAAAATTTACAAATAAAAATAAGAATATAAAAAGGTAGAATGGGATAAATTTTATAAACGACCAAGTTTATTCCTTTACAATTAATTGGATTGTCATTTAAATAATTGCTTTCATCTTTATAATAATAATTTTTATAGAATTTTTATTCAAGATGCTTTACCAATGTAAGTTTATAAATATAAATGTTGTTAAGTTCTGCAAATATTAAATTAAATTTGAAAATTATTAATTCTCATAATGATATGAATAAAATTTTAACTTCTTTGTTACAAATCAAAAAGATATTATTCCCTTTAATTTTTTTGTTTTTTACAGTTCAACTGTTTTTTACCAATGTTGCAAATGCTCAGGTAGATACAGAGTTTTGGTTTGCAGTACCTAATGTTTGTAATAATCACTCACAAGCAGATGATGTGCAAGACTTAAGGTTAGCTTCATTCAATACTGTTCCTGTAACAGTTATTGTAGATATACCCGCAAACCAATCTTTTGCTGCTCGCACAATAGTTATACCTGCTGGAGGAACTTCTTTGCAAACTTTTAATAAAGCAGATGTAGAAATCCCAACCAATAATACAGGTTCCAATACTGGCTTAAGGATACGATCTACGTTGCCAATTACTGCCTATTATGAGATAGGCACTGGAAGAAATAATAATGAATTATTCTCTCTAAAAGGAACAAATGCATTGGGGACTAGATTCTATGTTCCATTTCAAACAACATTTGATATAGATTCTAGATTTTACCCTGAAGCTCAAAGTAGTTTTAATATTATAGCTACTCAGAACAATACTAGAGTTACTATTACACTTCCCTCAGGTAAGTCTGCTGCAGGATGGGGTACTGGGGAGACCGAGCGTACAATAACTCTTAATATAGGGCAAACTTATTCAGTTGCTTCTTCATCACCTTTGGGTTCAGAGCGTTTAGCTGGAGCTAGGGTGGTATCTGACAAGCCTATAGCAATTACGACCAATGATGATTCAATTCTTATTAATAGTGGTGCTGACCTCACAGGTGATCAAATTGTACCAGTTAATATTATAGGGAATGAGTATCTTATCCCTCCAGGAAGACTTAATTATACAGATGGTAGTAGAGGTATAACTGGGTCTAATAATCTATTTGTAGTAGCTGCTGAGAACAATACTTCTTTATACATTAATGGTAGTTTAGTTGTCTCTGGGCTAAATGCTGGACAAACTTTTAGATATACTATGCCTAACCCATCAGCATCAGATGCTAATGATTCAAGATTCCTGAAAGCAACTGATGGTTCATCGCTAAATGGACCAGCTAAGCCTGTGTATGCATTATATTTATCAGGTTTTGGAGAAGAGGCAGGTAGTCCATTGCTCCCTACGATCAGGTGTACTGGTTCTAAGGCCGTTTCCTTTGTAAGGTCTTCCACAAGTAATTTCTTTTTAACTATATTAGCACAAGATGAAGCTATAGGTAATTTTACTTATGAACTTGGCGGTACAGTTCAAGCAGCATTGAATAATCCTAGCAATTACTTTGATAATCCCTCTTTTCCGGGATGGAGGGTATTTCAATTGGAATTTTCTTCTGAAGCTGCTGTTCCTACAGGTACAGCTTTATCGCTCTCAAATTCTAGAGGCTATTTTCATTTAGGAGTTATCAATGGTCAATTCTCAGGAGGATCCGCACGTTTTGGTTATTTCTCAGATTATGGTTTAATAGATACAGAGTTGCCTGCTTCCCTTTCAGTATGCCCCAATACCTCTCTCACTTTAGACCCTAGGCTTTTCGGTACAATTACTAGCACGATTTGGAGAAGAAACGGTCAGCAAATGGATCCGAATTTGTATAATCGGGTTACTGGTGTCATAACTTTTCCAGTTAGTCCTCAGTCTAATCTTAATGTGCCAGATGTTTATACCGTTGAAATAGAAGATAATAGAGCTTGTAGAATTAATGACAATGTAAATATTACTGTATTCAGTGAACCTGATTTTAATCTCAATGTAAAAAACAATGGTTCAATTTGTAACAACGACAATACTGCATTGATTACTATTAATCCTGTGGCGTGTAATGGTTGTTCCTATCAGTGGGCAAGAGCAGGAAATAATTTTACTCCATCTAATGCACCTTTAAGCCATCTGCCAACCACAGGAGGACTCTATACCGTAACGGCAACCGATGCTAATTCTTGTAGAAATACAGAGCAAGTAACAATTACTTACAATATAGCTGTTACTGGAACGTTTAATAAACCCAATGCCCCAGTATGTACCAATAATATTCCAGAATTTATAGCAGTTGCAAGACCACCTGCAAGTTCTAATTACGTTTTTTCATCTTACTCATGGAAATTTAATGGAACAGAGATTGGGCAACAATCACGTTATCAGGCTCAGGCGAACAACGGTTTGTATCGTCTAGATTTGGTAGATCAAAATGGGTGTATTTCTTCGGATGAAGTAAACTTGAGCTTTGTTAATCCAGTAACTTTTGATTTAGGAGACAAACCCACAGTATGTTCTGCAGAGAATTTCAATATCGTAGTTACTACCAACCCTAGCAATGCCTCACTAAATTCGCTTCAGTGGTTCAGAAATGGTACACAGTTTTTGTCTGGGGTGGGGAACAGAACATTTCGCCCTACAGCAGATGGAGAGTATAGAGTAAATATTGTAGATAATAACAATTGTGCTTTTTCTGATGCCATTAATATTAGTAAATTTAGCACAACAGTTCCCGTAGTTTTGATAGATCCAGTGGGTGTAGTTTGTTCTAATGCAAACTATCAACTCAGCCATGCTACCCCTTCGGTAACGCCGAACTTTAAATCCTATGAGTGGAGATTTAATGGTAATGTAGTTGGTACTAATAGTTCTTTTACCCCAACCACTTCAGGAACATATACCTTAAATGTAATAGATAATAATGATTGTCCTAGTTCTGATAATACTAACGTGAATTGGGTGATTGCCCAAACTTTCAATTTAGGACCTGATCAAAACGCCCCTATATGTACAAATGGTAATTTTCTCATTACTCTTCCAAATAATTTTAGTAGCCCAATATGGAGATTGAATTCTAATACTATTATTCCAAGTAGTGGTAATGGAGGAAGAATTCACAAGCCATTATTAGGTCAGTCAGGCACTTTTGAAGTAAGTGCCAAAGACCCTAATGGATGCGATGCTTCAGACCAATTGTTTATAGGTAGCGTTGTAGATCCTACTCCTATTAGCCTATCGCAACCACCAAATAATGTATGTTCTAATGCAGGCTTTGTAATTAATGCAAATCCTAATAACTTCCCTACCTATACATGGTTATTTGGAAATAACCCAGCACCTAATGCAAGCAATAGTTCAAGTTATACGCCTAGAGCTAGCGGTTCTTATCGTGTAAATGCTATAGATTTAAATGGATGTAATACCACAGCAAGTGTAAATGTAAACTATGTAGATACCCTTCCTTTGAATCTGAATACTCCACCAAGCGTATTCTGTGCCAACAATACTACTTATAGAATTACACCAAGCGGAGGAAGTTTTAGCTCTTATGTATTCAGTAGAAATAATCAAACTATTAATCCTATTTCAGGGCCAGGCATCAGCCACCGTCCAAGCCAAAGTGGAAGATATTTGGTAGCAGCTACAGATGCCTCAGGTTGTACCTCTAGAAGATTTGTAGATATTAATTATCAAGATACTGCTGATTTTAGTTTGCCCCAATTGCCTACTGTAGTGTGTGAAAACGCCAATGGCTTGAATACTACAACTATTATTAATGCAGGAAGCGGATTTAATAGCTACACTTGGGCTTTGAATGGCAATCCTATTAGCCCAAACATATCTCAAAGCCAACATAGACCTACAATCCGAGGAACATATAGAGTAACCATAACTGATGCCAATAACTGCCCTGCCACTGCTACAGTTTTTGCCAATTATTTTGTACCTCTAAGTATGAGATTAACCTCTTCTCCTGCTGGTACGATTGCTTGCTGGAATACCAATTATACGCTTACCCCAACGACTGGATTCGTAGAGTATAACTGGGTGGCAACTACTAGCCCAGCATTGACTATTCCTGTAAATACTTTTTCTTACAAGCCACTTCAAAGTGGAAAATACAAAGTAATAGGCACCGACCCTAATACCTGTAAGTCAGCTGATAGTATTACGATTACGTATGTTCCTTCATTTAATCTTGATTTAGGAAATACAAAATCTACTTGTCAAAACATCGCCTTTACTATCAATGCTACTAAGCCCAATATCGTCAGCTATGTATGGGCAAATAGCTTAGGCTTACCTAATCCTGGAACTAACCAACCTACATTTAATGTTACTAATCCAGGGTTTTATTCTGTAAGACTTACAGATAATAATGGCTGTATAGATCAAGATACTTTAGATTTTAGAGTCGTAACCGAGTTGCCTCTAGAATTAGGGAATGATAGAATAGCTTGTAGTTATGAAGATTTTGAGGTAGATGCTACCCCTAATTATAATACTTATGTATGGACTAACACAGCAGGTTTACCTAACCCAAGCACTAATGTGTCTAAATTCCCTGTAACTGCATCAGGAAAATATAAAGTAACTGTAACAGATGTTTCAGGCTTATGTATAGCTTCAGATTCAGTAAATATTACTTATGTACCCGATTTAGGTTTTGAGCTGAATAACCCTTTTTCGGATACAATTTGCTTCAATGATTTATATCCTAATAGATTTATATTGGCGAGAGATAGTATAAAATTTGATTTGGTCAATTATAATTGGACTTGGCCAGTAATACCCAATGGAGCTATTGCTCCAGGTGCCGTAGTGAAAGTTCAGCCCAATGTGAGTGGAAGATACGTAGCCACAGTTCAAAATAAAACAAACCTATGTTTTGATAGTGATACTAGCGATATAGCATTCTCTCGTTTGTTAGCAGATTTTGATTTGGGTGCTCCCAATAGAGTTGTATGTGTAGATTTAGAAGATTCTATCACTTCTACTTTGCCAGAGTACAGAGGAAGTCAGTTTGTATGGAATTGGTTAGTTGTTCCTACAGGAGCAGTAAACCCAACCCCCAATACAATAGCTTACCCCGACCGTACGGGAAAATACTTGGCACAACTAACGGATAGGTTCAATTGTAAAGCCAAAGATTCTGTGTTTATTCAATTTTCTGATTCCTTATTAGATTTTAATTTGGGAGACCCAGATGAAAAAATATGTATTGCTACTGCTGCAGATGGCAAAATTATTAAAGCTACTAATCCTAAATACGATAATATAAGTAATTATACTTGGGCATGGACGGTACCCTCTGGGCAAACAAACCCTGGCAATCAAAGCCAGATAAAACCCATCAATAGCGGAACTTATACTGTAAGAATCACAGATAGATGGGGCTGCGATACTACCGATAGCAAAAATATAAGCTACTTCGATGACTTGTTTGGGTTTAATATCAAAAGTCCTGATGATACGATTTGTTTTAATACACCTATCGGAGATAGAACTATCAAAGCAGATAGTGTAAAGTTTAACAATCTAAATATCTATGAATGGACATGGACATTACCTCCTAATTCAAAATTCCGCCCATTAGATTCTAGTGCAGTAGTAGTAGATACAAGTGGAGAGTATTTTGCTAAGATTGTCAATAAAATTACACAATGTGAGAATATAGATTCTACAACAGTATTGTTTTCAGATTCTTTATTGGCATTGAGTTTCAATAAACCTTTTGATACAATTTGTTTCAATGAACCATTGAACTTACAAGAAATTACCTCTACAGACTTGAAGTACCATAACCTAAGCAATTATACTTGGACATGGACTATACCAAGCAATGAGAACATTGGCAATGTGTTCAAGGTATTGCCCGATAGAGGTGGGCTATATTCTGCTGTAGTAAAAGATATTTATAATTGCGAAGCTATAGCAAGCACACAAGTAACTTTTGATAAGTCTTTACAAGACTTAAATTTAGGTCCAGACAGCATCACAGTATGTTTCAATATAGAGAGAAAACTTACCGATAGTAGATACCAAGGAAATGAATTTAAATGGGAATGGACAGTACCCGATTTCTCAAGGATTACTAATTTGACTGTGAATGAAATTAGTCCAGATACTACAGGAAAATTTAAAGCGATGGTAACTAATTTGTTTAAATGTTCCAATAGAGATTCTGTACAAGTGCAATATTCAGATTCTTTGAGGGCTTTCAGACTGTTTAAACCAGCAGACACTATTTGTTATAATTCTATAGACCTGCAAAGAATAGTTTCTACAGATCAGAAGAAATACCATAATCTTGCAGAATACACTTGGACGTGGACAGTTCCTGATGGAGCAAATAACCCAGGGAATGATTATAAAGCAATCCCTAATAAAACAGGAGTATATACCGCATTCATAAGGGATAGATGGGATTGTCCTGCTGATGATAAAACTCAAGTTACCTTTTCTGAGGATTTATCTGGGTTTGATCTAGGTAAACCTGAAGATACAATATGTTTTAATTTGCCAAAAACGATTACATCCACACTACCTGTTTTTCAAACCAATGTTTACACTTGGAATTGGGAGATATTCCCAGCTGGCTCCATTGACCCAGCAGGAGCTAAACAGTTTGAACCTAAAACCTCTGGGAAGTACCTTGTGCGAATATTTAATAGAGAACTGTGCGATAATTTAGATTCAGTAGCGGTAACTTTTTCTGATTCTTTAGCAGGATTTTCTTTGGGAGATTTGAATGATACAGTATGTGCAACACGCCCTAGCGATACCCTAAGAGCTACTGATAGTAGATACAATAATCTTAGTAATTATACATGGAAATGGGATGTTCCAAATGGTCAGCCCAATGTGGGAAATAATTTTAAAATATTCCCTAGGGTAAGTGGACCATATACTGCTATTGTAGAAGATGTATGGACTTGCAAGGTTTCTAGAACCAAAAATGTTACTTATGGAGATTCTATCAATATCAATCTAGATAAGAATGATACGATTGCTTGTGCGGGAACTAATTTTGTAATAGATGCAGGGCCAGGTTTTGTAAAATATGAATGGAATGTAAAAGACTATAAAGAACAAGTATATATCCCTTTCTTAAGTGGTTTTTACAAAGTAACAGTTACTGACCGCTTAGGATGTACTGGAAGCGATAGTCTTAATGTAACATATGTTCCTATTCCTCTTGTAGAATTGCCAAGAAACCTAAGAGTTTGTAGCAATGCAGATGCACCTAAAATTGTAGCTAAGAAAGGATTTGATACCTACAAATGGAACGATAACCTACCTACAAAAGATAATGTATTCTTATTAACCTTCCCAAGTTTCCAAGGAAACTCAAAAGTAGAGACTGTTTCGTTAACAGTAACTTCACTGATTTGCAAAGCTGATTTTACTACAGAAGTTACTTATATTCAAAAAAATGATGGAAACCTGGGCAATGACACCACGGTGTGTTTAGACCAACCTGTAGTAATAGATGCTGGCAGAGGCTTTGATTCTTATTTCTGGTATTCTCAATGTACAGGAAATGAAATCATAGGAAGAGGACAAACCTTTAAAGCAACTAAACCATGTTTTTACTTCGTAGATTTAACAAGCGAGTGCGGAATTTCTACACCAGGTACTAATGTGTTTAATTTTGATTCTATAAGAACTAACTTTATCCCTGATAGTGTCTTATGTATTGGAGAAAAGCTAATCATCAGAGATCTTATGGACCTGAATAAACCTATCAAAGACAAATATACTTATACTTGGTTTGAGAAGAATTCCTTGACTTTTATTTCGGATACAGTGGGTAACATAGAAGTAGAAAGAGAAGGCAATTATCAAGTAATGATAAAAGACAAGTACAATTGTATGCTAAGAGACAGTATTCAGGTAACGATGACGGAAGACTGCTTTACCATACCCAACTTGTTTACCCCTAATGGAGATGGTATAAATGACGTGTTCCAAGTAAGAGGAATTTACAAAGGAGAATGGTCACTAGAAGTATATAACCGATGGGGAGATAGGGTTTATTTGAATTCAAGATATGCCAATGATTGGAATGGAGACAATGTAGAGGCCGGAGTATATTATTATGATCTCAAACATCCTACAAAAGCAAGGAAATATAAAGGCTGGGTTCAGATAACTAAATAGTTTATTGGTTTGCTTTTCAGAAAAAAGGATTGATTTTATTGTCAATCCTTTTTTATTTTAATCCTCAAAGAGCAATTCGTTGTAGGCATTTTTTAGTTCTTTCAAAGCGTGATGAGCTCTGAGATTTGTACATATTTCTATTCCTTTTTTATAGGTATTTATAGCATTTTCTTTATCGTTAAGCTTTTCATATAATTTTGCTAAATGATAATAAGTGGCTGCATAATCTGGGAAGCTTTGCTCAAGTAGTAAAAATAGCCTTAAAGCTTCTTGAAGATTTGTTTTTTGGTATTCGGTGGCAAGGGCATAGATATTGAAAGGGTCTTTGGGGTCTTCTTTATAAAATTCGATTAGTTTTTCTAGAAGGTTCATTGAAGTTTTTTTAACAAAAATACGGGGAATGATATTACAGTAAAATATATTTCTTATTTAGTATTCTGTTTTTGATGAGTAAAGATTCAAAAACTGTAGAATTTACATTAATGTAGTTATATTTGCCTAATTTGAACCTATGGAAAAGAGAATCATTATTACGCACCAACTCTTACAGATTATTATAGAGCGGCTTTGTCGTCAGATTATTGAAAAGCACGATAGTTTCAAGCATTCGGTAATCTTAGGAATGCAGCCAAGAGGTGTTTTTTTGGCAGAAAGAATACATCGTAAACTTCAAGAGCTATTAGAAAAAGAAATTCCTTTAGGCTATTTAGATACCACTTTTTACAGAGATGATTTCAGAAGGAAAGATATTCAATTGAGAGCGAATGAAACTAGAGTCCCCTTCACTATTGAAGGTAAAAATGTAATCTTAGTAGATGATGTTTTATATACAGGAAGAACAGTAAGAGCTGCAATGGATGCTATGATAGCATTTGGAAGACCAGAAAGAGTAGACTTAGCAGTATTGATAGACAGAAAATATAGTAGGGATTTACCTATTCAAGCAAATTATGTTGGAAAGGGAGTAAACTGCTTGAGTTCAGAGAAGGTCTTGGTAGAGTTAGTAGAGCAAGAAGGTATAGCAGAAGATGGTATCTGGTTAATCAAAAAACCGAACTAAATAGGCTTAGAAGTCAATAATATTATTTTAAATAAATTTTAAATACATGTCTCAACTTAGTGTAAAACACTTGTTAGGAATAAAAGATCTTACTAAAGAAGATATCGCCTTGATATTGGCAACCGCCAAAAATTTTAAGGAAGTAATTAATAGACCAATTAAAAAAGTTCCCTCGTTAAGAGACATTACCATTGCCAATGTATTTTTTGAGAATAGCACTCGCACTAGATTATCTTTTGAGTTGGCTCAAAAAAGATTGTCAGCAGATGTAATTAATTTTTCTTCCTCCTCGAGCTCAGTAAAAAAAGGAGAAACACTGCTAGATACTGTCAATAACATATTGGCAATGAAAGTAGATATGATTGTGATGCGTCATAGCAGTGTAGGAGCACCTCATTTTTTAGCACGGCATATTCAAGCAAACATAGTTAATGCTGGTGATGGTACCCATGAACACCCGACACAGGCTTTGCTCGATTCTTTTTCTATTCAAGAAAGTTTGGGACAAGTAGAAGGTAAGAAAGTATGTATTTTTGGAGATATTCTGCATTCTAGGGTGGCACTTTCTAATATTTATGCACTTAAGAAACAAAATGCAGAAGTGATGGTTTGTGGGCCTAATACCTTATTGCCTAGATACCTAAAAGATTTAGGAGTAAAAGTAGAACTAGATTTAAGAAAAGCTTTGCAATGGTGCGATGTGGCTAATGTGCTTAGAATTCAGCTTGAAAGGCAAACGATTAAGTATTTCCCTTCATTGAGAGAATATTCGCTTTATTATGGAATCAATAAAGAAATATTAGACAGTTTGAATAAAGAAATTCTTATTATGCATCCTGGGCCAATAAATAGAGGTATAGAGCTTACTAGTGATGTAGCCGATTCTAGCCATTCTGTTATACTTGATCAAGTAGAAAACGGAGTAGCGGTGCGAATGGCAGTTCTCTATTTATTAGCTGGTGGGGTGAAGAATTGAGAAGGGATTTTTATAATTTCTTTAGAAAATAATTAATTGTAATTTAAGGGAGTGTTCAAATCTACCTATATGACTTCTGCCTATCCCAAGTATGTAAAACTTTTTTTTGTATTAGCAATTCTAATAATGCTATGCCATAGCTTGTATATTGCACAAGATATACTAAAGCCTATAGCAATAGCCTTGTTTTTCACATTTTTATTATCGCCTATTTCTAGATGGCTACGCAAGAAAAGATTTTCTAAATGGTTTGCTATACTATTAAGCATTGTTCTAGCGATTATAGTCATCATTGCTCTATTTTATTTTTTTGTATATCAATTGTATTCGTTTCAAGAAGATTTGCCCGAATTGCAGAAAAATTTAGAAGGCAGAATACATGATTTGCAAGTCTATATTGCTAAAAATACTTCGTTCAGCAGAAGAGAGCAAACAGCTTGGTTTAATGATAAACTAGTGCTTATTGGTCAAGATGCCAGTACATATATACTGAATGTATTCTCTAGTACAGGGGCTTTTCTGGCAGATTTCTTTTTAATACCTATTTATGTGTTTTTTATGACCTATTATCAAGAAAGATTTATTTTGGTCATTGCTAGTATTTCTAAAGCTGCTAACCAACGCAAGATAAAATTTATTGTCGCTAAGGTTGCAATGGTTTCTCAGCAATACATAAAAGGTATGTTGATAGATATTATAATTCTTGCTCTGCTTAATTCATTTGGTTTTATGATTTTGGGTTTAGAGCATGCTATATTGTTTGGCACTTTGGCGGCTTTTTTAAATATTGTACCTTACATAGGGGTAATAGTAGGAAGTATTTTTCCAATATTAATAGCATTGCTTACCAAAGATTCCATTTGGTATCCCATTGGTGTCTTAGGAGTTTGTGTATTTGTTCAGTTTCTCGACAATAACTTTATTACCCCTAAAGTTGTAGGCTCAAGTGTAAGTATAAATCCTCTTGCTGCTACTCTAGTCTTAATTATTGGTGCCGCACTTTGGGGCGTTTTAGGGATGATTCTTTCTATACCAGTTACAGGGATGATAAAAGTATTGCTTGATAATGTAAATTCCTTAAAACCTTATGGATATTTATTAGGGGAAGAGGAAAAAATGAAATAGATTTTAGTTGTTATTTTCTATTCCCGCTAAGCTCTCGTCGGTGCCATAGTAAACTTCTACAAATTTTACAGAGTTGCTTCCATCTGATTCTATCAAGGTATTCAAAAAATCTGTTATTTTCTTTCTCACCCTATCATTATCATCAGAAGCATCGTAGCCTTCTTTGCTACCATCAGGAGCAATAAAAAAAGAACAATATTTATTAATAAGGCTATCAATGATTGGACTCACCAATTGTTGAGCATTTTTGGCTTCCATGTTTGACTTGTAAAGTCTTATTATCTCATTCCTAACCAATATCAATGCCTCTTTGTCATTACACGTTACGATAATAGCGTGATGTTTGATGTTTTTCATCTTGACTATATTTGTATTTATATAATATGGCTTTTCTAAGCCAAAGTGTATTGTATATAAATAGTTATAAAAAAGTTGTTTCTATATTTTAATTACAGTTAAGTAATATAAAAACTAAATTAATAAATAAATTGTATTTTTTTATAAAAAGTGGTTTAAATATTAACAAATAATATAGTAAATTTATACTTATTTAATATTTATGAATAAAAAATTGTCAAATAATTTTATTCTTGAATTTATTTTGTTAATTTAAATTATATGAATAATAATAATTCTGGAGAGTACTATTGAAAGAGACTTTATAACTAATCTAATATATTAATAATGCTTAAAAAAATTCAAGCCATCATACGCACATCAAAATTTGACGAGGTTAGGTTGGCTTTGCATGATATAGGAGTTGAATATTTTACTTATTATGAGGTAAATGGGGTAACATTTCAAAACGAAAACAAAGGTTCTTACAGAGGAACTTCAATTATTAATGCGGCTGTTGTACCTAGAAGAGTTCTTGAGATTGTAGTTCCAAATATTGATGCAGATGAAGTGGTGGAAGTAATTACTAAATCTGCAAATACTGGTCAAGTGGGGGATGGTAAGATTTATGTTTCCTCTATAGATCAATCTATTAGAATAAGTCAAATTTAAATATATAATATGTCTTTAGAAGAAATACTTCAGATTCAACAAGATTCGCTTTTTCAAGTAGCACTTAATGATTCATTACATCAAGCTACAAGGTTTGCTTTAGAAAAATCTAATCAAGAGTTATTGATGTTGAAAAAATCAGTAGAGGAAAACTCTTTTGCAGTGAATAATTTATGGATGCTTATTGCTACTGCTCTTGTTTTTATAATGCATCTTGGTTTTGCTACGCTAGAGTCTGGTCTTACAAGAGCAAAGAACACCACTAATGTACTTTTTAAAAATACAGTAATTCCTGGAATAGGCATACTCACATTTGCATTTTGTGGATTTGGTCTCATGTATCCTCATTTTGGGGAGAAAAGTATGGATTTTATTGGTTTCTATGGGTTCGGGTTAAGCCTTCCTGAAAATGGATTATCTGCTGATTATAATATTGGTTATACTTATTGGACAGACTTTCTTTTTCAAGCAATGTTTGCAGCTACATGTGCCACTATTGTTTCTGGTGCTGTAGCTGAACGGATAAAAGTGAATTCTTTTTTAGTTTTTTCGCTTTTGTTTGTTTCTTTAGTTTACCCTGTAATAGGTAGTTGGAAATGGGGGGGAGGTTGGTTAAATACACTTGGTTTTCATGATTTTGCTGGTTCCACTTTAGTGCATTCTGTAGGAGGGTGGGCAGCTCTTGCTGGGGTTATTTTATTGGGACCAAGGTTAGGGAAATATGAAAACAATAGAATTAAGCCAATTACTGGACATAATATGACTTCTGCTGTGATTGGAACCTTTATGCTTTGGTTAGGTTGGTATGGCTTCAATGGTGGTTCTGTACTTTCTGCGGATCCAGGTGCCGTATCTCATGTGTTTGTTACCACTACTCTGGCTGCTGCAGCAGGCGGTGTTATGGCTGCTATTACCATATTTATTTTGAGTAGAAAATATGATTTGAGTATGGTGCTGAATGGTATTCTCTCGGGTTTGGTAGGCATTACTGCTGGTGCTGATGTGATGAGTCCATTGGATTCAGTTCTAATAGGTGCAATAGCTGGAGTAATTGTGGTGTTTTCTGTTATATTATTTGATAAGTTCAAGCTTGATGACCCTGTTGGGGCTCTTTCTGTTCATCTAGTTTGTGGCATTTGGGGGACTTTAGCTGTTGGTGTTTTTGGTGATAAGTCGGGCTTAGATCAATTGTTGGTTCAGCTTACAGGAATTTTTGCAGCAGGGGTAACAGCTTTTACTATGTCTGCTTTGTTTTTTGGAATATTAAGAAAAACAATGGGCTTGAGAATTCCTGAGGATGACGAACTCACTGGTCTAGATTACAAAGAGCATGGTATGGAGGCTTATCCTAATTTTAATTTAAAGTAATTTTTTTGGGGTTATGGTTGAGCACGCTAGAGTTGGTTGCTCTAGTGTGCTTTTTTTATTTCAAACTTATTTCATCTAGATTGATGAATTGAAAAGATTTTTTATCATCAAGCGTGATGCCAATTATGGAATCTTTCTTAATCTTTCCTGCTAAGATTTCTTTAGATAATTCATTCATAATGCTTTTTTGAAGAATTCTTTTTAGAGGTCTTGCTCCGAATTGTGGGTCAAAGCCTAGCTGACCTAAGTGTGCCAAGGCTTCATCTGTAGCTTCTATTTTTATACCCGATTCTTCTAATCTTGATTGAATCTGCTTGAATTGTATATCTACTATTTTTCTTATTTCTGTTTTTGAAAGTGGCTTGAACATTATTGTTTCGTCTATTCTATTTAGAAACTCTGGTCGAATTGTTTTTCGCAATAATTCAATAACTTCTTTTTTTGCTTTCTCTGCGAATTCTTCCTCTAGGTATGGTCGAGTGTTTTCTCCTAAGTTATCTATCTTACTTTTTAGCTCATCAAAATTTTGTTGGATAAGATGTGCTCCAATATTAGAAGTCATGATAATAATGGTATTTTTAAAATTGGCTACCCTACCTTTATTATCTGTCAATCTCCCATCGTCTAGCACTTGTAATAATATGTTGAATACATCTGGGTGTGCTTTTTCTATCTCGTCAAGAAGTATTACAGAATATGGTTTTCTTCTTACAGCTTCTGTTAATTGACCACCTTCATCGTATCCCACATAACCTGGAGGTGCTCCTATTAATCTACTTACAGCATGTTTTTCTTGGTATTCCGACATGTCTATCCGCACCATCGCATTATCGTCATTGAAAAGGTATTCAGCAAGGGTTTTGGCGAGTTCTGTTTTTCCTACTCCTGTAGTTCCTAAGAATATAAATGAACCGATAGGTCTTTTAGGGTCTTGAAGCCCTGCTCTACTTCTTCTTACTGCATCGGCTATTGCAGCTATCGCCTCTTCCTGCCCTGCTACTCTTTTGCTAAGTTCTGCTTCTAGAGAAAGTAATTTTACCCTCTCACTCTGAAGCATTTTAGATACAGGGATTCCTGTCCACTTTGCTACAACATCTGCAATATCTTCAGCACAGACTTCTTCTTTCATCATGCTGTTTCCATCGCTATGTGAATCAAGTTGTGTTTTTAGTGCTTCTAGTTTTGATTCACTTTCTTTAATTCTCCCATACCTGATTTCTGCTACTTTTCCATAATCTCCTGCTCTTTCGGCTTGTTCGGCTTCTAGTTTGTATCGTTCTATGTTTTCTTTTTCTTTTTGAACTTCGGTGATAAAAGATTTTTCTTCTTGCCATTTTGCTTTTAAGGCATTTCTGGTTTCGGTAAGATCTGCGATTTCTTTAGAAAGCACATTTTCTTTGTCTTTATCATTTTCTCTTTTGATGGCTTCTCTTTCTATCTCTAATTGCATGATTTTTCGCTGAACTTCATCTAACTCTTCGGGAACAGAATCTATCTCTAACCTTAATTTTGCGGCAGCTTCATCCATAAGGTCTATTGCTTTGTCAGGAAGAAATCTATCGCTGATGTATCTTGAAGAAAGCTCTACAGAAGATATGATGGCTTCATCTTTTATTCTTACTCCATGGTGTAGCTCGTACTTGTCTTTTATTCCCCTAAGAATAGAAATGGCATCTTGCATATCTGGTTCATCTACTATCACAGATTGGAACCTGCGCTCAAGTGCTTTGTCTTTTTCTATATGTTTTTGATATTCTTTAAGGGTTGTGGCTCCTATGGCATGTAGTTCGCCTCTTGCTAATGCTGGTTTAAGAAGGTTGGCGGCATCCATGGCTCCTTCGCCACCTCCAGCTCCTATAAGGGTGTGTATCTCGTCAATAAATAGAATAATCTCTCCTTCAGAATCTGTAACTTCTTTAATTACGGCTTTTAGGCGTTCTTCAAATTCTCCTTTGTATTTTGCTCCAGCTACTAAAAGCCCCATGTCTAATGAGATTAGGGTTTTGCTTTTTAGGTTCTCTGGAACATCTCCTTGCACTATTCTTTGAGCTAAGCCTTCTACAATGGCTGTTTTACCTACTCCTGGTTCGCCAAGAAGTATAGGGTTGTTTTTAGAACGACGAGATAGTATTTGTAATACCCTTCTGATTTCTTCATCTCTGCCTATTACTGGATCTATCTTACCTGCTTTTGCTTGTTCGTTAAGATTAATAGAATATTTTTCTAATGACCTGTATTTACCTTCGGCGTGTTGGTCTGTTACTTTGGAATTTCCTCTTAATTCTTTAATGCTTGATTTGAGTTGTTTTTCATTGAATCCCTCTTCTTTCATGAGGGTAGCTACTTTGTCTTTACCTGTTAATATTCCTAATAAGAGGTGTTCTATGGCCACATATTCATCTCCAAATTCCTTGAGATAACTAGTAGCTTTATTAAGTGCAGCCATTGCCTCATTTGACAAATAGGGGCTTCCGCCACTTACTTTTGCATACTGGCTAATGGTGTCTTCTAACTTACGTTCTAGGTTAGCTTTGTTGATTTGTAATTTAGAGAAAATAAAATTGATAAGATTTTCTTCTGAAATAAGAATGGCTTTTAGAAGGTGTCCAGTTTCAATGGCTTGTTGCCCTGCATTGGAAGCTATTTCGGTTGCTTTCTGAATAGCTTCTTGCGATTTGATGGTATAGTTGTTGAAATTCATAGTTTTTTTTATTTCTGTTTGGCTTTATATTTTCAATTTCCTTTCCAAATCGCATTTATAGACAAAATGTCTATTTTCTGTTATTTACAATCAGTTAAAATAGACAAATTGTCATTTTTGAATACAGCAAATTGCATAAAACAGACAAAAATCTAGGCAGTTTCTATTGCATTCAATAGGAATAGGCATGCCTCTTCGATTTCTTGTTCTGTGATGGTGAGTGGAGGTGCAATTCGCATAGCGTTATCACAGTGAAGAAACCAATCGGTCAATACTCCTAGTTGTATAGCTTGGTCGATAATAGGTTTTAGAATTTGGTAAGATTCAAATTCTACAGCCATCATCAGACCCATGTTTCTAATACTTTTTATTTTGGGGTGATGAAGCAATTGTTTTATTTTTTCTGCTTTACAAGCTACTTGCTCAATGAGTTTTTCTTCTCTCAATATTTCTATAACTGCAAGAGAGGCAACACAACTTACAGGGTGACCACCAAATGTGGTGATATGCCCTAATACAGGGTTTTCGGTAAGTGAATTCATGATTGTTTTTGAAGAGATAAATGCTCCTATGGGCATTCCTCCTCCCATTCCTTTGGCACAAACTAGAATGTCGGGCTGGATGTCAAAATGCTCGAAAGCCCAGAATTTCCCGGTTCTTCCAAAGCCAGTTTGGATTTCATCAAGTATCAATAATGTACCAGTAGATTTACATTTTGTGGCGAGTGCATTAATATAATTTGTATCTGGAATTCTTACACCTGCTTCCCCTTGAATGGTTTCTAATACTATACAGGCAGTTTCTTTAGTAATATAATCTAGGTCTTCAATTTGATTTAACCTAATCATTCTGGTATTGGGCAATAATGGGCGAAATGCTTGTTTGAAATATTCATTGCCCATAATGCTAAGTGCACCGTGCGAAGAACCGTGGTAAGAATTTTCAAAATAGATAATTTCACTTCTTTGTGTATATCGTTTGGCAAGTTTTAGGGCTCCCTCAATTGCCTCACTCCCTGAGTTTACAAAATAGATATTGTCTAATGAAGGAGGGAGTGTTTGACTAATGGCTTTTGCTAATAAGGCTTGTGGCGATTGAACAACTTCGCCATAGACCATCAGGTGAAGGTATTGGTCTAGTTGGTTTTTGATAGCTTCAATCACTTTTGGATGAGACGAAAGTCCAAGGTAATTGTTGGCACAAAAATTTATCACGGCACGGCCATCCTGCGTTTTAATATCCGCCCCTTGTGGCGTGGTAATAATGCGCTCACGCTTCCAAAGACCTGCTTCTTTGATAGCGTTTAGTTCTTTTTCTAAAAAAGGTTGAAGTTTTTTGTACATAGTTATGA
>REBA01000030.1 GCA_004294225.1 Cytophagales bacterium | reverse complement strand
GGAATTTTCTATAGTAATGTCTGGTATAGGTATTGTAGCCCTTGCAGGTATAGTGGTAAGAAATGGAATTCTACTCGTTGAATTTACCGAGATGTTAGAAAAAGAAGGCATGAAAACACTCGATGCTATAATTTTAGCAGGCAAAACTAGAATGACCCCAGTATTACTTACCGCTACAGCTACTATCTTAGGATTAATTCCATTGGCAGTAGGTTTAAATATGGATTTTGTAACTTTATTTAGTGAGCTAAACCCTCATATTTACTTTGGTGGAGATAGTGTAGCATTTTGGGGACCTCTGTCTTGGACAATGATATTCGGTCTAAGTTTTGCAACTTTCCTTACCCTTATACTTGTTCCTGCTATGTACTTATTGGTAGATAAATTAAAGCTTAAGCTAAAAATTAAGAAATAATAGATATTGTTTTTATTTCAAAAAAAGCACTGTCCGAAAGGCAGTGTTTTTTTAACCGCTTTATGCAGCGTTATAAAAGTTTAAAGAAAAATCTTCTAAAATATACTCCATCACGAGGCTTTATAACTTTGTTCGAAAGTGATCTAATTTCTAATAGTTAAAGTAAATTATAATAGAATAATTTAATATTGATAAAATACATTTTTTTTGTTTTATTGTCGTTTTTTATACCTGTCTAAATAGAAAAAATAATAAATATTTATATATTAGCATTAGTTTTAAACCAAAAAACGACAACTTATATAATTTTTAACCAAAACAGACTAATTATGAACCTAATTCAAATTTTTAAAAGCATCTCAAAATCTGTTGTGATTTTAACATTAACATTTGCAAGTAATCAGAGTTTTTCTCAATCGTTCTCAAAATCATGTGCTAGAATCGTTCACGGCAATGATATACCAGTGCTAAGCTCTGAAAGTAAAGTTGCCAACCTTGCTTATGGCAAATCCTATGATGAGTGTTGCAATGTTGCTAAACCAGTTGCTGTCGCAGCTCCAGTAGTAAAATTAGATACTGATGGAGATGGTGTTTTTGATGATGATGATAAATGTGCAGGAACACCTTCTGGAGTAAAAACTGATGCTATGGGTTGCCCTTTAGATAGCGATGCGGATGGAATTGCTGATTACATAGATGCCTGCCCAACTATTGCAGGTGTGGAGCTTCATAAAGGCTGTAAGGATACAGATGGAGACGGTTTAGCAGACCCCAATGACCGTTGTCCTGATTTAGCTGGTGCTTCTGATATGAAAGGTTGCCCAGATAGCGACAAAGATGGCATCGTAGATATAGACGACAAATGCCCCGCAGTAGCTGGATTGGTTGAAAACAAAGGTTGCCCCAAAGTAGATGACAAAACTTTAAAAGTATTAAGCACTGCACTTACAGGTTTAAAATTTGAAACTGGTTCTGCGGTAATTAAAAAATCTTCTTTTCCTGTTTTAGATAAAGTTGTAGAAGTAATGAATAGTCACCATGAATATAAACTTGATATTTTTGGTCATACTGATGCTTCAGGAGATGCTAACAAAAATCTAGAACTTTCTAAAGCTCGTGCAAAAGCTGCTAAGGATTATTTGATTTCTAAAGGAATCTCAGAATCTGATATTACTTCCGAAGGATTTGGCTCTGAGCAGCCTATCGCTGATAATACCACTCCTGCTGGAAAAGCCAAAAACAGAAGAGTAGAATTTAAAGTTGGTTTCTAAATTTAAAAAATAGAATAATATTGTAAAAAAAGAGCCATTATTTAATGGCTCTTTTTTTACATTCTATTCACATCCACAATAGTCTCCATCTCTTGTTCACCCTCGCTATAAACCACACCTCTAACTGGAGTTATATCTTCATAATCTCTACCAACTGCCAAAGTAATATGTTGATTATTGACAAAAATATTATTCGTAGGGTCAAAATCTACCCATCCATATTCAGGTATATATACACTTACCCATGCGTGAGAGGCATCTGCACCTACTAGTTTCTCTATTCCCGGAGGTGGAATGGTTTCTATATAACCACTTACATATCTTGCTGCCAATCCCATACTTCTCAAGCAAGCAACAGTAATGTGAGCAAAATCTTGGCATACTCCTTTTCTACTGAGCATTACTTCTTCAATGGGCGTTGAAATTGTGGTTGCGCCAGATTTAAACTCAAATTGAGTATAGATTTCATTCATCAATTTCTTTACAGCACTTAATAAAATTGGTTCTGAAATAAAAATAGGTTCAACAAAACTTTTAATTTGATTGGTGGTTCTAACAAAAGTAGAGTCCAAAATAAATTGTTTTATATCCAATAATTTAGCATCAAATACTTGAAACATATTAGCAACTTCTATCCAAGAAGAAACTCCATTTTCAAAGTTAAAATTAATTTTATTGTCCTGAAGTTCTACTATGCTTTCTGCTATAATTTTTAACTGCTGGTGTGGTTGACAAATTGAAAAGCTATGTACCAAATTTCCGAAAAAGTCTAATCTACTATTCATAGTTCTAGTATTCGGAAAGATATTTATCTTGCAACTTATGCATTCTTGATGTGGGGTAAAGTTAGGGCTAAGCCTAAGTTCACTGTAAGATTGGTGAACGACATCTTTATATTTATACTCAGTAGTATGAATTATCTGGTACCTCATTATTGGCTTAATTAATAAATTTATTACTACTGAACTTTAAAATCTGAAACATAATTAGTGTTTTCAAATTTTTGATTTAAAAATCACTACTTAAATGTACACAAAATACTTCATAGGTATTTTTAATAGTTTGGCTATCTATACTTGCGTAAAAATTTTATTTCATCTAATTACTCATTACTGACTATTCTTTGCACACTAGTAATGCCAGATACTTTAGTTAGCTTTAAAATGAGTTTATCTAAGTGTTTTGTATCTTGAACAAAAAGCATAATCTTTCCTTCAAACATCCCATCTATAGTGTCTATAGTAATAGAACGCATATTTACTTTATATTCATTGGAAATTACTTTTGTGATATCACTCGCCATTCCCACCCTATCTAAGCCCACAATACTTACCCCAGCCAAAAATGCCAGTTCTTTCTGAGAAGTCCATTTAGCTTTAATAACCCTATAGCCATAGTTACTCATTAGTTCTACAGCATTAGGGCAATTGGTTCTATGAATTTTTATCCCTTCGCTGATAGTAACGAATCCAAAAACATCATCACCAGGTATGGGATTACAGCACTTCGCTAATTTATAATCAATTTTATCAATGCTTTCTCCTATAATTAATAAATCATTATCTGAAGGAGATTTTTTGATTTCGGTGGGAACTCTTTGCAGGTCTGCTATCTCACGTTTGTCAAGTGGTTTTCTAATTTCTTTTTCTTCTCTAAATTTTTTAATGTCTCTAGTATCTATAATTCCCCTAGCCACATCATAGAAAAGTTGCAATGGAGTTTTTCGGTTAAAAAATATCAGCAGTTGGTTGATTACTTCATTGTTGAGTTCTAATTTCATCTGAGCAAGCTTACGTTGCACAATTTCTTTACCATCGAGAGCAATTAGCTTTTTCTGTTCTTTGAGTGCTTCTTTTATTTTACTTCTTGCCTTAGAACTAACTACAAACTTCAACCAATCTTCGCTAGGTTTTTGTTTGGAGGAGGTTAATATTTCTACTTGATCTCCATTGGTAAGCACAAAACTAAGAGGCACTAGTTTTTGGTTTACCTTAGCTCCCAAGCATTGTGAGCCGACTTTAGAATGTATTTCAAATGCAAAATCTAAGGCAGTAGCTCCATTGGGTAAAATTTTTAAATCCCCTTTAGGGGTAAATACAAATACTTCTTCATTAAAAAGGTTGGTTCGAAAATCATCCAAAAATTCTATTGCTGAAGAATCGTTGTGTTCTATTAACTCTCTTACTTTTCTTATCCATTGCTCTAAGCCAGTTTCTTTTGGAAGTTCCTTAGCTTCTTTGCCATGCTCTTTGTATTTCCAATGAGCTGCAAATCCTTTTTCTGCGATATCATCCATTCTGGTAGTTCGTATTTGTACTTCTACCCATTGTCCAGATTTACTCATTGCTGTTGTGTGTAAGGACTCATAACCATTACTCTTAGGAGTGCTTACCCAATCTCTTAACCTATCAGGATTGGGTTTATAAAAATCTGTTACTACAGAATATACTTTCCAACACAAAGCTTTTTCTGTATTCATATCTTCGGTATCAATAATCACGCGAATGGCAAACAAGTCATATACCTCCTCGAAAGGAACATTTTGCTTACGCATTTTGTTATATATGGAGAAAATCGATTTAGGACGCCCTTTGATTTTAAATTTTATTCCAAGTTTGCTTAATGCTTTGTCTATTGGAGCAATAAAGTCTTTTATGAATTTATCTCTTGCAGTTTTAGTTTGTTTTATTTTTTCAGCTATTTCCTTATAAATATCTGTATTGGTGTACTTAAGATACAAATCTTCCATTTCTGTTTTAATTGCATAAAGCCCTAAGCGGTGAGCTAGGGGTGCATATAAATAAATGGTTTCAGACGATATCTTTAGTTGCTTTTCTCTAGGCATACTTCCTAGTGTTCGCATATTATGCAACCTATCGGCAAGTTTTATAAGTATTACTCTTACATCATCGGAAAGCGTAAGAATCATTTTCCTGAAATTTTCAGCTTGTTGTGAGCTGCCATGGTCAAACACTCCAGATATTTTTGTTAATCCATCAATTATTCTGGCTATTTTTGTTCCAAACTCTCGCTCTATATCTTGGATTTCTATATGAGTATCCTCAACAACATCATGAAGAAGGGCAGCTATAATAGAAGTTGTTCCTAAGCCAATTTCTTCTACTGCTATTTGGGCAACTGCTAAAGGATGATAAATATAGGGTTCGCCAGATTTACGTCGCATGTCTTTATGTGCTTGAAGCGACATGTTGAATGCTTTTCGGATTATTTTAGCATCTCCATCTTTTAATATAGGCTTTGCATCATTTAATAACTTTCTGTATTTATTTACTATTTCTTTATTTTCTTTAGCAATTTCTTCTTCCAACATGAGGTGTATATCTACTTACTAGTTTCAATGAGTTTATACTTACAAGATATTTAAGATTAAGACAAAAAAAAAGAGGTATAAATACCTCTTTTAAAATTTTCACTTAGAACTAAACTAATTTGACTGTAAATCAAAATTAAGTTTTACAACTACTTCCTTATTGAAGATTATATTTGAATTATATAATTCAGTACCTTCTAAAGATGATTGTACATAATCTGTCAATATTGAATTACTACCTTTGATATCGAGTATATGAATTATATTATTGTTATCAACATAATACTTCAACATTACTTTACCAGATGTTGGCTTTATATCTCCAAAGTCTTTGGCATCTAATATATCTTTAATTTCAGCATTCACATTGGCATAATTTACGCCTTTTTTTCCCCTTGGCTTGGACGAATTCGCAAAACTTGATGTTGTTTGGAATACTAACAGCATTGCAAACAAAATTACACTTATCTTTCTCATAGTACTTTTTCTTTTATAATACTAATCTAACAAGTTTATTTGGAAAAAGTTTGATTTTTTATAAAAAAAATACAATCTATTATAAAAATTATATAATTTTAATCATTCAATAAGCTAAATTTTATAGTCAATTTTGTTAATTTTTACAATCTTTTATTAAAAGCACTTAGTTTTTAAACCTGTTTTAAGAAAAATGATTTTTTTTTATTTGATCTACTATTAGCTATAGAGTAAAAAGTTTTTTTTGCCATTATTAGATTATAAATAAATAAAATACAAAAATTTCTGTATTTTTCAATTAACTGTATATCTATATTTTACGATTTAACCAATATTTAATTGCTCGCTTAACATGGTTAAAAAAATACTCTTTTCAATGATGTTTTTTGATTATTGAAGTTATGGTTGTCATTAGCCTTGAAAACAACAAATTACAATTACGAAAGATATTAACCCAATTATCATGTTAGATTTTATAGGAAATGTATTAATTTTGCGGTCTTGAATCAATTGAATGAATAATATACATCCTATTTTTGATAAAATTTTACTACGTAAAGACAAAGAAAAACTTCTCAAACAAAAAGCAATTGTTTTATGGATGGTAGGTTTATCTGGGTCAGGTAAAAGTACTTTGGCAAAAGCTGTAGAACAAGCCCTTCATGAGGAAGGCTGTATTACCCAGTTACTCGATGGAGATAATTTAAGAACAGGGATTAATAATAATTTAGGCTTTAGTGAAGCAGACAGAATAGAAAACATTAGAAGGTCTGCCGAAACAGCTAAGTTATTCTTAAACTGTGGAATCATTACGATTTGTTCATTTATAAGCCCTACGGAACAAATTCGCAATTTAGCTAAACAGATTATAGGAGAAGAAGATTTTTATGAAGTTTACATTGAATGTCCTATTGAAGAATGCGAAAAAAGAGATGTGAAGGGACTCTACAAAAAAGCAAGGGCTGGAGAAATACAAAACTTCACAGGGATTGATGCACCATTTGAACCCCCTATTAATCCTGCAATACATGTAAATACTGCTAATGAGGAAATGCAAAAATGTAAGCAAAAAATTTTGATGGCAACTTATAAAAAAGTTAAAAGTTTGGCAAATAATAGTAAAAGTTAACAATATGACAAATTATAATTTAACTCATCTAAAGCAGTTAGAATCAGAAGCTATCTATATAATGAGGGAAGTAGCCGCTCAGTTTGAAAAACCTGTATTGCTATTTTCGGGAGGCAAAGATTCTATTGTGATGGTTCATTTAGCTCAAAAAGCGTTTTTCCCTGCAAAAATTCCATTTCCTTTGTTGCACATAGATACTGGTCATAATTTTGTAGAAACCCTTGATTTTAGGGACGAAATGGTAGAAAGAGTTGGTGCAAGGCTCATTGTAAGATTAGTTCAAGATTCTATAGATAAAGGTAGAGCGGTAGAAGAAAAAGGACCGAATCCAAGCAGAAATGGTCTTCAAACTATTACATTGCTTGATGCCTTAGAAGAATTTAAATTTGATGCTGCCTTTGGAGGTGGGAGAAGAGACGAAGAGAAAGCCAGAGCAAAAGAACGTTTTTTTTCTCATAGAGATGAATTTGGGCAATGGGATCCTAAAAATCAGCGACCAGAGTTATGGAACTTATTTAATGGCAAAAAGCAAATAGGGGAACATTTCAGAGTTTTCCCTTTAAGTAATTGGACAGAAATGGATGTTTGGCAATATATTGCTCAAGAACAAATTCCTATCCCTTATATTTATTTTACTCATCAAAGAGAAGTGGTCAATAGAAATGGCACACTTCTTTCTAAGTGTGATTTTATTACTTTACTTAAAGATGAGTTTTATGAGCAAAAACAAATTCGTTTTAGAACCATAGGCGACATGACTTGCACAGGTGCTGTAGAATCATCAGCAAATAGTCTAGAAGAAATAATTGAAGAAATTGCAGCCTCTAGAGTAACAGAACGAGGAACAAGAGCAGACGACAAGCGTTCTGAAGCAGCAATGGAAGACCGTAAAAAGCAAGGATACTTCTAAGAAATTAATATTAGCCAAACATTTATTGATTCAATAACAATATGACAGCATTAAAGGACAATTCTTATCTCCAAATGGATTTGCTTCGCTTCACAACAGCAGGTAGTGTAGACGATGGCAAAAGCACTCTTATTGGAAGATTACTTTATGATACAAAATCAATTTTTGAAGACCAACTAGATGCTATTGAAGAGTCTAGCCTAAAAAGAGGAGATAGTTATGTAAATCTTGCCCTTCTTACAGACGGTTTGAGAGCAGAACGTGAACAAGGAATCACTATCGACGTAGCTTATCGCTATTTTGCTACACCTAAACGTAAGTTTATTATTGCAGACACTCCAGGTCATATTCAATACACAAGAAACATGGTTACTGGTGCTTCTACAGCTAATCTGGCTATAATTCTTATTGATGCTCGTCATGGTGTGGTGGAACAAACATGCAGACACTCTTTTATTGCTTCTTTACTTCAGATAAAACATATTGTTGTTTGTGTAAACAAAATGGACTTAGTAGACTTTAAAGAAGAAGTGTTTGAAAAAATCAAGAAAGATTATTCGGAATTTTCTTCAAGTCTTTCTGTACCTGATATTCACTTTATCCCTATTTCTGCACTTCTTGGCGATAACGTAGTAGATGTATCAGAAAACATGCCTTGGTATAAAGGAGGTACTTTACTTTATACTTTAGAAAATGTAAATATAAGTGGAGATTTGAATTATCAGGATGCACGTTTCCCAGTTCAATGGGTAATTCGCCCTCAGAGCAATGAATTTCATGATTTCAGAGGTTATGCTGGACGAATTGAGGGAGGTACTTTTAATGTTGGAGATGAAGTAGTAGTATTGCCTTCTGGCTTTACCAGCAAAATTAAATCTATTGAGATGTTGAATGAGCAATTTCAACAGGCATTTTCTCCTATGTCGGTAACCATGACTTTAGAAAATGAAATTGATATTAGCCGTGGCGATATGCTTGTAAAAAAAGATAATCCACCAAAAGTAAGTCAAGATATAGAATTAATGATTTGCTGGCTTAATGAAAAAAAATTACAAGTAGGCGGTAAATACCTTGTAAAACATACTACTAAAGAAGTAAAGTGTATGATAAAAGAAATAAAATACAAAGTTGATATCAACACCCTAAATAAAAAAGAAGAAGATCTTACGATTGGTTTAAATGATATAGGAAAAATTCTAATAAGAACTTCTAACCCACTTTTTGTAGATGATTATAACAAAAATAGGTTTACTGGAAGTCTAATAATTATAGATGAATTTACAAATGAAACCTTAGGTGCTGGAATGATTCTCTAGTTGAAAACCATATCATAAAAAAAGGCTTCAATACTATTGAAGCCTTTTTTTATGATATCAATAAATTTTATACTCCAAACTGTTTCAAATGGTGGTCAAGATGTTTGTAAAGTAAGTTGTTCCATTCTGTTTTGGTTAATTTTCCAAAAGATAAAGAGGGTTTACCGTCAAAATAATTTTCGCCTAATTCTTGAGATTTAAGAATATACTTTTTTAATCTTTCCTTTTCATTTTCAAAGTTCTTTTCATTCTTTATAATAAAGGCTGGAGCCGTAGGGCTTTCTTTCTTATAAGGAACTTCATTAACTACACTATTTTTTACAAATAATTTAAGTATTATCTCCATAAGGAAATTAGGCTTAGGATGTATATCCTCAAAAGCCATTTCATAGGTTACATTACAATGAGCAAGCATTTGGGAAACATTCATCTTACCCCATTCATTATTTGTTATTGGAGTTAATTTTTCAATTCTTTGAATCAAAATTTCACAAGTCTCTTTTTTGAAAATATTGGGTAAGGACATAATGTATAATTTACTTTATTATTTATTTTTTTTATAAAAGCTAATCAAACCATTCGTAGAGCTATCATGGCTAGTAATATTGTCTTTAGATTTAAGCTCTGGCAAAATCACATTTGCAAGTTGCTTACCTAATTCTACTCCCCATTGATCATAAGGATTTACTTGCCAAATCATTCCTTGTACAAATATCTTATGCTCGTACATTCCTATTAAAGTACCTAGTACTTGTGGAGTTAGTTTTTTAAAGAAAATAGAATTGCTTGGTTTGTTCCCTTCAAAAACTTTGTGTGGTAATAATGCAGAAATTTCTTCTTCTGGTAATCCCGATTTTACTAATTCAGCTTTAGCTTCTTCAGAAGTTTTGCCTTTCATGAGTGCTTCTGTCTGTGCAAAAAAATTAGCTAATAACTTAGGGTGGTGATCACTTAAGGGGTTATGAGATTGAACAGGTGCTAAAAAGTCACAAGGGATTAATTTCGAACCTTGGTGAATAAGCTGATAAAAGGCATGCTGCCCATTAGTACCTGGCTCTCCCCAAATAATTGGCCCAGTTTGATAATTTATTTTTTCTCCATCTCTAGTTACACTTTTACCATTACTTTCCATATCTCCTTGCTGGAAATAGGCAGCAAATCGATGCATATATTGATCGTATGGAAGTATCGCATGACTTTCTGATTGATAAAAATTATTATACCATACCCCTAAAAGTGCTAAAATTACGGGAATGTTATTTTCTAGTGGGGCAGAACGAAAATGCTCATCTATATCATGAAAACCTTGTAGCAAAGCTTCAAAGTTATTAAAACCTATATATAAAGCTATCGATAATCCGATAGCAGAACATAAAGAATATCTTCCACCTACCCAATCCCAAAATTCAAACATATTGTTGGTATCGATGCCAAATGCACTTACAAGCTTGGAGTTTGTAGAAAGTGCAACAAAATGTTTCGCAACTGCATCAGGCGATTTAATTGAATTCAATAACCAAGTTTTAGCTGATTCTGCATTAGTAATAGTTTCCTGAGTAGTAAATGTTTTAGAAGCTATTATGAATAATGTGGTTTCGGGATTAAGGTTTTTTAGTGTTTCGGCAATATGAGTTCCATCTACATTAGAAACAAAATGAACTTTCAGTTCTTTGCTGCCATAAGGCTTAAGTGCCTCTGTAACCATATATGGACCTAAATCAGAGCCTCCAATTCCAATATTTACAATATCTGTGATGCTTTTATTGGTATATCCTTTCCATATTCCTTCACGAACGGAATTGGAAAATTTTTTCATTTTCTCTAAAACATTGTTCACATCTGGCATTACATCTTTGCCATCAATAATGATTGGGCTATTGCTTCGGTTGCGAAGTGCAATATGAAGTACGGCTCTTTTTTCAGTATTATTGATTTTTTCTCCGCTAAACATTTTCTCTCTCCACTGTTCTACTCCTGATTCTTTAGCGAGATTAAAAAGTAGCTCCATCGTTGTTTGACTTATTCTGTTTTTTGAATAGTCAAATAATATTTCATTAAATATTAGAGAAAACTTATCAAATCTTTCTTTGTCTTGAGAAAATAAAGATTTAATCTGAATATGCTTAGTTGATTCGTAGTGTTCTTCAAGTGCTTTCCAAGCCTTCATTTCAGTGAGTAATGCCATGATATTTATTTTTGATATTATTCAAAAATAATAAAAAGATATTAGATTTTGTTAGTGTTTACAATATCTCTGAAATTAAAAAACTCAGCAATTCGTACGCTGAGTTTGGGATTCTAGATGGAAATGCCTCTTAATTAATCTTCAAAATGTATGGGGTTCTTTAAATTTTTATAAGCCTTTATATCCATAGCCACTTTGCCTAACCACATTTTTGCTTCTATCCGAATTGGGATTTTGTTTAAATCGTCAGATATCCAAAAACTAATAGAATTTCCATCTTCAAAAAGACCATTTTTCTCCATAATTGGGTTTAATTTTATACAATTAATCTCTCCGAATTTACTGTCTATTTTTTCTCTAGCAGTAAATCGCACTTTGAATAAATATAATTTATTATCCAAAAAAGCATTCATACTAATGGTATCTCCAATTCTTTTTTTATTAAAATCAATATTTCTAAGGTAAAAGAAACCACTAACTATGTCTTGAACATCGTTGGGTACTTTATAACACACTGCTGGTTTTTCGCTCCCTTCTCGTTCGATTGTTAATTGATTATTTGCATAATCGTAATTAGTATATTCCCTAAGTCTATATTTATTTTCAGCAATATCTCTAATAGCTCTTTGTGGTGTTCTGGAAGCAGTATCTAAATAGGTGGCCCAAGAGTCTCTAATCCTCATTGCCATATCAAAAGGTCCAGAAGTGGCTCCCATTACAAATGCTTTATGACAAATTTTATTATTGATTAGATACAGCTTGTCGTCTATTTGCATTTTAGCTTCGCCCGCATTAATAAAACCATAATGGACTCTATAAGCTATATATTCATTTGTCCCATAAGGAAAAGGAACTTGTGTTTGTGGTTTATCTGATGTGAAGGCAAGAGATATAAAGGAGACGAGAATAAGTGTTACTATTATTTTGTTCATTTTTTTATTTTCTGAATGTTTTACAAAAGACATACCATGTTTATTTTAGAATTAACAATTGAAATTCTTTTGAACTAAACTGAGGGATATTTATTTTTTAAGTATTTGAAATAAAGCTTAAAGTTACTGCTAAATTTATTTTTAAATTCTTGCTCAAAACTGTTTTGTTGTTCTTTATATCGTTTTTCATCCATATAAAATGTGTTATTTATTTTTTCTAGATTTTGATTTAATCCTTCGAAATATACTCCTTCTTGATGATACAAATGAATGATTTGTTGTATGAATTTTTGATAAAATATTTTTTTTAGTTCTTTTTTTTCTGAATTGCTTTTTTCAAGATTCAATGACTTATACAAACTATCTAGGGTTTTAGATTGTGATAAAATCAACTTAGAATATTTTTTTTGGAAAGTCTTTCTTTGATTATACTTTATGAGTTCTTTAGATTCATTTCCATATTTGGATTTTAAAAACATAGCTGCTCCTTGATCTCCAACAAAGCTTGCTAAATTTTCATTGAAATCTACATTGTTTTTTACAAATAATGTTCCATGGGCAAGCTCGTGAATTATAAGATTTGCTAAACTTCCAGGCTGACGATAAAGCATACTAGAAAGTACAGGGTCTTTAAACCATCCCAAAGTAGACCAACCAGCTACTTCATCTATAGATGTTTCAAGCCCTTGTTTTTTGAGTTGCTCTTCTTCTTCTTTTGCTTTTTCAAGATCAAAAAAACCCTTATAAGCTACTGTACCTATTACTGGGAATTTCCATTCGTAGGCTTTCAATTCATAGGGCTCACAGGCTGTTACAATCCACAATATAGGTTTTCCTTTTTGATCGTAAACCGTTGTGTAATTTTCATTAGGGTTTATTCCTAAAGAGTCAAATGCAAAATTTCTAATTTCAGCAATTAGCCTTAATTTTAATTTCAAGCTATCAGGAAAACCCGAATCAGCTAATACAGTATTAATGGGCTTTGAATTGTATATAATCTTGAACTGACCAATTCCTTGGTTGATTCCATACTTTAGAAGTTCATAATTATATATAGCGATAGATATTATTACTATTAAGATGATTAGTAGTGTTTTTTTTAAAAAATTTCTTTTGTCTTTAAATAGACCAGAGATATCCATTGGGCTTGATGTTAATTATAAAAAGAGTTTTTATAAAAATGAATCTTTATTTCTAAGAATAAGTTTCTAAATTTAGTGTTTTATACAACTAATTTGAACTTATGAAAGTTAAAATTTATGCTGTTTTATTATTGCTATTTGTTGGTATGCAATTTTTGCAACCTACAAGAAATAAATCAGTATCCTCTCTTAACACATCTATAGAAAAACATTTTGAAGTCCCGATTGATGTGCAAAACAGTTTATCAAAGGCATGCTATGATTGTCATTCTGATAACACACAGTATCCATGGTATGCAGGTCTTCAGCCTTTAGCTTGGTATCTAGATCATCATATCAATGAAGGTAAAAAAGAATTAAATTTTTCGGTTTTCAGCACTTATCCTCCACAAAAGGCAGCTCATAAACTTGAAGAAATAGGAGAGGTGCTAACACTAAATGAAATGCCTCTTCAATCATATACTATGCTTCATCCACTGGCTGATTTGAGTAATGAAGAAAAAACAAAATTAATAACTTGGGCAACAGAATTAAGAAAACTAATTGTAGCCAAACATAAATTATAAAATTTATGGATTCTGAATTATTAATCAACGAGGTTCTAAAAATCGCTCATCAAGCAGGTCAAGAGATATTAAAAGTCTATCAAGAAAAAGATTTCTCAAAAATAATTGATTTTAAGGAAGACAATTCGCCCCTTACACACGCAGATACTAAAGCCAACAAAGTAATTGAAGATGGATTAAAACTTCTTTCACCTCAAACGCCTATTCTATCTGAAGAAGGTCAAAAAATAGCTTATGAGGAAAGAAAAAAATGGTTGAGTTTTTGGCTAGTAGATCCTTTAGATGGCACAAAAGAATTTATTAAAAGAAATGGTGAATTCACTGTAAATATTGCCTTAATAGAAAATGAAGTACCAATTTTTGGGGTAATATATGCGCCAGTATTAGATGTTTTTTATTGGGGAGGGAAAACAGTAGGTGCTTTTAAAAAATCAAATCATGAAACTACTCCAATAAAAGTAAGTAAGAATATTAAAGCATTGACCTCTGTAAGTTCTAGGTCTCATGGGGCAATCGAAGAAAGAATTTCTGAAATGGTTACTAATTATTTAGCGATAGGAAGTTCATTAAAGTTTTGTTGGGTTGCTGAAGGAAAAGCAGATTTTTATCTTAGAGATTCTCCAACGATGGAATGGGACACAGCCGCCGGACAAGCAATTTTGGAAGGTGCTGGAGGGCTAATGACAGCTTCAGATGGTAAGCCTTTTTTGTATAACAAGGAAGTGCTTCTTAATTCAAGTTTCTTTTGTAGCAATGGTATGATTGTTCTTGATCAGCTTTTACAGAGATAGACCTTTTTTACTAATAATTAAAGTTTGTGCTGTCGCTGTTATGAATAAGCATGTAGCTACTAGCTATGGTATAAATATTAATTGATAGCAACCACAGACAATATTTCAGGTACTGCTTTTTTGATGGCTTCTTCTACACCTGCTTTCATAGTCATTGTAGACATGGGGCAAGTTCCACAGTTTCCCATAAGCTCTACTTTTAAGACCATATCATCAGTTATTTCTATGATTTTTATATTTCCCCCATCTGTTTCCATGTATGGACGAATGCTATCTAAAGCTAATTCTACTTTAGAAATAAGTGCTTCGTTGTTAGTGATTGTTTTTTCCATTACTAGAATAAATTTAAATTTTAATTTGCACTCTTTCTGTTGGAGCAATATTGGCATTTCTTAATGCTACTTGTTGAGCTACTTGGCTTGCTATATGTTGGAACGATTCGGAAGTGGCACTTTCGTTCATCACTTCCGGACGACCACTATCTCCTGATTCTCTTATACTTTGAACTAGAGGGATTTCGCCAAGAAATGGAACTTGATGTTTTTCAGCAAGCTCTTTGCCACCATTTTTTCCAAAAATATAGTATTTATTGTCAGGAAGTTCAGCTGGTGTAAAGTAAGACATGTTTTCTATTACTCCTAATATTGGCACATTTATTTGAGGTTGAGCAAACATAGCCAAGCCCTTATTAGCATCTGCTAATGCCACTTTTTGAGGTGTAGTTACAATGATTGCCCCAGTAACAGGAAGATTTTGAACCAAAGTAAGGTGAATATCGCTTGTTCCAGGAGGAAGGTCAAATAAAAGATAATCTAGCGTTCCCCAATCAGCGTCGCCAATGAATTGTTTTAGAGCAGAACTTGCCATCGGACCTCGCCATACTATAGCACTATCGCTAGGGGCAAGAAAACCAATCGAAAGTAATTTAATACCATATTGCATAATAGGTATGATGATGTTTTTTCCATCTACCACATCTACTTTAGGGCGTTCATCTACTACATCAAACATCAAAGGAATTGAAGGTCCAGAAATGTCAGCATCAATAATTCCTACACTTGCTCCAGATTTAGATAGTGCCATAGCTAGATTGCAAGTTACTGTAGATTTACCTACTCCTCCTTTTCCAGACGCTATTGCAATGATATTTTTTACTCCTGGAAGCAATGCAGTATTTCCAAGGCGAATAGATGTTACATCTGCAATCATCTCTATCACAACATTGGCTTCACTATTCACATCTCTGTGTATAGCCTCTATACAATTTTTCTTAATTAGTTCTTTTAATGGACAAGCTGGTGTAGTAAGGATTACTGTAAAGTATATATTTAGACCATCTATTTTGATGTCTTTAATCATGTTCAGCGTAACCAAATCTTTTTTCAAGTCAGGTTCAGGCACAGTAGCAAGAGCTGCTAATATTTGATCTTTAGTAATTGTCATTGTCAAATAATGTAATTAAGCCACAATATACTTGAAATGGCTATTTTTTAAAAGCAAAATATCGATACTGTTGAATATATACATTACACCAATGTTGGTTTTTTAAAAGCAATTTTTTGCCAAATGGAATATTTGTGGGATTTTCTCCCACTTTTTAGAATATTTTAAAATACAACTTTTAATAAAATGAAAAACAACTAATTAACATTTAATAAACACCTTTTCAATATCGCTTTATCTATTTATCAACACTTGTAAATGACTGAAATTATATAATAAACGGAATAATTTATCCACAAAATGGGTAAAAGTGGAATAAAGTGGGTAAATGTGGTTGTTTTCTTATTTTTCTTGTATATTTTTGTTTAATAATTAATTAATTCATCGCTCAAGTTTATGGCATATTTTTCTAGTGAATATGAATGTAAGATTGATGCAAAAGGCAGAATGGTATTACCTTCTAAAGTAAAATCTAATTTGCCTAATGCAGGTGGGAACAATATTGTTGTTACTAGAGGCTTTGAAGTATGTTTGGTAGTTTACCCAATTGTAGAATGGAATAAAGTATTCTCTAAGGTTGCTGGATTGAATGAGTTTAATGAAGAATACAGGAATTTTCAGAGAAATTTTTTTAGGGGCAATACAGAGTTAGAGTTAGATAGTAATGGAAGGTTTTTATTGCCTAAATCATTATTGAAATATGCTCAGATAGACAAAGATGTAATACTAGTTGGGATGGGAAATAGATTAGAGATTTGGAATCCTGATTTGTATGAGCAATTCTTAGTTAAGGATCAACAACAGTTTTCAAAACTTGCTGAGAAATACTTAGGGGAATCTAATAGTTAAATATGATGAGTTACCATATCCCAGTGATGCTAGATGAATGTGTAAGTGGTTTGAATTTACGAGAGGATGGTATTTATGTAGATGTTACATTCGGCGGAGGTGGACATACCAAAGAGATTCTTAAGCACTTAGACTCTAGTAAAGGAAAGATATATAGCTTTGATCAAGATGAAGATGCAAAGAAAAATGCTGAATCGATAAATCATACAAGTTTTAGATTCATAGATGCAAATTTTCGTTTTTTAAAGAGGTATTTGAAAGCTGAGGGTATTCAAAAAGTAGATGGTATTTTAGCAGATTTGGGAATTTCTTCTTATCAAATAGACACACCTGAAAGAGGTTTCTCTACTCGTTTTGAAGGTCCTTTGGATATGCGAATGGATAAAATGGGTGATAAAACTGCTCAAACAATTCTTAATGCTTACACCGAGCAAGACCTTCATAAAATATTAGGAATGTATGGTGAAATCAGAAATGCAAAAACACTAGCATCTGAAATTGTGAAAAGTAGAATTAACAATAAGTTCCAAACCATAGATCAATTAAAAAATATCTTGAAAAGATTATCTCCCCCAAGAGAGGAAAATAAATATATGGCTCAGGTATTTCAGGCTTTAAGGATTGAAGTTAATGATGAATTGAAAGCACTTGAAGAATTATTAATACAATCTAGTGAACTGTTAAATGAAGGAGGGCGATTGGTAATAATGTCTTACCATTCTTTAGAAGATAGATTGGTAAAAAACTTTTTTACTAAAGGAAAATTTAGTGGTGAATTAGATAAAGATTTGTTTGGTAATGTATCTAAGCCATTTGAGCAGTTGACTAGAAAACCTATTGAAGCCAGTCAAGAAGAGCTTGAACGAAATAAAAGAGCAAGAAGTGCAAAATTGAGAATAGCTGAAAAATTATTTTATAAACAATAATCTTATGGCAACCAATACTTATAAAATACCTCAAGAAAATGCTTCAAAAGTTAGGGAAGGAAATTCTGTTTTTAAGAAGATAGAGCGTCTAGTAAAGTTTCAATTTCTATTTGTTGAGGGTTTGCCAGTTCAATATCTTCCGAAGGTGCTATTTGTTTCTATCCTACTTATATTTTATATAGGTAATGCTCATTTTGCAGAAAAGAAAATTAGACAAATTGAGAAAATGAAAGTTGAAGTTGAAGATATAAGAGCTGATTATACTACTCTTAAATCAGAGTTAATGTTTGCTAGTAAGCAATCTGAAGTTGCCAAAAAAGTATCAATTATAGGCTTAGAGGAGTCTTCTGTTCCTCCTATTAAGATTAATCAAGAAGAATAAATTATTAATGGGTATAAAAACTTCTATAGTACTAAGAGTAAGGATAGCATTTCTAGCAGTGCTATTGTTTTCTATTGCTGTAGTAGTAAAGATACTTATAGTGCAAATAATTGATGGTGATCGTTGGAGAAAAATGGCAGAAGAAAATTTATTGCAATATAGAATTGTAAAGGCTACCAGAGGGAATATATTTTCTGATAATGGAAGTCTTCTTGCTACTTCATTGCCATTTTATAAGGTTGCTATAGACCCCACACTTGCAGAAAAAACTTTATATAAATCAGGCATAGATTCTCTAGCTATGCTGTTATCTAGATATTTTAAAGATAAATCTGCTCAAGAGTATAAAAGAAAAATCAATGATGCACGTCTTTCTGGAAAGCATTTTTTGGTACTAAATAAAGAGATGGTCAATTATCAAGGGAAAAAAAAGATGAAAGACTGGCCCATTTTTAGAGAAGGTAGGCTGAAGGGGGGAGTTATTTTTGAGAGAATAGATAAGAGATTTCGTCCTTTTTCTTTTTTAGGCTTGAGAACTATTGGCTATATGAATGAAGAGAATATGAAGGGTGCAGGACTTGAATATACCTTCAACGAGCAGTTAGCAGGAAGAGATGGGGAAGCATTATTTAGGAAAATGGCAGGTGGAAATTGGAAGCCTATTCATGATGATTCAGAAGTACGTCCATTGCCAGGGGTAGATATTCAGACTACAATAGACATCAATATTCAAGATGTTGCTGAGGCTTCATTATTAAATCACCTTACTAAACATGATGCAGATTATGGTTGTGTAGTGCTTATGGAAGTAGGTTCTGGAGAGGTTAAGGCTATAGCTAACCTTGGTAAGATTGCACCTAAGACTTATTCTGAAAATTATAATTATGCTGTAGGTAGCCAAGGATTAACTGATCCAGGTTCTACATTTAAATTAGCATCTATGATAGCATTGTTAGAAGATGCCAATATTAATATAGATGATACCATTGATACAGGCAATGGTGCTTATGAATTTTATGATCGGGTCATGAGGGATTCTAAGCCAGGAGGACATGGAATTATTACAATCAAAGAAGCGTTTGAAAAGAGTTCAAATATTGGTATTTCTAGATTGGTAAACGAGCATTTTGGTATAAATCCTCAGAAGTATATTACCTACATAAGAGATATGGGCTTAGCAGAGCCTATAAATTTCCAAATGGATGGTGAAGCAATTCCATATATTAAAGACCCATCTTCTAAATCATGGAGCGGTATTTCCTTGCCTTGGATGTCTATCGGTTATGAGTTAAAGATGTCTCCTTTACAGATGCTTACTTTTTATAATGCTATTGCAAATGATGGGAAGATGATTCAGCCTATAATTGTTAAGTCAACAAAAGAAGCCGATATAGTTTATGAGAATTTTGATAGTAAAGTGATAAGAGAGAAAATCTGTTCAGAAGCTACTTTAGAAAAAGTAAAATCATTATTAGAAGGAGTTGTTGAAAATGGTACAGCTTCAAATATTAAAAATTCTGTTTATAAAATTGCAGGAAAGACAGGGACAGCACAAAAATTAAAAGATGGTGGATATACTCGCACCTACTATACCTCTTTTGTAGGTTATTTTCCTGCGGATAGACCCAAATATAGTTGTATAGTAGTAATTGATAATCCCAAAGGTTTTCAGCAATATGGTGCTGATGTAGCTGCACCTGTATTTAAAGAAATATCTGATAAATTATATGCCCAAGATTTAGACTTGCACACTGCTATAGATTTTAAAAAATTTAAAGCAAATCAAGAAATCTTTCCATTAGTTAAATCAGGAAATCAAGAAGACTTAAAGTATTTATGTAATGAACTTTCTGTTTCTAATCATAAAACTAGAAGTGATGAAGAATGGGTCATAGCATCATTAAAGAATAATTCTATTTTCTGGAAAGGAAAGAAAATGACCCAAGGTTTAGTGCCAGATGTACATGGAATGAATTTGAAGGATGCTTTATATCTACTTGAAAACTCTGGATTAAAGGTTGGTTTCAGTGGAAAGGGGAGAGTAGCTTATCAGTCATTTCTTGCTGGAAGTAGGATTTTAAAAGGTGCAAAAATATTAATTGAACTTAGGTAATGGCTATACTTAAAGATTTATTGTATAAAGTTTCTATTCAATCTGTATTTGGTGATACAAGTATGGAGGTAAATAACATTGTCTTTGATTCTAGATTGGTAAATGAGAATGATTTGTTTGTAGCTGTAATAGGTACACAATCTGATGGTCATGAATATATTCAACAAGTTGTTGAAAAAGGGGTAAAAGCAATAGTTTGTGAGGTGTTTCCTGAACAACTGTTAGAAGGAATTACTTATGTTCAAGTGCACAATTCAGCTCAAGCATTAGGAATAATATCTTCTAATTATTATCATAACCCTTCCTCTAAGCTCAAGTTAGTGGGTGTTACAGGAACTAATGGTAAGACTTCTACTGTTACTATTCTTCATAGACTATTTAGAAAATTAGGTTATCAAGTAGGTTTGTTATCTACAGTTGAAAATAGAATTAATGAGACGATCTATCCATCTACCCATACTACTCCTGACCCTGTTCAGTTGAATAGAATGTTGGCAGAGATGTTGAGTCATAATTGCACTCATGTCTTTATGGAAGTTAGTTCTCATGCTGCCGTTCAACAAAGAATAGCTGGTTTAGATTTCTCAGGTGCCGTGTTTACAAATATCACGCACGATCATTTAGATTATCATAAAACGTTTGATGAGTATATAAGAGCTAAAAAAATGTTTTTCGATGCATTGTCTTCTAGTGCGTTCTCATTAGTAAATATTGATGACAAGCGAGGTACGGTAATGCAACAAAATACAAAGTCTGTTAAATATTCTTTTGCAATTCAGAATTCTGCTGATTTTAAAGCTAAGATAAAATCTAATTCATTTCATGGATTAGAAATCGAGATAGATAATAAAGACATATGGTTTAAGCAAATTGGTAAATTTAATGCTTATAATCTTTTAGGTGTTTATGCGACTGCTGTATTATTAGACGAAGATAAAGAAGAAGTACTTATGCAGTTATCTAATATAGATACTGCTAAAGGGAGGTTTGAAGTACTTAGGTCTGTTTCAGGTATAATTGCTATAGTAGATTATGCTCATACACCAGATGCACTTCAGAATGTGCTTGACACTATTAATGATTTGAGACAAGGTCATGAAAAAATTATTACAGTAGTAGGTTGTGGAGGTAATAGAGATAAAGCAAAACGACCAGTTATGGCTGGAATAGCCGCTAAGAATAGTAATAAGGTTATACTAACCTCTGATAATCCAAGAACAGAATCTCCTGAATTGATTATTCAAGAGATGGAGGCGGGTGTTGGAATTGTGGAGAAGAAAAAAGTATTATCAATTACAGATAGAAAAGAAGCCATTAAAACTGCTTGTAGCTTGGCCAGCTCAGGTGACATTATACTGATAGCAGGAAAAGGTCATGAAAATTATCAAGAAATCAATGGTGTAAAACATCATTTTGATGATCAAGAAGAAGTATTACAGATATTTCAATTACTAGGAATTTAATTTTATACAACTAATATGAGACCCAAATTCAAACCAACACTTTTAGCTTCTAGAGACATAGTTCAAAAATCATTTGATTTTTCATTATCCTTAATAGAATTTTATATTTTTTTAATTAAAAATAATCAATTAGAATTCTCTGAAAGACTACTTAAAAGCGGCACTAACATAAGGGAGAATGTAGAACAGTCCATCAAAGCAAACTCGAAGCAAGAATTTATTTCAAAAATTTCTTTGGCATCAAAAGACGCAATCGAAACTAGATATTGGCTTAAAGAAATTCAAATGAAATTTATCTCTAGCAACTCTTGCGATACTTGTGTGGAACAAATTAATGAGATTATTAATATTCTTAATTATATCACACAAAGTAATTGTGATTCAGAAGTAAAATTAAATATTGAATACTTGAATTAAACTTTAATTTTCATAAAAATCTATTTATGTTATATTATCTCTTTGAATATTTAGACAAGCAATTTGACCTATTAGGTGCAGGGGTATTCAAGTTTATATCTTTTAGAGCGGGCATGGCAATGATGTTTTCATTATTAATTGCATTGCTTTTTGGACGTAAATTGATTGATTTCTTAAGAAGACTTCAAGTAGGAGAAAGTATTAGAGACCTTGGTTTGCATGGTCAAATGGAGAAAAAAGGAACACCTACAATGGGAGGTTTTATGATTATTATTTGTATTTTATTTCCTACCCTCCTCTTTGCTAGAATAGATAATGTGTATGTGATATTGCTTCTAGTAAGCATGCTATGGATGGGTTTGATAGGTTTTTTAGATGATTATATAAAAGTATTTAAGAAAAATAAAGAGGGCTTGCAAGGTAAATTTAAAATTGTAGGGCAGGTAGGTTTGGGGCTAATTGTTGGGATGGTGCTTTATTTTAATGAGAATGTTACTATCAGAAAATATTTGAGTAAAACGATAAGCACTGCTACTGCTGATGGTACAATTCAGTCTTCATTTATTGACGAGCATTCTACAAAAACGACAATCCCATTTTTTAAAGGGAATGAATTTGATTATTCTTTGTTGAATTTTCTAGGAGATGATTATACTTGGGTAATTTATGTTTTGGTAGTAATTTTTATAGTTACTGCAGTATCTAATGGAGCAAATATTACAGATGGTATTGATGGTCTTGCAGCTGGCATTTCTGCAATCATAGGTGTTGCATTGGCAGTATTAGCTTATGTTTCTGGAAATGCAATTTTTTCTGATTACCTCAACATAATGTATATACCCAATAGTGGGGAAGTAGTTATATTTTGTGCAGCATTTGTAGGAGCTTGTATCGGTTTTCTGTGGTATAATTCTTATCCTGCCCAAGTATTTATGGGAGACACAGGAAGTCTTACTCTTGGAGGTTTGATTGCAGTGATTGCTTTATGTGTAAGGAAAGAATTGTTGCTAGTAGTTTTGTGTGGTGTTTTTTTAGTAGAAAATTTATCAGTGATGATGCAGGTTGCGTACTTTAAGTATACCAAGAAAAAGTATGGCGAAGGAAGAAGAATTTTCTTGATGTCGCCTTTGCATCATCATTATCAAAAAAAGGGATTTCATGAGTCAAAAATAGTAACAAGATTTTGGATAGTTGGAATATTGTTGGCTATTCTCGCTCTTGCTACTTTAAAATTAAGATAATTAATAAGGAGTCTATTTAAATCAAAAATATGTCTAAGCTAATTTCTATACTTGGTGCCGGAGAGAGTGGTGTAGGAGCCGCTATATTGGCAAAGGCTAAAGGATACAATGTATTTGTTTCTGATAAAGGTGAAATAGCAGACAAATATAAAAAAGAACTTCTTCAAGCAAATATAGAATTTGAAGAAGGAAATCATTCTTTTGATGTTATTCTTTCTTCAATAGAAGTAATCAAAAGCCCTGGTATTCCTGATAAAATTGAAATTATAAAACAATTAAGAAAAAAAGGTATTGCAGTAATCTCTGAAATTGAATTTGCAGCTCGTTATACCAACGCTAAACTTATTGGAATTACTGGGAGTAACGGAAAAACTACTACTACATTATTGACTTATCATTTACTTAAAAATTTAGGTTTAAATGTAGGTTTAGCTGGGAATATTGGTGTTAGCTTTGCTAAGCAAGTCGCATATGAAAATTATGACTACTATGTGTTAGAGGTTAGTAGTTTTCAGTTGGATGGAATACTTAGGTTCAGACCTTATATTTCGATGATTCTAAACATCACCCCCGATCATCTAGATAGGTACGAATATTATTTTCAAAACTATGTTGACGCAAAGTTCAAGATAACTTCAAACCTAACTCCTGAAGACCATTTTATTTATTGGAATGGAGACGCCACGGTTTTGGATGAACTTCAAAAACGAAATCTTTCATGTAATCTTCATCCAGTTTCATTAGAAAATAATTCTTCTAGTGTTTATTCTGATGGAGAGTTTATTCATATAAATTATAAAAGTAAGAATACCTCTGTTGCAATAAATGAATTGCCAATTTCTGGGAAGCACAATCAAATCAATATGATGTGTGCAATCATGGTAGCTAGATTGTTAGAGCTTGATGCTACTCTTTTCCAGAATGTATTGAATAGTTTTAAGAATATTAGTCATAGGCTAGAGTTGGTAAGAAATTATGAAGGGGTTCAATATATCAATGATTCTAAAGCAACCAATGTAGATTCTGTTTATTATGCTTTAGATAGTATGAAAACTCCTGTTATACTTATAGCCGGCGGGGTAGATAAAGGTAATGATTATACTCACATAGAAGCATTGATAGTAGAAAAAGTAAAAGCTATTGTGTGTATGGGAGTAGATAATTCAAAGTTATTTCATGCTTTTGAAGGTAAAGTGAAATTAGTAAGTACCCACTCCCTTTATGAAGCAATAGAAGAGTCTCAGAAATTAGCAATAGCAGGTGATACTGTTCTTTTATCACCTGCCTGTGCGAGTTTCGATTTATTTAAAAATTATGAAGATCGTGGGAATCAGTTTATGAATATTGTCAACTCCTTATAGAAAATTAAGCTATGGATATTAGTTCAGATTACATAAAGACATCTATAAAGCCCTGGTTTGATAAGCACCTAAAGGGCGATCCAGTAATATGGGCAATAATTATAGTTTTTTCAATACTTAGTATCCTTGTAGTTTATAGTGCCACAGGGTCTTTAGCATATAAAAAAATGCAAGGAAATACGGAATATTATTTACTAAAACATTCTTTACTTGTGTTTTTAAGCTTAGGTTTTATGTGGTTAGCTCATAAGGTCAATTATAAATATTTTTCTAAATTAAGTAGATTAGGTTTGTGGATATCTGTGCCATTATTGCTCATTGCATTTAAATTAGGGGCCAATATTAACGATGCGAATAGATGGATAATTATACCCATCATTAATCAATCATTCCAACCATCTGATTTTGCTAAGCTTGCTTTGATTACCAATCTGGCTAGTATGCTTGCAAAGCGTCAAAACAATATTGAGGATATTAAAGAATCATTTTTACCTATAGTCCTTTGGAGTGGTGCGATTTGCGGTCTTATTGCTTTGTCTAACTTATCTACAGCAATGATACTTTTTGCAACATGTTTATTGCTTATGTTCATTGGTAGAGTACCTTTGAAATATCTAGCAATGCTGGTAGTTTCAGGTATTTTAATTGGTACTTTGGCATTGCTTGCTGGTCAAAGATTAGGAACAGCAGTATCTAGGTTAGATAACTTTTTTAATTCTAGTGAAGTTCCATTTCAAGCAGAACAATCTTATATAGCTATTGCTACTGGAGGTATTTTTGGTAAAGGTCCAGGGAAAAGTGATCAAAGAAATTTTCTGCCTCATTCTTATTCTGATTTTATTTATTCTATCATCATAGAAGAATATGGCTTCATAGGAGGAGTGGTGGTAGTATTTTTATATTTAGCATTGCTCTATAGGGCTATGAAGGCAGTAATGAATAGCAATAAAGCATTCGGGGGGCTACTTTCTGCTGGTCTTGCATTTAGCTTAGTTATTCAAGCAATGATTAATATGGGAGTTGCGGTAGGTTTAGGCCCTATTACTGGTCAGCCTTTGCCACTGTTAAGTATGGGAGGGACTTCGCTTTTATTTACAGGCTTGTCTTTAGGAATTATACTTAGTGTAAGTAAAGGTGACGACGAAGGGAAGAACGAAAATTAATTCACGATTATGAAAAAAACAAAGATTATCATTAGCGGAGGAGGAACAGGTGGACATATCTACCCAGCAATTGCTATAGCTAATGCACTATTGGAGTTGAGTGAACACGTAGAAATTAAATTTGTTGGTGCTATTGGAAGAATGGAAATGCAAAAAGTTCCTGCTGCTGGTTATGAAATTACAGGGCTACCTGTAGTCGGTATTCAGAGAAGCTTGTCTTTTTCGAATTTTTTATTTCCTTTTAAATTAATAAAAAGTATTTTTCTTGCAAGAAAGATTATTAAAGATTTTCAGGCGGATGTTGTTATAGGGGTTGGTGGATATGCAAGTTGGCCATTATTATTTGCTGCAAATACTTTTGGAATAACAACAATTATTCAGGAACAGAATGGTTATGCTGGTTTGGCTAATAAAAACTTAGCTAAAAAAGCTAAATACATTTGTGTTGCTTACCCTAATATGGAACAGTTTTTTCCAAAAGAGAAAATTGTTTTTACAGGCAATCCTGTTCGAAAAGACATTTTGCAGTTAGAAAATAAAAAACAAACAGCAATTGATTTCTTTAATCTAGATTACTCCAAGAAAACTATAGTAGTAATAGGGGGGAGTCTAGGAGCTAAAACAATCAATAAAACAATAGGCAATAATCTTAATGCCTTTATAGAAGCTGGTGTGCAAATTATCTGGCAAACTGGTAAAGCTTATTATTCAGATGCAATAGAACAAGCAAAGGATTTTCATAAATCAGTCAAGGTTTTTGAATTTATTTACGAAATGGATATGTTGTATGCTGCTGCTGATATTGTAATTTCAAGAGCAGGAGCTTTGTCTATCTCTGAATTATGCTTAGCTAAAAAACCAGCAATCCTTGTCCCCTCTCCTAACGTAGCAGAAGATCATCAAACTAAAAATGCGATGATTCTGGTAGAGAATAATGCCGCTCAACTAGTGAAAGACGAATTGGCACATAAAGTTTTAGTACCAGCTTCTCTTAAATTACTAAGGGATGAAGCCAAGCAAGAAATATTCAAAGAAAATATAGTTCAACTAGCAAAGCCTAATGCTGCTATAGATATAGCTCAACTCGTATTATCCACAGTTCAGAATCAACAAATAAGATGAATTTAAATTCTTATCAAAAGATATATTTTGTAGGTATCGGAGGCATTGGAATGAGTGCTTTAGCAAGATGGTTCTTTGCTTATAATTATTCTGTGGCAGGTTATGACAGAACAGCAACAGAACTCACAGATCAACTTGCAGAAGAGGGGATGGACATAGTTTTTGAGGATAATATTAACGCTATTTCAAATAATTTTAAAGATAAGAATGTCTTAGTCATATATACTCCTGCTATCCCTGCAGATTCTGAAATACTGAATTTTTATAAAAGCAATGGAAATAATATCCTCAAACGTTCTGATGTATTAGGCTTAATTACAAAAAATTCTTATACCATAGCTATAGCAGGAACTCATGGGAAAACCACTACCTCTTCTATGGTAACCCATGTTCTTAAAAACGCCGGTATCAATTTATCTGCATTCTTAGGAGGGATTACACAGAATTACAATACTAATTTAATATTGCCAGATAAATCTAATCAAACTTCTATAGTAGTTGTTGAGGCAGATGAATACGATAGGTCATTTTTAAAATTGAATCCTGATATAGCTATTATAACTACTATGGATCCTGATCACTTAGATATTTATAGAGATGAGGAAGATTTTACTAATACTTTCTTTCAGTTTGTAGATAAAACTGCTAATGATGGATGTCTAATATATAAATCTGAATTAGCTTTAGAAAAGCTTCCAAACCCTACTCTGAAATATTCTTTTGGAATCAATAATGCTTATTTTAAAGCCGAGAACATTAGAATAGAGCATCAAAAATTTGTATTTGATTTAGTCGAAAACCAAAAGTTTGTACAACAAATTATAATTTCAGTTCCAGGAGTACATAATATTCTCAATGCACTCGCAGCTATTGCTGTTGGTAAATCTCTTGGTATAGATTATAAGCTAATAGCTGAAGGTATAGCGAGTTTTAAAGGGGTAAAAAGAAGGTTTGAATATATTTATCAAAACTTGAATTTGGTTTATATTGATGATTACGCCCATCATCCAACTGAGCTGAATGCATTCATAGATGCCATTCGGGCTTTGTACCCTACCAAAAAATTAACTTTAATCTTCCAACCTCATTTATACAGTCGTACCAGAGATTTTATGGACGATTTTGCTCAATGTTTATCAAGAGTTGATGAGTTAGTACTTTTAGATATTTATCCTGCAAGAGAACTTCCTATTGAAGGAGTTGATTCTCAGGTTTTATTATCTAAAGTAAATATTGTGGATAAGTATTTGGTTTCCAAAAATAATTTAGTTGACTTTATGAATCAAAGGTCAATAGAAATAATGGCTACAGCTGGTGCAGGGGATGTGGATAAGTTTGTGTATTTGCTTGAAAATATGTTGATAAAAAAGTGCGAAATTTAGAAAAGAAAAAATGACTTCGATAACTGATTTATTTTATTTAAAACAAAATGATATTTAATTTCTTAAAAAATTTTAAATATAAGTTATTATTCGCCGTATCAGTTATTGCTGTAGGGATAGTATTAGCTATTGTATTTGTTGAAAATAAAATCAGTCAAAAAACACTAAGCAATATCGTAGTGAATATTCAGAATCAATACGAAAATTATTTTATTGATGAGAGAGAAGTATTGAGGCTATTGAGCAACGATGATAGGGAATTATTAATTCATCGTCATTATGATTCTATCAATTTAAAAAAATTAGAGCAAAGAATTTTGGCACACAATTTTGTTCAAAATGCTCAAGTCTCAAAAGATTTAAAAGGAAATTTGATTGTAGATATTGAACAATGTAAACCTATAGGAAGGCTTATACCTAGCGATGGAGAAGGTGCATACATAAGTGAATATGGTGAATTGCTTGCGACATCTGAAAAATTCACTTCTAGGGTTATGATTATTGATGGTTCTTTTACAAGAAAAATGATGAGTCCTGATTTTTTCAATACAGATGAAGGTATGGCATATTTCCAATTATTAAGTTTTATTAATCATGATTCTTTTTGGAAGGCATTTGTTGCTCAATTCACTATAGATTCTTACGGAGATATTACACTTACCCCTCAAATAGGATCAGAAGAAATAGAGTTTGGTACTCCAGAGAATTTCGAACACAAATTAGAAAAATTAAAATTATTTTATAAAAAAGTAATTCCAGTAAAGGGATGGAATACTTATAAATCAATAAAATTAAAATTTAAAAATCAAATTGTTTGCGAAAAGAACATTGCTTCGATTTGATATAAAGATATTTTAAAAAAGGATTAAATACTTAGTGTTATGCAAAAAGATAAAATTATTGTTGGTCTTGATATAGGAACTACAAAGATTTGTGCCATTGTAGGCAAAAAAAATGAATATGGTAAATTAGAAATCCTAGGAATGGGGAAAGCCGTTTCTGAAGGTGTAATTAGAGGGATGGTATCTAATATCAATTCTACAGTTATAGCAATAGAAAAAGCGATTAAAGAAGCCGAGGAACAATCGGGAATAAACATTGAAGTTGTCAATGTGGGTATTGCTGGGCAGCACATCAAAAGTTCTATGCATCACGGAAGTATTACAAGAAACAATACTAGCGATGAAATTACAGTAGAAGACATCAATAGGCTTACTAATGATATGTATAAAACAGTTATGCCATTTGGTAGTGAAATTATACATGTGATGCCACAAGTTTATACGGTAGATTACGAAGAGGGAATTAAAGACCCTGTTGGGCGCGCAGGAGTGAGATTAGAAGCCGATTTTCATGTGATTACTGCACAGACAAATGCCATAGCAAATATCAATAAATGTATTCAAAGAGCAGGATTACAGATAGACAACCTAATATTAGAGCCACTAGCTTCTAGTCAAGCTGTATTAAGTGATGAAGAGAAAGAAGCTGGTATTGTTCTTGTAGATATAGGAGGTGGAACTACTGATATTGCTATATTCTATGATGGTATTATTAGGCATACTGCAGTAATTCCTTTTGGGGGTAACATTATTACAGATGATATCAAGAAAGGATGTATGGTAATGCAGAATCAAGCAGAAAAATTAAAAACAGAGTTTGGAAGAGCCTTAGCCGAAGAAGCTAGTCTTAATGATATAGTTTCTATAAAAGGGCTAAGAGATAGAGCACCAAAAGAAATATCTGTTAAAAATCTTGCAAATATTATTCAAGCAAGAATGGAAGAAATTATTGAAATGGTACACTCTGAAATTATTTGTTCTGGTTATGATGGAAGACTTGCAGGCGGAATAGTAATTACTGGAGGAGGTGCACAATTGCAATACAGTAAGCAGCTTTTTGAGCTCATGACAGGGATGGAAGTTAGAATAGGATATCCTAATGAACATTTGGGGAAAAGTAAAATTGAATTAGTTAAAAATAGCCCTATGTATGCAACTTCGGTAGGCTTAGTGCTTTCTGGATTCAGAGCTTTAGACGATAGAGAAAATAAATATATGGAGATGGGCGGAGCTACTATTAATCTTCATAATGACAAGCAAGAAAAATCAAAACCCAAAATTGAAGGAGGGATTTTTCAGTTTAGAAAAATCTTAGATAAAACAAAAGGGCTTTTGATGGATGATATAGACGATAGCAAAGATTATTAAATTTAATACCTGTAAAAATATTCATTACTTTCTTTCAATAGAAAACTATAAAATAGAAAACTATAAAACAAAAACACTATGTTCAATAACTCTTATAAGTTCGAACTCCCAAGTCATCATAAGTCTATCATCAAGGTTATAGGTGTGGGCGGAGGTGGAAGCAACGCTGTGAATCACATGTTCAAACAAGGTATCAAAGATGTAGAATTTGTAGTTTGTAATACAGATGCACAAGCCTTGAATAGTAGTCCTGTGCCGACTAAGTTACAGATAGGCCTTAGCCTTACTGATGGTCTTGGAGCAGGTGCAAATCCAGAACGTGGTAGAAATGCAGCACTAGAGAGCAAAGAAGATATTAGAGAATTCATGAGTAATAATACCAGAATGATATTTATTACTGCTGGTATGGGGGGAGGAACGGGTACTGGTGCAGCACCAGTAATTGCTAAGATTGCTAAAGAATTAGATATTCTTACAGTAGGAATCGTTACTGCACCATTTTCATTTGAAGGAAAAAAGAAAAGACAGCAAGCAGATCAAGGAATTTGTGAGCTAAGAGAAAATTGTGATACTATGCTCGTAATTGAAAATGATAAATTACGAATGATTTATGGAAATTTATCTATAAGAGACGCCTTTGCTCAGGCTGATAATGTGCTTTCTACTGCCGCTAAATCAATTGCTGAAATTATCACTGTTACAAGCGATGTAAACGTAGATTTTGAGGATGTAAAAACTGTAATGAAGGACTCAGGAGCAGCCGTAATGGGCTCATCAGTAGCTAGAGGAGATAATCGTGCAAGGCGAGCAGCAGAAGAATCTTTGGCTTCACCTTTGTTAAACAATACTAATATTCTTGGAGCTAAAAAAATACTGCTTTCTATAGCTTACGGCGATGAGGGCGAGCTTACAATGGATGAATTGACCGAAATCACTGACTTTATTGAAGAAAAAGCTGGAGATAATGCTGAAATGATATTCGGGCAGGGTCTTGACACCACATTGGGGGATCAAGTAAGGGTAACCGTCATTGCAACTGGATTTTTGGAAGCTAATGAATTAGATTTGGGGTTTGCCAAAGAAGAAACCAAGAAAGTAATTGACTTGGAAAGTCAAAAGACAATTAAGCAAGATCAAAATTTGGATAAAAGGCAAATCACCTTTGAATTTGATTCAGTAAAGCCTAATGTTAATAGTCCTAAAATTGAAGTAGTAGAGAAAAACACAAATCCACCAACTTCTTTTATATCTGATGCACATCAAGATGCCTCAGATTTAGCAAACGTTCAAGCTCCTAACCATGGTTACGATTTTCAAAATCCTAAAGCAATCAAAGACGAGAAAGATGAATTTGAGCTAAAAAGAAAGTTTTTGATGGATCAAGCCAAAGAAAGAATTAAAAGACTTGGCGGACAAAGCCCAAGCCAAAATATGAACCCAGATGAATTCAAAGAAAAATTAGAAATTCCTGCTTACCTAAGAAAACAAGTAGTGCTGAAAGATTTTCCTCATTCTTCTGATAAAAATATTTCTAGATATAACCTCAATGATGATAACGAAATCCTTGGTAATAATAAATTTTTACATGATAATGTAGATTAAGTAACCATTCGTTAATCATTACAATCAAGAAGAAATTTAACAGTATTTGTTTTTATGTTTCTTCTTGATTGTTCTAAAAATTTGTTTTTGGGCGTTTTTCAAATGCTTATTATATGTTTATATAATAAATTTATTATTGGTTTATAAGTATTTTTACTTAAAAACCTTTCTATTTTATATTATTTTCTTTATAAATTACCTTCTCTTTCCTACCTTTGATACTCACATATTCAAAATTTCTTCTATTTAATTAAAAATTTTATAAACTATGAAAGTTACTGTAATCGGTGCTGGAAACGTTGGTGCAACTTGTGCAGACGTATTGGCAACTCGTGAAATCGCAAAAGAAATTGTTTTACTCGACATTAAAGAAGGTATAGCAGAAGGCAAAGCACTTGATATTTGGCAGAAAGCTCCTATTCTTAATTATGATTCAAAAACTATTGGCGTAACTAACGATTATAGTAAAACAGCTAATTCAGACATAGTAGTTATAACCTCAGGACTTCCTAGAAAGCCTGGAATGACTCGTGATGACTTAATTAATACAAATGCTGGAATAGTTCAAAGTGTAACTGAAAATGTGGTTAAATATTCACCAAATTGCATATTAATCATTGTTTCTAATCCATTAGATGTAATGACTTATTGTGCACACTTATATTCTAAATTCCCTAGAGAAAGAGTAATTGGAATGGCAGGGGTTTTAGATACTGCTCGTTACAGAGCGTTTTTAGCTGACGAAATCGGCTGTTCACCAAAAGAAATAGAAGGTATGCTTTTAGGTGGACATGGCGATACTATGGTCCCACTTCCAAGATATACAACAGTAGGTGGTATTCCTGTAACAGAATTAGTTGCTAAAGATAGACTTGATGCAATAGTTGATAGAACCAAAAATGGAGGTGGGGAATTAGTAAAACTAATGGGAACTTCAGCTTGGTATGCTCCAGGAGCCGCAGCTGCTCAAATGGTAGAATCTATAGCTAAAGACCAGAAAAGAATTTTACCAGTTTGCATTAAATTGGACGGTGAATATGGCATCAATGACTGCTACCTTGGTGTACCTGCTGTGCTTGGTAAAAATGGAATTGAGAAAGTGATAGAGCTTCAATTAAATGCTGAAGAATCAGAATTAATGCAAACTTCACGCAAACATGTAAAAGAAGTAATGAATGTATTAGATGCAACTGTAGCCTCTAAAGCATAATCAATATTTTATATATTGATTCTTGAAATATTAATTATTTATTAGATACAAAATATAATGACATATAATTTATTAAAAGGTAAAAAAGGAATTATTTTCGGTGCATTAGATGAAAATTCTATAGCTTGGAAAGTAGCACTAAAAGCTCATGAAGAAGGTGCAAAATTTACCCTTACCAATGCACCTATTGCAATGAGAATGGGTGAAATTAACAAATTAGCAGAACATTGTGGAGCTACTGTTATTCCTGCCGATGCTACATCTCTAGAAGATTTAGAAAATCTATTTACTAAGTCTATAGAAGCCCTTGGTGGTAAAATAGATTTTGTACTTCATTCTATTGGGATGAGTCCTAATATTAGAAAAGGAAGAGAATACGGAGACCTTAATTATGAGTGGTTTTTAAAAACTTTTGATATTTCTGCACTCTCTTTTCACAAGGTAATGCAAGTTGCAGAAAAGAAAGATGCACTAAATGAATATGCTTCAATTGTAGCACTTTCCTATATTGCTGCCCAAAGGTCTTTCCCAGATTATACCGATATGTCTCAAGCCAAAGCAGCATTAGAGTCTATTGCTAGAAGCTATGGTGCAAGACTAGGGAAATTAAAGAAAGTAAGAGTAAACACCATTTCTCAATCCCCTACTAAAACTACTGCAGGAAAAGGAATTTCTGGATTTGATGTATTCTACGATTTTGCTGATATGATGTCTCCACTCGGAAATGCAACTGCAGAAGATTGTGCTGATTATACCATTTCTTTATTTTCTGATCTTACCAAAAAAGTTACTATGCAAAATCTTATGCATGATGGTGGTTTTTCTTATTCAGGAATTACTTCAGAGCTAATCGAAAGACTCTCTAAGTGATAAACATACTATTTAATACAAAAGAGCTATTGTTGCGATAGCTCTTTTTGTTTTTCTACTAAATTTTAAATTTTGATAATATGAATATAGATCAACTTCAAGAGTTGAATAGCAGAATTACTGCTTTGAGGGGGTATCTTTGACTACGATAGCAAAATTGCCTTTATTCAAGACGAACAACAACGTACTACCAATCCTAACTTTTGGGACAATTCAAAAGAAGCTGAAAAAATATTAAGATCAATTGCAGTTCAAAAAATATGGACCGATGCTTATGATAAGCTTACTTCCTCCTACAGTGACTTAGAGACTTTGTTTGAATTTTTTCAAGCAGGAGATATTGAAGAGCCTGAATTAGATGTGGAATGGAAAAAACTTCTATTAGAAGTTGAAGAATTAGAATTCAAAAAAATGCTAAGTGGGGAAGAAGATCAGCTCAGTGCTATGCTGGAAATAAACCCTGGTGCAGGCGGAACCGAAAGTAATGATTGGGCCGGCATGTTGATGCGAATGTATTTGATGTGGGGCGAAAAACATGGGTATAAAATCAAAGAAGTCAACTTTCAAGAAGGAGAGGTGGCAGGAGTAAAAAGTGTAACCCTTGAGTTTGAAGGAGCTTTTGCTTATGGATATCTGAAATCTGAAAATGGAGTACACCGTCTCGTTCGCCAATCACCATTTGATTCAAACGCTAGAAGACATACCTCTTTTGCATCTGTTTATGTTTATCCAGTAGTAGATGATTCTATAGTTATTGATGTAAATCCTGCTGATATATCTTTTGATACTTTTAGAGCAGGAGGTAAAGGGGGGCAAAATGTAAATAAAGTGGAAACAGCAGTAAGGCTTCATCATGCTCCATCTGGCTTAGTAGTAGAATGCCAGCAAGAGCGTTCTCAACTTCTTAATAAAGAGAAAGCAATAAAAATGTTAAAATCTAGATTGTATCAAATAGAAGTTGAAAAAAGAAACGAGGCAAGAGCTGCAGTTGAAAATTCTAAGAAGAAAATAGATTTTGGCTCGCAAATTAGAAATTATGTATTACATCCTTATAAGCTTGTAAAAGACGTTCGTACAGGTCTAGAACGATTTGATGTTAATAATGTACTAGATGGTGATTTAGATAGTTTTATAAAAGGTTATTTAATGGGAAATTAGTAAAATAGTACTATTATTTGAAAATATAGTACTATTGCAAACCAATATATAGTAGTATATTTGATATGTACTTAAACCCTTAATAATATGAAAAAAAATATATTAAACTTAATTTTCTGTGTATTAGTAATGCCGTTTTTTAGTTTTGCACAATCACCCACTGGTGCAAATACCGATAATACTGTAGTTACTGGCAATGATTTAAAAGGTGCTAGAAACAAAGGTTTTGATATGCCAAACATGTCTGAAACAGCTTGTGGAAGTGGCCAAAAAAGGAAAATACATGATGTATTGGCAGATATGAAGCCACTTATTATCAACTGGGAAGGTTATAACTGCGGTAATTGTAGAGCTCATGCAGGAAAAGTTGGTAAAGATATTACTAAATACAAAGATAAAATTAATTTTTGGCTTGCCTTTGGTGCTTTAGGAAGTGATGCTACTTGTAACAATACAGGAGGAAATTCAATAGGTAAATGGGTAGCTGATTTCCCTGGTTACGAGTTTGCTTTTGGTTTTTTAGATAATGATAAAACCTACTGCCTTGGGGATTATAATTTACCACAATTTATAGTAATAGATCCTAGAACCAAAAAAGTAGTGATTAATACCACTCAAAATCGTGAAGGAGCTAATGCTTTTCCTATAGCATTAGAAGAGGCTTTAAAGATAGTAGATGCCATTACGGGTTTAGACAATACAGAGAGCAATGCTTATTTCAATACATTTCCTAATCCTTTCAATAATGAAATCATATATAAGTCATCATTTGTAGATGGAAAATATTTGTCAATTAATGATTTATCTGGTAAAGAAATTTCTAGACATGAACTTATTTCTTTAGAGTCAAAGATTGACTTAACTTATTTGAATAATGGTTTATATGTGATTAAAGTATTAGATAAAAATTTAAATGTATTGCATATCAATAAAATAACTAAAGAATAAGTTTTATGAAAAAAATATTCGTCATAGTATTTATTCTTTTTTATGCTCTACAAACGTTTGGTCAAAGTTTTAAAGTTGAACATAAAGAGACCAAAGTAAGTGCTTTATTAGAAGATTACTTGGCTAATGCTTTAATTGGAGTTACGAGTATTAGCTTTGAAGATTCATTAGCATGGAAAGTGGTAAGAAAAAATTTACCAAATAAATGGACTTTTACCGTGTGTGAAGTGCCAGGTCGTTGTTATTTACCAGGCACAGAATCTGCAAAATTTGAAATTCTTAAGGGACAAACAGTAGAGATTGATGTAGGATTTTATCCTGAAGATGTAATTGGTGAAGGAGATATCGAGATTGAAGTATGGAATCCTAAAAATTTGAAAGAAAAAGTAAATTTGGTTTTCAAGGCAAGTTTTTCCATAACTTCTATTGAGAAATCAAAAAATATTAATTCCTTAGGGATTTTCCCAAATCCTGTAAATGAATTATTTACAATAAATAAAGCTCAGCTAAATTCCTTATATCATATTTATAATGAGCAAGGGCAAATAGTGAGGAGTTTTATAACTTCATCTATACCATTCGAAGTGAATGTTGCTGATTTAAAACCAGGGGTATATATGGTAAATAACTCAAATCAGTCTTCTTCTGAAGGAACTAAATTAGTCGTTTTGAAATAAGTCTTTACCTTATTATTTTAGTACAAAAATATCCTCTATGATGAAGTAAAGATTCATCATAGAGGATATTTTTATAATCAATCTACTTTTATCTATTGATATTTCTTTTATTACTTCAAGCAGTCTTTTAATAATTAAGATAAAATTTATAGACTAGCTTTAAAAACAAAAACTAAAAAATAATCCCATAAAATAGGAGGTTTAATTACATAACCTTTAAATTTGTTTTTAAATATTATTTCTATTTTTCTGATTTATATTTTATCATCAATTTTTAATAAAAAACAAAAAAATGTCTAAATACGATTTAATAGTGATAGGTAGTGGTCCTGGTGGATATGTAGCTGCCATAAGAGCGTCTCAATTGGGGATGAAAGTAGCAGTAGTTGAAAAAGCAGAGCTAGGAGGCGTTTGTCTGAACTGGGGATGTATTCCCACTAAGGCTTTACTAAAGAGTGCTCAAGTTTTTGAGTATATAAATCATGCAAAAGAATATGGAATTAATGTTACAGGAGCTGAAGCTGATTTTTCTGCTGTTGTAAAAAGAAGTAGAGATGTAGCCGCAGGCATGAGTAAGGGCATACAATTTTTATTTAAGAAAAATAAAATTGATATAGTACTTGGTTTCGGCAAACTAAT
>REBA01000029.1 GCA_004294225.1 Cytophagales bacterium | reverse complement strand
TCACATCTGTACATTCTAATCTTGCAAGTTTTATTAAGCCCATCACTGAACGAAGAGGGGCTTTTAGGTCATGAGAGGCTTTATATACAAAGCTATCTAACTCAAAATTAGTATTAATCAACTCATTTTCTGTAATTTTTCTTTTAGTGATATCATGGCAATTGATTATTATACCATTGATATTTTCATCTTCAAGCATATTTACGGCTACAGTCTCGAAGTACTGAAACTCGTTGTTATTATTTTTGATCTTTAATTCATCTAGATTAAGGTGATTTTTATTAGACAAAACTTTTGAGAGGTAATGAGAGGTTTGCTCAATATCATTTTCGTTAAGCAAACCAAGAATGGAACTACCAATGAGATTTTCCTCATTATAACCCAATAACTTATATACAGAAGGTGATACAAATTTGACAATAAAATTTTGGCTTAAAATAATGATGATATCGCTTGAGTTTTCAATCAATAACCTAAATTTCTTTTCATTATCAACAAGAATTTTTTCTTGTTTTTTTCTTTCGGTTACATCTCTTAAAATTGCTTGATGCTTTCCATCTTCAAGCAATTTCACACTGAGTTCGGCAGTAAAAGAGCTACCATCTTTCTTTTGGAATTTTCTTTCTAAAATTAGAGATTGTTTGTCTTCACTAAAAGGCATTCTTACGGTTTGGTGTTGTTCAAAATCAGGTGCAACTATTTTTTTAATATTTTGTTGTTGGAACTCTGCAAGCTCGTAACCAAATATTTCTGCAGCTTTTTGATTAGCTGCTATGATGTTGCCCTCTTCATCTGACAGGTAAATGCCGTCTGAAGCCTGTTCCATTAGGGATTTGTACCTTATTTCGCTGTCTATAATTTTTTTCTCTGCATTTTTTTCTTCTGTGATGTCGAAATTTATTCCTAAAATTCCATTCTTTCTTTTATCACTAAGGTAAAATGGCATTTTAATCACATTTTTGATTCTTTTTACACCGAATTTGTCAATGGAAGTTTCTTCTTTGATGTATTTTGTAATTCCTTTTAGAGCTATGTCTTTTTCTATTTGATAAAATTGTTCTGCAAATTCTTTATCAAAAAGATCATAGTCGGTCTTACCTACAAGCTCTTCGGCTGATAAATGAAATAGTTCTGCACAAGCTTTATTGGCAAGTATAAACTTTGAATCCTCATCTTTCAGGTATATTTCTTGAGGAAGCAAATTAATTATTTCATTAAGTATATTTTTTTGTTGATCAAGCAACTCTTTGTTTCGCATTTTCTCAGTCAAGTCGGTACAAATAGCTAAAATACCAAATTGATTAGTTTCGTAGTCAAAATAAGGACGTTTCAAAACGTTGTATATTGATGGTGCTCCCAGATAATTACCGCCGAATTCTTTTTCAATTATTTTCTCTTGAAGGGTAGAAAGCACATCTTGATCTTCTCTTGTATATCTTTCTGCTTTATTTGGTGAGTATAGGTCTGAGGCCGTTTTACCGATAATATAGGATTCTTTCCAGCCTGTTCTTTTTAAAAATTCTTTATTTACGAAAACATATCTGCCTTGAACGTCTTTAATAAAAATCATATGAGGCACTAAATCCACTATTTGACGCTGCATTTTTTTATTGCTCAGCAAATGTTCTTTAAAGGATATTTTAGCGGTAATGTCTATGGCTATGCCTATTATTCCTGGATTATCTTCAGAATTTGTATTAAAGTAAAATGGCTCTTTGGTAGTTTGTAGGCTTATTTTATTGCCCTGAAAATTAGTGAATGATTCCTTATTAATTTGCTTAGAAGTTCTATTATTGATTACTTCTAAATCATCACTAATAAAACGCTGATATTCTTCTTTGTTAGATTTTATATCCTCGTCTTTTTTCCCTATTACTTGGCTATGATCAAGTTGGTGAAATTCTAAAAAAGTTTTATTCACCATAATCAATCTTCTTTGATTATCTTTTAGAAAAACTGGTTCTGGAAATAAATCAATTGTTTTTTGTAGCAATCTTTGAGAGAAACTCTGATTTTCTGAACTTTCTTTAGTATCAAAAAGAACAATTGTTTCTATTACCATATAGCTGTGTGCTTCTAACACTACCAGTCTGATATTTATTTGAAGCAATCGGTAGCTTATTTTTTCATTATCAATATATTGCAATGATTCTAAGTTAAGCTCATTATTTATTCTATAGGTTTCATTATTCTTTATCTCTTCAAATGAAGATATTTGATGATTTTTATCAATTAACTCTGATAGTATTGCTAAGGATATATTTTGGCTTAAGGCATTTCGGTTGGCATAAATTTGCTGGAATAAGTTAGCTTCTAATACAATAATTGCATTAGGACTAGATTTATATAGTGCATCAAAAATAGCAACTTTATCCATTCGCTAATTAATTGTTTACCTGTTTGTTTTTTGTATTTAACTTTATATTAAATGTTGTTCCAATTCCAGATGATGAGCTTACAGAGATTAGTCCATCTAGTTTTTCAACTACTTGTTTAGTAATGTAAAGCCCAAGTCCTGAACCATAAGAATCGTTGGTTGCTCTAAAAAACATATTAAATATTTGATTAAGGTATTGGTCTTTTATTCCAAGTCCATTGTCTTCTACCGCTATTGAACAATGAGATGATGTATTAATAATTGTAATTTTCACCCACGATTCTTCAGCTCTTGGATTACAGTATTTGAAAGCATTAGAAAGTAAGTTTTGAAAAATAATACCAAGTCTTGAAGGATCTGAATAATAGTTGGTTTGACCTTGAATATGAATCCCTACTTTTATTCTTTTAGCATATTCCATGTACTGTAAGTTTTCAAGACATTGATCTATAATTTCTTGAAAGTTGATTAGTTCTTTTTTTACTTCTAACCTACTATTTCTGGAGAAATTGGTAAGGTCTATAATAAAAGCATCTAGCTTATTGATGCTCTTATCTATCAATTCAAAATATTTATTTCTTTGTTCGTTGCTTGTTTCATTTCTAATCACCTGAATAAGGCCGAGTATTGACCTGAGTGGAGCTCTTAAGTCATGGGAGGAACGATAAACAAAGCTGTCTAATTCAAAATTGGTTCTAATGATATCGTTTTGAATTTTCTTTCTAGAGGTAATGTCTTTTGCATTTACAAACACTGCTGTAACTTCTTCGTTTTCATTTTTTATAGCATGAAATTCAAATTCAAATGGGTGTTCATGTTTCTTCTTGAATAGCTTGACTTCTGTGGAAAAATTTTCTCCTAAAAGAGATTTTTTATGCAACATTAGCCATTCGATATTTATCTTTTCGGGTAGTGTATCTAATAAGTTATCACCAATATTTACTATTGTTTTATAGTTATTCTTCATCCAATTCTTAAATGCAGAATTTAATATGGTGAAATTATAATCCGTATCAATAGACCAAATCAGGTCTTGAGTATTTTCAATTAATTCTAATAATCTTTTTTCACTAGTTTTTAAAGCTTGTTCTTGAGACTTTCTATCAGTAATAATTGTAATGTTCAATAGGATAAGAAGTGGTGCCCCATCTTCTGTTTTTTCTAAAATAGAATGCCTATTAAGTACCCATTCATAGGCATCGTTCTTCTTCTTTATGCGATATTCAATAGATTCTGTTTCTAAAGAAGTTTTTATAAATTTATTCCAATGTGCTTGAACTTTTTTTAGGTCTTCGGGATGAACTATTTCTATCCATCCTTCTGGTGCTTCTAGTTGTTTACAATCATAACCAAAGAGTTCAGACCTATTGAAATAAACTACAGTTCTTTTTTGAACATCAATAATATAAATAATATCAGGTGATTTCTCTGCCAGATTGTAAAATTGTTTGCTTGTTTGATGATGACTTGACTGAGCATTAGAATCAGACAAGTACGTTTTTGATTTTTTTATTGGATCATTATTTGCCTCTTGTTGCTTTCTGATAATCAACTGAAAACCTGTGCAATGATTGTCTTCTATTAAAGGGCAGAGGGTTTGCTGTAGTAGAAATTCTCGATTATTCTGATTTGTTAATAAAACATTATCAACTACTTTTGTACGAGAATGTAGAATTGTATTTAACTGATTTTTTAAAATAGGCTGATATAATTCATTGGTAATATGGTAAATAATTTCTAATTCGGAACCAAGAAAAGAATAATCGTCTAGTCCAAGAATATCTTTTGCTGTGCTGTTGATGAACTGAACCCTAAGTTGCAAATCTACAATAATAACTCCATCATCAAGGTTATCAAAAACCTTTAATATCGATTGTGAATTATTTATCAAAGTGTTTTGCAATTAGTTAAAATATTAAATAGTTTGACTTATTATATATTACCCATTGAATACGATGATTATTAGCGTATGTTCTTTGATTAAATCACATAGCAATTATTTTAAGATTTTAATGTTTTCTCCAATACTTAATATCATGGTTTCTTTATTGTTCCATTTCAATATTTCATCCACACTTACACCATACATCCTTGCTATTCTATAAATAGTATCCCCTTGCTTTACGATATAAATTGAATTATTCTCAGACAAACTTTCACTAAGCTTATTTTTTTGTTTTTTTACAATAAGCTGTCTTCCAATACTGATTTCATTACCTTGAAGATTATTCCAAATTTTTAAGGAGTCTACTGGGGTGCTATATGTTCTAGAAATAAAATATAAAGTTTGACCTGATTGCACGATATGATGGGTTATTGAATCCTTTAATAGTTGAGTTTTTATTACATCATAAGAAGTTATTTTAGTGCCAGATGGATTGGATGTGTTGGTATTTGCTTCTGATGTTGCCAAAGTAATTGGGCTTTTGCTATCGGTATTGTCTTTTATATCTTCTTTGTCATCTCCCGACCTAGTATCAATCACCACTAATCGATTGGTATCTTTAGGAACAGCTTGGCTTGGGGGGGGGACAGATTTGTTTTCTAAGTCTGATTTCTCAATTGTTGTTGTTGGAATAGTCTGACTTTCGTTTTTTGACGAAATGATTTCTTGGCTTTGAGTATCTTCTGATTTTTTAATAAAGAGAGGGGTAGTTCTAGGGTGTTTCTTCTCAGATTTTGAGATTTTTTTAGTCAGGAAGAGCAACTGTCCTACATATACATTTTCATGCATTTTCATTCTGTTTTTTTTCCTAATACTTTCTATTCTGATACCATACTTTTGAGATATTTGTTGAATTGTTTCTCCATTTTGTACTGTATGGTTCATTACCAAGGCTTTATTTCTCTTTGGCTCGAGATAATAAAATTCCCCCGCAACAGGTTTATCAAAGCTTTCTAAATCATTATGTGCTAAAAGTTGGGGAACTGAAATATTTCCTGCATAGGCTAGTTTTGCAAAAGAATCTTTGTTTCTAGCTTGAATAGCTTTGAGTTTATTGTGTGATGTAACAAGAGGGATGTCTATAGGATCAAAGCCAAGTTCTTCTTTAGATTGGGCTTTGTTTTTATCTTTTTTCTTTCTAGGTTTTTCTTGTGTTAGAATAGGAGGTGAAATTACTATTGGTGGCACTTCTGTTTTATCAGCAAAAACTACATTTTCTCCTGATAAATCTTGATCAATTTTATATGGCAAAATAACAGTATATGTTCTCTCAAAGGGTACTTTTTTGGTAATTAGCCATTTATTATAATCGTCAATCAAAGAATTATCAATATTTTTTTCTTCAGCTATTTGTTTCAATGATTTTCCGTTGCAATCTTGATAGAGAGCTAGCCTTAATTGTGGATGTGATAATTGCCCAACTACTCTTTCATAGGCATATTTATGAGCTAAAAAACGAAGAACATACCAATTCATTTCTTCGTCGATGTCCATTTCGTTGGAATTTCTATATTTTTCCTTTACATAAGGCATTACCCCACCCCGACCAAGGTAATAGGCTAGTAAAGTGTAAACCCAATTATTTAGAACTTGATTTCCTTTTTTAAGATATTTAGCAGCACCTCTAGAAGAGGCTTCAATATTCATTCTCTCATCTACCTCGCTATCTACTTGCAGTCCTACTTCTATGGCTGATTCTTTTTTGAATTGCCAGTAGCCTACCGCATTAGATTTTGAAACTACATTAGATTGAAGACTACTTTCTTGTAAGGCTAAGTATTTAAAATCAGGAGGAGTTGCCTCTTCTCTAAAAACTTTTTCTATAATTGGGAAATAAAGATCTGCTCTTTGAGTAATAGAAGTAAAATATTTCTGATTCTTGGTGATTGCTATAAAATCTTTCTCTACGATTTCTCTAGCTCCTTTGGAGAGATTAAGCTTCATCCCTGCAAAGTACATCGCTTCAGGTATGATTATTTTCTGTGCGTGGGTATTGAATACTTGAAATAATAAGCTAATTAATATACTTAAATATACTCTGTGTTGCATTGTAGCCATTTAGTTTGAATTTTTTCTTACGATAGAGATTCCATCACGAAGGGGAAGTACAACGCAAGAAACTCTTGAATCATTTTTTACTTTTTGATTATATATTTTTATTGCTTCTAGGTCTTTATCTTTGGGGTCTTCAGTAAGGACTTTTCCACTCCAGAGTATGTTATCTGCAATAATATACCCTCCTATTTTTAGCTTATCGAAAACTAAATCATAATATTTGCTATAGTTCAATTTATCGGCATCGATAAAAACTAAATCAAACTCTTCGTCAAGCTTAGGGATAATTTCAATGGCATTACCAATAAATTGCTTGGTACGACTTGATATTCCTGCTTTTTCAAAATAAGTTTTAGCCATCTCTTCTAACTCTTCATTAATATCAATGGTATAGAGTAGCCCATCAGGTTTAAGACCTTCTGCCAAACATATAGCTGAGTAACCTGTAAAGGTACCTAATTCAAGTATTCTCTTTGGCGCTATCATTTGACAAAACATAGCCAATATCCTTCCTTGGACATGCCCAGAGAGCATTCTCGGCATTAATACATTGGCATAGGTATCTCTATTTAGATTTTGCAGAATAGCTGGTTCTTCTCCGCTATGGGCAGCTACATAGGCTTCTAATTTAGGGTCAATAAAATCCATTATTCTGATTTATAGGTCAATATACTCAATTCTTGCTCTTGGAAAATTTCTTGAGCAACGGATTGCAATTGATTTGAAGTAATTAATGATATTTTATAAAAAATATCTTCTAATGCCTCAATGGCTCCCATATCCAACATACTTTTTGCCATCATCTGCATAAGGCTAACATTGCTTTCCTCTGCCATAGCTAATTGGCCTATCAATTGGGATTTATAAGCACTTAATTGAAGTGTACCTAAAGGAGTATCTTTGAGTTTATTTAATTCAGCGGCGATAATTTCTTGAGCTTTTTCTAAATTCTTTTTTTCTGTTCCAAAATAAATCGAAAGTAATCCTGTATCTACATAAGAATTATAGGTAGCTTCTACAGTATAGACTAAGCCTCTGCGTTCACGCAAAGCGAGATTAAGTCTAGAGTTCATTCCTGGCCCTCCGAGTATATTGCTAAGCATAAATAGTGATAATCTTTCTTTGTGAAAAATATTATAAGCATCTCTTCCAATTACTGAATGCGATTGAGAATATTGCTTAATCAACTCTATCTTTTGAGCTTTATATTTAGTAAATGATTTTCTTTTATAGCTTGAGGTTTTACTAGGAATTGGTGATAAGTATTTTTCTGCAACAAGCCTTACTGTGTCTGAATTGATATTACCTACGGATGAAAAAACTACTTTATTAGTATCTAAATGTTTTTCAATAAAATTTATAAAATCTGCTCTAGTAATACTTTTGATTGTTTTCTGATTACCAAGTATATTTTTGCCTAATGGGTGAGAAGCGAATACTATATTTTCAAACTCATCGCAAATAGCATCTTCGGGAAGATCGATATACATGGACATTTCTTCTAATATTACCCCTCTTTCTTTTTCTATTTCTTTCTCAGGAAAAATAGAGTTGAATGTGATATCCACAAGCAATTCAAAGGCTGTTTCAAAATGCTCTTGAATTACCGAAGAATAAATGCATATCTTGTCTTTGGTGGTGTAAGCATTGAGTTCGCCTCCCAAAATTTCTAACCTATTGATGATATGATAGGCTTTTCTTTTGTGTGTACCTTTAAATGCCATATGTTCCCAAAAATGAGCGATACCAGCATTGGCAGAGGTTTCATCTCTTGTGCCTATATCAAGCATAAAGCCACAATGAACAATTTTAGTATGTTGCATTTTTTTATGAACTATACGAATGCCACTGGGCATTTCAAAAAGTTCAAATTCTTTGGTTTTTTTACTGGTATTATTGGGAATAAATTTATTACGCATATGATATTGCTACTTCCAAATAAATTCTACAACAATTGACCCTACCGATAAAGTAGTGTGGGTAACATTTGTCTGCCGTCTAAGCTTAAGTTTTCTTTTGATGATATTTACTTCTTGTTGTTTTACTACTATGGTTTCGTTTTTCTTATGAAATATGATTCCATGATTAGGAGTATTTTCAGGTAGTTTGAATTTTATTTTTTTGCCTCTAACCTTTTTGATGATGGTATTCTTAAATGTTTGAGTAGGATTTTCTAAAAGCACCAAAGCACGGTCAGCTTGAGGTACGCCATATCCTATAAAGTTATTTCCATATGGATACAAATGGGCACTTTGCTCAATCACTTTTTTTAAATCAGTGTTTTTAATGCTTGGTTTTTTCTGCATCAAACATGCTACAAAACCGGTAACCGCTGGTGCTGAAAATGAAGTTCCATTAGGAGAAAAACAAGACACTTCTGGTTTTAAATAAGGCAAGAATTCTGGCCCTATGCTGCTATATCCTATTCTATCAAGAGTGTATTCTCTTGTTGCACCAACGGATAAGGCACCTCTGGTATCTGCTGGTGAAGAAATGATTTTCCAAGCAGATGCTCCTTCATTACCTGCCGAGACCACCAAAAATATGCCTTTATTATCAACGGCTAATTGAGCTGCTTTTGAAATTTTAGTTGTACTACCATTCATTTCTTCTAGTTTGTAATTGTCTAGGGGGTCATCCATTTTGGTAGAATAGCCAAGTGAAGTACTTATTAACCTCACTCCTAAGCTGTCCATCCATTCAACTGCTTCAATCCATTTGTCTTCTTCTCCCCTATTCTCTTTGTTTCCATTTTCTGTTCTTGCAATGTAGAAATTGGCATTTACTGCCATGCCATATTGCACTCTTAAATCTGCATCATATCCACAAATTTTTTCTAATACAGATTTACCGTGTCCATCACCATTGGTTTCGGACTTGGTGATGATGTCTTTGCGTTCTGGATTTTGAAAATCTCTCTGAGCTAGGATTCTAAATTCTTTAAATAGATGTTCTAAGTTTTTCTCTAGGTGTGCTCTAAAAAAGCCAGCATCAATTACTCCTATATTAATTCCTTTTCCTGTAAGATTTTGATCGGAAAAAAAATGAGATTGCATTTGTGCCAAAGCAGTGTGAACACTGGTAGGGTTTACCTCTTCGTTACAGCTGGTAATTCTAACTTTTGAATTAATAGGAACTATTTCTTGAACAAAAAATTTATCTTTCAATTGAGCTAATTGTTCTGAGTTTAAGTAGGCTGATACTGAATTTAACCACTTAGACTTATGAAGTATATTAATGCCTATAGAAGATATTTCTCTAAGGTATTTGTGGTTCAAGGGAACGTCTGAAACCTGATATAAAGGAATCTCTAGAAGTTTTCTTTTTTGAATGGTTTCTTGACTGATAGATTGACTCAGCTCATAGCCTGAAGTATCTTTGTCTTTAAACGTTATCCAATACTTGGTTTGAGCGTTAGACAGATGTGCTAATAATACACTAATGTTTAATAAAAATGCTATTCTAAACATATAATTATATTTATTTAAATAATGTAATATTAAATTTAACCATATATTCATTGATTTTCATTATAAATAGTTTGTGTTTTATTCACATTTATTAGTTTTATTATACAAAAGTTTAAGTCTATAATTTAATTTTTATGGCGAGATATACCAATATTGATTCTGCATTCTACATCAATAATAGGATAAAATTACAAAAAGAGTTAAAAGAAAATTCCATTGTTATTCTATTGTCTAACGATATTATGCCCACCAATGCTGATGGTGTAATGGGGTTTAAACAACAAAGTGATTTATTTTATCTCACAGGCATTGACCAAGAAGATACTTTCTTATTACTTTCTTCTTCAAAAGATAACGAAGTCAAAGAAATTTTATTTATCAAAGAAACTAACGAGCACATCGCTACTTGGGAAGGTAATAAACTTAACAAAAAAGAAGCCTTTGAGCTATCTGGTATCAAAGAAATATACTGGTCTCATCAATTTGAAAACGTATTAAAAAATATGCTTTCAGAGGTTGAAAATATTTACTTATATACCAATGAACATAATCGCTATGAAAATGATATAGCAACAAGAAATGATCGTTTTTTGGTTTGGTGTAAAGAAAAGTATCCACTTCATCATTACTATAGGTTATATCCAATCACAAGTAAATTTAGAACTATTAAATCTTTGGAGGAAATTGCACAAATTCAAAATGCTTGCAATATCACTGAAAAGGCATTCAGAAGAATACTTCCTTTTATTCAACCAGGCAAATGGGAGTTTGAAATTGAAGCAGAAATAATTCATGAATTTATTATCAATAGATCTCGAACTGTTGCCTATCCTTCTATTATCGCTTCAGGGGGAAATGCCTGTGTGCTCCATTATACTGAAAACAACAATCAGTGTAGAAAAGGAGATTTATTGCTCATGGACTTCGGTGCAGAATTCGGGAATTATGCTGCTGACTTAACCAGATGTGTTCCAGTTAGCGGTAAATTTTCTAAAAGACAAAAACAAATTTATCAATCTGTACAAAACATCCTTTTTGAAGCACAGCAATTACTTACAGTTGGCAATAACTTCAAAGACTATATCAAAGAAGTAGCAAGTATTGTGGAAAAAGAATTGGTAAAACTAAAGCTTATTTCTCTCTATGACATCAAGAAACAAGACCCTAAGCAGCCTGAATATAAAAAATATTTCATGCATGGTATATCTCATTATTTAGGCTTAGATGTTCATGATGTAGGCTCCAGAGACACTAAATTTAAGACTGGAATGGTGCTAACTTGTGAACCCGGCATCTATGTCAAGTCCGAAAAAATTGGGGTAAGACTTGAAAACAACATATTAATTCAAAAAAAGGGAAATCTAAATTTGATGAAAAACATTCCGATTGAAGTAGAAGAAATAGAAGCCCTGATGAACTAAATCGATCACCTATAGTTGTCTTCATTATTCAGCATACTAATGTAACTCTGATATCTGGTTGGTGATAATGAGCCTTGCTTTAATGCACTTATTACTGCACAGCCTGGCTCATTGATATGCCTACAGTTGTTGAACTTGCAGTCTCCCATTAATGCAAGCATTTCTGGGAAATAATGAGCTAATTCTTCTTGACCTATTTCAAATATACCTAGCTCTTTTATCCCTGGTGTATCTATCACATAAGTATCTTTAGCGGTAGTAAACATTTCTGCAAAAGTAGTAGTATGAACGCCTTTATCTGCAAATGTAGATACCTCAGCGGTTCTCAAATCTAGTCTTACATCAATTAAATTTAATAAAGAAGATTTGCCCACCCCAGAATGCCCCGAAAACAAAGTGATTTTATCTGCTATCTTTAGTTTCAACTCTGTTATACCAATATCCTGAACGACAGAAGTTACCACGCATTGATAACCTAGAGAAGTGTATAAAATAGATAATTTATTCAATGTCTCTAGCTCTTCTTCATTATATAAATCGACTTTGTTGAATACTATAATTGCAGGAATTCTGAATGCTTCAGCAGAAACTAAGAAGCGGTCTATGAACCCTAAAGAAGTTCTTGGTTGATAAAGGGTAACTATCAAAGCCATTTGATCAATATTGGCTGCAATTAAATGACCTTGTTTGGCTTTATGTACCGATTTTCTTATAATGTAGTTTTCTCTTGGAAAAATTTCATGAATTACATAAGTACCTTCTTCTCCCAATTCTAATTGACAAAGCACCTTATCGCCCACTGCTATTGGGTTGGTTACATTTAGATCTTTAATTTTAAATTTACCTCTAAGTCGGGCTTTGATTCTAGTAGATCTATCTATCAAAACTTCGTACCAAGAACCTGTAGATTTCACAACAATACCTTCTATCATAAAACAGATTTACAGTAAGAAATTATTTTCTCTGTAGCACCAGTATTCTCTGCCACATATTGCTTGGAAAGCATTCCTAATGCTCTAGTTTTATCAGAACCATACAACTTTGAAAATTTATTTTGAAAATCATTACTTGAGCTTACCGCAGCAGCACAGCCAATAGCTATCATATCTTTTGCTTCTTGAAATTTAGTGTAGTTGAGTCCAAAAAAGATGGGCATTCCATATGAAGCAGCTTCCAACGTGTTATGAATTCCTTTTCCATAGCCGCCACCGATAAAAGCATAATCAGCATATTGATATAAATTAGAAAGCATCCCAATATTGTCTATAATTAACAAATCGAAATCTTCTGCACTATTATCTGTTAATTTAGAATACCTAATTACCTTGAGGTATGGATTTGCTTCTATAGATTTCATGAACGATTCTTCGATTTCGTGTGGGGCAATAATAATTTTCAAGCCTTTTAGCTGACACAGCATCGGAAGAATAACAGCTACATCTTCTTTCCAAAGACTTCCTCCTATGAATAGTTGTTGATTTGACTTGAATTTTTTTATTTTTTCATAACCTATAGGAGAATTGCTTAATGCCATAACTCTATCAAACCTTGTATCTCCAGCATAAACTGCACTATGTAGCCCATGTTGATAAAGTAATGAAATTGAAGCTTGATTTTGAACAAATATTTTATCAAAACATTTTAAAAAACTCAAATAAAATCCACCATACCACTTAAAAAAAACTTGATTAGGCCTAAATATGCTTGAAATCGAAATCACAATACGCTGGCTCAATTTCAACTGGGTCAAATAATGATACCAAAATTCATACTTAGTGAAAAAAACTACTTTAGGATTAGTGATTGAAATAAATCTTTTTGCATTACTGGCAGTGTCTATAGGAAGATAGCAGACAAAGTCTGCTAGTGGGTAGTTTTTGCGAATCTCAAAACCTGAAGGAGAAAAAAAAGTAAGCAAAATTTTATACTCAGTAAACTCTGTTTTGAAAGATTCTATTACTGGTCTAGCTTGTTCAAATTCTCCCAAAGATGCACAATGGAACCAAGCAACAGGGGAATTATTGTTTTGAAAATATTGATTTAATTGATTCAGTAGACCATTTCTTCCTTCTACCCAAAGTTTTGCTTTGGGATGAAAGGTAGCAAAAACCTTCATCAGCAATGTATATGCTGCAATTGCAAAGTTGTATAATACAATCAAATTTTAAAATGATTTATTCAATAGTTTCAAAATTAGGAATTAGATTAGATAAGGAAGCTTTTTAGGGTTATTTTTTTTTCCTATTTTGCAAACCATTAAAATTTTAATCTCCCTTAACAAACCAATGCAAATCTCGCCAAATTCTTCTTTTCAATGGAAAGACATATTGAATACCACAGTCATAGTGGCAGCTTTAGGTTACTTTGTAGATGTATATGACCTCGTATTATTTCTAATTGTAGGAAAAGAAAGTTTGGCTGACATAGGTATAGCACCATCATTAATTATAAGCGAGTTTCAGTTTCTACTGAATGTTCAAATGATAGGAATGTTGATCGGTGGTATCTTCTGGGGAATTTTGGGAGACAAGAAAGGCCGCTTATCTGTATTATTTGGCTCTATTCTTATGTATTCTTTGGCCAATATTGCTAATGGTTTTGTGAATAGTATTGAAATGTATGCTTTGCTTAGACTTATCGCTGGCATTGGCTTAGCAGGAGAATTAGGTGCTGGTATTACGCTTGTATCTGAACTAATGCACAAAGAAAAACGTGGCTATGGAACTATGGTAGTAGCATCAATAGGAGTTACAGGTGCCGTAGTGGCTGCATTGGTTGCTAAATCAGGTTGGCAAATGGCTTATTTCATTGGCGGCGGACTCGGTCTATCATTACTTTTATTAAGAGTCGGTATTTTTGAATCTAAGATGTTTAACAAGGTAGAAGCTGGGGTATCAAAAGGAAATTTCTTTTATTTATTTGCTACAAAAGAAAGAGCAACACGATACATTCAAGCCATAATGCTTGGGCTTCCGGTATGGTTTGTAATTGGAATTCTAGTGGGCTTAGCTCCTGTGTTTGCAAAGAAATTGAATGTCAATGGAAGTATTGCGGACGCCACCTGTGTAATGCTTTGTTATACTGGTTTGGTGTTTGGAGATATTGTAAGCGGTGCTTTAAGTCAAGTATTCAAAAGTCGTAAAAAATCATTTTTTCTGTTTTATATTCTTTGCATGATTGCCATTTCTGCATATTTGAATGCCAATAACGTGAATACAACCATGTTTTATAGTCTTATCACCCTATTGGGGTTTTCAGTAGGTTTCTGGGCAATGTTTGTAACCAATGCAGCAGAGCAATTCGGCACGAATATAAGAGCTACCACTACCACCACTATTCCAAATTTTGTTCGTGGTGCATTGGTTCCATTAGTCTACTTATTTAAATCATTTACACAACAACTCGGTTTGATTACAGGAACTTATTTATTAGGGGTATTGGTATTTTTAATAACTTTGATTGCATTATATTTTACAAAAGAAACATTTGGCAAAGAATTAGATTATATTGAATAGTAAATATGCGAATCCTTACTCTTTTATTATTGGTAGGTATAGGGACAGCAATCTCTGTATTATTTGGTGTTGTTCACGATCAGATTACCTATACCCTATCCCCTGAGTTTTATAATCAAGTTCGCTTCCCTCAACTTGGCATTAATAGTTCGGAAGGACGTCTAGGGGCTGGCTTAGTTGCGTTTTTCAGTAGTTGGAAAATAGGTTTCATCATCAGCCTTGTTCTTAGTTTTACAGGTCTTATTCATGCAAATAACCCAAAGATTATAAAATTCACTTTTGAATCATTTATAATTGTAATGATTACAACTTCTGTTTTTACTGCCTTTGGCTTAGTATTTAACTTTCTTTTCGGAAATTCCCTAAGTAGTACAACAAGCAATAACTTTACAAATCCTCAATTTTTAATCATTCAAAATATACATAACTATACTTATCTAGGTAGCGTTATTGGAATGATGATAGGAATCTATTGGCAGTTTTACAGAAGAAAGAAACAGAAAAACTAAGCCTTAAATACTACAGTCTTATTGTTCCTTACCAAAGTCTGATGTTGTAAGTGAAGATAAACAGACCTAGAAAGTACAGCCTTCTCCATATCTTGTCCCTTTCTGATAAAATCTTTAATAGAATCCCCTTGCTCTATCCTGATTACATCTTGTTCAATAATGGGTCCTTCGTCTAAATCTGCTGTAACATAATGCCCTGTAGCACCTATAATCTTTACACCTCTTTCAAATGCAGCATGGTATGGCTTTGCACCAGCAAAAGCTGGTAAAAATGAATGATGAATATTAATAACATTATTAGGAAAATGACTTACAAAGCTATCTGAAAGTACCTGCATATATCTGGCGAGTACTATAAAATCAACCTCATATTGTTTCATAAGGTTTAAGGTAATTTCTTCTTGAGCATTTTTATTTGAAGCATCTATTGGAAGATGATGAAATGCAATACCGAAATCATCGGCAATTGTTCTCAAATCTTCATGGTTGCTTATGATGCAAGGTACATCAACCCAGAAATCCTTTGAATACACTTTGCTCAATAAATCATATAGGCAATGAGCTGCTTTAGATACAAATATGGCCATCTTAGGCTTGTATTCAGAGAAAAAAATCTTAAACCGTATCTGATATTGCTGTGCTATTTCTTTGTCAAATACTTCTGCAATATGAGCAGGTGGAATATCTGAATGTTGCAAATCCCACTTTACTCTCATAAAAAACCATTGTGTAGCTTCGTCCACGTACTGATCTATACTGAGTATATTTCCTTGATGGTGAAAAATAAACGAGGTAATTTGGTAAACTAAACCCTTTTGATCGGGGCAATCTATTAAAAGTGTTACTGAAGGTAAAATATTATGCGTCATCTTCTATTATTAATAGATAAATATCATTAGAGACTAGCAGCAATCCAAACAAACCTAGGAATTTTTAGATTTTCTTTTTCTACCAACTCAGTAAACATTTTCAAAGGACGAATCCAAATATCTTCTAGATTCTTTACTGGAGCATAGACCACATGATACTCTTCGGTCTCACTATGCCTTGCAGTATGCAAAACCAAATAATCATTGCCTTTGTAATGTCTATAGATTCCTTTTTTAATCATTGTAATTTGAGATAAGTTGAAAGCAATTAAACCATCCTATTTGCAATATCAAAAAAGAGCTAAGTAAAAATTCTTAGCAATTGATTTTTTTGATATCTTTCCCTGTAAAATCTGCTACCAACACAAAATGACTAAAGAAGTAAAAGAATATTTGGATCAACTTTCTGACGAAAACAGGAAGAAAGACTGCATTCAACTTATCAAAATTTTAAAATCAACCACTGGTTTCGATGCCGAAATGTGGGCAAAAAACTCCATAGTAGGCTTTGGAAAATACCGCTATGAATATGAAAGCGGAAGAACTGGCGATTGGTTCTTTGCTGGTTTTTCTTCTAGAAAACAAAACCTGACCATATATATCACCGACGGATTTGAAGATTACCCAGAAATATTGAAAGCCTTAGGCAAATTTAAGACTGGCAAAAGTTGTTTGTATGTAAAACAATTAGAAGACATTAATATTGAATTATTAAAAATAATAATCACAAATTCTATTCAAAAAATAAAAATAAAGTATAACTTATAAACACTAACACTTACTCATATTTGCACTTAATTGTATTTTCCAATGAATAAATTTTATATTGAAATCAAGTGGGCCATTTTATTTTCAATGGCTACATTAGCTTGGATGTGGTTAGAAAAAATAACTGGGCTTCACGATGAACTTATTCACCAACACGCTATTTTTACAAATTTCATCCTTATTCCTGCTGTGCTTATCTATGTACTTGGTATCAAAGAGAAAAAAGCAAAATTCTACACTAATACGATGACCTACAAACAAGGTTTAGCTACAGGTTTTATTATCACTTTATTTGTTTCATTACTAGCTCCACTTACTCAGTACTTAATTGCCTCATTGATTACACCAGACTATTTTGAGAATGTAATTGATTATGCAGTAAAAATTAATAAAATGACTATTTCAGAAGCAGAAGCACATTTTAACCTGAAAAACTACATCCTACAGAGTTCATTAGGCTCACTATTTCTTGGAATTATAATTACCCTGATTGTTTCTTATTTTTTGAAGTCAAATAATAAAGAAAATCTATTTCGACAAATGAAAACGATATAATATTACCTAATAATATGATATCGTTTTCATTTGAATGTACTGATTTTATGAAACAATTATATTATGTTTTTTTCTAATCAAATTTTCCTTTTTTTAAAAAAGATATTTGAGCAATTTCTTTTCAAAAAACAAATCAAAATTATATTAGCACTTGTGCTATAAACTATATTTAATTAAGTTTTACAACTTGAGTTGCTATTCCTGTATTTTCGCCTTTTATAAGTAGAATATATTTCCCAACGGGTAAATCTTTACAATCTATTTTAACTTCTCCGTTTGCATTGAACTCTGCATTTTCGGTTTCTTGTTTTTTAATTATTTGTCCAGCTTCATTATAGAAAAAAACACTTAAAGAATTTACCTCTTTAGCAAGTACGCTCAATGTAACACTTTCAATAAAAGGGTTAGGAAATACTTTTGTTATTTGAAACTCACTAGTTGCTAACTCATTTATCTCTGTAATTTCAGCACTCAATATTGGAAAAATAGCTAAATGGGTAGCAACAGGAGTGAAATTTTGCGAATAAAAATCTTTCCATAATGGAGCACCATGACTATGATGTCTAACAATATTTCTTCCAAATAATGGCAGATCACCATTAGGTCTTGAGCCGTTTACACCATAAAGTAAACCAATGGTATCTCCATCAAATCCACCATGGGCATAATCTGTTAGATTGAATGAAACATAAAAAGAATCTGTAACAGATGCTGGGGTCGGAAATATTGTAAGCATTGGTGTGCCAGATAAGTCTATATCGCCATAACGAATATTCTTACTTGCTTTTAACCTAGCCGGCAAACGGTTAGTACCTACAGTGTATGCTTTAAACTGACTAATATTTTTAGGATTACCAACTTTACCTGTATGCTCACTTATAACTCCAAGAAGAGATCTGGTTCCGTTTATATAATATTTTTCTGCGAATTCTTCTGTATAACGACTGTTATGACCAGTAAAATAGCCCCAGCCAGAAGCATATTTATCAATTGTTCTAGGTGTAGAATTGGAAAGATTTCTTAATGTATCTTGGGCAAATACCATTGAATTAACAATTAAAAACAAGGTATATAAAAGTATAGATGTCTTTTTCATAATATAAAATTATTAAGATTATTAAGACATCGCATTGTATAATGGCTACAAATGCGATGTCGAAGTGAAAACTATTTAGTAAAAACTATTTTGGTTGTTTTAGATCCTTGGTCTCCAATTAACCTAATAAAATATATTCCTTCTGATAAATTTTCGGGAATATTATAAGTAATTTGAGACTCATTGAAAGAACTACTTTTGATTACAGTTCCCGAATAATTAATTAATTCTAATTGGTTAATTTTTTCATTAGTACTGATATTGATTTTTCCATTACTAGGGTTAGGGAACAGTTGTAGATTAGTAAAATTTGAAACTACAGATTTAACACTTGTTGGTTTAAAGTTATTGGTGTATTTAGCAACACCTCCGGTTCTACCTACAGCCCAAGCATTATTAATATCTGTATAAGATAAATCATATAAAGCAACAGTAATTACACCTTGATTTTGATCCCAAGTCTCACCACCATCGCTGGTTTCGTAAATTAAACCAAAGTTACCTACAGCTATGCCTCTTGATTCGTCAGCAAATTCAACATCAAAAAATTCATCGGTGGTATTGGTAAGCATCTGAGACCATGTTTTTCCATAATCTGTTGTTTTGATAATAGTGCCAGTAGTTCCACACATATGACCAGTAGAGTCATTAATAAATGATAAACCGAAGAAAGATTCAGGATAACCTGAAATATTAATTTTGCTAAAAGAATCCCCTAAATTATGACTTTTATAAAAAACGCCTAAGCCACCTTCTAGAGTGTCGCTACAGATATATACATTGACATCTTTAATCTTTACTCTATTCAACTTAGCTTTTGTAGACGCATTTATTGAAGCCCAAGTGGTTCCACCATTAATAGTTTTAATAATCGTACCACTATCACCTACGGCTATTCCCAAGTCTTTGTCAACAAAATAGATACTATTAAGATTGTTTTTTACTTCAGTATTTAAGACTGTCCAATCATTTCCATCATTAACACTTTTTAATACCTTGCCTTCAAATCCACAGGCATAAATTATTTGAGTATTTTTAATTTTTTGAATACTTGTCAATCTCGATTTTAAGCCAGTTTTTAATTCCATAAAAGATATACCACCATTGGTCGTTTTATAGATTGTACCATTGTTTCCACAAGTAAATCCATTTTGATTGTCTAGAAAATCAACACCCCATTGGGTGGTTCTAAGCGGGCTCTGCACTGAAGCCCAATTTTTTCCTCCATCAATGGTCTTTAATACCTCGCCACCACCACCATTAGCATATCCTACTAAAGATTTTTTTGCAAATTTCATTGAATATATCCAGGAAGTATTAGATGATTGTACACTATTACTCCATGTAATTCCTCCATCACTGGTGTATATTGCATCCGCTGCATAAGATGCAAAAGCTACTGCTTCTTTAGAATTGAAATAATGTAATGTATTAGGGAAAAAATCTGTACCTTTTGAAAGTTTCAGCACACCTCCGCTTTGCCATGTCAATCCGCCATCCATAGTTTTTAAAATGGTGTCAGGCGTAGTACAAAACAAATATCCTTCTTTATTATTTAGAAAATGCATAGTACCTTGACTGTAATTACTACTACCTACATTAGGTAATGAAAAAACATTAGTCCATGACTTTCCACCATCGTGCGAGCAAGTAAACATAGTACCATCGTATTCTGATGCAAAACCAAAAGCCATGATGGTATCTGATGAAAATGCTTGGATTTTAGCTATGTTACGAGGAAATCTTTTAAGATTTTTAAAATTGACCCAAGTCAAACCACCATCTGTTGTCTTAGCGATATAAGTGCTATCACCATTTGATCCAAATGTCATTCCTCCTATAAAGCCTACATTCTGGTTAATAAAAAACATATCACCAATGTACATAGTAGAATCAGGAAGTTGAATTATAGTCCAAGACATTCCTCCATTTTGGGTCTTGTATAATTTACCTAATTCACCAGATGCAAAACCTACAGTGTCATTGATAAACTCAAGCGCTCCAATTCCATCATTTGAAGGTGGAGTACAATCTGTCCAAGTAGTTCCTCCATTAATCGTTTTTGCTATATATCCACCCCAACCACCAACATAAACGGTTTTCTCATTCACTACTTTGAGCGAATTTTGCCCATTAGGGCCAGGTGATGGATTCTGGTACTTCCAAGTACCTAATTGAGCGTCTACATCATATGATGTCAAAGCAATTACTAATGTTATTCCGTAAAGGATTTTTTTTCTCATGTTTTTATTTATTTAATGCAACAATGTTGCAAAATAGCAGTATTGTTTATAAAATGCAACCATGTTGCAATAAAAAATATAAATAATTTAAAAAGAGTATTTTAATAAAACCTGAAAATTTCTTCCTTGTTCTGGTAAATTCAACAAACGATAACGACTCATATTGTTCATGTACCTTGTATTGGCTACATTTCTTATCTGAAAATAAAAATTGAGTTTGGTTTTACCCATACAGAAGGTGTTTGATAAGGAAAAATGTAGTAAAAAATAAGCATCGGTTGTGGGTTCATTTCTATCGACTCGCCTTTGAGCAGAGAAATATTGACCTATTATATCACAACTAAAATCTTTTAGCTGTTTAGTTTGGAATGGATGTATTTTTATCTCATTTAAAACAGAAAATGGTGGTGTAAAGGGTAATGGCAATCCACTCATAAGGTTTTTATTCCAGACATATTCTATAGATATTTCATTGGAAACATATTGGTTTAAATTATAATTAATATTACTCTCAAAACCTCCAAAAAAAGCCGTAGATGCTTTATACTTATATATTTGTCCTGCATCTGGCAATGGAGAGAATCTTGCACTTGGGCTTAGGTAAATATAGTTGCTGAAATAATTAAAAAAAGGTGTGAAATCTATCTCGATTTTTTTCTTTTTATAGTATAGACCTACGTCAAGCATATAACCTCTTTCTGGTGATAATGTAGAGTCGCCTTGCTCATGCCTGAATGTTCCATGATGCACACCATTTGCTGCTAACTCAGCAATAACTGGAACCCTAAAAGCAGAACCTAAATTGGTTTTTAATTTCCAAAACTCTTTAAAGAGATAGGATGAACCTATTGAACCCGATGAACTAATATAGTTTCTATCAAGAGAAGGTGCTACTTGTTCATGTTTGAGAAAATTGAGCTGTCCGTCATAAATAGATCGAAAATAAGATGCGGATTTCTGTGCAGCATAATCAAGTCTTAAACCACCAGAAATAATAAAATGTGCTTTAGGCTTATGCTCTGAAAATACAAATATTCCCAATGCGTTTGTTTTGAAATCAGGTATCAAAAATTCGTGTCCCGACTTTTGGTTGGCTTGATATTGGGTATTTATGCCATAAATATTTTTTTTTTTTTTTTTAATAAGGTGGGTAAATTTAAGGTTTGCAGTATAGGTGTTTAAAATAAGCCTTAGTGCTAAATTACCAAAGGATGTATCTGCTGTGCCATGTGCATGTGGGCGAGAATATTCCTCTCTTGTATTTGACTGGTAGCCTAAATCTATTTCTAAATAATTTTTATTGAATGCGAAAAAAGTATTCGAAACAATTTTAAAATGATTTATATTCTGATTAGGGAGGTCAATATTTCTAGGTTTTTTATCATCAAATAATTGATATGCTCTTGGCACACCGAATGCCCCCACAAAAAAACCAGCATGTTGATTGAAATTAGAGAAGAGCACTCTACTAAAGCCCCATTTTCTTTGAATTCCAGTAAGTATAGAAAAATTGATTTCATTTCCAGCAGTGTTCTTTAGGCGTTGGTTATAAATAGGCAACACGTAACCATTGTAAGTAAATTCATTGGCTGGAACTCTATAACTTGCATAATCTTGAAAAGTACACCGTGCTATAGCGTAAACATCATTTCTATTGACTTGTAGCTTAATGCTAGAACCAAACAAATCATTATTGGATTTATAATTCATAAGAAAATCTCCATTAATTGTATTTCTTTGAGGCAGTAAGGATGGATAAATATTGATTACCCCACCTATTCCATCAGACCCATATAAAACAGAGACTGGACCTTTTACCACCTCTACCCTATCTACATTATATTGATCTATTTCTATTCCATGGTCTGAACCCCACTGCTGACCTTCTTGTTTAATACCATATTCATTGACCATGACACGGTTCAGACTCAAACCTCTTATTACTGGTTTTGATATTCCAACGCCAACATTAATAGCACTAATTCCTGGTAATCTTTCTAAGGAATTCACAAAAGTATTGCCCTGATTCCTAGTTAAGTATTCTGCGTTTAACACTTCATAATTTAATGTTTTTCCTATATCCTGCTCAGATTTGGCTGGTGCCTTTACAACTATTTCTTGAAATATATTCAAGCTATCTTTGCCCTGAGATTGTGCTAAAGTAACATCGTATTGAAATACTGATAAGAAAAGAACAGATTTACAAATGGTAATTCTGAAATACAATTTTTTGTGATTTTAAATATCAATTAATCATTACTTTCAGCTGTTTTGAAGTTACGTTATTCACTTCATCAAAAGCACGAATATAAAAAACACTAGCCCCTTTAACCGAAAAACTAGGAATAATATAATTATAGTTGAGCAAATATTTATTTCCTTGAGTAGGAGAAAAATTTAATTGTTCAATATCAAACTGTGTACCTGCCGAATCTATATAGGAAATTTCAACCTTTCCACCATTCAAAGAAATATTGTCTCCAATAATTCCAGCAATATTGAGCATATTTCCCCTAGCCACAGAAATTGAATCAATGCTTGGTTGAGTCAATTCAATCGTTGGACTAATTGTGTCATTACTGTTTAATATAATCACGTTGAACTCCACCGGAACAGCTTCATTCCCTAAGTCATCAATCAACTGAAAAATAAGATGATAATTACCAGCTGATGCGTCCGTAGGAATAGTAATAGTCTCCTCTATCAAAACATCTTTTCCTTGTAAACTGACTATTTTTAAGAGTTTCCAAGGCTTAGTTAAAACCCTTTTCCTATGGGTATGACAATCAAAATTATTATGAGCATCTACCTTGTATTCCGATAAATTGTTTGCTGCTCTGAACCTAAATTTAATTTTCAAATCTACTCCAGTATTAATTTTTAGTACATTATCAAAACTTGCCTTGCACAAAGGAGCAGTTACCGAAGGAATGTTTTGGGAAACAATGCTAATAGTAGGCTTTTCTTTAGTATTCACTTCTGGTTCAACATTTTTATTGACACAAGAACTTATACAACTCATTATGTATATTCCAATGAGATAAAATAAAATGAATATTGTAGAATATTTTTTTTTCATATAAAATACAAGAAGCTTTTCAATATTATTTTAGAAGTAATATATTTCCAACAAATTAAAATCGATTCTAATACAATATTAATCAATATACTTTTAATCGCAACAATGTTGCAATAAACTTCAATAAAATCAAACAGGAATAATCAACAATCAATAGAATAGTTTATAAACCGATTTATAGTAGAAAACGATAGAATAGTCTTCTTATTAAAATAAATAATTTATAAATAGATGAGTAATTTTCTTATAAGTTGTAAATTTAATTATCAAATTTTTATTTTTAAAATCTAAAAAAATACTCCTAATTGTATAAGCTGTTTTTAAGATTGTTTTTTGTTTTTATTTCTTTTCAAATAAGCTCATCCGCTTTTGCTCAGAACCCTGCAAAATCAACATCAGAATTTAATGTAGGCTGGTATCAATATTTCTTAAATGCCAAGCTGTCTAAAAAATATTTTTTCTACTTCGATGGTGCATACAGGGCATTTGATTTTTACAAAGCTACCCAATTAATTTCTTTTCGTCCAGGCTTGGGATATCAGCTATCTTCTTCTAATCAATTATTGGCCGGTTATGCCTATTTTGGTTCCTATGCTTATCAAAATACTGATGGTTTTTTTAGAAACGAACATCGCTTTTTCCAACAATTTCAAACCTCTTCTTCTGAAGGCAGAGTGAATATAAGCCATAGACTAAGGGCTGAAGAACGTTTTATTCAAAACTCCACTAAAAGGGAAAATTATAATTTTACTTTACGATTAAGATACCAGTTCAATCTTCAAATTCCTTTATGGGGAAAAGAACTAAAACCACATCGACCCTATTTGATTTTAGCAGATGAATTTTTTGTGAATTTTGGCTCTGGTGTAGTGCTAAATTATTTTGACCAGAACAGGTTAATTTTAGGCTTAGGTTACAAATTCAATAGTAAATACAATTTACAAATCCACTATATCAATGTATTTATTCAACGAGCATCAGGAGTGAATTTTGAAAAAATACACACCCTACGAGTTGCTTTTTTTCATCAATTAGACTGGTCTAGAAAAACAGAATAAGCCTAATTTTAAAATAGACTATTTTTGAAATTTCTTCATCAAGGTCGGCCTTTGGGTAATCTCGTGATAGCAAATGGAATCTTTTTTAAAAAAATGAAATACAACACTTTTTCTAGTCTTAGTTTTATCTAAATGAGGCTCACCTCCGTGAAATAGGTTGGCATGCCATATCAATAAATCACCTTTCTTTGCTTTAAAAATTTCTTTTTTTAATCCTTGCTGTACTATTTTTTTAGCAATCATGGCTTCGTAAGCTTTGTAGGTTTTTTTGCCAATCATAAAATAATTGCCTTCATTATCATAATCCGAATTGAGATAATAAGGTAAAAGATGGCTTCCAGGGTAATAATGAAGTGGTCCATTAGACTCATCTATATCGTCCAAAGCTAACCAAACTCCAAGCAATCCCCCCAGAGGATATGTGGTCATATGAAAAGAATCTGAATGCGTTTTTTGTTCACTTCCCATAATAAAATTTATACTCTGGAAAAGCTTTGCTTCACCATCAATTAGTACATTCAGTAATTCTTGCAGTTGTTGCTCGTATCCTATACTCGCCAACATGGGTAATAAGTGGATAGCAAACATTATTTTTTTACCATACTTAAAACTTACTTGCCCTGACTCAATCAGTTGATCTATTGATTGATTGAGGGTATCTACCTTATCTTCTGACAAATAATTTCTAAGAATTAAATACCCTTTCTGATCATACCCAAGCATGCTTTCTTGGTTATTGGCATCTTGATTTTTGAATAGCGTAGTCTCTTTTATTCTTGAACTTGTGTTGGCAATAAGAGATGATGCCGGCAAATGCTTAAAATCTTTGCTAGAAACAGTAGAAAAATATTTTTTCTTGACCCCATACTTTCTATACAAGGCTACATTATGAACCAATGCATCTTTCTGAAAGAAATTATACATCATATAAGTTGCCTTTAAACGTCTAAAGAAATCAAGCATTTTGATAGAATAATAAGATTTTTACAATAGTTTTTTTCAAAGTTACAAGAATTATGCAACAAAATATTAGTCTATCTGATAATGAGCCTAGATTCCGCTGTAGAAAAAATATACTTATTTAAGCTGATTAAAGAAAAACTAGGTCAGAAATTCATGCTATCCTATACCAATAATGGATTCACCATGAGGGGAAATGATGTTTTAGAAAAATACATTTTTTTGAATAGTATCAAAATCAGATAATCACTTACCCAAAACACCACTAGCAAAGTTAACTTTCAACAGCATCTTGGCTTGGTTTCCAGACACTACGAAGACTTAGTTTTGGATTGCAGTTTAGTCGCCCAAAAGTCGTCTGTTGGTAATTTCTTCTTGAAGATTCTTATATTCTTCTTTTTCAATAAACCTTTTCTCTAAGAGCCACTTAAGTCTGCTTTCGTAAGTCCACAAGTCTAATGTATCGTCAAAATACATATATGTTTTTCTAAAATATTCCTTTTGTTTGTTCTTTAGTACTTGTATAAAGTCGTCCACTTCTTGCTGATCCTTCTTCGAATAAAACAGGAATATATTTTGCGTTCCTTTGAGTATTTTCTCGCGTTCAAACCTGAATAGGTTGTAAGTCCAAATACTCATTCCACTCACCACACCAATTAATGTCGAAGAAACCCCAACTGTTCCAATTTGCATTTTCTCGGCCCAGTCCGAAATTAAAATCACACTGAACATTAAGTTAAACAGTACTGATAGGAATAAGCCAATCTCAACTGGATTTGGTTTAGTATCAACAACCATTTCATTGAATTCAATGTCGTCAAACTTAAATGAAAAGGCTCGATATGTGCTGTCGGTCCTTAACTCAGCTTTAATTTCGTCATCCAATATCTGATACTTTCTAAGCTGCCGTCCTCTTTTTTGTTCAATAACTAGCTTTTGGTTCATTTATCTCAGTTATTTTTAAATTTCATCTAACGTCAGTTTGTGAAAAAACTATCGTTTATTTTTTTGTAAATATATCAAAATAATAATTGGAAGAGAACCTGTAATTGAATATTTTAAAAGGGAGAACAGATATCAAATATGCCCTAATCGCCCCCTCAAGACCGATTTCAAATGCAAATGCGAAGCATGGAAGAGTTTGTAAACAAAGACAAGCCTTGAGCTTATTAAATTACATATACAGAACTAAACTAGAACTGTAAATCAATAGCAGGATAAATCAATTAAACGCTCAACTTTTTTTAGGACGAAACAAATCTCTACACCAGAAACCCATAATAAATAAGCACTCTCCCAAAACATACCGCACATACTTTCTCAAAAACTATTGTTTTTGAAATGTTCAACACCGTCTTCATGGCTTGGCTTGCAGCCACCACGAAGACTTAGTTTTTAGGCGACGTGTTTTTATTCAGGCATTACTTTTACTATTTTGTTGTCTCTCATTACAACAAGTTTCGTATTTTTTTGTTTCTTAAATTCAATTAATTTTTCGTAAACTTTTTCAAGCCCAAATAAAATTTTATTTCTAAGTTCTATTTGTTTTTCTACTGTTGTCATTTTATATTATTTAGTTCGTTAAACTTCTCTTGGTCAATAATATTTATTCGTCCATCAACTGTTTTTTCAGCTAAAAGTTCGTGTTTTCCATTTGAATTGTCAAAAATCAATGTTCCGTCAACTATTGGTAAGTAAATTTCAAATAGATTTTTTATGCCTCTGTAATATCGCCTTTCAATAACTTCAGGTTCAATATTATGTCCGCCTTCCAAAACTCTTATTTTCACACGCTCTTTGGCTAATTCCACATTTTGAAGCCAAAAGAAAAGCAAAGTTGTGGTGTAACCTTTCTCTTTTGCTTCGATAATTTTTGTTTTGTAACTTCTTGTTGACAATGTAGTTTCAAAAGCGAAATTTTCATTATTATTCAACAATTCATCCATTCTTTTTAGCATTATTCTACCCGCTTCAAAAGCTACTTTTGTGGGTTGAAAAGGTGATAATCCTTTTGCAATTTCGTCAGCATTTACAAATTCTTTACAGTCAATTATTTCGGGTAGAATTGTAAATGAAGCTGTTGTTTTTCCAGCTCCGTTACAACCCGCAATTATATAAAGATTTTTTTCTGTCATAGTTTACAAAGTTACAAAATAATATCTTTGGTTTTACTCTATCAATTTTACAGAATGCTGGGTAAGCATATCATCCAACGTCAGTTTGTGAAAAAACTACCGTTTATTTTCTAGTAAATATATCAAAATAATAATTAGAAAAGAACGTGTAATTGACTATTTAAAAAAGGAAAACACATCTCAAATATGCCCTAATCGCCCCCTCAAGACCTATTTCAAATGCAAATGCGAAGCATGGAAGAGTTTGTAAACAAAGACAAGCCTTGAGCTTATTAAATCCATATACAGGACTAAACTAGAACTGTAAATCAATAGCAGGATAAATCAATTAAACGCTCAACTTTTTTTAGGACGAGACACTATGGCTGTGGACTGCGTTGTATGGAAGTACGCAGCATTCAACTGGCAGATTTGGACTTTGATAGAAGACAGTTAGCAAGAAATTCTATGGTTCTTTGTTCTGAATAAAATTGATTAGAAAACGGGGAATAACCAAATCCACAATGTCCTCCATATTTATTCAGTTCTAAATCTACTTTAGGGTGATGTTTTGTTTCTTCTATTGGAAAACATGCTTTGGTAAAAAAGGGATCGTTTTCAGCCGTAATAATCAAAGTGGGTAATGTAATGGAATTGATAAAGTATTTTGAACTATTGGACTTCCAGTACTCATTGGCAGAAGCATAGCCAAACATTGGTGCGGTAAATTGATTGTCGAATTGTTCAAAATTTACAATGCTTTCAATAGCAGTAATATCAAAGCTTTCTGGGAAAATTTTAGCTTTTTCTTTGATCTTGAAAACTAGGCTTTTGATAAAGCGTTTTAGATAGATTTTATTTTGAATTTTAGAGAGGTGTTTTGCCGATGCCTCTAAGTCGCAGGGAACAGAATAGGTGATTGCACTTTTGATGAGTGGGTGGATATTGCTTGATTGTTCTCCCAAATATTTGAGAGTAATATTCCCGCCTACACTAAAACCAAGAAGATATATCGACTCGTATTGATTTAAAGCCAAAATATGATTGATAACCGTTTGCAAATCGCCCGTTTCACCACTATGGTAATATCTAGGCAATAAGTTTATTTCGCCACTACAACCTCTGTAGTTCCATACAAGTGCATCTATTTGATGCTTATTGAGTATTTTAGACATCCCCTTGGCGTAGGCAGTATCTGAGGAGCCTTCTAAACCGTGAGAAATCAAGGCTAGATTTTTACTGCCTACCTTGCTCCAATCCAAATCTAAAAAATCTTCATCGGGAGTGATGATTCGTTCTCTTTGATAGTTAAAACCATTTATGGACCTCAATAAGGCTGGGAAAATGGTTTGTACATGTCCATTTCTAAAAAGGCAATTGGGTTGATAATTTGAGGTGATGATTGCCAAATGAGATAGATTATTGTTCTAGGATTTTAAATAAATCGTCTAGTTTAGGGGTCAAAATAATTTCGGTACGTCTATTTTTTTGTCTAGCTTCTGCACTTTTGCCCTCTGCAACAGGCATAAATTCTCCTCTTCCTGAAGGGCTAATTCTTTTGGGGCTAAGTCCAGCGGAAAGAAGTATTCTAGTGATAGAAGTTGCTCTCAACACACTTAAATCCCAGTTGTCTTCCATGCCTGAAGTTCCTTTTGCTATGGCTACATCGTCGGTGTGCCCTTCTACCAGTACAGATACGTCGTTTTCATCTTTAAGGGCTTCTGCCAATTTCTTTAGTGCATCTACACCTTTGGCATCTACTTTTGTACTGCCTGATTTAAAGAGCAATTGCTCAGCAAGCGATACATATACTTTCCCATTTTTTACATTTACAGAGATATCTTTGTCTTTAAAGCTCAGTAAGGCTTTGCTCACTCTGTCTTTAAGATCTTTAGTAGCTTTTTCTTTATCAGCAATAATTTTCTCTAGTTCTTTTACTTTGATTTCTCTGTCTTGAAGGTCAATTTTTAAGAGGTTGTTTTTCTTTTCTAAATCCATTAAATCTTTTTCTCTTTTAGCTATTTCGCTATTGCTGTTGGTTTGCAATTTTTCATAACTTTTTGATATTTTGTTATAAGAATCGTTGAGTGCTGCTATTTCTTTATTGAGTTTACTGATAAGTTGTTTGTTGGCTACTGAGTCTTTTTCTAAAGCTATCACAGCATCTGAAAATTGTTTTATTTGATCGCTTAGTCTGTCTTTTTCTACACCCAGTGCTTTTGTTCTTTCTTCACAATCTGCTTTATCAAGTTCTAATTGAGCTTTCTGACGAGCCAATTCATCGTACTTTTTTTTGCTTACAATACATGATGTACTCAGAATCAAGAAAACAAAGAAAACAAGGGAATTTAGTTTCATATAAAATATTTTTTCAAAAATAAGACTTATAAAATAAATAATAATAGCAATGATTCTAAATGTTGAAAAATAAAAAAAGTCTACGTTGGTAGACTTTTTTTATTTTATTGATTCATTGATATTACTTGGCAAAGCTTACTGCTCTCATCTCTCTGATTACAGTTACTTTGATTTGCCCTGGGTATTGCATGTCGTTTTCTATCTTTTTAGAAATATCAAAAGAGAGTATTCCTGCTTTTTCATCAGTTACATTCTCTGCATCTACCATGATACGAAGCTCTCTTCCTGCTTGAATAGCAAAGCATTTAGTCACTCCATCAAAAGAAAGTGCAAGGTTTTCTAATTCTTTCAATCTCTTCATGTAAGACTCCATCATTTCTCTTCTTGCACCAGGCCTAGAGCCTGATATCGCATCGCAGATTTGAATAATTGGCGAAATCATACTGGTCATTTCTATTTCATCATGGTGAGCTCCTATGGCATTGCACACTTCTGAAGACTCTTTAAACTTTTTTGCTATTTCCATTCCAAGAATTGCATGAGGTAATTCAGACTCTTCCGTAGGCACTTTGCCTATATCATGCAACAAGCCTGCTCTTTTGGCTACTTTGGGGTTTAGCCCAAGTTCTGATGCCATAGCTGAGCATAATTTGGCTACTTCTCTAGAATGTTGTAATAGATTCTGACCATAAGATGACCTGAATCTCATTCTTCCTACATACTTAATCAACTCTGGATGCAAACCATGAATACCTAAATCGATTACTGTTCTTTCACCAATCTCTATGATTTCTTCTTCTATGTTTTTAAATGTTTTAGCTACTATTTCTTCAATCCTTGCAGGATGTATTCTGCCGTCTTGAACCAGTCTGTGGAGTGATAATCTGGCTACTTCTCTTCTAACTGGATCAAATCCAGAAATAACAATCGCGTCTGGTGTGTCATCCACTATAATCTCTACTCCTGTAGCAGCTTCTAATGCTCTGATATTTCTACCTTCTCTACCAATGATTTTACCTTTGATATCTTCGCTTTCAATATTAAATATAGAAACACAGTTTTCTACTGCTGTCTCAGAAGCTGTTCTTTGTATAGTTTCGATGATGATTTTTTTGGCTTCTTTAGTAGCAGTAAGTTTAGCTTCGTCCACAATATCTTTGATATAGGAAGATGCTTTTGTTTTAGCTTCTTCTTTCAAAGCATCAATAATTTGATTTTTGGCTTCTTCTGCGGTAAGGTTAGCTACTTTCTCTAGTCTTGATACTTGTTGGGCAAGTACTTTTTCGGCTTCTTCTTTTCTCTTTGCAACTATTTCTATTTGAGCAGAAACATTTTCTTTCATGCTCTCTAATTCGGCTTCTTTTCTTTGATTTTGCTCTATAGTTTTAGATATAGTTTGCTCTCTTTGTTTTAATTTTTGTTCGTTTTGAAGAATGATGTTTTTCTTTTTATTGGCTTCTTCTTCAAATTCTGCTTTTAGTTTAATGAATTGTTCTTTAGCTTCAAGAATTTTGTTGTTTTTTACTTTCTCTCCTTGAAGTTCTGCTTCTTTTACAATAAGTTTTGATTTTTCTATTGCTTCCTCCTCATGCCTAAGGGCAACTTTTGAGTAAATGATTTTTCCCACATAAATTCCTATTCCAGAAGTTATGATGGCAGTTACGATAATGTATAATATGGTTTCCATTGTAAATAATGTGTTAAATAATTTAAATAACAAGAACTTACAAAGTGCAGTATTATAGCTTATGAATAAAAAATAATTTAATAATCAGTAAAAATTATTTTAATGAATGGTCTATCAAATGGTTCAATTCATCCAACTTAGATACAAGTATTTCGTTGGTTTCGTTATTTAATTCTTCGGCTTTAAGTCTTTCTACCATGACATCAAAAGCTACCATAGAGAGTAGATCTTGTTTGTCGTCTATACCAAAAGTTTCTTTGAACGTTTTTATTTTTTCATTAATTAATCTTCCGGCTACTCTTAGCCTTTGTTCATCAGAAGAGGGAACCGTCATAGGGTACTCTCTATCTGCAATTCTGATTTTTATAGACAATTCCCTCATATGGGAAGATCATTTAAATTATTCACTTATATGAGCTATACATTTGTCAATTTCTCGAATGTATTGATTAAGCAACATTCGAAGTTCGACAGTACTCTTTGTTTGTTCTGTTGTTACGTTTACAATTTTAGTTATTTTATCTTGATTTTGAAACTTTTTTAAATCTTCATTTTGATCTTCTAAGCAAGTTTCTAACTTCTTTATTTCTAACCTTATGTTTTTTAGTTCATTATGCAATGTTTGCCTTTCCAATAGCATAGATTTTATTTTGCTTTCTAGAAGCTGTATTTTATCCACAATGGTAGTTGAAGTAGAAATCATTGCTTTTATTGGGTATTATCTTATTTTTTCGTAAGTCAAAGTTAATTCTTTAAATGAATTTTTTGCAGTAGTATATAATTGAAAATGTATGATTTTTTTTCCTATTGTTAATTCTGGAGTTAAAAGTACTTTTATTTCAATTTGTTGATTAGGTAATACTGGCTTTGGGTCATATTCTATGGATACATTACTATTATTATTATCTATTCTTAATATTTCTAAAGGATAATTGCCCTTATTGCTTAATCTAAAAATAAAGCTAAGTATATCATTATTAGCTATTGCTCCAAAATCATGTATTTCGGTATTGAATTTAATTCTAGAGTGAAGGGTATCTTCGTGGGATAGTTCTACATTGATAATTTCTATCTTTCTTTCTTTTGCTGCAGCTAGGCTGTATATAGAATAGTCTGGATTGTTAATATCATCAATTACATGATTTCCTGCTTTATATTCACCAAAAGGAATTTTTATCAGATGCAAGTAGCCTTTGTTTTTAGCAGTATCTTCCAAATAGGGTATCAATACTCCACTTTGATAAGTTCTAAAATACTGGTCTAAGCTTGCTATTCTTCTCTTGGTAAGTTTTATGTTATAATCTGTATTTGCCAAAGGGCTTGCATAGCCTTTGATGGTAACCTCTAATCTTTTGCCTTTATTCAATTGTTGGTAAATCTGATGGGTAAATTGTTCTAATTTTTTCCAACTAGACTCTACTTCATTAGTTAAAAATTCAGCGATAGGATTATTTTCTTGTGGTTCTTTGGGGTGTACTTTATTGATTTTAAGGTAATCATTAAACTTGTTTTTGTAAGATTGAAAAGTTATTTCATAAGTGATTGAAGTCGTGGTATCTATTGATTTTGGGTTTGGCTCATCATTATGAAAATAAAGAGGGATTGGCGTAAATTGCTTAAGGAGGGTAAAAGATGAATCCACTCGTAGAATTTCTTTAGAAGGCTCTTGACTTGGTAACTGATAATACCATATATCGTTACAACAGGTGGCACTTTTTTCGGTAATAGCACCTATTCTGTTGCTGGTAAGGTATGTTATATTTTTGGAAGGATAATGAAAGAAGTACAATTCATTAGCACTAGAATTAATTGGGTATCCGAGGTTTGTTGGTTTCTGCCAAAGGTTATTTTCTTTTTTTGAATAGAAAATATCAAATCCACCAAGGCCTTCATGCCAATTGGAGGAAAAATACAGTTGTTTTTGGGTAGTATCATAAAATGGGCAGAGTTCGTCGTCTATAGAATTGATTGGTTTTTGAAGATTTTGTAATTCAGTATATTCGTTCTTTTCAATTGTTGCCTTCCAAAGATCAAACTTCCCAATACCTTTAGGAATATTGGAAGCAAAATAGAGTATTTCTTTTGCTCCTTCAAAGGCAACGTATGGTTGGGTGCTGGTAAAACCTTCTTGGTTAATAGGTTTTGGAAGTTGGTAAATTGTGTCTTTGGAATTTATAGTTTCTTTAACCCATATTTTGCAGTCATTTCCTTGGGGGCATTTGGTAAAGTAAAATTTACTAAAGTTATGATTATAAGAACCATTTGCAATTGGATCGATTGAATCTTGAATTATATTTTTTATAGAAGCTGAATTAAAGGTATCCTTACGAGAAGAAATCATTAGCAATTGTACTTTGTAATCTTGTGCATTTTTATTCTTTTCAACTACAATTTCAGATTTTCTCAAAGAAGAAAAAAACAGGGTAGAATCATTGACGGGATATGCAGCAAAGTCGGCATTGACTGTATTAATAGGTAATCCAATATTTTTGATTTCTAAGGGAATTGTATCTTTCATTAATTCCTGTGCATATTCACAGGCACTAATTTCTTGAACTGATTTTTTATAAAAGTAACTTTTTTGTCTTCAGCAGTATTTTTGTATTTCAAGAAATTCTTTCGAGCATCTTGATATTTTGCATTATTTTTTTGTAAAGTGGCTAACCAAAAAACTGTTTCGGGATAAGCCTTATTTTTATCTAATTGGAGAAGGTAACGATAATATTTCTCTGCTTGGGCATAATCGTTGAATAATCTGAGTGCAGCTGCATATTTGTTGATTATTTCTAGGTTTAAAGTATCAGCAGTTAAAGCATTTTTGAAATACAATGAGGCACCATAATAGTCTTTTTCTTCAAAAGACTTATTTCCGTACTTCGCCCATTGATGGGCAGTTTGGGCAATACTAAGGCTTTCAAAACAAAAAACGATGAACAATATATAGGTTATTCTTTTCAATAGTATTTATTTTTATTTTACTTAATTTAATATCATAAAAAGTCGGGGCAAGAAAGATATTTCTTCCTTTTGGGTAAGAAGTTTTTGATAATATAAATGAGCGAAACCTCCACCCCTCCTCTTAAATTACTAGCATCGACCAATGGGCTATAATTGATATCGTAACTTATGCACCCATAAAAATTTCCATAATCCATTCCTAAGCTAAACCAACCGGCGTCGCCTGCTCTATTCCAAAAACCTAGATAAACTGCTCTATAGTAGGATGGATTGTGATTTAGAATGTATTTCAATGAACCCCCAAAAGTGATGGCTGTATAAGTGCCCTGAAGGTTGAATAACATGGCAGGCAGAAAATCTATATTTTTTGAAATTGGAGTTTGAAAAGAACCATGTAAATTGATTCTTGGATCTAAGGGAGAAGAATTCGCTGAAAAAAATGATTGATTGGGTCTATTGATATGATATACCGCTGTGCCAATATTCAACTTCTTTCTATTGCTAAGGTGCTTGAACCAAGCTATTCCTAAATGAACATTTGGATAGATGATTCTTTGCATGGAAAGGTCTTCATTGGATGAGAGATTGGGATTGTGAGCACTTCCATCATATTGGCTATCAAATCTTAATCCACTATAATTTATACTCCTTTGAGTAATGCCGAGATGGACTCCTAGAGTAATTCCTTGTGTTGATTTTTTATTGAATGGTATAGTTTGAGCTAAGGCAATAGTTCCTGAAAAGGTATTTAGTTTTGAATCTCCTGTTTGATCATTATAAACACCTAATCCGAATGCAGTATTTTTAATTTGTGGTAAGCCTTTGGTGTCTATACTTAATCCAAAAGTTTGGTATGGAATAGTTATTGAATTCCATTGTCTTCTATAGTTTGCAACAGCTCTTAGATTGCCTTCAAAATACCCCGTATGAGCAGGATTCAAATTCATTGGAGCAGATAAGAATTGAGAAAAATGAATATCTTGAGCATATACATCTTGTGCAAAAAATAAGCAAAGCTTTATAAAAGCTAACATCAATAAATGTTTGATATATAATTTTGCTTTCAAGAATTATCGTATTAGGCTAATGTTACCTTTAAAAAGAAACTTTTCTTCATCTATACAAATACCTTCTAGATAGTAAACATATACATCTGGATCTAGTTTTTTGCCTCTATATCTTCCATCCCAACCTTTTTCCTGTGTATTGGTATCAAACACTTTTTCGCCCCAGCGGTCATAAATTGCAAAATACATAGTGGCTATATTTATTCCTCTAACTTTTAGAACTTCGTTGTTATCATCGTCATTTGGGCTAAAAGCATTGGGAACAAAGATGTTTGGCTCATCGCAAATGACATCAATAACATTTACCCTTACTTTAGCTTTATAAGAGCAATTATTCAACTTATCCGTAATTTCTACTTCAAAATCTGTCGTATCTCTGGGCTTTGCTGTTGTAGAAGGTAAGTTAGGATTAGATAATATTTTTGAGGGAGACCAAAGATAGGTATAATTTCCAACTGGAAACGCAGATAATAAAGTGCTTTTTCCTTCAATTATAGTCTCAGGATTAGCAGTAGCACTTACCCCATCGTAAAGAGGCGAAACATAGACTAGTTTTGTAATTGAGTCTCCAAGATTACAGGTAAAATTATCTGTAACAACTAAGGTTACTTTGTAGGTACCAGACCTAGCATAAGTATGTGATGGGGTTTTCTCTCTTGAAGTTTGACCATCTCCAAATTTCCAAAGGAAATTGGTGGCTTTTTGGGTTAGACTTTTATTATTAAAAAAGATAGGATTGCAACCTGAAAAGTTAAAATCTGCAACTACAATAGGCAGATTAAAATCAAATTTAAAAACAGCATTGTTACAATTTGTACTACCATTTATGGGAGAAACAGCATTTGTTGGTTTTATCGGAAAATCACTGTTTCCTTGACATCCAGCACAGACTGATTGATAAATCTTACCTTTTCTATCAAACCTACTTGTACCACCATCTACGTGCTCTGTGCTTCTATCTCCACCAAAAAATGAACCATAGACTAATCTAGAGGAGTCACCTAATACCATCAAATAAAAGTCGCTTCCATCTGTAGTTCTCTGAAAAGCGTCTGCTGTAGTAGGCAGACCAGCGGTAGAAACAGTGTTATTTGCTCTAAAGATATTGAATGAATTACCATTGGGTAGATAAGCAAGCAAATCAGAATTTGTTTTCCCGCCCCAACCAGATAAATACACATTACTGCATAAATCTACAAGAAATGCTGTTAGAGACAAATTAGGTCTGCCACCGAGAGTACCAAAAGATGTGGACCAAATAAGCTGATTGAGATTATTGGAGAATTTGGTAATAAATTGCCCAGCATTAGGAACTGAGTAAGCTGTATTTCTAATAAAATAATTTCCTCCATCCTCTGATTGACCAAGTACATACACATTTCCCCTACCATCTAATTCTACAAAATAAATCTGGTCATAAGAAAAATTACCCCAATAGGTAGATGCCAAGATAGTATTGCCATTTGCACTTATTTTAGCAACGTATCCCTCTGCCCTACCACGGTTTGAATTTCTTTGAAAAGAAGTAAGTTGGGTAGGAAGGTCTATAGAATTAGTACCACCAGCTACGTAGATTTGGTTGACGCTATCAAAGTCTATAGAATATAAAGCATCTGATTCACTGCTCCCTAAAAAAGAACTCCAAATAACTTGACTAACTGAGTTATCAAACTTGGTAATACAGCCATCTAATCTGCCCCCTCCGAATACTTGCTGAAAGGCATTGGGAGTAACAGGAAAATCTGGAGAAGCGGTGCAGGTGGTAATATACACTTCTCCATTGGCGTCCAAATCAATTTCTCCCCTTATTTCATCAGCATAATTATAGCTTAGTGGAGAAAATATATTCAGCAATCCACGACCTAAAAAATTGATTGGAAAAGAATTTGCAAGGCTATTGATTCCATCATTTTTAGTACCGCCAAAAAAAGTGGAGCTAATTATTTGCGAACCTGTGTTATTGAGTTTGGTAATAAATAAATCTACTCCAAAAGGATGCGATACATTGATAGATTGAAAAAGTACAGGGTCTCCCCCATTAAAAACAGCTTGAATTGGATTTAATAATGGAAAATCTGCAGAGCCAGTAGTGCCTAAGATATATAATTCTCCATTTGTATTGGCAACAATACTATGAGGTACTTCGTCGAGTGAACCACCAATTAGGGTGGAATAAATCATTGTTGTACCAGTAGTGTCGTATTTGCTTATAGCAAAATCGCATGCTCCAGTAATTTCATTTTGAAATGCTCCTAAGGTAGTAGGGTAGCCATTCTGAATATTTGGGTCATCAAAGACAGCACTTCCAGAATACAAAAAACCATCTGAATCAAATGTTGCTGTAAACCCAAAATTATCCACTTTGGAACCTGAGTAAGTAGAAAAAATAAGTTCTGGATCTATAATTAATTGATAATTTTGATTGTATCCATTTGGGAATTCGTAGCTAACTTCATTTCCACGAAGGACAAACCTACAAGGCACATTGCACTTTTTTTGATTGATTATCTGATAAGCAATTGGGGCTTTTTCTCTGATGTTCACGATAGAAGTTTGAATCAACAATTGCCCATTTTCAAGTTTTAAAGCATCTGCTCCTTCAAATTTTAATTTGATTTGATTTGGGCTAACGTTCGGTTGAACAATAAAATCGTATTTCAGAAAGTCTCCTTTGCTATAAAAATCTAAGTCTATACCTTCATACAATTGACGATAATTGATTTTTTTATAGGATTTTGCATTGGAAACCCATTTTGAAGCGTCGTTACCTCTGAAATAATTGTAGGTGCAAGGTGCAGGATGTTCAGTCTCCATAGTAGAGTTGGTATTAGCTCCCACAAAATCTACTTTAAAAATATGTGCATTTTGTTTTATTTTATCTGAAGGTAAACCTTTAACTAAGGAATGATGATCAAATATAGAATTGTCTTTAAGGAAATAAACCATACGGTTTTTCTCTAAAAACAAATCACCATGCCCAATATTGGCTCTAAATAATATCTCTGATTTCCACTGTCCTTTGTTTTCGATAAAAAGGTACTCCAGCTTTTTGGATTCATTGGGCTTATGAAATGGTTTCGAATAGCATAGATAACCTATTCTCATCAGCATTAGTGATGTAAGTAGAACTAAACGAATATTATTCAAGAGGAAAATCATTTGGGGTTACTGATAACAGTAGCAATTTTATGGTATTAAGTTAATATTTTTTTTAACTAAAACATACCATATCACTATTTTATTACTGATTAAGTTATTAGGGCTTTGCATAGGGTAAGCGTGTAATAAAACTTGTAGAATGATAGGCATCTAGACCTGAAACTGTTAATGTTTCTGCTTTTTCTAAGTCCACAAATCCATCTGTACTCAAACAATTTTCTGGGACAATTACTTCCTTTATTTGCCCCAACAACATTACTGTACCATTGATTTTTAAGTCTATTTTTTCAGCAAAGGTAATTCCAAGTTTAATATTGCTTTCTTCCACATAGGGAGCAATTAATCCTTCCGAATACCAAGGCGATAATCCACAAGCATCAAATTCAGAAATCTCTCTTGGGTATCGTGCACTGGTTTGATGGGCTTGTTTAAAAATGTTTTCATTAACATGATTAAAAGTATATTGGCCAGTTTCGAGAATATTTTCTAAGGTGTGTCGCTCTACGCTATCAGGTCGGAAAATCATTCCAATTAGCGGAGGGTTTGCTCCAATATGAAAAACAGAACTTACTACAGCGAGATTTGTTTGCTTCTTTTTATTGATGGTTCCAACAAGGGTCAAGCTTTTAAAGCCTCCGATAGAATTAAAAAAAGTTGCCCTGTACCTTTGTTCCATTTGAATGAAATCATTTTCATTCAAAGTTTTCGTTTTTTTTATCATTGATTATTGATTTTCATGTGCCAACCATAAGCAAGCTTGTTTTTAGCTTTTTTTTGAAAGGCTATTTTTGTAATTCCATTAGAAAGGGCATTGATTCCAAAGCTTAAACCTAATCTATAACCAAAACTAATATTGGGGTGATTTTGTTCTAAACTATAAAACAAAAAAACAGAAGCTACAGCCACAGAGAGGTTGATAATAGGTTCGGCCATTAATCTAAATTTGCTATACTTATTGAATGCAACAATATCTTTGAGGTGTACCTTGAAATTAGATTGCCGATTTTTTTCTGTTACAATAACATCTATAGTACTATCGGCAATTTGTTTTATTGTTCCATAAACTTTAGAATATTGACCTAAATATCCTTTATATTCTAACAAAACAAGTTGTTCTGCTTTTAATTCTATTTTCTTACCAGTAATAATATTTTCGAAACAAATACTTTGCTGAGCAAAACTATGTTCCGCCCAAAGTAAAAGAAGAAAAAAAACTATCTTTTTGATCAATTTGAAAAAATCTACACTTGTCAATAAAATTTACTAGGGAGCAGCCTAATCAATTATTCTAATAGGTTTTTTATCGTCATCAATAGCTACCAAAGAAAAAGTTCCTGTAACAGCTTTTATTCTGCCTTCGGCGTACATTTGTTCTATATAAATATCTACTTGAACTTTTATACTAGAATTACCTACCAATACTACCTTACCTATAAGTTCAATAAAAGTACCTGCTGGTATTGGTAGTTCAAAATCAATCTTATCAGAAGCAACAGTTACTAGTTTTTTCCTGCAAAACCTAGTAGCGGTTATGAATGCTGTTTCATCCATCATCTGCATTGCCATTCCACCAAATAATGTATCATGATGATTGGTCGTATTAGGAAAAACAGTTTTAAAAACGTGTGTTTCAGCAGCAAGTAATTTTTCTTCGTAAGTCATTGTCTTGTTTTGTAAAGTAAAGATAATTTTTTTAAACAAGAATCAAATTCTTATCAACAAAGATACACATATAAAATAATGATTTTTAATACTATAGTATTTTTTTGTTATTTTTTAATCATTTTTTTTCAAATATCTTAATAAAAATAAAGCATAATGTTTAACTATTTTTTTTTAATAAGGTATAATAAGCATTTAAACAATTAAACTAGCTTTTAATTCAACTTTTAAACTACAAAGACATAGAGTACAAAAATAAATTTTATCAAATTAATGAAATTACTATACCAACGTTTGCTTATCTTCTTCAATACATTGTTCTTGTTGGGTTTGCTTTATCTAAGTTCAAAATATCTATTAGTAAAATTTATCAACAGTTATCAATTTCAGGCAATAGATGAGGCTATTGTAATCGCAGTGCTTATTTTGTCTACATTAATTGTACTCTTTTCTTTTTATACTTATAAAAACTCCACAATTATTTATGTAGAAAAAATTCAAGAAAATACTTTAGAAAACACAACAAACTCAGGAGATGTTCAGAAAAGTGACAAGCTTCAATTAGATAAATTTACAAGTGAATTAAATCAAATTGAGCAAAGCGAAGGCTCGATTCAACAAAAAATAGAAAAAACATTTAATTTAATGTGTTCAGCTATTCAAGCGGGACAAGGTGTTTTATACCAGTGCCATCAGAATGAAGAAAAAGTTAGTTTGGTTTGTTCTTATGCTTTTGTTGCTAAAGAAAATCAAATCACAAGTTACCAATTTGGAGAAGGCTTGATAGGACTTTCCGCAAAGGAAAATAGAACCTTAAAATTAGACAATATCCCTGAAGGATATATCAATGTATTCTCTGGATTAGGAAGTAGTAGCCCTAGCTATATTTATATTATTCCTTTTTCGAACAATAGTTCAGCTACAATAGGAATATTAGAAGTAGCACTTTTTAAAGACCTTACAGTTCTTGAACAAGAAATTATCGAAAAATCAAAATCAAGTTTTTGCAAATCAATTATATAATCATTAAGAATAAATCATTTTCATTCAATGTTAAATAAATTTCTTACTACACGAATCAAGATAAACTTAATGGTCTTATTATTTATGACCATCATTTTATTGGTTGTATATTTTATTAGCAACTCTATTTTTAACAACATCATCAATACTTTTAAAATTCCTTCTGACAATGCTGGTAATTTGATTGCTAATATAGACTCGATTTACTGGGGAATTATCATTATTTCCCTATCTATATCAATTTATGGAATATATTATTTTTTAAAACAATTCTTATCCCCTATTAATTACCTCAACGAATGTTTATCCTTAATAGAACAAGGAATACTTCCTAAAGAAATTAGTATCGATAGCCAAGATGAAATTGGTGAGATGTCTAAAAAACTAAACAATATCACTTCCAATCTTAGAAATACTGCACAATATGCTTACCAAATAGGAGAAGGGAAATTTGACGAAGATTTCAAAGCATTAAGCAAAGAAGATGTGCTTGGGCACTCCTTATTAAACATGAGTAATGCACTCCAAGAAGCAGATCAAAGAGAAATAGAAAGAAACTGGATTATCAATGGAGTAGCTGATCTAGGAGAAATTTTAAGAAATAATAACAGCCTAACTGAATTAAGTAATGACGTAATCAAATATATGATTACAAGAATTAATGCAGTTCAAGGAGCTTTTTTTGTAGTCAATGAAGGTGACGAGGAACAACGTACTTCAATAGAAGCTATTGCTCTTTATGCCTATAACAGAAAGAAATTTGTAACTAAGAAATTTTTCTTAGGAGAAGGTCTCATAGGTCAAGCTGCTGCAGAGCAATATACAATACTTCGTACAGAAATCCCTAAAGGTTATGAATCTATCTCTTCTGGTATTTTAGGAGATAAAAAACCTACATGTATTCTAATTAGTCCATTAATCAATAATGAAAAAGTCTATGGAGTGGTTGAATTTGCTGGATTTGAGAAATTTACTCCAAATCAAATTAAGTTTATTGAAGAAGTAAGTCCTATCATTGCTAGAACTATTTTCAATATTCAAGTGAACTTACAAACTCAGTTGCACCTTGAGCAGTCACAAAAAATGTCCTCCGAATTGAGGCAACAACAAGAAGAGCTTAGACAAAACGCAGAAGAAATGCAAGCTACCCAAGAGGAGCTAAAAATGTCTAATCAAAAATTAGAAGAGCAAATTAAAGAAGTTTCTAATACCCAAAAAAGAATGCATTCTTTACTAGAAAATGCTTCAGAAGTAATCACTATCTATGAAAAAGATGGTAAAATAAAATATGTTAGCCCCTCTGTAAATAGAATATTAGGCTATAATGCGGAAGAGCTTATTGGTACCAAAGAAGACAAACATTTACACGAAGAAAATCTAAGTGAATTTCAAGATACTATCAGAAAATTAATAGTTCACCCATCTCAAACATTCAACTTGCAATTTCAATATCTAAAAAGAAATGGAGATTGGATTTGGCTGGAAGCAACAGGAAAAAACTTACTAGATGACCCAGCAGTAAAGGGGATTGTATTCAATGCTAGAGATATTACTCTTAAAAGGAAAGCAGAAATCGAAGAAAGAATGCGTAAAAACATGCAAGCACTTTCTGAAAACAGTCCAGATTTAATCACTAGAATAAGCAGCGAAGGTATAATTGCTTATACAAATCCATCCATTGAAGTATATACAGGAAATAAACCTAACGCTTTTATCAACGAATCATTATCGGATTTAAAAATTGGCAATGGAATAATAGCTACATGGCAGAAAATCCTTGATGAGATAAAAGTAAATTCCACAAAAATCAAGATGGAAGCAGGATACCACTCTCCTATTGGAGAAAGAATAATGCAAATTAATGCAATACCTGAATTTAATGAAGAGGAATTAGAATCTGTATTAGTAGTATCTCACGATATCACAGAACGCAAACGAATTGAACTTGAAATTCAAGCAAAAAACAAAAACATCAATGAAAGCATCAATTACTCAAAAAGAATTCAAAATGCGATTATTCCTGATACAAAATTAATTCAAACAATATTTCCAGAATCATTTATACTTTACAAACCAAGAGATGTTGTAAGCGGCGATTTTCCGTGGTTTATCCAAAAAGATGATACCTCCTATATTGCTGCCGTAGATTGTACAGGACACGGTGTACCAGGGGCAATGTTGTCTCTAGTTGGGTACTTTCAATTGAACAACATCGTAGATGCTATGCCAGATGAAAATCCAGCAATAATTCTAGATCAACTTGATCAAAGAGTAAATAATACACTTATAAAAGAAAACTCTGAAGAAGCCATCAAAGATGGTATGGATATAGCTTTTTGTAAAATCAACCATAAATCAAAAATAGTAGAATTTGCAGGTGCACATCGTCAGTTATTACATTTATCTAATGGGCAAATAACAGAATATAAAGGAGACAAATGGGCAATAGGTGGTGGAATATATAAAAACCAAACTCATTTCACCAATCATCAAATAAAAGTAAAAAAAGGCGATGCCATATTTTTCTTTTCCGATGGATTTCCAGATCAATTCGGTGGGGCTGAAAACAGAAAATTCACTGCCAATAAAATAAAAAACATTATTCTTGAAAATTCTAATAACCCCATTGAAAAAATTCACGTTACACTGCTGTCTGAATTTGAACAATGGAAAGGCGATAACAAACAAACTGATGATGTACTCTTAATAGGAATCAAATTTTAAATCAATTATTCACTCACAAACCACCAATTGCTTTTATGAAATTTATTTATGACATACACAAAATCATGTCAAGTAAGAACCTGATTCTTGTCTATGAAGGCGAATTTACGCAAGAAATCACCAAGTCTGTACTGACAATGGCAGAGCGAAACCTTGATTCCTTAGGAGAAGAAATCAATACCAAAAAGAAAGTCTTCAATGTTATGGTAGAATGCCTCCAAAACATCTGTAAACACTCTGATATTGTTATCTCAGAAGAAGAAAAAGGTGCTATTTTTATGATTGGCAAAGAAGAAGACTTTTATGTAATCATGTCGGGTAACTTTATTCAAACCCAATATGTAGAAGGCCTAGAAGGCAAACTTCATCACATCAATTCTTTGGATAAAGAAGGTCTAAAAAATCTTTATAAAGATTTAATAAAAAATGGAGAATTGTCTGAAAAAGGAGGTGCAGGTTTAGGTTTTGTAGACATCGCAAGAAAATCTGGTCAGAAGCTAGAATATGGCTTTGAATCTATAAATGAACAATATTCATTTTTCTCATTTAAAACAAAAATTGCTAGAATCAACGATTGAAATAAAATATATTAGTTATGAATAGATTAGAAATATTAGGAACTGAAGATACACCAAAAGTAATCTTAGATAAAAACGAAGGTAAATTTGAAATCTCAGGGCGCTCTCTTCCAGAAGATGCCGCTGAATTTTATCAACCTTTAATTCAATGGCTAGACCAGTATAGCAAATCGCCTAATGAATCCTCAGCTTTTGAAATAAAACTTGAATATTTTAACACCGCTTCCTCAAAACTCATTTTAGATTTATTATCAAAATGTGAGCCTATTTCAGGTGCAAAAGTATTATGGTATTTTCATAAAGATGATGAAGATATGCAGGAAGCTGGAGAAGAATTTTCAGAATTAATAGAGCTCCCTTTTGAAATCATCTCTTATTAAATTTTCACATAGGCTATAAACGATGAGTGAAGAAATACTTAAAGCACTTGCACAATTATATGCCATTGTTTCCAAACAAGATGGAGGAGCAACTTCAATTGAACGAACTTATGTAATTAATTCTTTTAAAAAGAAGTTAAATATTGATACAGTAAAAGAGTACGTTGCCCTCTTTGATGACTTTGTAGGTTATGAAGAACAAAAAAATGATGTAGAGAGTACTTCTAAACCAGAAAAGTTGACTTCTGTAAAAGACTCAGTAAAAACATTAGTGATATGTAAGAAAATCAACAAAACGCTTACACAAAAACAAAAAGTAGTAGTTATTATAGAACTTCTTGAGATGGTCAAATCCAATAGGAAATTGACCCCTCAAAGAATGCAGATTATACATACAGTAGCAGATGCATTCAACCTAGAAAAAGAGGAATACACGTTATTGGAACAATTTGTATTAGAAAATAATATTAGCAATTTTTCTAATGACCATATTATTATTATCAATAACAAATTCCCCTTCGAGAAGCATATATACCAAACTAAATATCTTTTCTCTGAATATATCGAAGGCACTGTTCTGTTTTATAGAATTTCTAGCACAGAAATGATATTTTTTCGATATATCGGTGAAAGTGACATGTCAATGAATGGTATAACTGTAGCCTCAGACGATGTCATTCTATTCTCACCAGGAAGCATCGCAAGGTCTTCCAAAGGAAGTTCATTTTATTATAGTGATATAGTTAATAACTTTATATCTAATCAAAGACAGATACAATTAGTCTTTAATGTAAAAAATCTCGAATTCAAATTTCCAAACCAAGCTATAGGACTCAGAAATATTAATATTTCTGAAGATGCAGGAAATCTTATAGGCATAATGGGTGCCAGTGGAGCAGGAAAAACTACGCTTCTTAATGTAATGGCTGGTATAGAGAAACCATCGAAAGGAGAAGTTCTATTGAATGGTATAAATATCCATACAGAGAGAGAAAAAATTCAAGGTGCTTTTGGTTATGTGGCTCAAGATGATTTACTGATTGAGGAGTTATCTGTTTTTGATAATTTATATTTTAATGCAAAATTCTGCTTTAATGATTTATCCAATGAAGAAATCACAGAAAAAGTAAACAAAGTACTATCTAATCTTGGGCTTGAGCATATTAAGCACCTAGAAGTTGGGAACCCAATGAATAAAAAGATAAGTGGTGGACAGAGAAAAAGATTAAATATAGCCTTAGAGCTTATCAGAGAACCTTCTGTCTTATTTGTTGACGAACCTACTTCTGGCTTATCTTCTCGGGATTCAGAAAACGTAATTGACCTTCTCAAAGAGCTTTCCCTAAAGGGAAGACTCATATTTGTGGTCATACATCAACCTTCTTCAGATATTTACAAAATATTTGATAAAATGTATATTCTCGATACGGGAGGATATTTTATCTTCAATGGTCACCCAATAGATGCAATTACTTATTTTAAAAGAATCTCCAACCAAGTAGATTCTGACCATGGGCAATGCAATAGCTGTGGAAATATTAATGTGGAACAACTCTTCAATATCATTGAAGAAAAAGTAGTTGATGAATATGGGAATTATACCAATAACAGAAAAATTACCCCAAATCATTGGAACGAATTTTTTCTACAGAATTTTCAAGTAAAATTCCTTTCTAATCTTACTGAATCTGCACCAAAAATACTTAAAATACCTAGCAAAATTCAACAATTGCTCATATACATCAATAGGGATTTAAAAACCAAATGGAGTAATCAGCAATACATGATAATTAACCTCTTAGAGGCTGGAATACTATCCTTAATTCTTTCTGTCATTATTCGCTATACTGATAATCCAGAAGGAATTTATAAATACAGAAACAACGATAATATTCCTGCATACATTCTAATGAGTATTGTAGTTGCCTTGTTTATTGGTCTAAGTATAAGTGCTGAGGAAATTATCAAAGACAGAAAAATACTAAAGCGAGAATCACTCCTTCATTTAAGCCGATTTAGCTATCTATCATCGAAACTAATAATACTATTCTCATTTTCTGCTTTTCAAGCTTTTACATTTGTACTTGTAGGAAATTCAATACTCGCTATAAAATCAATGACCTTAGAATATTGGTTAATATTATGGTCTATTGGTTGTATGGCCAATGTACTTGGTTTGCTTATCTCGTCTGGATTTAACACTGCAGTTACGGTATACATTATCATCCCTTTACTACTTATTCCACAGATGATTTTAAGTGGAGCTATGTTTAATTTTGACAAAATAAATTCCTTGATAGGTAATAAAAAGAATACTCCTGTTATTGCAGATTTTATGGCATCTAGGTGGGCTTTTGAGGCACTTGCAGTCGAGCAATTTAAAAGCAATCAATTTGAAAGAAACTTCTTTGATGTAGAACAAATCATAAACATTTCAGATTTTCACCTAGTATATACTTTACCTGAAATTGAAGAAAGATTGGATAACATTGCTCAAAACTTAGGTTCCAAAGAAGTTGAACAAGTCAACACTAATAAGTCAAACTTGGAAATCATTAGGAACGAGTTAAATAAACAAGTTTTCTTATTGAAAAACATTGATAAAGAATATTTTAATCAATTAAATATCAATACTATTTCTACAGATAAAATAGAACAACTGAAATCTATATTAATTACTTTAGAAGACACTTATAAAAACATATTTAATCAAGCCAATAAAAAGAAAGATTTTATTAGTCAAAGCTTGCTACAACAACTTAAAATAAATAATGTAACACAACTCAAAGATGAATATCATAATGAATCTTTAGCAGATTTAGTGGTCAATACAGAGAATAAAAATAAATTTATCATCTTCAATCAAGAAATTTATCCTAAAACGAATGCTGTATATTTCAATACAACTTCCTCAAAAGAAATTTTCAATATTAGAAGCCATTTTTATGCACCCAATAAAATGCTATTTGGAGTATCTATAGGCACTTTCTGGTTCAATATTTCAGTAATATGGTTGATGACTGTTGTACTATTTATCCTTCTATACTTTGATGTCTTGAAAAAAATTATTGAATTTCGATTTCTTCATAAAAAACCCTTGAATCCTTAAAAATATAGTAAACTGAAAACATTAAATATCCGTTAAGTATCTTTTAATTGTTACTTAATATTTCTGCAATATCTTATCAAAATAATCATTAAAAATCACCTAAGTTATATGAAAAAAGTTTTTTTAATATCAACCATTTTAGGAATATGGGCTTGTAGTAATAATAAAAACTCTAACGAGCAAATTATTAGTGAAGCAATAGATACTACTTCACAAGTAAGCAAGATTTCTGATCAAGCTATTGGTGACATCATTAGATCTATCCCCTCTCCTATTGAGATATCAATGCTTATTAAAGAGTCTGGAGGAGCTTATGACTCAAAAATACTAAACCCTACAGAAAATAAGGAAAACTACAATACGAGCTATAAAAGAGCATTAAATCTTGGTATGTATGGCACAGATTTGGGTTACATCAATATTTACAACAAATCTAAAGATGCATTGGTGTATCTAGATGCAATAAAAACTATGGCGGATGAACTGAATATAGGTCAATTTTATGATTTTAACACCATCAAGAGATTAGCCTCAAATTCCAACAATATTGATTCCTTATTATATATCACTACCTCTAATTTTCAACATATCAACGAGTTTCTACACAAAGAAAAACGTTCCGATCAAAGTGTACTTTTACTTACTGGCGGTTGGCTCGAGGCGGTATATATCTCTTGTAATGTTGCAGTGAAAACAAAGAATAAAGAATTGTATGAAAAAATCGGAGAGCAAAAAATCGTATTAAACCAATTGCTATTGTTATTATCCAACTTTAAATCTGATCCTTCTATTAATTTGCTAAATAATCAATTGCTTGAACTCAATAAAATATTTAATCAGGTAGAAATTTCATACACCTACAAAGAATCTTCTATGAAAGAAGTAAATGGTGTATTGGTAATTGAAGACCAAAGTGAAAGCAAAGTAATAATATCAGACGAACAAGTAAATTCAATTTTGAATACTGTAAAAACCATTCGAGATGGAATTACTTCTTAAATTATAAAATGGGGATAAATATTCTCATGAATTTTAATCAAATCAAACTACACTTCGTAATAATCAACAACTTTATTAATTCATATCAATATGAACACTATCTTCAAAATTGGCACTTTAGTCGTCTTTTTATGGACTAGCACACAAATGGTCAATGCTCAATGCAAACCAGATGAATGTATTTCAAAAATGGGTAACGGTTATACTTTCTTGAAGACCTACCAAATGGAAAAAATAGGAAATGAAATGGAGCAATCCTATGTGTTTAGTAAAGAAACCAATTATATGCTTATTCTTTGTGACAAAGATGGAGGAGCCAAAAATGTAGAAGTTACCTTGTTTGATGCTTCAAGAAAAATGTTGGCATCTAATTATGATAAAAAAAACAATAAATATTATCCAGCTATAGCTTATAATTGTAAATCAACAGGAATGTACTATTTGAAGTTTAATTTCAACCCAGAATCTGAGTGCTGTGTGAGTGTTCTTGCCTTTAAGCGATAATAAGAAAGTACATTTTAAAATACTTTATCAATCTTGTTCTACATATATTCTTTTGGAATATCCTGTTGCGTTAAACTCTACAATAAGTCTTTGACCAAAAAGAGCAGATTGCTGATTGCATTGTTTGCCTGATTGAATATAGTAAGCAAAAGATCTTGCATTTCTTTCATAAAAGTAACTTCTTTCTGGTCTTCCTAATAAATCAACAATTACATCATCATCTATTCCTAACCATTGATCTTTTGTAGATAAAACAAAATCACTTATTGCTGCTCTTTTGTTAGCACAGCCCATTTTATCAGTCTTCCAAACTTGTTCGTTAAAACCTGCTATAGACTTTTTTTCTTTACAATTGATTAATAATGGTAAAAGCAAAAACAAGCAACTGTATTTTAATTTTTTTTGAATTAGATTCATCTTATTGTAATATAACTAATTATTATTGAGTAATTCAATTGATCTAAAAAACTATAAAGAACAGGTTTTAGGGAGGTGGATTTTTAGTACAAACCAACAATTACCGATGTTGAACCTTGCACATTTTTTTGATAGAAGTATCAAACTCGCCATATTTACAAACCGAGGTTTTGCTATTGCTTTTTTTAAGAGGTTAATGGATTTATATGTATTTTTCCTCCAACTGCTTTCAGAACTTTCATTATTGTTGAGAACTGAGGTTTTGCTCCTTCAGACAATGCTTTGTACAAGCTAGGTCTACTCATTCCAGTTTCTTCTGCAATTTTAGTCATACCTATTGCTTTTGCAATATGTCCGATAGCAGTTACAATTTCATCGTCATTGCCATCTTCCAAAACTGTATTTAGATATTCTGCAATCATTTTATTGCTGTCCAAATAATCTGCAATATCAAATTTTGATGTTTCCATTTTTTATTTTTTTATTTTATTCCAAATATTTTTTGCTTTTTCAATGTCTTTTTGCTGAGTTGATTTATCACCTCCAATAAGCAGAATAATTACTTTCCCATCAATTTCTTTGAAATATACTCTATAACCTTTTGCGTAGTTAATTTTCAACTCTCTAACTCCATCTCCAACAGATTCAGTATCTCCAAAGTGTTCTTCTTTTTCTAATTTTTGAAGTCTGAACAAAATTTTTGCTTTTGTTCTCAGGTCGCTTAACTTTCTGAACCATCTATCAAATTCTATCGTTTTTTCAATAAAATACATACTTTAAATTGTATTCAACTGGATACAAAACTATGAAAATAACTTAATCTTACAAATTATGTTTGTGTTGTTTTGTTTGGTAAAATCTCACAAAACATTTAAATATCTGGTATATATAGCTATCTATGAATTTCAATAATATCTATTATTCTTAGCATGTTTTTATAGATACGTTCTGCTTCAGCAGCCTCTGCTTCAAATACTACTTTACAAAGAGCCGCATCATTGGTTTTTTGAGTATAATGCAATTCAACGACCATCATCGCTCTTTTCCTTATAGGCATCAAGATTCTATCTATAGTTTCAGGGGTGTGCTGGCAATCAATCTGCCAAGTAAATTTCTCTTTATTCATAAAAGTATTTCTAATTCAAAACAAATCTAATAAACTATTCTGAGGTTTAATCAAAAAACATCCAGCGAATACCGAAGTCAAAGGAATTTGGTATGGCTGTATAACCAGGGGTGATAAAATATCCACCATTGGGTCCCTTGTTTATATATGCATATTTAAAGAACAAAGTAGCGTACTTAATCTGAACATTCAGAAAAACATCTACTTGCAAGAAACTTTTCAATTCAAAGCTATCATTTTTATAAAATTGTTGTGTAACAGGCATATAACTAGCCCCCAAATAAGTGCTTCTCCAATAAGTATCTACACCCAATTGTAACAGTGCTGCCTTATTATATATATTAGATTGAAAATAAAGCCTATTTTTATTGAACAACTTAGGTACTACCCAAAAACTATCAATGTTTTGATGAGTGTATTTCCAAAAAGTTTCTACATGAAATTTCCAAACACTAAGCCCAGCAGACAGGTCTGCTGTCAGAAAGTTTAATGTTTGGTTGGCTTGACGAGGTTTTGCTTGGTTATCAAAGTACACTAAATTTCTATTTATTTCATAGCTAACACCAATACTCAAAAAGTGTTTGGGCGAACTTATGGCAGTATTGAAATAAAATTTATCGAGCTGCGGGTTCAAGAATTTTATATTGCCTTCGTTATCGATATTTTTCCATGTCATTGATCTTACATTGCTTCTATGCTCAAGTTGAGCAAGGGTTGGAGAATGAAAAATTTTTGAATAGCCTAATTTTAAATATTTGTTAATGAATTCTATTTTGTAACGATAATCTCTACCGAGCATATACTCCCCATCGAAAATTAATTGGGAATTGGGTTGAAAGGAATATCTTAATCTTGCCCCAACAAAATTTTCTGAATATTTGCTATTGGTAGGGATTGTATCTGCATTTAAAAAACTTATCGAGTCCTTACTAAAAAGGAGACTATCTTTAGCATAATTCAACTGTTGTACAGAAAAATCTCTTCTTCTTACAAAAAATCGATAATCTAATTTTCCTTGTTTTGCTTTAATCCCTATCTGGTTTTCAAAATCATTAAAATCAGTTCGGTCGTTTAGGTTGAGCATCGTGAAATTAAATTGTTGCTTTAAACCTCCAAGTGTTGGATTAACCAGTGGTGCTGTATTATAGAACAAAGTGTCCGCTAGAAAAGTCTTATTATCAGTTGATGCTAGTTTATTATTGAATCTAAAAGTTCTTCGGGTATAATCTGTAATGGTATAGATTTGAATGGTTTTGTTTTTCAATAAATGATATTCTTGGTATAGATGATAATTGATTCTTTTATCTATAGTTCGTGCATTGCTAAGATAGCTCGAAGCCAACTGATAGGAGAAATTCTCACTTACAATACTATCTTTTGCTGTAGGCTTTATACCACCGTTGTTAAAATAGATTTGATGACCATGATTAAGATTTGCCAAGAGTTGGTATCTTTCGTTTTTGGTGTAAAATCTAGTATATGCAGCAAAGAAATAATCGCTAGACTCTAAGGCTTTTTGTTTTCCACCTACTCCATTATTGGAGGCCAATATCTTTTTGGAAGTTTGTCTTCTTAGGTCAAAACCTATATTCCAATTGGGTAAAATGTTTCTGCTTAAATCTACTTCCATTCCTTGCTGCCCAATACCTCCTTGTTTATAATTGAGTTGGGAATAAGGAGACTTGGTGTCATAGTATTTGATTTTATTGGATGGAATTGTGTATATATCAAAGGCAGTATATCCGAATTGCTTACCGATTTGGGTGGTTTGTTGAAAGTAGATAGGCTGAATAGGACTCAAATAATTCCCCAAATCTTGAGCGGGCTGTGTGCCTCTAAATAAAAAAGAATAATTATGAAATCCACTAAATGAGGTATCAATACTGTTCTTTGCCCCCATTATCTTCAATGTAGAGTCTGTTTTCTGAACTAAATAATCTCCATTTAGAAAATCTTCTTCTAATACATATTTAGTGGTCTTGCTACTATAAACCTGCTTCGTGCTGTCATCTAATATTTGGGCCTTAGCGGAATAAAAATTTAGTACATTAAGTAAAATAAAACACAAACCTAATCTAAAACACAATACATTAATCAACAAGAAATCAGCAATTTTATTTATAGAAAACATGATATAAATCTACATTAAATTAAGTTTCTCTAATAAAAAGCTTTCAAATTCTTTCGCTTGTTCAGAGAAATTAAATGCTACAGGTAAATAGTAAAGTTGATAATTTTTTAACAACTCTCTCAATTCTGAAGATTGAAGTTTTCCAAAATCTTTTTCAGTAGTCATTAATACTGTATTGGCAGGGCATTTAGATAAAAGAAAAGTAATGTGTTCGATGTCTTGTTGAGTATAGAAATGATGGTCGTTGAAGGTAATATGTTTATGATACTTATAATTATTTTTCACATACTCTACTAAAGGTAAATCGTTTGCGATACCTGAAAATAAAAACACTGGTGTGTTTTTATCTAGTTTTTCTTGATTATGCTCAGAGATTGGTGTTGCATAAGTAAAATGTGCAAAGAATATTGGCGTCCTGATTTTGGTGTAGTTTCTAATTTGCCTAGTAATATCAATTTTGCTCTTATCACTTAATAAAGGCGGACATTTGGTGACCACTATTGCATCTGCTCGTTTTGCCCCATGTCTTGATTCTCTGAGCAAGCCAAAAGGAAGTAAATAGTCTTTATAAAATGGTCTGTAATAATCACAGAGCAATATATTTATACTAGCTTTCACTGCCCTGTGCTGATAGGCATCATCTAGCACAACAAGCTGTGTAGAGGGATATTTAGAAACAATTTGTTGAATGGCATTTCTTCTGTTTTCGCCAACAAAAACATGAACTGTATCTTTGAATTTAGAATATACTTGAAATGGTTCATCACCTATAATACTGGCGTTGGATGTAGAATCTGCTTCTATAAACCCCTTAGTTTTTCGGCCATAACCTCTACTAAGCATCGATACTTTGTATTGTTGATGAAACAATGAAATTATATATTCCGTCATAGGTGTTTTCCCTGTGCCGCCTACTGTCAGATTTCCTATTACTATGCTTGGTTTAGGGATTACATTTTCATCAAACAGCCCAATAGAATATGCAAAATTTCTAATCCGTGTAATTGCTCCATAAATTAAAGCAAGTGGAAAAAGAAAAATTTTTAGAAAAATCATTTTGAATATGCATAAAATGTAAATGCAATTTAGCAATTTCAAAAAATAAACAAATAATCCTTATGCCTCAGATTTTTGAAATCACAGAATATATAGAAAAAATCGCACCACTACCATTACAAGAAAGTTACGATAATTGTGGTTTGTTGGTAGGAAATCCTGAAGCAGAGTTGACAGGGATTCTCATTAGCATAGACATTACAGAAGAGGTAATTAGAGAAGCTGTAGCTAATAAGTGTAATTTAATCATTGCTCATCACCCTTTGATATTTAAACCTTTAAAAAAAATTACTATAGACAAATCTGTAGGAAGCATGATTATTGATGCCATCAAGTCTGATATAGCCATTTATGCACTTCATACCAATTTAGATAATCTATGGGATGGTGTAAATCACAAAATTGCTGAAAAACTTTCATTAACAAATACTTCTATTCTTCAACAAAGTGGGGATAATTTTTCAAAACTCACATTTTATGTTCCTTCAACACATACCGACACAGTCCTATCTGCATTACATGAAGCTGGTGCGGGTAAAATTGGCAATTATTCTGCCTGTGCATTTAGGCAAAGTGGCACTGGTCAATTTTACCCTAATAACCAAGCACAACCATTCATAGGTGCTCAAAATCAAATAGAGAAAGTAATAGAAGACAGAGTAGAAGTGGTATTTCCTAATTATTTAAAAAACCATCTTCTTACTATATTAAAGAAAACTCATCCCTACGAAGAAGTGGCGTTCGACACCATAAGTCTACAGCAACCATTTCCAGAGATTGGAGCTGGAAGAATAGGATATTTAGCTACACCTATGCCACCATTAGAATTTGTTAAATACCTGAAAGAAAAGCTTAATTTATCATTAGTGCGACACACTAAATTACCCAATAAGCTAATCTCTAAGGTAGCACTTTGTGGAGGAAGTGGAAGTTTTTTGTTTCAAACAGCTAAAAAATCAAAAGCAGATGTCTATATTAGTTCAGATTTCAAATACCATGAATTTTTTGATGCCGATCAAGACACTATGATTGCTGATATTAACCATTATGAAGGAGAATTTTTTACAAAAGAATTAATATTTGAGCATTTGAATAAAAATTTCGCTAATATTGCACTCGTTTTATCGAAAATAAATACCAACCCAATAAGTTATCTCTAAATGATGGAAACCACCGTAGCACAAAAACTTGAAGCACTGGTAAAATTACAAACAATAGATTCTAAACTAGATGAAATTCTAAAAGTTAGAGGCGATTTGCCCGAAGAAGTTAGAGATTTAGAAGACGAATTAGAAGGCTATAAAACAAGAATAGCCAAGTACAATTCTGAAATAGAAATCTTAGAACAAGAAAAAACCAAGTACAAACAAGGTGCAAAAGATGCTGAAAAGAATATTAAAAAATATACCGAACAGCAATCTAATGTTAGAAACAATCGCGAATATGACGCTATCACCAAGGAGATAGAACTTCAAACTCTAGAAATCCAGATTATGGAAAAGAAAACTAGAGAAGCCAACGTGAAAATTGAAGGCAAGCAAAAAGAAATAGAATCTGCTGAGCAAATTTTAAATCAAAGATTAGCCGATTTAAAAAATAAAAAAGTAGAGCTAGAGCAGATTGTAGATGAAAGTAAAGAAGAAGAAAATAAGCTAAAAAAAGAAAGACAAATAGCCGAAAAATCTATTGATGAGCGTTTACTTTACTCTTATAACAGAATTCGCTCCAATGCAGTGAATGGTTTAGCTGTTGTACCTGTAAAAAGAGATGCTTGTGGTGGTTGCTTTAATACTGTACCTCCTCAAAGACAGGGAGATATACGTGAAAAAAAGAAAATCATCGTTTGCGAACATTGCGGAAGAATATTCTGCGATGTAGAAAGCCCTGTGGTAGCAGAATTAGTAGGAGCTAAAAAATAAAAAATATCATATTTTATTCAAAAGGGAGCTATTTTAGTTCCCTTTCTTGTTTATATGTATAATAAACTAACATTTCCGCTTCAAGATAAACTTAGTTTTATAAACAATGCTTTGAATTGGGCAAAGCAGTTTAATCATTTTGCCTACTATACCTCCAACGACATAGAAGTGTTGCACCAAGGATTTCAAACTTGGATGGGAATAGATAGCCTTATAGAAATTGCTCCAAAAAATTCTGCACTAAAGACCTTAGATCAACTTTTAGAAAACCATCCTAATGAATGGTGGTGTGGATGCATGAGTTATGAGTTAAAAAATGAAATAGAACACCGACACCATAACACTAATTCATCAAAACAAAGTCTTCTTTATTTTTTCAAACCCAAGTACCTCTTTTTTTTTAACGCCTCTAGCATAGAAATCTGGTCTTGGGACATAAGCCCAAAGACCATATACAACACCATTATTGATTTCTCAATCAATCAACCAAAAAAAAATTCTAACTTTCTAATAAAACACACAACAAGTAAAGAATCTTATATTGAAAAAATAAATTTAATCAAACAACATATCAAAGAAGGAGATGTGTATGAATTGAATTATTGTATTGATTTTTCAGCACAAACAGCCGGTTTTGATGCGATAACTACTTTTCTAAAATTAAACAGCAAATCGCCAATGCCTTTTGCAGGAATTTTTAAAACTCCTGAGCAAACCATCCTATGTGCCTCGCCTGAAAGATTCCTAAAGAAAAGTTCTGATCTAATTATTATTCAACCAATAAAAGGAACTATCCCTAGAGTAGCTGATAATAATAAAGATATAGCCAATCAAAAAAAACTCAGAAATAGCCCGAAAGAACAAGCTGAAAATATGATGATTGTAGATCTTTCAAGAAACGACTTGGCAAAAACATCTGCTATTGGCTCTGTAAAAGTAGAAGAGATATTTGGCATTTACTCTTTTACTCACCTTCATCAAATGATATCTACTATTTCTGCTCGCTTGAAACCAAATATAAAATTTAGTGAAATCATCAAATCTACTTTCCCTATGGGGAGTATGACAGGAGCGCCTAAAATTAAAGCCATAGACTTAATCAATGATTATGAAACTAATCCTAGAGGTTATTTTTCTGGTGCTATTGGCTATATCCAACCTAATGGAGATTTTGATTTTAATGTAGTAATAAGAAGTATTTTATATTGTTCTAACGACCATGAACTAAGATTCTATGTAGGAAGTGCTATTACCTTCGACAGCGATGCTGAGAAAGAATATGAAGAGTGTATGCTGAAAGTAGCAAGCATTTTTGAGGTACTTCAATCCAATTGATTAAATTTAGACTTACATTATCGATGATCTGAATTAAATCGGTTTTTTAACTAAAACATTGTTACTTTAAATAGATTTAACCAAACATTAAATTGAATTATTTTAAAAGAAAGACGATAAGTAGCGATACTTTGCTACTCAATCCATTAAAAAGAACCCTAAGACTTAGAGATCTTACTTCTATGGGTATAGCCGCAATAGTAGGGGCGGGTATTTATGGAACTATTGGCAATGCCAGTGCTCAAGGGGGGCCTGCAGTAACTTTATTGTTTGTATTTACTGCTATAGCTTGTCTTCTGTCTGCTTTATGTTATGCAGAATTTGCCTCTCTTAGCCCCGAAGCTGGTAGTGCCTATCATTATGCATATATTTCATTTGGCGAACTCATTGCTTGGATTATAGGCTGGGATTTAGTCATGGAATACTCTATTGGAAACATAGCAGTAGCTATTTCTTGGTCTGACTATTTTACAAGCTTTTTAGAAGGGTTAAATATCAAAATACCTCTTTATCTTACTATGGATTATTTTACTGCCAGTAGGGCTTCGATGCTTGATCTAAATGTATTAGTTGGTAGTGAAAAAATTGCAGCAGAAGCTTGGGCAAGTGCACCTAATCTTCAAGGGATAAAAATAGTGATGGATTTACCTGCTTTTCTAATTAATGTATTGATTACAGCTATTGTATATATAGGTATCAAAGAATCCAAATCAATTAATAACCTATTGGTATTGTTCAAATTAATAATTATTTTACTCATTATTGTTGTGGGATTTTTTTATGTATCGCCCAGCTTGTGGATACCCTTTGCACCAAATGGTTTTTCGGGAATAATGACAGGTGCTTCAGCTGTGTTTTTTGCTTATATTGGTTTTGATGCTTTGGCAACTACCTCAGAAGAATGCATCAACCCCAAAAGAGATTTGCCTAAAGCCATGTTTTGGGCTCTTGCAATATGTACTATTCTATACGTATTGGTTACGCTTATTCTCACAGGTATGGTTCCTTTTTATTTACTTAATGTTGGCGACCCATTGGCATTGGTATTTCATCATCATGGGCTAAATTTTCTTTCCGGTATTATTGGCCTAAGTGCAATTATATCTTTGGCTACTGTGCTCTTGGTTTTCCAACTTGGGCAACCAAGAATTTGGATGAGTATGAGTAGAGATGGTTTGCTCCCTCCTATTTTTTCTAGTATTCATCAAAAATTCAAGACACCTTGGTTTTCAACTATTGTAACAGGTATAGTGGTGGGTTTACCAGTGCTTTTCCTTAATCTAACAGAAGTAACAGACCTTTGTAGTATAGGAACTTTGTTTGCCTTTACTCTGGTCTGTGCTGGAATATTAGTAAAACGACCATTAGACAATGAAAATAATGGTTTTAAGGTGCCGTATATCAATGGTAGATTTCTTATTCCAATTATTGGTCTAGGAATTTTGATTAGCCACTTATTTTATTGGGATTTTCTTGTCTTTGATCATTTCACTTACTCTAATATTCCTAGTATTATTTATTTGGTAATAGTAATTGTATTTGCAATTATTAGCTTTACAAAACAACTTTCTTCTATTCCTGTATTGGGTATTTATATCAATCTCTACCTAATGTCTGAACTAGGAATCACCAACTGGATTCGTTTTGGAGTTTGGCTATTGATAGGTCTTATTTTTTACTTTGGCTATAGTAGACATCATAGTAAACTAAATACCAATAGTTAATCTTATGCAGTATTTATTAAAGAAATGGATAGTAATATTTAATCCATCCATTTTTTAATAACATGCAAAACCTATCAAATTGTGAATTTTAAGCAACTTATGATTATTCGTTTACTTCAATAATATGTTGTAGGTGAACCAAGCCGTTTTTAAGAAGTTCATTGGTTTTTCCATATCGCAGATCAATTGTTTTCTGTCTAATTGCGATATAGGCAAAACACCGCCTCCTAATTGAATTTGTAATTTTCTAAGCCTACGAAGGGCTACAGCACCTCTTGCCATAACAATTACAAAAAAAGTAATAAAGAATTCAATGTTATTGCTGCTATAAGGTAATTTTCTTGCCTCCTTTACAAATTGCCTGCATTTATTGGTGTAAAACGCTATTAAAACATTAAAATCATCACAAGTATTGGCGTAGGTGGCTATGCCTTCTTGATAGTCTTTATATAGGTCAAATATATCGTTGCAAATTTGAAGAATTCCTCCCATTAGATAGAGGGTATCTATTGTTTGCCGATTGGGTTCTTCGTCTAAAAGGAAATGAAAAAGTACAAGTGAATGTCCTCCTTTTTCTAGTGAAATATTTAGTAATTCTTCTCTAGACACATCGGCATCGGTTTGTCGCTGCGACCAATGTTGGGCCTGAATAATTTGGCGAAGTAGATTGATGCAATCCTCTGGTTTTTTTACATTTTCTAATAAATAACAAATAATAGTTTTTACTATTGCTTCTTCTAATGTTTGGGGACGATAATCTGCGGGGAAAGTAGTAAGCTGGTCTAGATCTGCATTGCTCAATGTTTTCTCGTCGGTAAAATCATCTAGTAGAGGAATAAGAATACCAGCTAATACAGCATATACGCTCTCTTTTTCGGTAAGTGCCCTATTATATATTTTTGCATAGCTGGCACAAGTCATTGGTAGTGCAAGGCAATAATATTTTTTTATTTTTACAAGGGTCGATGCTTTGAGTTGCTTATGGTACTGCAAGTAAAACGGCTGAAGGTAGCTATCAATATACCGTTCATTGAATTGGTTTTGAGTTTTGATAAACCGAAGCACAAATCGAAAAACTTTGAAAATATGCACCAACATTTTTTTTTGCAAATAATTTATTTTCTGTGTATTGAATAGGCTTATAGAAGTAGTATAAAAAACAGCAATCCTTTTACTTCAAGTTATCAAATATAAATACAAATACTCTATGAATAGTTCCAATTTATAGTCTGTAATATATGTTTCAACCATCCTTGTTGCTAATTACTTATTAATCTGAATTTTTCTTAGATATCAATTAAATTAAGAAATACTATATTATTAATAAGAAATACTATATTTATAAAATAATCTAATTTAAACTTAAAATTATGCAAAAAACCCCTTCTTTCTTATCAAAACCAATATTGGTTGTTATTTTATTTACTATTTCTATAGTAAATTCTTACTCCGAACCTCCCGAGGGTTATATCGTTCCAAACTTTAAATTAAAGGATTTAAATGGCAAGGAACATGAGTTATACCAATATTTAAACAAAGGTATAACTGTGTTTGTAAAAGTTTTTGGTGTTCATTGTGGAGGCTGTTGGGAGTATCATGAACAAGGAATATTGAGAAATCTATATAATGAGCATGGACCCAATGGCACAAAGACAAAAGACATAACAGTATTTGCAATGCAACATGATAGAGATATTCCTGACTTAAAATTGTCTAATAAAGTTGTACCAGAAGATTGGAGATATTATACAAAAGGAGATTGGGTAACAGGAGAACCATACCCTATATTTAATCCTCAAGGAAAAGACTGGGATATAGTTGAAAAAGGTTTAGGATGTAATGGATGTATGTTTCCTATGTTTCTTATGATTAAGCCAAACAAAGAAGCCGTACATATACTTTCCTATAGAGACTATATAGATTACAATAAATTATATGAAACCTTCATGCCAAAGCCTACAAATGTTGAATTTTCAACGAATAGTAACGAATCAGTGAATGTATTTCCCAATCCTACAACAAATTTGTTGAGTTTTAAAATTAATGATAAAAGCACCTTAATAAATAAAGCTGAAATACTTGATGCACAAGGTAAAAAAACGATACAAATCGATGTTATTAATAATGATTCAAGTATAGACCTATCTGACCTGCCCAACGGCTACTATACCATAAAATTATATTCTAACAATGGTATTATTGTAAAGAAAATTAGTAAAACTAATTAACATTCTTACAATAAAGATTAATCTAATGAAAATTAACTGTATAAATATAGTAGAATACAATTGATTTTCATTAGATTAACATAAATAATCGCAAGTTTATTTTCTATTTATTATTAAATAAATTTGAGATTTAATATCGAAAATCGTAAATATTCAAAACCCCAAATAAATGAAAAAGTATACAATTATTATTTATATAGCATTTGCACTAAATGCTATAAGTGAAAAAGCATACACACAAGGATTTAAGCCTATGAGAGGCGGTGAGCGAACACTATGGATAGGAGATAGCTATATTGACTTTTTTGGACCAGTATATACTGCTGTCAATGAAATTTATAAAGTTGCCGACCCTAAATTTATACCTATTTATAATGCTGGAGGTGGTAAAGGATGTGGAAGAATGAAGGAATATGTTGTTTGGGGAACTGGCAAAACTGGCACAGGAGCACTTGATAGCATAAGAAATGCACATTTTGATTATGTATTCGTTCAGCCTGAAAATGACGCCGTAGATGTATATGACATGGCAGACGAATACATGGGTTGTGGAGGTCCGACTGGTTATCCTAAAAATCAAGATACCCTAATCAAGTATTATAAGATATATGATGCTGAGGTAAGAAAAAATAAATCAACGCTAGTATTATGGGCTTCACATTATGCAGCTAGTGATTATGTGAATGAAACTACTAAGGCAAAAGAATGTTATGCTAAATTACAAAAGCAACATAAGGTTTCCTATTTTATGCCCAGTTACCTTGCTTGGGATAGTGTTAGGACTGATTTTCCAGCTGCTAATAATAATTGTCCTCCAAACGGTAGTGGATTTATCAAAATGCTTTATAGCGATTGCGGTCATCAAAATGGCAATGGTATGGCATTAGATGCATATACATTGTATTCGATTTACACTGGAGGCTTATCTGCTAAAGGGTTAAATCCTAAATTCCCTTCGCCTATGGAAACACCAAGTATTAGAGATTATTTAGCAGGTGTGGGATGCGAAATAGGTAGAAAAATATTATTAAGCATGGGCTTCCCAAATGATTTTGAAGCACCAAGCACTCCCACTCAATTGGCTGCTTCTAATATTACCAATGTGTCTTTTGATTTGACTTGGAAAGCCAGTACGGATAACAAAGCAGTTGCTGGTTATGAGGTTTATATTGATGAAGTTTTATACCATACTACTACTGGGACTTCTACTAGCCTTCCAATCCGCTCATTAGGACCAGGCATTAATTATAAAATAAATATAAAAGCATATGATGCCGCAGGACACTTTACTGTTTATAGTATTACATTAAATGTAAAAACCACTGGACTTCCTTTTGTTACAAATGGAAGTTTTGAAACGCCAAAAGTTACGGGCGAAAACAATAATCCTATTGGTTCTTCTTGGACTTTTTCTGGAGGTACTACAGGTATTTATGTCAATGATGATAATGAAAGAATAGATGGTTTACAATCGGCATATATCAATAAACTTGGACAAAGTGTACAAGGATTTTCCCAAGAAATAAATTTAGCTGCTGGCAAATACAAATGCACCTTCTATACCTATATGCCTGGCTGGGGAGGGATAAATAGACCTATGAGATTTGCGGTAGGAAATAATGAATTTAATATAAATTTGAGAGAAGGCGGAAAATTGCAAAAACAGATAGTACCGTTTACTGTAGCAGCCTCTGGAAAAACTACAATTAAATTTTATGTGCCTGTGATAAATTCAGATCAGGTGTATGCAACTATAGACAACATAAAAATTGAAATTGTTGATGATACTCCCCTAGCTATAGCAACAAATAATTTTATTGAGGCAGAACAACAATATAATATATTTCCTAATCCATCAAATAACGAGGTAATTATAGAAGGCGTTAATGGAAGACAGGAAGTGAAAATATATAATACTACTGGCGAGTTGATGTTACAAACTCAATCAAATAAATTCAGCGTTAGAGAATGGAACTCTGGATTATATCTAATTGTTATTAGTCAAAAGGAAAAAACAAAGAGATTTAAAATAGAAGTTATTCACTAGTTAATTAAGATTTTAATAAATTTTAATTAACTATATTTTAATGAATATAGCAACAAAAGAGTTTCAAATATTAGACTCTTTTGTTGCTATATTCTTTTTTAGTAGATTACCTCGACGAAAATTTCTATGTGCTTTTGGGTTGAATAGGTTTTATAAAATGTTACTAATAAATAATAAACTCCAAATCTTTAGGTTTATAAATCCCTATTGAAGAATTATATAACCTGTATAGACCAATCCCCCACAAAACAACACTAGGTACAAAAAGTGTTTCTTTTTGAACCTAGTCTAGGAGTATAAATAAGATTTTGCGAATTACTCTTTTACAAAAGTATATTGCTTATTGCCCAAGCGAAGGGAATATAGGCCTGAGGCTAAAGTGGCAATGCTTATTGCTTCATTTTGGCATTGCCCTGAGCTTACTAGCCTACCTAGCCCATCGAAAATGCTATAATTTGAATCCATTGGAGCATTTTTTAGATACAAGACTTCTTTTGCAGGATTAGGGTAAAGGGCAATACTGCTTTGTTCCTCTCCTTCTTCACGAGCAACAAGCCCACAATCTTCTGTAGAAAGTGCGTCGCCAGATATTGTCCAGCCTTTACCGCCATCTTCTATAGGTTTCGATAAAAAGTCTCTAGCAGGTTTTGCTAGGCTACTGTATTTCAATCCTTCTGCAACTAGTACTATTTTTTTAGCAGTATTCGTATTATTTGCCCAGCCAATTAGGGTATTTGAGTAGTTTTTACAATCTATACCACTATTGGATAGCATCCCTTTCATATCTGTGACATTTTGTGTATTCCAGCTGCCAATGTCTTGGTTAAAAGAACTTGCACCTTCAAACATTGAACCCATATGTTTTACATTTTGCGTATTCCAGTTCCCAATGGCTTGATTAAAAGATGTTGCTCCATAGAACATATTTTCCATGGAACCAACATTTTGCGTATTCCAATTGCCTATCGCTTGGTTAAAAGCATCTGCTCCATAAAACATACCGACCATATAAATTACCTTTTCCGTATTCCAATTACCAATTGCTTGGTTAAAGGATATTGCCACAGAAAACATACCACCCATATCTGTTACTTTCTCCGTATTCCAGTTGCCAATGGCTTGATTAAAAGATGATGTATAAGCAAACATCCTACTCATGTCTTTTACATTTTGCGTATTCCATTTGCCAATAGCTTGGTTAAAAGAATCTGCTCTAGCAAACATCCAACTCATATCAGTAACATTTTGCGTATTCCAGTTGCCTATCGCTTGGTTAAAAGATTTTGTTATAGATAACATACCACTCATATTTGTTACATTTTCCGTATTCCAACTGTTGATATTTGTAGGTCCATTTAATTTTATACAGTCTTCAAACATCGCTTTCATAGAGCTAACTTTACTCAAATTAGGGATATCAGTAGCAGTAATATTCAAATTAAAACACCTAGAAAATGCTCTCTCCATGCTCGTCCATTCTACCGATCCCCATTGTGGAACATCTATTAATTTGGAGTTTGGTTTTGAACTAAATTCAAAATAAAACCGCTTCAAATTTTGAGGGCTGAGTTTTAGCTTGATTTGCTTTGAAGGTAAATTAGCTATAATCGCCTCTTTATCTAATACATTAAACTTACCTGAGCCTGACTCGTCAGCTGGTATAGTTTCCCATGTATAGTTTACGTCTCCAGTGGTTAGGGCATAAAATTCAATAGTAGTAGATTTTACTTTACTCAAATCCCAAAGGGTAATGAAATAATCTTTCTCTTCTTGGGCATAGCTAGTGCTTGTGAGAAAGCTACAAAAAGTAAAAAAGCTTAAGAATAAGGTGGTACAAAATCTCATAAAATTAATGGATTGGTTTCTTTGGGGTTAAAATTAGGCAATGCCAGCTGGCGCCGACGTCCGTCGGTGCCCCTTTATTATCAGGGCGTCCGCCCGATGTTCACGATAAGGAATACTAGTGATCATACATGATTTCTATTACAGACGGTAAATTCGCATAATTTCTTGCACTACTATAAAGCCAATCTTCAGCCTTTGCTACAAAACCCAAAACTACTGGATTCTCGTGAATGTAATTCAATTTCTGATAAAAAACTTCATCACTCCATATTTCAACGGTATGGTTACCAGATTGCCAAAATCGATACTGAATTTCACCATTCTTTTTATCTCCACTCCGATTCATCATCCACAACATCCAAGATTTTCTACTTTCGTAATTGTTATCATCAGCTACTAGTAGCTTGTGAAAGCATTGTGAAGTATAACTCTTCATATCCCGAACAATATTGTCTGGACTAGTACTGCCGTCATAAGCTATCAATAAATGAACGTGGCTTGTCATAATACAATAGCCATACAAATGAAGCCCGTTCTCTCTTTGACAATACTTTATACTTTCAATCAGAACTGTCCTATATTCTTCCCGAATAAAAAAATCTATCCAGTGTACCACCGTAAAAGTCACAAAATGAATGTGCCTATCATCTCCAAATTTGTATTTGCTGCTCATCTTTAGCTGAAAATATATGCTAAGATATTGATTTTGCAATTTAATTCAAACAGCGGACGGACGTCCTTTATATATGAGCACCGA
>REBA01000013.1 GCA_004294225.1 Cytophagales bacterium | reverse complement strand
AATATTGACATCAATATAAAATGTGGAAACAGTTTGTTGAGCCGTTTTCCATTAGATGCTGATTTGAGCAAGGCACTAAAAAGTATTAAGTATGATGTAGAAGCATACAGAGGTTTTGTAAACGATTACAAAAACGAAAAAAGTCGTGATGTAAAACGAGGTTTGCAAAAAATCATTGACAGTATAAAATCCGATTTTAGAACTGAAATAAGCAACAATGACCCAAAACAGGTTAAACTAAGTAAACTAAGCGGTGAATTATTTACTTTACTTAATCAAGGACAAATCTTTGAATTAACACCAAAAGAGAAGAAAGTAAGAAAGGAAAAACAAACAAAGCTAGAGGCAGACATAACAAAGCTATCCAAAGAAATAGAGGAAATAAAAAACAATGCTATTTACAAAAATGCTTTTGAATGGCGATTTGAATTTCCCGAAGTAATCAATAACAAAGGCGAGTTTGAAGGCTTTGATTTGATAATTGGAAATCCGCCATACATAAGACACGAAGAAATAAAACACCTTAAACCGCAATTAGAAAAAGATTTTGCGGTGTTCAACAGCAGTGCGGATATTCTCACTTACTTTTTTGAATTAGGAAATAAAATTTTAAGACCAAAAGGCGGTTTGTCTTTCATTGTTTCAAACAAGTTTTTCAAAGTGAGTTATGGAGACAACTTGCGTTCTTACTTAATTCAAAACACATTATTGCAACAAATAATTGAGTTTGACAAAGTAAATGTATTTGATGAAGCCACCGTAAAAGCGGCAATCATTCAATTTAAAAAAGAACAACTATCTAAAACATTTACCTACTTAGATGTTTTGACAATGCCAGAGAATTTAGAAACCGTTGTAAAAGAAGAAGGCAAAGAATACGAACAAGCATTATTCAGCAACGGGCAATGGATTTTTCAAAGTGAAAACCTTTGGAAAATTTACCATAAAATAAATGAATACGGAACGGCTTTGTCTGATTGGGATTTAGAAATTTATAGAGGTTTGCTAACTGGTTTAAACGAAGCATTTTTAATTGATGAAGCAACTAAAGACCGTTTAATAAAAGAAGATAAAAGTGCGGAGAAGCTTATCAAGCCTTTATTTAGAGGACGAGAAACAGAAAAGTATTTTTCAAAATCTTCTCCCTCATATATCATTGCAACGTTTCCTTCTTTGAAATTAGAAATTGAAAAATATCCTTCAATTGAAAATCATCTATTAACATTTGGCAAAGCCAAATTAGAGCAATCGGGAAACGTAGGTTCAAGAAAAAAGACTTCAAACAAATGGTTTGAAACTCAAGATGCAACAGCATATTGGGCAGAATTTGAAAAGCCAAAATTAATTTGGAAAAGAATAGGTTCAAAACTTCGTTTTAGTTACGATGAAAGCGGAACATATACATTAGACAGCACTTGTATTGCCACAGGAAAACATTTAAAATATTTGGTTAGCGTTTTAAATTCCAAACTCATTGAAAACGAGTTAAACCGTTTTGCTCCAAAAACAGGAACAGGCGATTTAATTATTAGCGTTCAAGCCTTATCGCCTTTACAAATACCAATTCCAACACCCGAACAAGAAACCAAAATGAATGAATTGGTGGACAAAATAATTGCCCAAAAACAAAAAGGCGAAGACACCAAAGCAAATGAAACTCTTATTGATAAAATGGTTTATGAGCTTTATCATATCACAGCAGACGAACAAAAATTAATTGAGGAGGAATGAAAATTATGTGTAACTGGTTTAGTGGATTAAGCGAAGAGTTGCAAATTGCAATTGCATTTTCAATTGTTCTTCCGTCTTGTATAGCAACTATTCATTTTCTATTCAAAGCCAACCGGGATTTCTTTAAATTGCTAAATGAATTCCAAGAAAAGTTACCACCAAGACATAAGAGAGCAAAAGAAAATCTGGAAATAATTCCCTACATGAAAGTTGTAGACACAACAAACATGAAAATGAATTTGACTACTCAAGAAATAGATTTATTTCTTAAAAAACTTGAAACATTTAATTACATCAGAATAGTTTTTAAACGCAAGCAAATTCAATCGTATTCAAATAATATACAGCGATTAATTCGCACCGCTGCGTGGGAAAAATTTGGAATTGCAATGATTCAAAGCATTTTAGAAGACGATTCATTTCAAAGGTCAAAGCCATATTTGTTTGGCAATCGCATTGGAAAAATAATTGGTTTTTAAAAAATTAAATGATGCCAGAAACCCAAAACATAGAATACAAAACAATTTGGCGAGACGAATATCTGAAATGGATATGCGGTTTTGCTAATGCCAGCGGAGGTAATATTTTTATTGGTAAAGACGATTCAGGAAATGTAGTTGGTTTAGCGGACGCCAAAAGATTATTGGAAGAAATACCCAACAAAGTGAGAGATGTTTTAGGGATTTTGGTAGATGTGAATTTGCACACTACAACCCAAGGCGATTTTATTGAAATAATAGTGGAAGGTTATCCTTATCCTGTTAATTACAAAGGGCAATACCATTACAGAAGCGGTAGCACCAAACAAGAATTAAAAGGCACGGCATTAGACAAATTTCTGTTACAAAAAAAAGGCAAACGCTGGGACGGTGTGCCAGTTCCAAAGGTTTCTGCAAAAGATTTAAAACAAGAAACATTTGATTTCTTTCGCAAACGTGCATTTAAAAGCCAACGGATAGAAGAAGATATTTTAACAGATAGCAACGAACATTTACTTGAAAATCTGCAGCTAAAAGAGAACAATTTTTTAAAACGTGCAGCAATTCTTTTATTTCACCCAAACCCTGAAAATTTTGTAACAGGTTCATATATCAAAATCGGCTATTTTGAAACCGATGATGATTTAAAATTCCAAGATGAAATACACGGCAACTTGTTTGAACAAATTGAGAAAACAATGGATTTGCTGTTTACCAAATACATTAAAGCTCCAATTAGTTACGAGGGTATCAATAGAGTAGAAACTTATGAATACCCAAAAGATGCAGTTCGTGAAGCTTTGCTTAATGCCATTGCACATAAAGATTATTCGGGCGGTGTTCCTATTCAAATAAGTGTTTACAACGACAAAATTATTATTTGGAACGAAGGTCAACTGCCCGAAAACTGGACAGTAAAAAATCTATTGGAAAAACACGCCTCACGGCCATATAACCCAGACATTGCTAACGCTTTGTTTCGTAGTGGTTACATTGAATCTTGGGGACGAGGAACAATAAAAATTATCCGAGAATGTAAACAAGCGGGAATTCCCGAACCTGTTTTTATTTTCGATTCAAGCGACATTTCTGTAGAGTTCAGTAAGGACATTTACAATGAAAAATATTTGCAATCGCTTAACCTAAATGACAGACAAATAAGGGCTGTTTTATTCGCAAAAGAGAAGGGAAAGCTAACCAACAGCGACTATCAGACATTAAATGACGTTTCAAGAGAAACAGCAACAAGAGACTTAAAAGAATTAATTGATAAACAACTAATAAAACCTAGCGGACAAAAGGGAGCAGGGGCATTTTATACGCTAAATTAAATTGCGTCATAATTGCGTCAATTGCGTCATAACCAAAACGGCAGACAATGGAACAATTGCACATTAATTGCACAATGATAGCGGGACAACCCAACGCTTTTATTTACAAAGATTAAGAATTAACATTGAATTGTAGTTTATTTAACAATAAACCAACTAAAAACTTAAAGCCACATTTTTTATTTCTAAATAAATAAATCTAACTTTAAAAACATAAATTTCTAAATAAACATAAAACAACAAATCAAAAATAATGGCTTATTTATTTACCTCCGAATCAGTTTCAGAAGGACATCCCGACAAAGTAGCTGATCAAATATCAGATGCCGTGCTAGACGCAATGCTTACTCAAGATCCCAATTCTAGAGTAGCCTGTGAAACAATGGTTACTACAGGTTTAGTAGTTGTAGCTGGAGAAGTTACTACACAAGCTTATGTAGATATTCAAGAAATAGTAAGAAAAACTATAAAGAAAATAGGCTATACCAAAGCAGAGTACATGTTTGAGTCTGAATCTTGTGGTATCCTTACCGCCCTTCATCAACAATCACCAGACATCGCACAAGGAGTAAATGAAGGAGAAGGACTAGATAAAGACCAAGGTGCAGGTGATCAAGGAATGATGTTTGGATATGCTACCAAAGAAACACCAGAATTTATGCCTATGGCGTTGGCATTCTCTCACAGAATTGTGAAGAAAATGGCAGAATTAAGAAAAGAGGGTAAAACTATGAAATACCTTCGCCCCGACACTAAATCTCAAGTAACTATAGAATACGACGATAAAAGCAAAGCTAAAAGAGTTCACACCATAGTTGTATCTACCCAACATGATGATTTTGACAAAGAGAAAGCCATGCTTGACAAAATCAAAGCCGATGTTTTGAAACATGTTATCCCTGCTGTAATCCCCAAAAACCTCCTAGACTCCAAAACAATTTATCACGTGAACCCTACAGGTAAATTTGTAATTGGTGGGCCTCATGGAGATTCTGGTCTTACTGGTCGTAAAATTATTGTAGATACTTACGGTGGAAAAGGTGCTCATGGTGGTGGAGCATTTTCTGGAAAAGATCCCTCTAAAGTAGATAGAAGTGCAGCATATGCCGCTAGACATATTGCTAAAAATTTAGTAGCAGCAGGTGTAGCAGAAGAAGTGCTGGTTCAGGTAGCTTATGCTATTGGAGTTGCAAAACCAGTATCACTTACAATTAATACTTATGGTACTTCAAAACTAAAACTTAGCGATGGACAAATCGCAGATAAAGTTCTAGATATTTTTGATATGCGTCCAAAAGCAATCGTAGAAAGATTCGGATTGAAATATCCTATCTACTCTGAAACTGCTGCTTACGGACATATGGGAAGAGAGTGCTACAAAAAAGATGTAGAACTATTCTATACTACTGTTAAAGAAGATAAATCAGGAAAAACGGAAGTAAGAAAGAAAACCAAAAAATCCATAGAATTCTTTACTTGGGAAAAGCTTGATTATGTAAATCCTGTTAAAAAAGCTTTTGGAATAAAATAAGAAGCCTAACTTATTAAAAACCCCCTTTTGTTAAGATTACAACAAAAGGGGGTTTTTAATATATAAATCAACATAAAAATAACCAATATATTGAGGTAAAAATATAAATTTGCAACATGAGTCAAAGAAGTATTTTTACTACCATAGGCAATTTCTTCGTTTACCTATTCCTACAAATAGTAATATTCAAGAATTTCAACATTCTTGATACCGCATATTGCTTTGTATATATCAATTTTATCTTATTGTTACCGTTTGAATTTCCTCCTTTGCTGATAATATTATTAGCATTTGGTTATGGTTTTGTAATCGATATTTTTTATAACACATTAGGTATTCATATGTCTGCAAGCGTTTTGCTTGGATTTCTTAGGTTGCATATGATTAATTTACTAACCCCTAGAGGAGGTTATGATGCCTCTAGCGAAATCAGCCTATCTTCATTAGGACTTCTATGGATGACCTACTATTGCTTAATATTGACTTTTTTCCACCATTTATTCTTATTCTTCCTAGAAGCTTGGGGCTTTGCTAGTTTTGGAACTATTCTAGCAAAAACAGTCTCTACCTCTTTACTCACCATTTTCACATTATTGTTATTTCAATATCTTTTTTCACCAATTAGAAAAAAGTCCTCATAAGCATCAATAATTATGACGGAAAGGAAAGGAGTTATACAGATTATATTTATTGTCATAGGTCTAATTTTTATTATTAGGCTATTCTTTATTCAAGCACTAGACAATAGGTACAAGCAAGAAGCACAACAAAATGTATTAAGAAAGATTGTTGAGTACCCATACAGAGGACTAATTCATGACAGAAAAGGGAAGTTAATGGTTTATAATGTCCCTGTATTTGACATCTTAGTCATCATGCGGGAAGCAAAAATAAAAGACACCCTAGAGTTTTGTTCAGACTTCGGAATAACAAAAGAAGAATTAACGCATATATTGACCAAAATAAAACAAGACAAAGGATTTTCTAGAAAAAAGCCAATGCCTTTTCTTAAACAAGTATCGGTTAAGGATTTTGCTAAAATAGAAGACGTATTATATAGACACCCTGGCTTTTATGCACAAGCAAGAACCATAAGGGGCTATCCTCATGCAACCACGGCACATGTGTTGGGTTATATTGGAGAGATCAATAAAAAAAATCTAGAAAAACAAAAAGATAAATACTACGAACAAGGCGACTACATAGGAATAAGTGGAATAGAATCAAGCTATGAGGTACAACTCCGAGGGCGAAGAGGTACAAAATATGTGATGAGAGACGTACATGGTGTAGAAAAAGGTGCTTACCTCAATGGTGCTTTTGATACTGTATCTATTCCCGGGAAAAACCTAACAAGCACTATTGACCTTAATCTTCAACAATACGGAGAAAAGCTCATGGAAAAAATGATAGGAAGTGTTGTAGCTATAGAGCCCTCCACTGGTGAAATACTAGCCTTTGTATCTAGCCCTTATTACGACCCTAATCTACTTACAGGAAGAGAATTTTCAAAAAATTATCAGGTTTTAGAAAATGACACACTAAAGCCCCTTTTCAACCGTCCTTTGATGGCAATGTACCCCCCTGGTTCAATCTTTAAAATTGCACAAGCATTAGTGGGCCAACAATTAGGAGTGCTTAGCCCAAGCACTTCTTATCCTTGCAACCAGTCTTGGGGGCCAAAATGCCATGCTCACCCTTCACCCAACAATCTTGAAGGCTCTATTCAATGGTCTTGCAACCCCTATTATTACATGGTTTTTAGGAACATAATTCAACAAGGTAAACATCCAAATAAATTTATAGATTCAGAAACTGGTTATAATCAATGGAGAGCACTTATAATGTCGTTTGGCTTTGGCAAAAGGTTAGAAGTAGATTTACCAAATATTAAATCAGGTTTAATCCCTCGTCCTGAATTTTATGATAAATGGTATGGTAAGCATAGTTGGAAACATTCTACTATTAGATCTCTAGACATCGGTCAAGGAGAGTTATTAATCATACCAATCCAAATGGCAAATATGGCTGCAATCATTGCCAATAAAGGCTATTATTATACTCCTCATTTTATTAAAGAAGTAGATAATAAACCCAATGACAACCCACAAATTAAAATAAAACATAAGACTGGTGTAGATGAAAAATATTTCCCAATCATTATATCAGGTATGGGAAAAGTGGTACAGGGCGGAACTGCTTCATGGACAAAAATTCAAGGTATAGATATTTGCGGAAAAACAGGAACTGTTCAAAACCCTCATGGTAACGATCACTCCGTATTTATGGCGTTTGCCCCAAAAGATAATCCTAAGATTGCAATCTGTGCATTTGTAGAAAACGCTGGTTTCGGGGCTATGACAGCTGCACCTATTGTTACCCTTATGATAGACAAATACCTTAGAGACACCACTAGCCGAAAGCCAATGGAAGAATACGTATTAAGAAAAGATTTTATATCCAAATACAGAAAACCTATTCCGTGAGAAACGACGATAAAATTTCTAAAAACATTGACTGGATTACTGTTGGTTTCTATGCCTTCTTTGTCATTATTGGTTGGCTAAATATATTTGCTGCAGTTTATAACCCTGAGAATTCTCAGAATATCTTTGATTTCTCTATTAACTCAGGCAAACAAATTATCTGGATAGGAACATCATTATTAATCATCGTTTTGATCTCAGCTATTGATTACAAGTTTTATAGCTCATTCTCCTATTTGATTTATGGAATTATCATTTTTATTTGCTTAGTAACTATATTTCTTGGCACAGAAGTAAAAGGCTCAAAATCATGGTTTGAAATTGGGTCATTAAGAGTTCAACCTGCTGAATTTGCAAAATTTGCTACCGCCTTGGCTTTAGCTACCTACTTGGGCGGAATCAATATAAAATTTGAAAAACTGTCAACTAAATTAATAGCATTTGCAATACTAGGACTTCCCTGCTTACTGATATTGCTTCAAAACGAAACAGGAACTGTACTTGTGTTTTCTGCATTTATTCTAGTTTTATACAGAGAAGGTCTTTCTCCTTGGTTCTTAATCATTGGAGTGTTGGCTACAGCACTATTTATTTTTACACTCCTATTTAGCCAGCAAACTATATTTATAGGAATTGCATGCCTTGCATTTATCATTATCGCATACCTATTATTATCCTTACAGAAGAAAACTACTCGTATCAAAAATGTTTTATATCAGGTAGCAATTACACTAGTTTCTGGAGCACTTTGTATAGGAATAGTAATCAGTGTAAACTTTGTCTTAAATAATGTTCTGCAAGACCATCAGAAGAAAAGAATACAAGTGCTTATTGATCCAGAACTAGACCCTAAAGGAAAAGCATATCAGGTAACTCAATCTAAAATTGCGATTGGTTCAGGAGAAATATTAGGAAAAGGCTTTTTAAAAGGTACCCAAACAAAATTTGATTTTGTACCAGATCAAAGCACCGACTTTATATTTTGCACTATAGGAGAAGAACATGGGTGGATAGGTGCTACCCTACTCATTATAGCATATGTGCTATTTTTATTAAGGCTTATATATCTTGCCGAACGACAAAAAGAAAGATTTTCTAGAATCTACGGTTATTCGGTAGCGAGCATCATATTTGTACATTTTGCTATCAACATTGGAATGACCATAGGTATATTTCCGGTAATCGGAATACCTTTGCCCTTTATAAGCTATGGGGGCTCTTCTCTATGGTCTTTCACAATACTTTTATTTATATTTTTAAAACTAGATGCTCATAGAAGACAAATTCTTAGCCATTAAAACAAGAGTTTTTTAAAAAAACCATATTTTTACATCCTATTCAAAAAAAATGACAGAAGCTTCCGAGATTTTATTTACACTATCCATAGCCGATACCTTAAATAACTATTTGGCAAAACAGTCTTTTTCAAGATTGGTAGTTCTAGTTGATGAAAACACAGAAAAACATTGTTTACCTATCATTAAAGAAATACTTCATCAACCATTAATTATTAGCATCAAAAGCGGAGAAGAACATAAAACACTCCAAACTTGTGAAATAATTTGGGAGAAAATGACCCAAGCCCAATTAGATCGAAAAGCCCTCATGATAAATTTAGGAGGAGGAGTGATTGGTGATATGGGAGGATTTTGTGCTGCCACCTACAAAAGAGGAATCAGATTTATACAGATTCCCACCACTCTACTATCGCAGGTAGATGCTAGTGTAGGAGGAAAGCTAGGGATAGACTTTATGGGTTTAAAAAATCATATTGGCGTTTTTCAAACACCCTTAGCAGTAATTATAGACACCAATTTTCTTCAAACACTTACTAAAAAAGAGATCAAATCAGGCTATGCCGAAATAATCAAACATTGCCTCATTGCCGACGCTATAAAATGGAATGAAATCATCGCTACCCCCTACCATCAGCTTGATTGGTTCGGACTTGCACAGCACTCAGTAGTCATAAAATCTAAGGTTACAGTTTCTGATCCATTAGAAAAAGGACTTCGTAAAATACTGAACTTTGGTCATACCATAGGGCATGCCATAGAAAGCCATTTTTTAAACATCCCCAATAAAAGATTACTTCATGGAGAAGCTATCGCCATTGGGATGATTGCCGAATCTTATTTAGCATTTGAAAAAGGATTTATTTCAAAGCAAGATTTATCTCAAATAACTAAATATTTGCTCGAAATTTATCAAAAAGTAGAAATCTTTGATTTCGATATCGAACAAATTCTACCCATAGCATTACAAGATAAAAAGAACGAATCGAACGCAATTCAATGTTCCCTTTTAGAAAAAATTGGAAAGGCCAATTACAATATCGAAATCTCATTAAAAGACATAAGAAACGGGCTAAATTATTACAATGCCCAATCATTAAACACTATTTAATTACCTCATGGAAGGAATAGACAACACCCCAATACAACTAAAGCATTTCACAGCTACATTATCTGGAAATATAACTCCACCCGCTTCTAAAAGCGAAAGCAATAGAGTGCTTATTATCAATGCACTTACTGGCAATAAAGGTAATTTAGAAAACCTCTCTAACGCAAGAGATACCCAAACAATGATAAGGCTATTGCAATCTAATGATAATGTATTAGATGTAATTGATGCAGGAACTACCATGAGGTTTCTTACCGCCTATTTATCTATTACTGGTCAAGAAAAAGTGCTTACAGGTACTAAAAGAATGTGCGAAAGACCTATAAAACTATTGGTAGATGCACTCAAGCAATTAGGTGCTGGCATAGGATACCTTCAGCAAGAAGGCTATCCCCCTTTAGAAATAAAAACCTTTAATAAAGCCAATGTAAAAACGAATAGACTTAAAATAAAAGGAGATGTAAGTAGCCAATATATCACTGCTTTGCTAATGATTGCACCAGTTTTGCCTCAAGGAATGATTTTAGAATTGGAAGGGAAAATTGGGTCAAAACCATACATTGCCATGACCTTGAGCCTAATGAAACATTTCGGCATCAATTCTGAATGGAAAGAAAATAGTATCAGTATAGCACCACAAAGCTATCAAACAGCTAGCTATAAAGTAGAATCAGACTGGTCGGCAGCAAGTTATTGGTTTGCGTTCACCGCACTTTCAGAAAATGCAACAATAGAAATACTTGGCTACCACAAAAATTCATTACAAGGCGACCATGTAATCACCCAAATCATGGACAAGTGTGGTGTAAAAACCGAGTTTACAAATAATGGTTTGAAATTATCCAAACAAAACCATGTTGCTTCTTTTACTTGGGATTTTACAGATTGCCCTGATCTTGCCCAAACAATAGTAGTAGTTTGTGCGGCTAAAGGAATAAATTGCACCCTAAGCGGCCTAGAAAGCTTAAGAATTAAAGAAACAGATAGAATAGCAGCCCTACAAAATGAAATTAGAAAATTCGGTGCCGACCTTGTAGAAATAGAAAAAGACAATATCTACCAAGTAATTCCGGGAGCCTTCAAGGTAGAAGGACAATTAGTAAATACTTACAAAGACCATCGTATGGCTATGGCATTTGCCCCTCTTTGTTTACTTGGAGATGTCTTGATAGAAGCACCCGAAGTTACTGCGAAATCTTACCCTCATTTTTGGGAAGATATGAAAGCACTCGGTATTCAACTTTGATATAAAGAATGTACAGAACAATCATAAAACTGATACAATCTAGGCTAAACTTTAGCCATAGAGAAGCAAATGGTTTTATCATTATTCTAGTCATTATGCTAGTTGCATTATTTAGCCCTTTAATTTCCCAACACTTTTGGCAAATTCAGAATTTAGATACTAGTAAAGATCAAATAATTCTTGAAAAATCAAGAGCTGAGCTGAGCCATATATCATTACAAGAGTCTCGCTCAAAGTCAAATTACAATCGCACTTATGTTCAACAGATTTCAGAAAAATCTACTATAATTAACCCATTTAGCTTCAATCCCAATGAAGCTTCTAAAGATGATTTATTGAAACTTGGATTAACACCAAAAGTTGTAAACAATATTTTAAAGTTCAGAGGTAAAAAAGGAACCTTTAAAATAAAGAAAGACTTGTCCAAAATCTATGGAATAGATAGTACTACCTATAAAAAATTAGAAAATTATATCTTACTTCCAGATTACTTTTCAAAACCCTTACAGGCAAAAAACCAAACCATCGTTACTAAAACTATTATTTCAAAAGTAGATATTAACCTAGCAGACACTACTCAACTTATTCAACTTAAAGGAATAGGTTCAAAATTGGCTGCAAGGATAATCAAATACAGAAATAAATTAGGAGGATTCATCAATGCAGATCAATACAAGGAAGTATATGGACTAGACAGCAACACTATCATTGAACTAAAATCAAAAACCTTTATAAGCAATGATTTCATACCTAGCAAAATCAATTTGAAATATGCTACTATAGAAAACCTAAAAAAACATCCCTATATTGCACCAAAGGAGGCTATGATAATAGTAAATTATATTTCACAGCATCCAAATTTTCAAATAAATGATTTGAATGAAATAAAAATATTGGAAAAAGAAAAAATAAGTAAAATTTCCGCCTACCTCACCTTTGAGAACAAACCCTAAAAGCATGGAATTTTTAAATTAATTAACAAAATATTTATATTCTCGTCTATTTTCCCTATTATTGTTTGCTTGAAATTCAAATACTAAAAAATAAAAAAATGATTAAACAATTTCTTCTTTACTTTCCCCTTAGATTTATTTTTGTTCTCTTTTTATACACTACTGTCAGCTCGTTTTCTTTAGCCCAAAAACCTCCAACAGAAGTATATTCGCTAGTAAGAATATACTCAAATGACAAGCAGTTCAAGGCAATACAAGCCAAAGGGCTAATTTATGTACTTGGTGTAAATCGCAACCCAGACTTTGTAGATGCAGAGGTGCTTCGTTCAAATATAGAAGATATAAAAAAAATGTGCGATCAATTAGAAGTCATAATTGAAGATATGACTACCCACCACGAAGCAAGAGCTAATCTAGAAAAAGCCGCAATGGGGAAGAAAATAAAGAAGACAAATACCTCTCCCATTGCACCTAAAAAATAATATAGAATCAAATAAAAGTATACTTTATCTGCTTCCATGCCCCATAGCACCGAATCAGATAGAACAAAGCCTACCTCCCTACCATAAAAAAATCATAGAAACTATAGATTTTTTTATGGTAGAAGAAATCAGAACAGCAAGGAGATTTCTAAGCGAATATAAAATCTCAAAACCAATAGAATCTCTAACCTTCTTTGAGCTGCATAAAGACACCAGCACAAAGGATATAATTAAATATTTCCAACAAATTCCTCAAGGAGTACCCATCGGAATAATTTCAGAAGCTGGTTGCCCCGCTATCGCCGACCCAGGTTCATTAGCAGTGGCCTATGCTCATAAAATTGGAATCGATGTAAAACCCCTTGTGGGGCCTTCTTCAATTCTACTGGCACTTATGGCAAGTGGATTTTCAGGACAATCATTTACCTTTCATGGATACTTGCCTATCGAGAAAAACAACAGAATAGCACAGCTGAAAAAACTAGAAGCAGAATCTCGAAAAAACCAATCTACGCAGCTATTTATGGAAACTCCATATAGAAATAATGCTTTATGGAGCGATATTTTATCTACTTGTCAGCCAGAAACTTTAATATCAATTACTTGCAATGCCATGAGCGATACAGAATTTATAGCCACAAAAAGTATTGCAGAATGGAAAACACAAAAAATAGACCTTCATAAAAAACCCTGTATTTTTTCCTTATTTTCAGCAGTTTAAATTATTTAATTGATTCATAAAAAGAATCTAAAAAATTAAATTTCTTATTTGAAATAGATATTCCTATTTTTGCAATCCGATTTTTAATTCATAAAATTAATTCGTTTCGCTTAGGGAAACCCATTCAATTTATCCAATAATAGAAATACTATGAACCCAAGAAAAATAAAATCAGCATTAATATCAGTGTTCAATAAAGAAGGACTTGCACCTATTATAAAACTTCTTGATAAAAATGACATAAAAATATTTTCTACTGGAGGAACTCAGAAATTTATAGAAGAAATGGGCATAGAAGTTACTCCTGTTGAAAATGTAACCGATTATCCATCAATACTCGGAGGAAGAGTAAAAACACTACATCCAAAAATATTTGGAGGGATTTTGTTTAGAAGAGAATTAGTAGACGATGAGAAACAAGTTATAGAATTTGAAATACCCAACCTCGATCTGGTTATTGTAGATTTATACCCATTTGAAGCTACCGTTGCCTCTGGAGCAAGCGATGAAGATATTATTGAAAAAATAGATATTGGAGGAATCTCTCTAATAAGAGCTGCCGCAAAAAACTTCAAAGACGTTGTAATTATTTCTTCTAAAAACGAATACGATTTACTAGAAATAATTCTTAGAGATAAGCAAGCTTGCACTACTATCAATGAAAGAAAAATGCTGGCTGTTCATGCTTTTGACAATACTTCACATTATGACACTGCAATATTCAACTATTTTGCTGGTGAAGAAACCAAAAGATTCAAAAAAAGCATTAAAAACTTTCAAGTACTCAGATATGGTGAAAACCCTCATCAACAAGGTGTGTTCTATGGAGACTTTGACGAAATGTTTGACAAACTCAACGGAAAAGAGCTTTCTTATAACAACCTAGTAGATGTAGACGCAGCTATAGCATTAATTGATGAATTTGAAGAAACTACTTTTGCAATATTAAAACACACCAATGCCTGTGGTGTAGCTTCTGCAAACTCACCCAAAATAGCATATCTCAATGCACTTGCCTGCGACCCAGTATCGGCATTTGGTGGAGTAATTATTACCAATAGAGAAATTGATGCTGACACTGCTGAGGAGCTGAATAAATTATTCTTCGAAGTGCTTATCGCTCCTTCTTTCAACAGTGAAGCCAGCCAAATACTTTGTGGCAAAAAGAATAGAATTTTATTGAAACGCAAACCTACCTTAGTACCAAACAAACTTTACAAAACGCTACTTAATGGAGTAATAGAGCAAGACAAAGACAATAAAACAGAAACCTTAGAAGACTTAAAAGTAGTTACCCTATTATCTCCCTCAGAAGCTGAAAAGAAAGCATTATTGTTTGCCAATAAAATAGTAAAACATACAAAATCGAATACCATTGTATTTGCTAATGAAAATAGGCTCATTGCAAGTGGTGTAGGACAAACATCAAGAGTAGATGCACTAAGACAAGCCATAGAAAAGGCTAATTCATTTGGATTTACCGTAGCTGGCTCTGCTATGGCATCAGACGCATTCTTTCCATTTCCAGATTGCGTAGAATTAGCCGCCGCCGCTGGAGTGAAAGCAATATTGCAACCAGGTGGCTCTATTAAAGACCAAGACTCAATAGATGCTTGCAACAAATTAGGAGTTGCTATGGTAACAACTGGCATCAGACACTTCAAACACTAAGTATTTTACAAAAATATTAAAGCTATAGGGTATCTATTTTATATCTTCAGTACGATTTTTACAATTTATTAATTTGGTCTAATTGTTTCTAAACTCATAAATCATCCACCCAAATGAAAAAATAAATATCATTCTTTGCCATATACCTGCAAACATTTCAATTTTAAACATTAGGAGTGACAATAAAGTGGCTATGATGCCAATTGAAATGGGTAAAATCATTTCAGATTTTGTTTCTTTTGTAAATGCAGTTGAAACGGCTAAAACGGTAAAGCCAAAGCCCGTTGTAGAGGCAAAAAGGGAATGATATTCATCTTCACGAATACTGAAACTTATAGCTGTATTTACAGGTGCATGGCTATAAATGGCACAAAGAGCCAATGAAAGCCCGAAAATGATTAGCATGATTTTTTGAAACCAATATCCTTCGTAGTGTCCCCAACCAGCATAAATACTTGAAAGTCCTATTAAAGCAAAAGTGATGTTCATGATCCAAGCATTGGGCGTCTTTTGTGCTCCCAATTGGCTGGTAGTGTTTCTAATGATAGAATAACCTTCTGCTGTGAAAAAAGGCAATAGGAACATCACTAGAATTAGAATAAGATACGAAATTGCAAATAGTTTAAGTCTCATAGTTGATAAACTTTTCATTTAAGTGCATAGATTTACAATGAATTTCTAATCGTTTTTAATCTTTTTTAAATACAATTTCACGGTGTTTGAGTCCCCATTCTACAATGTGTTTAATTAGGTCTTTTATCGACATTCCATGGTTTGTAAGTCTGTATTCTACTATTATTGGCGTCTGTTGAATGATTTTTCTTTCCACCATTTTAATGTCTTCCAAATAACGCAATTCTTTTGTAAGTGTTGAGGAAGTTATGTGGTTTAAAACGGTTTTGAGTTCATTAAATCGCTTTGGATCATCGCACAGATGGGCAAGAATTTGTCCACGCCATTTGCCACCTACGATATCCAAAACATCGGCTACTACTTTGATTCCCTGTTGTTTATTCTTTATTTCCATATGCTAACCTTACCTAAGTATCCTGAAAACTACCTGTATATTTTTGCTACTAAGTAGCAAAAATATACTTTGTCTGTTACATTTGCAATATCAAATCTTAAAACTCAAAAAAATGAAACGAATAACTGTACTTACTACTAAATATGCTTCTAAATTTCCAGATGTGGATTTTGAAGCTATGAAACAAAAAGAAATCCCTATGGTAATGAAATGGAAGGAAGAGGGAATCGTTGAGAATTTTTTTATAAGGGCAGATACTAATGGAGCTATGCTCATTTTTAAAGATGTAGAAATGGAACAAGTAGTTAAGAATATTGAAAGTCTCCCGTTTTTCCCCTATTTGGAAAGTGTGGAATACATTGAATCTAAAAAAATATTTTAATGAACAATCGAGTTTTATTAATTGGGGTAGATACTTCCAAATTTTTGAATAGTAATATCCCTGGATATGACCCAGCAGAAATTCATCGTCAATCGGTTATTGCAAAAGACAAAATGATTGAAATGGGATATGATGCAAAATGGTGCTATATAGATATTACATCAAGTAATCCATCTGAAAAGTTATTAGAAGAATTAACGACAAATCAATTCGATTGTATTTTGGTAGGTGCTGGTTTGAGAAAACGTCCCGACCAATTGCAATTATTACAAACATTAATAAATATTGTTCATGAACATGCCATAGGAGCAAAAATCTGTTTCAATGAAGATGTGCATGATACAGTTGAATCAGTAACGAAAATTTTAAAATTAAACTAATATGAAAAAGGTAGTTTATAACCAGTATGGAACCATTGATAATCTTGAACTGGCAGAAGTCGCAATGCCTTTACCTAATTCAAAAGAATTATTGATTAAAGTAAAAGTTGTAGCTTTAAACCCTATCGATTGGCTGAAAGTAGAAGGCAATTTAAAAATTGTTACGGGTTCAAATTTCCCAAATGGCTTAGGAATAGATTTTTCGGGTGTAATAGAAGAAATAGGAAATGATGTTTCTGGATTTAAAAAAGGGGATGAAGTTTTTGGTGCATTAAGTGCCATGAAAGGAGAAGCTTTAGCCGAATACATTGTGGTTGCCCCTAAAAATATTTACAAAAAACCAAGCAGTATTTCCTTTGAAAATGCAGCAGCTATGGTCACGGGAGGTGCGGCTGCACTCTATCTTTTTGAAAGTGCGAGCCTTAAAGAAGGAGACGAATTAATGATAAATGGAGCCAGTGGTGGAGTTGGTTTAATTGCTTTACAAATGGCCATTAAGAAAGGATTTAAAGTTACCGCAGTGGCAAGTGGAGCAGGTTTGTCATTTATTGAAAAATGGAAACCAAATCGAGTAATAGATTACAAGCAAGAAAATGTACTGGAGTTAAAAACAACATTCAATGCTTGGTTTGAGCTGGCTGCATTAACACCATTCGGAAAAGTAAAGCATCTATTAAAACCCAGTTCGGTATTTGGTAGCTTAAAACCGAATCCAATCGATATGCTTACCGCATTTTTTAACAATCTGATTTCGGGTAAAAAACATAAAATCATCATGGCCAATCCGACTCAGGAAAATTATAAAGACTTGTGTATATGGGTTACTCAAAAGGGATTGGAAATAAATATTGCTAAATCGTTTCCACTTCAAGAATATAAAGAAGCCTATCGTTTTGCTAAAAAAGGAGGGGTTATTGGTAAAGTGGTCATAACGATTTAAAGTTGTTGAAATGAAAAAACTTGTATATAAAAAATTTGGAGGCGTTGATGTCCTTGAATTGATGGATGCACCTATTCCAGCATTAAAAAGCAATACCGTTTTGGTAAAAGTGAAAGCAGCCGCCATTAATCCTGTAGATTGGAAAATGAGGGAAGGACAGCTAAAAATTCTTTCTGGTTGGAAGTTTCCGCAAGGTTCTGGATTAGAATTTTCAGGGGTGGTAGAAGAAATTAGTGTAGGTGTTAATGAATTCAAAATTGGCGATGAAGTATTTGGTGCAGCTAAAAGCTGTATGGCTGAATATATCGTGGCTGATATTAAAAAAATAGCTCACAAACCTACTCAATTAACTCACGAGCAGGCTTCTATCATTCCAATTGTAGGCATAACGGCAGCAAGCATTTTTACCAAACTACTCACTATTGAAAAAGGAATGGAAGTTCTAATTAATGGAGCTACTGGTGGCATTGGTATGTTTGCTACTCAAATGGCTAAAAATAGTGGTGCAATTGTGAGTGCCGTAGTAAGTTCAAAAGGGATTGATCTTGTGAAAGAATGGGGAGCTCATAAAGTTATAAACTACAAGGAAACCAACATTTTGACTTCATCAAAAAAATACGATGTGGTAATTGAACTGTCAGATAAGTTGTCTTTTAATCAAGGCAAAAGTTTGTTAAAAGACAAAGGATATTTTATAGCATCGCTACCTAAGCCTAAAGAGATATTGTCTGGATTGATCAACAATATTTTTTCTTACAAGAAATACAAGTTAGTGGGCTCGTTTGCAAACAACGAGAATCTAAAAGCCTTATCTGATGAAGTTGTGAATAGCAACATGGACTTAGTCATTGCAAAGTCTTTCCCTCTCGAAGATTTTAGAGAAGCATACACTGAAGCAGCACAAGGAACTTTATTGGGCAAATTAGTGCTTTCACTAACATAGGGACTGAAATTTAAAATCAACAAATATAAAATTTATACAAAATGAAAAACTCAAGAAAACTAACGATTACACTGTCAATAATTGCAGTAATCGCAATTACTTTAATCATTAAAATTTCTACTATTTATAATGGAAAAGGACCAATCCAATTTTCTTTTGGTGAAAAAGCAGGTATATTCTTTTGGAGTAACGTATTGATGCCTCTTGTATCGGTAATTGGAGGCGAGTCGTATCCTGATGGTAGAGTTAAAGAAATGAGTTATGGTGAGCACGCAGATGAAAAATTGGATATCATTACCTCCTCTCAATCAATTTCAAAAAAAGTAGCGGTAGTTCATATACACGGTGGTGCTTGGTTAGCGGGAACCAAGGGTAGCTTTTACTCTAAACCTTTATTAAAATTTTCAGACGCAGGATATTTGGTATTCAGTATCAATTACCCCTTAGCACCCAATGCCCAGCATCCCAATTTACTCCGTTCGTTATTAAAGGCATTGGCATGGATTAAAACGAATTACCCTCAATATGAAATCCATTTAATAGGAGACTCGGCTGGTGGCAACTTGGCAATGATGCTAGGTATTTATATCTCAAACCCGGAACTGCTAAAAATGCTGGATTCCACAACCGATGTAAATACACTCCCGAAAATAAAAACAGTGGTTGACCTATTTGGCGTTAATGATAGAACTTCTTGGATTGAAGATGGTTTTCCTAGTGCAAAGTTATTTTCTAAAGTGTATTTCGATAATACGACTACTCCCGAAATACCTCTTGTTCCGATGGACTTTGACACTATTCCTGTGCTGCCTCCAACATTTATAGTAGGTGCTGGCAAAGACGAATTGTTACGTTCTTCAAAAATTTGGGCGGAACAAGTTACAAAACAATCAAAAGAAGTTCAGTTTAAAATATACGAAGGAGCAGCCCATGGTTTCTTCAGTTTTGGAGATGGTTGCGAGGAGTTGAGTAGTGATATGTTGCTCTTTTTTGAAAAGTATTAAGTCTATCGATTTTGTATTGTCGAGGACAGACTTTGGTAACATCAAAAATCTGGAGATTAAATTTTTTGGCAAATAATTTTTCAAGTCTAAAAAGGAAGTTAGATTAAGAGAAAATAATGATAATTTACACTGAAAAATTTTGCACGAAATATATTTTGGAATTTTTATTCCTAAGTAACTCTAAAAAAGGAAGCTCTAATTATTTTTTAATTCTAACAGTTTTATTTGTCTTAGCACTCTTGATGGCTGCATTTAGGATTTCCATCACAGCCATATTATTTTCTAACGAAGATAAATCAAAGGGGCTAGGGGTTATCTCTTTTTTAATGACAGAAGCAAAAAAAGAAAAAGGGTCATTGTATGGTTTCTTTCTTTCTTCTAATTTAAAAGTTTCTTCTGTATAACTATCATATCCTTCAGATATGCGAATTCTCATATTATTGCGATTATCAACATACACCACCCCTTTTTGCCCGTAAATCTCCATATCCTTTCTTCCTATAGGCCAATTCCAAGAGGCTTGAACAATAGCGTTGGCATTGGCATATTTTAGAATTATAGTTGCATCGTCATCTACATTAGGATTGTTTTCTGGTTGCTGTTGTTGTGTAATAGCAGTAACAAAAACAGGTTTTTCACCTTTCATTAACCAAGTCATTAGGTTAATACCATAACAACCAAAATCGGTTATTGCACCACCACCATTTTGAACAGGGTCGGTCAACCAATCCAAAAACTCTTTGTTAATTCCTAATATTTTAGGTCCTTTATGTCCGTCTCTTATGACCACCTTTCTAAGTGAGCCTATAGATTTACTTTCAAGGTATTTGTAAGCTTCATGATTAGTAGGATACCAAGTTGTTTCGAAATTTGTGAGTAAATGTATATTGTGTTTCTTAGCTATAGCTTCCATTGTTTTTGCATGTTCTAAACTAACTGCCAAAGGCTTTTCCACCATAACATGAATACCTAAGGGAGCTGCTTTTTGAACAACCTCTAAGTGTTCATAGATAGTGCCAAATGCACATACTGCCTCAGGATGGGTAGCTTTAATCATTTCTTCCATGGTGTTGTATACTATGTTCATAGCGTATCCATGTTGTTTTGAATATCTTTCTGCCAAATCCTTATTTTTCTCAACTATGCCTACAATCTTAATATCAGCTGTTTTTTCACTTTCAAAAATCCAATGAACGTGAGAATGAGTGAGTCCTATTACTCCTATTTTTACAGGTTCGTTCTGTGCCATAGTTATTGTAGAGATTAAAAAGGAGAGCGTAAATAAGAAAATGTATTTTTGTTTCATGTAATTAATATTTTTATTAGACTATTTTTGATGATGTATTTTCTGGTATTTAGTGATAAAGAAAAAATGCGAGAATTTTTCTGACTGTTATTTAAATTTTTAATCCAACAATTTATACTTTCCCATCCTGAATAAAGGTTTGTTTAGCAACAACAAAGAATTAAAAGATTGCCTTAATTACGTTCTTTTGTTGCCCTAAAATAGACTCAAATATAAATTAAAGCATTAAGATAAGGTAAACCTGAGCTGAAGTCCAAATTGGGTAACCCCTCTTCTGAATTGGCTAGATATACGAGGAATATTCACATTTCTATCAAAATAGAACATCAGTGTTACTCTTTGGCTTATCATATAAGATATGGTTGGGCGAATCTGAACAGTAATTACTCCTGCTGTAATTGTGCTTGCTCCATTGATGTTTCTTTGTATAGTAAGATTATCTCTAATAGTTAAGTCTGCCTTAAAAGTAAGCTCATTTTTTAATGGAGGGATCTGGCGTCCCTGCCATTTAAATGGAAATTTCAGACCTGTTTTGTTCCAACCAAATCCCACGGTAATTCCTTGGCTTCTTACTTCTTGTATTTGTGCATTGGTCATAGACAATGTAAGCCCTCTGTCTCTTAATAGCTGTATGTTATAAGTGGCTTTACCTTTTGTTCTTAAGTTGATACCAATTAAAGGAGAAAATGACTCCTTAATAGTAACTATATCCATTGTAAATACAGGAACATAATTACCCCCTCTAGATATAGAAGGCAGTGGCATTCTACTAGGGTCTGTTTGAGGATTAATACTTCGGCTACCGTAAAGGTTAGAAGAAGTAAAACTAGACACACTATAGGTAGCATTATAATTATGGGTTATATTAATGCTTTGAAACCATTTCTTAAAGAATTTTAGTTTATTTAAACCAGTATAATTAACTCCCCAGTTGGGCAATGGTATAGCAGGATAAGGATTAAGGCTGGCTTTATTGATGTCCATACCTCGATAGGTAGCTAAAAACGTTGGAACTAATATATCCTGAGAATTTAAACCTAATAAGGAATCTTGAAGTACATTGCCTGTTTCTGTTATTTTTCTTTCTTTAATGATTCTTCTATTATTTTCAAAGTCTTGAAAAGTTTGAGAAGAAGTGGGGTCATCAGAGCCACTTACAGGACCTTTAAATGCTGTCCCCAAAAATATCATAGAGATATTATAATTACCAGTAATTAAGGGGTTAGCTGTTTCAAACTCATTTTTTGCCTTGTTAAAATAAAATAGTTCACTATAGTTATTGGTTTTCTCTCTGGTTAATTTCAGGGTAATATTAAAATCTCTTATGGGGTCTAATGTGGTCTGTGCACTAAAAGATTCTCTATGAGAATAGGTAAATTGGTCGGTTAGCGAAGGTCTATCAGAAATAAGATTTGCACTAGCAAGTTTGCGAAGCAGACTATAATCTTGCCAGCCAAGCACAAAAGGAAGCATAAGGTCTGACCCTTGATTCCTATCTAGACCAAAAATATTGGCTGTTCCTTTGTAGCCTGGTAATTTGGTTCCTTCTGTTATTTTATAAGTTAGGGTAATTCTTTTTGCACTCATCGCTAACCTAAGTATTCCCTTGAGTGCAAGGTATTCTCTCTTTGGCTCTTCTTTTTTGGTCGTATCTGCCTTGGGGTCTGTGTTGGTTGGAACAGGCTTTTTTTCTGGCTTTGGTGGTGGGTTGAGAATTTCTCTTAAATATTTTGATTTGTTGTATATACGATCTAAACTTATATTTCCATTCACACTCATATCTCTAGTGTTCTGAGTAACTAAGTTTCCCATAGTATCTCTTTGAGCATTTGCTCCTGCCACCCAATTGTAAGTTCCTGCATAGGCTAAATCTGTATTTAACCATTCTGTAAGAGGCAACTTATCAAAAGGAACTTTATAAGTGGCATTAATGCTATGGGTATAGTTTTTGGTTCTGCCTAGCCTTTTTACTTTATTCCATAATGCTTTATTATATCCAGCACTATCAGGGCTACTAAAGGGCTCATCAATAATTGCATTAGTATTGGCAGTGTAGTTTAAAGTAATACTTTTTGTAAAAGACCAGACCAATCCATAGGTTCGGACATTGGTGAAAGCTTTCTCATAAAATGGATCTTGCAAAATGCCATCTAAAGGATTTCCTTCATAAAATTGGGTTTTGGTCAAACGCCTATTAAAATCTGATCGAACATTGATGGTATTGGGAAGAAAACTAAAATTTATGTCTTTGATCAATTTCAGATATTTTGAATTCAAAAATTTAGCATTCTTAAAAGGCTCAAAAGGCTTTGCAGGATTGGTAAAGGAATAACCAACTCCACCAGTATATAACTTATTATAGAAATCATAAATACTTGAATTGGTTCTTGTGGTTATATTATAACCTACAGATAAAGAAATATTTTCTATATCGTAGAAATGCGATTTTGAGTCTGGTCTTGTTTTTACCTTCTGAACGTTAGTTAAATTAATGCCTTTAATAATTTGTTCGTCTACGACAATTTTCCGGTATGCTTCTCTTTGGGCTGGATCTGGAATGTTTTTTAACGAAGTAGCAAGCAGCACATCTGGATCTAATGGGTTGTATCTAGGTGAAATTACTTTAGTGTTGTAACTTGCAAATAATGGAAGTCTCAAACCAACCTTCTGAGGTATAAATCTATCTAAACCCATATTCCCTTGAACACCCCATTCTAAGGTATTCACCCTTTGTCTTTGGGAAACTTTTTGGTCTATAGAGCCAAAGCCTACTCCCACAAATCTCATCGTACTAGCAATATTGGCTACATCTGCTAATTTCACGTTAAGCCTTGCAGTAGTTGCCCATCCTCCTTCTTGCACAAAGTCAGTAAGCCTTAGCTCATTTACCCATATACAGCCAGACACTGGAGGGTCTGCATCAAATCTTCCCGAATTGGTCATTCCAAGCATAATGACCTGAACTGAACTTAAATCTGGATTTCCTTTTACCGAAACCACCTTCCCGTCAACAAGGCCTTTATATGGAACATTAAAAGCACCTCCTTGCCCATTTCTTTGAGACTTCAATTCTGGGAGTCCTTTTAGATTAATGTTAAGATGATTCCCACTTGGCCATACTTCCTCAGCAGTGGGATTTAAGTTATTGAGATTGGAAAAAGTAAGAGGCAACTCAATATCATAGTAATTGTCTGTAAAATCTGTTCCTAATCTGATAAATGCTTTAAGATTTTTTCTAATATCTTCTGGGTCTGTAGATTCTGCATGTACAAACATTCTCAGTCTTCCATAATTGAGCATATCTACATTTACATTCTTAAAAGCTGAGGCTATCCTACCTCCTGCTAAACCTATTGTTTCATCTAGACATAAGCGAAGCGATTGTTCGTTCAATCTTCTATTATTCTGGGAGGTAATATCTTGGTCTCTAGAAAAACCAGGAGGAACAATATAAGAGGATGTCTTATTTAAAACACCAGTAGAATTTTCTTCTACATTTACAGTGCTTACATCAATCTTATCGGGTATAGCTTTTACGCCTTCTTCAATAACATTTCTGCTGGTAGGTGTCTGAAAAGCTCTCCATTGATTAGCTACTAATTGGAATTTAGCAAAACGCAAAACAATTGGTTCTTCAAAACCAGATAAATACATTCTTATAAATCTAATACTTTTAAATCCTTCTATAGCCCCCACTTTAGTAGATTTACCTCTAATGGGTATTCTAAATTGAAGATATTCTACGTTTGTTTCCGAATTCAATTGTTTTGCTATAATGTATTCACTTGCTCCTATATTGAATTTATTAGGGTCAATATCTATCTCATACTCATAATAGTTATTGGAAGTATTAATGGTATTGTCTTGATTGAGATCCTCCATATCTGGAGTAAAAGTACTTGCAGGTGTAAATGCATTAATAGTACTTGCAGGAGAATTGTTTTCTGTACCGCTAAAATTAAGATACCTCTGCAAAATAGACTTTCTTTGTTGGTCTAGATCTTCCCCTAAATAATATTTAAAATCATCTCCAGATGGGTCATTCAGGAAGGTTTGCCTTAATACAGGGTCAGTAATTAGGTTAGAAACTGTATTCACATACTCTTGAAATTTCAGCGTTTCTTCTGCATTGGTAAGCCCATCAAGCCCTACATCTTGCAAAGATCTAGCCCCATCTATGGCTGGGAAAGCGTTGGTGATAAATTGTGTAGTAGGCACTTTACCCCAATTGGTTTCCCTCACAGGTCCTTTTACTCTGGAAGCATCATCGTAGGGTAGTCCATTCTCAAACATATTTAACCCATCTTTCATTACATCCTCAGATATTTCTCCAAGGTTGATATAAAGCTTACCAGAACTTTTCACAGGATCTGGTACTTTATTTTTCAATTCCGCAGGCATGGTAGGTTTGCTGTCTTCTTCCACCAAATTAATAGGAATTTTATATTTGTCATCTTGAATTTTAGAAGCATCATAAAAAGGGTTCATAACCCAAAATTCTAAATATTGAATATTGGCATTATCAAAATCTATATCATTTCTTAAATCTCTTGTTATACCTGCCCAGCTCATTCTTCGGTTAAAATTAAATTCTCCTCTGCTATTAAGATTAGGGTTAAAGTTATAAGCTCCCCTTTGGGCTGGGAAATAGGCTAAGTCAAGTGTTGGAAGAGGAGGTTGCCCTAAAAACTGATCTTGTTGAGGAAAAATTTCTCTCGCTTGAATTTGCTTAATGAATATATTTTCTTTGTCTTTTGCACTAATGGAAGCGGGTATATTACCTCCTGAACTGGTATAGAATGAATTGTCAATATTATACCAAGCTAATTTTGCACGATGGTGATAGTATCTCAGGCTCTGATTTGGTGCATTAAAGTCTAGGTCTAACTCCTGCAATTCTGAAGGAGAAAGCATAGAGTTGGTAATTTTTGGTGTAGTACTCAATCTCCATCTACTAGGGTTATTGGTCAAATCAAAAGGGGTTTCAGCTCCTTCAAAATCATCTATAAATGATGTTCCATTTTCTCCTTTATCAATTACTTTGGGATAACCTGGAATAAGCTGTGCTACTTCGCCTGCAAATGTTATTTGGGTAGGTTCTTTGGTTTCAAGAAGAGGAAGCTTATCGAGCATTTTAGTGATAAATCTTGACTCTTTCTTAAAATTCATATCTAAACCCCAAATACTGTTGCTACTTGGTTCGTCGCCCACATTGGTTCTGGTAATTTGAGGAGACTCTGTTTGATGTAAAAATGTACCTCCAAAATTCACATCGTTATTGAGTTTATAATCTAATCGAGTTCCTAAGAATGTTTTTCTTCTAAAGTTGAATAAGTCTTGTTTTTCGTATTTTACTCTTATCTCTTGGCCAGAAGCAAGAATGCCTTGGTTCAAGATTTTTACTCTTGAGCTTCCATAGTCCACTTGATAATCTACATTCTCGGCAAGTAAATTACTTCCTGCATATACTTGCACAGAGCCTGGAGCAATATTAATTCCTTGAAGAGGAATGTCACTAGTAGAACTTGATTGCATACGACCTTTTAAGAAGAATTTGTTCTTCCCAGCGTATTGTCTTACATCGCCAAGTTGCTTGGTATATAGTTCACTGAAAACATATTTATTAATAATCTCTTCAGGTTCTCCTTTCAAAACATTGTTTTGCATATTTGAACCAAATGGTTCAAGAACAGGAAAGATGACTCTACCAAATCTAGGGTCTATGGTGATTCCTTCTACAAAGTCAAAATTCCCATCTGCAGGGGGGTCGTTATTAGGGCCTAATCGGTCAATGCCTAAAGCTCTTAGAATAGAGACTCTTTTTTCGGTATTTTGCAAATCCTGAAAGTAAGGAACGTCTAACCCAGTGCGGTCGTCTTTATAAATAACTCTAAGTAGAAAGTTTTCTCTAGATACTTGAGTTGCACCCAAAGAATAAATATTTTTCATCATCAAACCCCAAGTAGGAAGATTGGTAAAAGTTCCTACTGGTTTCAATAATTTTAACACAATCGCTTCGCTAGTTTTTCCTGCAGAATCTGTTACTAACCTGTCGCCTACAACTTCGCCGACTTTGTAATTTACAGAACCTGTTTGACCTCTAAAGGAATATTCATAGGCTACTGCAAGCATATCCTGCCCTGTAAGCGGTGAGTTTAATGAGATATATCCTAAATCTGGGTTAAAGGTATATTCAGTAGGTTGGAGCATTCTTGCGGAAGTAGTAACCAAGTAATCTATACCATTCTGAAAACAAGTGTCGCAAGCGGCTTCTTCAGAGAATTTAGATAATATAGTTCTTCTTAAATAATCTGGTATCAAAGTATGGTCACGAACATCCGCACTTTTCCCTAAAACATCGAAGGATTTTAAATCTGGGTAAGAAAGTCTGTTCATTGCAGAATCTCTGGTTGGAGCATTAGGTAAAGCATTTGGTACTTGTAGGAATTTTCTGTACGGTTGGCTTTCTCCCAAGTCCATATAGGCAACAACATTCTTATTAAACTGTGTGTTATTTACTCTATTGGTAACATATACGTTTACTTTGGTTACCTTTACACCACTAGTAAGTGCTGGATAACCTTTCAAAGCATTTTCGTAGTTATTCCTAAAAAATTGACCTAAGAAAAAGTGTCTATTCTCATCATAAGCATCTGCTCTTACTTCAAAATCTCTAGCTTGTGAACCAGCAGGCATTCTTATTTCATCTACTTTTCCTCTTTGGCTAGACATTACAGCCGTAACACTCATTCTGCCGAATTGCAATTTGGTTTTTATACCAAATAAATTTTGTGCTCCTGTAATTAAACTGCTATTAACAGGCATATTCACAAACCCTGCTTCTATTTTTTGTAAAATATCTGTTTCCAAACCAGAATATTCTAGCTTAATATTATTCTGAAATTCAAAAGCTGCTTTGGTATCCCAGTTGGCGGTAAGCTTGAGTTTTTCTCCAATCTTACCTACAAGGTTCATACTTATTTGTTGATCGAATTCGAAGCCACCATTTCTTTGCTGTCTTACTGGAATAATAGGATTATTTACACGTTGCCACCTCCCACTAAAATCAAGTGTAACCAAACCATTGGGTTTGATATCTACGAAATTACTACCAAAAGGCCCCTCTAATCCTTTTATAGGGATTCTTAATGTTTTTAATGCATTCTTAATATTTACTCCTTCTTTAGAAGCAGCCACCCCGCCATTTTGCTTACTCTTCCAATAGCTTTTTATAGATTCTTGTTCTTGATATTTACTATATTCTTCATAGGTCATCGTAGAGGGTGTTCTAAAATCACTTTCTCCTACTTTTTCTTTTATAGTGAAATTCTCTTGATTAGAATCAAGTTCTACTATAGTTGAAATATTGGCTGGATTGTTAAGTAATAGTGGTGATTTAGAAGTCTTGTTAGAGAAAGGATCTCCATAGCGGTCATCTACCGATTTCTCAGATTTTTTATTTTTCTTTTTTGCCTTTGCGCTATCTTCTGGGGGGAATGCATAATTAGAATTATAATAATTAGAATGCCTGTGCTTTTGAATAGACTTTGCAGAGGAAAACCAAGCAATAAACGAAAGGCAAGATCCTAATACTATAAATATATTTTTAATCGAGAATGACAAAACGAATTACTTATTATTGATTAGATAGAAGCTTAAAATAATATTTCTTAAATATTTACAAAAAAGTAGAATTTCAAAAAACATGTAAATTATATTATGAAGATTTTAAAGATAGTTTAATGAGATGTTCTACAGATATAGCATCTCCTTCTTTCTTGAGAATTGTATCTATATTTTTTTCTGCGATAGATTTAGATATCCCTAATGTTACTAATGCTGCTAACGCTTCACTTCTTAGTTTATTGTGTGCAAATGCTTGCGGTCTTGATTCTCCTTGAGCTAAACCAGTATCTTTTTTCAATTTATCTTTCAATTCAAGAATTATTCTTTGTGCAGTTTTTGCTCCAATTCCTTTTACTGCTTGAATTGTTCTTAAATCTTCATTAACGATTGCTTGATGAAGCTCTAAAGGTGGAAGAGAAGAAAGCACCATTAGTGCTGTTCCTGGACCAACTCCGCTTATTGAAATCAACTCCATAAATAATCTTTTCTCTTCAGCTTCTGCAAAACCAAATAATGTATGTGCGTCTTCTTTAATGCTCAAATAGGTATGCAGTCGAATAACCTCTTGGTCTTTAATTAAGCCAAAGGTATTTAAAGATATCTTTACTTGATAGCCTATCCCTACTGTCTCTATAATGACCATAGTTGGGTCTTTATAGGTTAATTTCCCTTGAATATATGCAATCATGATAATAAAAATAAATAATGATTATTTGGCATCTCTTGTAAACAAAGTTCAAATATAATATAATTTAAAAAATGTATCGAATTTGTTTTGTTAAACTACTTCAATATGAAAAGAAAAGTAGAGAATTAGATATTGTTTGCCCTTTCTTTTATTTATATGTAGTTTAAAGAAATTTAATATATTAAGAATATGAGCAACACAAGCATCAAATTAGATGAAATTGACAAAAAGATATTAAGTATTCTACAAAAGAATGCCAAGATCACTAATGCTCAGCTTTCTAATGATATTGGGTTATCACCTGCTCCTACCCTTGAAAGAGTAAGAAAACTTGAGCAAACAGGAGTAATTAAAAGCTATCACGCTAGAATTAATCATGAACTTTTGGGAATAAATATTGGTGTATTTGTTCAGGTTTCTTTTCACAGCCATTCAAAAAATGACATTCTTTCCTTCGTTCAAAAAATCAATCTTATTCCAGAAATAATAGAATGCTATCACGTTACTGGTTCATCTGATATTCTTCTGAAAGTGTTAGCAAAAGATATTGCAAATTATCATGAGTTCTTATTGAGCAAATTAGTAGATATCGAAGAAATAGGTAAAATGGAATCATTGGTTATACTGGCAAATTATAAACAGTCTCCGGTTTTTCAAATAGAGTAAGAGGTGATAAATATTATCAAGTCCCTTATAAATCAGAAGTCTTCTTTTTTAGATATCTTATTTATGTATGGTCTAACACAAACAAATAATTAAAAAAATGTTTATAAAAAAAGCTAGAGGAACAAAAAAATTTGCTCCTCTAGCTTTTTTTATTTTTCAGAACTAAACCAAATAGCGACTATACAGCTGCTACTTTTTTAATCATTCCTTTTTTATCTTCTTTAATTCTTGCTCCTTTACCTGTTTTATCTCTTAAATAGAATAAACGAGATCTTCTAACAGCTCCTTTTCTTACTAGTTCTATTTTATCAATAGAAGGAGATAACAATGGGAATATTCTCTCTACACCAATTCCATTGGAAATTTTTCTTACTGTAAAAGATTCACCATTAGTGCTAGAATTTTTTCTTTGAATAACCACACCTTGGTATAACTGAACTCTTTCTTTATTTCCTTCTTTAATCTTAACGTGTACGTTAATAGTATCGCCTGCCTTGAAAGCTGGAAAACTAGCTTTCTTCTCGTTATTTACAGACTCTACAAATTTTAATAAATCGCTCATAAAATATTATTGTTTTTCAAAAACGGATTGCAAACATACTTATTTATTTTAATTAATAAAAGATATCCACCAAATAATTTGTCAAATACAAATTAGATATCGACTATAATATTGACTAATAATAAAATAAATATATTGAATTACTTTAATTTCATTTCAAACTGAACTAATTGAACAAATTCTTGAACTCTATTATTTATTTCGTTTTGAGATAAATTGACCAAACGTTCTACACCAAATTTTTCTACACAAAATGAAGCTTGAGCAGAGCCATAAATAAGAGCACGCTTCATGTTCTCAAAAGATACATCTTGACTACTAGCAATGTAACCAATAAATCCACCCGCAAAAGTATCTCCTGCACCAGTAGGGTCAAAAACTTCTTCTAAAGGAAGAGCAGGTGCGAAAAACACTTGATCTTTGTGAAATAGCAATGCTCCATGTTCCCCCTTCTTAATTATAAGAAACTTTGGCCCCATAGTTAGTATTTTTTTAGCGGCTTTTGTCAAAGCATATTCTCCGGACAACTGTCTAGCTTCCTCGTCATTTATAGATAATACATCAACCAAGGTTAGCGTATGCTTTAAATCATCAAGAGCCACATCCATCCAAAAATTCATGGTATCCATTACAATCAAATGAGGTCTTTTCTTTAACCTTTCTATCACTGTACTTTGAACCTTAGGTGCAAGATTACCCAACATTAGGTATTTACAATCTTGATAACTCTCAGGAATTAATGGATCAAAAGTACCTAATACATTTAGTTCTGTAACTAAAGTATCTCTGCTATTCATATCATTATGATACTTGCCAGACCAAAAGAAAGACTTTTCGTTTTCTTTTATTTGCAAACCTTCAGTATTTATTCCATGTTCTTCAAGCATCATAATACTTGACTGAGGGAAGTCACCTCCAACTACAGCTACTAAGTTTAGTTGTTGAGTAAAATATGATGCAGAAAGACCAATGTATGTGGCAGCACCTCCAATTATTTTATCGGTTTTACCAAAGGGGGTTTCTATTGCATCAAAGGCTACCGAACCTACTACTAATAATGACATTTTTATCTATGTTAAATTAATCAAAAAATAATATTCACAAAGATTTAAAATATATCGATAACAACATAGTCCAAACCAAGAAATATATCTTTATTATTTTGTAAACTAAATAATATATTGTTTTTTGGACAAATAATTAACCCTTTAACAGTATCATTTTTGGATTTCTTCTACATTTGTAAATATATTATTGACAACATATATAAAAATGTAGTTTTAGTAACTTATGACAAATAGTCCCTTTCAATATAATTATATGACCCAAAACTCTTCTCGTAAATACTTTTTTCTTTTTATAGTTATTTTCCTTTTTGGCTCTTATGCTCCTAAGGAAACAAAAGAAGAAAAAGATAAAATACTTCTAAGTGTTATTTTACATAGCCTAAGCTCATCTCATTACTTATCTAAAGATTTAAATGATGATTTATCGAAAAAGATATTTGATGAATACCTAAAAATGATTGATGTCAATAAGAAATTTTTTATCAAAGAAGATATTGAACAATTAAAGAAATACCATACACAACTAGATGACCAAGCTAAAGTAGGTACTTTTGAATTCTTTGAGCTCTCTCAATCTTTATTGAAAAAAAGAATTCAACAAACTGAAGAGTTTTATAAAGAAATTCTTTCAAAACCTATGGATTTTAAAATCGAAGAAAGTATAGAAACAAATCCTGACAAATTAAATTTTGCTAACAACCCTGCCGAATTAAAAGAAAATTGGAGAAAGCTCATGAAATATATCGTTATGTCTAGGCTTCAAGACATGAATTTGGCTCAAGAAAAAGCGATAGAAAAGAAAGACACTGCTGTAAAAGTAAAAACCTTTGATGCTCTAGAACAAGACGCTAGAGAAAAAGTATTGAAAAACCAAAACGAATCATTTAAAAGGCTTAATCAACTCGGAAGAACAGACTGGTTATCAATGTATATAAATGCTATAATTGCAATGTACGACCCACACACCAATTTCTTTCCACCCAAAGAAAAAGAAAATTTTGACATTGCTCTTTCTGGTCAGTTTGAAGGTATAGGAGCTACACTTCAAGAAAGAGATGGTTTTATAAAGGTTGCTCAGATTGTACCTGGCAGCGCTTCTTGGAGACAAGGGCAATTAAAAGCTAATGATGTAATTCTCAAAGTTGCACAAGCCAATCAAGAAGCAGTAGATATTGTAGATATGAGGCTTGATGATGCTGTAAAATTAATAAGAGGAAAAAAAGGTACAGAAGTAAGACTAACAGTAAAAAAAATAGATGGTACAATCATCATCATCCCTATTATTAGAGATGTTGTGGTGTTAGAAGAAACCTATGCCAAATCTGTGCTGATAAAGGGAGAAAAGAATATAGGGTATATCAAGTTACCACAGTTCTATGCTGATTTTAATGGCAAAGGAGGAAGAAGTTGTGCTTCTGATGTAAAAGCTGAGATTGAGAAACTAAAGAAAGACAAAATAGAAGGCATAATTCTAGATTTGAGAAACAATGGTGGAGGCTCATTACAAGATGCTGTAGAAATGGGTGGACTATTCATTGACAAAGGACCTATAGTGCAAGTAAAAACGGCCAAAGAAGCAGCTCAGGTGCTCAATGATTACGACCCTGCTGTGCAATATGATGGCCCTTTAGTAATCTTGGTCAATGAGCTTAGTGCATCTGCATCAGAGATTCTGGCAGCTGCAATGCAAGACTATGGAAGAGCTATAATTCTAGGTGCCAATACTTTTGGCAAAGGTACTGTTCAAAGAATAATAGATTTAGACAGCTATATGCCTCCAAGCTTCAATAATTTAAAGCCTTTTGGTGCTATCAAAATGACTACGCAGAAGTTTTATAGAATCAATGGAGGAGCTACACAACTAAAGGGTGTAAGCCCAGATATACTCTTACCAGATAATTACAAATACTTAAAAACTGGGGAAAGAGAACTTGATTATCCAATAGCATGGGATGAAATTCCAAAAGCTAACTACAAAATATTAAGTAACCTTAATCAACTTGAAACATTAAAAAAAGAAAGTGTGCTAAGAATAAAATCCAACAAATCGTTCTCTTTAATTGACGAGAATGCTAAAAGGCTTAAAGTACTTAGCGACAGAACACTTTTTAGTCTAAACTTTCAGAAATATAATATCGAACAGAAAAAACTTCAAGAAGAAGCTAAAAAGTTTGAAGATATCTTTGTAGAGATTAAAGACATCACTATTCTTCCACCTTCTAGCGATGCAACAGCTATTGCTAGTGATACTGCCAAAGCAGAGAATCTGAAAGTTTGGACTAAATCAATTCAAAAAGACATGTATATCTACGAAGGAATTAATGTCATAAAAGACCTAAAATAATTACTATTTTAATGATTTAGAAAGCAAATGCTGTAGATGTCTGTTTTTAAAAAACTTGCAGGGCAAACCGCCCTCTATGGGGTAAGTAGCATATTAGGGCGAACGCTTAACTTTTTGCTTACCCCCTTGTTTGCTACATACCTGTCAGTAGCAGAGTTTGGCACATCTGTAGACATATACTCTATAGCCGCATTTCTTAATATAATTTATCTTTTTGGGTTCGAAACTACTTATTTTAGGTTTGCCAAGAAACCAAATCAACTAGAAAATGAAATTTTTAACCAAGCAGAAAGTACATTAATAAGCATATCAGTAATTTTCTCTGCTTTGCTTGTTCTTTTTGCTCATCCTATTGTAAACTATTTAGAGTACCCAAACAAAGCACATTACATCTATTATTTGGCTTTGATATTATTTTCTGATACCATAGTTGCTTTGCCATTTGCGAGATTGAGAATTAACAATCAAGCAGCGACTTTCGCAATCATCAAAATTTCAAATATTGTGCTTAATGTATTGCTTAATATTTTTTTCTTGGCTGTTTGTAAACCAATTTTTAACTCTGAAGGGAACGATGTTTTCAAGACATTCATCAGCTATATCTACACTCCTGGAGACGATGTGAAATATGTATTTCTTTCCAATCTTATTGCCAATATTTTAATCATTCCATTTTTTTATAAATCTTTAATAAGCACTAAATATCGGTTTGACTTTTCACTACTCAAACAAATGCTAAAATATGCATACCCATTGGTTATATTAGGCATAGCTGGTATGACCAATGAAATGCTAAGCCGAATAATTTTTAAAAAGATATTACCAGACAACTTTTATGCAGGATTATCAAAACAAGAAGCATTAGGTATATTTGGTGCTTGTTACAAACTCTCTATGTTTATGAGTTTAGCAATACAATCTTTTAGATACGCTGCTGAGCCATTTTTCTTTAATCAAGCTCAAGAAAAGAATGCCCAAAAAACCTTTGCTCTAGTGATGAAATGGTTTATCATCTCTTGTCTTCTTCTTTTTCTTGGGATTAGTTTAAATCTTGAAATTTTAGGAAAAATAATGTTAAGAAAAGAAGCCTATCAACTTGGATTATCTATAGTACCCATTTTATTGCTCGCAAATATGTTTCTTGGAATATGTTTTAATCTTAGCATGAGCTTCAAATTGACAGATAATAACATCTATGGTACCTATATAAGTATTTTTGGAGTGTTAATTACGATTATCTTTAATATCTTACTAGTGCCTCATTATGGCTTTATGGGTAGTGCCATTACTACACTATTGTGCTATGTGAGTATGGCTACTGCTATCTACTTAGTCGGTAAAAGATTAATGCCTATCCCATACAATATTTATAAATATTTACTTTATATCCTATTTGCATCTTCGCTAGTTTACCTTAATCAACTATACCGATTTGATTCAACTATTGGTCAATTCATCAGCAGTATTTTCTTTTTGTTATTCTTCTGCATAAGTGTTTTCTTGATTGAGAAAAAAAGTATAAATTCAATAATAAAATAGAAAATAAAAATGCAAGTCAATATCATCAATAATTCAAAACACCCATTACCTTCCTACCAAACATCAAACTCTGCAGGGATGGACTTAAGGGCAGATATCAATGAAGCCATGTCAATAAAACCAATGCAAAGAATACTTGTACCCACTGGTTTATTTATGGAACTTCCCACTGGCTATGAAGCCCAAATAAGACCCAGAAGTGGATTGGCTTTCAAAAACGGAATTACAGTTCTCAATAGCCCAGGTACCATAGATGCTGATTATAGAGGTGAAATAAAAATCCTATTAATCAACCTTTCCGACCAAGAATTTATCATTCAAGATGGAGAAAGAATTGCACAAATGGTAATTGCCAAACATGAACATATCAATTGGGTTCATGTATCAGAATTAGCAAGCTCTCAGAGGGCAGCTGGAGGGTTTGGTAGCACTGGTGTAAAATAAATCAACAATAGGATATATCTAAAATGGTATTATTTCGTTTAATAACCATCAGAAAATTAATTCTAAATATTTAATCAAAAATAATTTTTTATGAAAATCATAGTACCTATGGCAGGTATGGGCAAAAGAATGAGACCCCATACACTTACCGTTCCAAAACCATTAATACCTATTGCTGGAAAACCAATAGTTCAAAGACTTGTAGAAGACATTGCTAAAGTTGCTGGCGAACAAGTAGAAGAAGTAGCCTTTATCATAGGAAGGTTTGGCAAAGAGGTAGAAGCCAAATTGATGGATATTGCCAAATCAGTTGGTGCAAAAGGAACTATTTACTATCAAGACCAAGCTCTTGGAACCGCCCATGCTATTTATTGTGCCGAACCATCTCTAAATGGAAACCTTGTAATTGCTTTTGCGGACACGCTCTTTAAAGCAGATTTCAAAATGGATCCTTCTAAAGATGGTGTTATATGGGTTCAGAAAGTAGAAGACCCAAGACCTTTTGGTGTAGTAAAATTTAATGAAAAAAATATCATTACCGATTTTGTAGAGAAACCAGAAACATTTGTTTCTGACTTAGCCATCATTGGTATTTATTACATCAAAGATGGAGATAACTTAAAAAAAGAAATTAAATATCTTTTAGATAACGACATCAAAGACAAAGGAGAGTTTCAGCTTACCAATGCTCTCGAAAACATGAAAAACAAAGGACTTTCCTTTGAGCCCGGTAAAGTAAGCGAATGGCTCGATTGTGGTAACAAAGACTCCACAGTAGCCACTAACAATAGGTATTTAGAATACATACAACATGAAAATCTAGTATCACCTTCGGCTAAAATCACTAATTCAGTCATCATTCCTCCAGTATATATTGGAGAGAATGTAGTAATTGACAGCTCAGTCATAGGGCCGCACGTTTCGCTAGGAAAAGGCTCAAAAGTAACTAGTTCACTCATCAATAAATCTATCATTCAGGAAAGCACCAAAATTGCTAATGCAAACATTAGCAATTCAATGCTAGGCAATAATGCAGTATTAGAAGGACGCTCATTAGATTTGAGTGTTGGCGACTTTAATGTCATTACTTTGTAATTAAGCCTGTATTAAGTTGGGAAATATATTGTTCTTTAATATATTTCCTAACTTAATTTAAGCACATGCGAGCACTTAGACCTATTTTTGTTTTTAGCACCCTCCTTTTACTTTTTATAGGTTGTTCTAAATTATCTCAGAAATCCACCTCTACTCTTCCCAATATCCAGTTAAACCAAATAGCAGAAGCTAATTTTTCTGAAGGGATGAAATATTATGCTACAGAAAATTTCTCCGATGCTAAATCTTGGTTTTTGAAAACACTTTCTGTAAATAAAGACATAGCTGCCGCTCATTATATGCTTGGCAAAATATTCTACCTAGAGAAAAAAATTAATGAATCTACACAACACAGCTTAGAAGCTACAAGATTAGAACCCAAAAACAGACATTACTATCATCAATTAGCTCAGCTTTACGAGCGACAAAATAATTTTAAAGAGGCCATAGCTACTTATAAAAAGCTGATTAATGAAGTACCTAATTCCGATGAATTTTTATATGAAATAGGAACCAATTATATCTACTTGCAAAACTTTGATGAAGCTACCAAAACCTATTCTAAAATAGAACAAATATTTGGTGGTTCTATAGAGCTTACTAGGCAAAAACAGCAATTGTATTTAAAAATGAACAAGCTTGATCTTGCTATAGATGAAGGCAACAAATATATCAAAGAACATCCTGAAGATATAGATATGAAAATTACCCAAGCAGAAATTTTATATACAAATAACAAAGGAGAAGAAGCAATATTATACCTTGAAAAAGTAATTCTTCAACACCCTACTAATGGCGATGCACAGCTTCTGCTGATGAATATTTATAAAGCAAAAGGTGATATTACTAACTATGAAAAACAATTGAATTATGTGTTTTCTAACACAGATGTTTCTGCCGAGAACAAACTTATGGTGCTTCAAGAAATGGCAACAGACCCTAATGACGAAACGAGAAAAAAAGCTATCAAATATGCAGAATTAGCTTCAAAGCTTCATCCTCAAGATGCTAAGCTATATGAAGCTCACGGCGACTTATTCCTTGCAGATAAAAAAACAAAAGAAGGTCGAGAAAAATATTACAAAGCTATTTCTATACAAGAAAAAGATTTCAATCTCTGGATAAAATTAATTCAATCTGATGCTATGCTCAATGAAACAGATAGCATGATTATTCATTCTGAGAAAGCTATTTCTTATTTCCCTAATCAATCGCTTTTTTGGATGTATGGAGGAATTGCCTATCAAATCAAAAAACAATGTTCAAAAGCAATAGATTGGCTAGAGGAAGCCAGAAAATTAGCAGAGAAAAACTCTACATCACTTGTAGAAATACATTCCAGACTTGGTGACTGTTACAACGATGTAAAAGAACATGAAAAATCAAACCAATCTTATGAAGAAGCTTTGAAAATAGATAAAAACAACGACTATGTGCTCAATAATTATAGCTATTATCTCTCACTAAGAAAAGAGAACTTAGATAAAGCTAGAGAAATGTCTAATAAGCTCATCAAAAGAAACCCTTATGAAGCCAATTATTTAGATACTCATGCATGGGTGCTATACATGCTCAAAGACTATGAAGGTGCACTTAAAATTCTTGAAGTTGCAGTGGCCAACTCTTCCAATGGCACAATAGTTGAGCATTATGGAGATGTGCTATATCAATTAGGACGAAAAGAAGAAGCCATTATTCAATGGAAAAAAGCAAAAGAACTTGGAGACACAAGCCCATTAATTGACAAAAAAATTGCAGATCAAAAACTCTATGAAGAATAGTATTTCTATTTGGGTGATTATAATTTTGATTGGCATGGGGGCCTGTAAAAAACCACCAAGTACAAACATACAACCCGAAAATAATGCTTCCAAAAACAACCCTTTAGATACCTTTACTGTTAGAGAAATTGATTTTAAATTTCTTACTGCTAAAGCAAAAGTTAGGTTTAAAGATGTAGATAACGATATTTCAGCGACGGCTCATTTCAGAATCCAAAAAGATAGCCTTATCTGGATTTCTATTGTGCCAACTTTGGGCATAGAAGCCTCTCGATGTTTGATTAATAAAGACAGTATATTTTTTCTAGATAGAATAAACAACAATTATTATGTCTTTAACTTTAAAGAGCTAGGTCAAAAAATCAATATCCATCTAACCTATAATATCCTTCAATCTATGCTCTTGGGAAGCTTGCCTTTCCCAAAGCAAAATTCAGATATTCTAAGCAAATCTGTAAATAATGAATATTTCATCTTGAAACAATTTGTAGAAGATATGCAAATAGAAAATTTTGTAAAGGTAAACTCTATGAAACTAGAAAAATTTGATATCAAAGAAGAAAAAACTAATAAAGATCTACAAGTTGTTTATAGCAACTTTCTTCCTTTAAACAATTTCTTCTTCCCATTCAACTATCAAATTAGTGTTACCTACCCAATGAACAAAAATCTACAACACACTTCCATCTCTGTAGAATACCAAAAAGTAGAGCTTCCTGATAAAGAACTCAACTTCCCTTTTAACGTTCCGAATAAATTTTTAAGAAAATAAAATATCATTACCAACTTCAATCGTTTTTCTAAACTAGAATCCTGCTTGGTTGAGTAAATTGGGGCTACGCTTTGTGAGCTTCAAATCTTGTAATAATGAAGACTTGGCGTTAATATTAAAAAAGAAAGTATAATCATTATTGAAACGTACAATATTCATCGACATTGCCCAGCAATGGAGGTCTCTGATAATACCCATAGAAAGTTGAGGAAACAACTTCCTCTTTAAATCATAGCTTGTAGAATAGGTAATCTTCCACTTCTCAGTAAGACTAATATCTCCATTAATATTTAAGCTATTAGCGGTAATATTGCTATTACGATCAAAGTTTTGATTAATACGGTACAAAAAATAATTCCCAACAAGGTTCATTTGATAGCTCAAGTTTATGCTCCAAGGCACATTGAAATCTACATACATATCTGGGTTAGCACGAACATATTTTTCTTGTTCAGATTTGGTCTTGTTGGTTTCGCTATTGGTTTTGGCTTTCTTAAATGTCTGAGGATTAAGGCTAGTGGAAGCAGTAATATTGGCATCTTTCATATTAAAAAAACCTTGCCCTTTATCATAAGCAAAATCTTTAGTTCTTTGATATTCAAGATTTCCATACTTATCTGCTGTCGCTTTAGTATTTACTTGATATGCATAGGGGTCAAAGGTACTATTAAAACTAATGAGCAGTCTGCCATCTTTTATATTTGTTCTTGCATTAAGCACAAAGTTTGATAATTGAAAATTATCGGCTAATAAATCATATTGTGAACCAAAAGAAAGGTTATCTAAAATAGGAAATTTTTTGGTGGGTTTAGCGGTATCCTGTGTTCTGATTTTGGCTTCAAAGGTATTGATTAAATCAAATCTTATAGAGCTAGATGCCCTTCCGCCTCCAGGAGCAAATTGGTTTCCTGCTGTAAAGCTGGAAACCCTTACTGGGTTTCCAGCTTTATCAAGAAGCTCCTCTCCATTGGTTTTATAAATTTGCTGAAAGCCCCCATAACTAGGATTCGTTAAGTCTGGACTATAACTGTAGGTGATAGATGGGGTCATGATATGCCTTATTCCCATCAATTTAGATTTTTTGAATTGATAAGTTCCATAAATCATAGTTCTCAAACTTGTTCCTCCTGTAGACCATCCCCAAGCTCTAGCAAATCCATCTATAGTTTCTGACTGGTATACGGATCGGATTGTGTCACTTGGTTTATATTCCAACGAACGAGGTAACCAATATTCGTTGAGCGTAAAACTAGGGTTTAGACTAAAATATTTCAGTACTTTTATGCTTGTAGATAAAGGAATAGAATGTCTAGCACCATATTGTGAGCCATTCAATAGAATTTTTTCTCCTTTATTAAATTCATTATTGGCATAAAGAGAATCTCTAATCTTAAAATACTCTCCTCCTTTGATAAGATAGCCTATCTGATTAAAGCTATTCAGCACTAGCCCACTATCAATCCTTGTAATATTTCCTATGCTATCTACTCTATTATAGCCATTGCTAAAGGTCATTCTTGCACTCATGGTATATACTAGGTTGAATTGTTTGTACATTTGTTCGTACCATTTTTTGCCTGTTCCTTTGCTTAGATTCTTAAAAGGGAAAATCCTATTCATAACAAAATTAACATCTGGCAAACCACTAAAAGTCATCAATTTTGTATTTACGTTTTGACTTTGGTTAAGACTTACATTAAGAGAAAATGGTGTTCCTTTAAATGTTTTTCTATAACTAACAGAAGACCTAAAGTCATTAGAAAATCTATTGGCAACATTGAAAGTGGCTACTTTATTATAACCAGCAGAACTTATGGCTACATTGGCACTCAGGCTACTAGTTCCTTTGTTTTCTGTACTATGGTTCCATGTGAATCTATAGTTTTTATTACTGGTTCTTTCTAAAGCAGTTTGGGAAATAAAATTAAAATATTCAAGACTAGCATTGCCACCATATTTGTATCGTTTCTTATAATTTGCACTTACTTGCAAGCCATGGTTACCTTTGGTGAAATAATCGCCAGTAAACTGCATCCCTATATGATCACTTACCGCCCAATAATAGCCACCTCTCGTAAGAAAAAATCCATTTGCATTTTCACCATAGGTAGGAAATATGATTCCAGACTTATTTTTTTTAGGAACAGGAAAAAACCCTAGAAAAAAACCAATAGGCGTTTTGATGTCTGCAAATACCATATTGAAAGGCCCTGCAACTATTTTTTTATCAGGTATCAGCTTCAACTTTGAGGCATTGATATAAAAATGCGGATGAGCTAAATTGCAAGTAGTATAATGGGCATGGTCTATATACATCATGTTATTTTTTCTCATGACATGTTCACCGTGAATATAACCTTCGCCTTGTTTGGTTACTAAACCAGAGATTAGCCCTTTTTTGGTTTTAAAATTATACTTGATCTGATTAGAAGTATAGGTTTCAGAACCTTGTTTAAATTCTGGCTCACCTAACTTTTTTCCTAGACTATCTTGAGTTCCTTTAGCATTGACTAAATTATTCCCCCAATTTATATCAATCGTATTGGCCTTTAAAGATATATCTCCATAATCAATAGTTGCATCACGATACATATAGACCAATTTTTTTCTAACATCCATTTTCATGGAATCTTGAGCGTTATATTTTATGGTCGTTTGAATATCTTTCTTAGTTTTTACCTGAATAGAATCCTTCTTTTTAGTAGAATCTATAGGTATAGATAGCCCAACAGAGGCAAGAGAATCCTTAGAAATTCTTACTTGAGCAAAAACTTTGTTGAAAAGAACAAAGCACATTGCAAAGCAAAACACCAAAACAACTTTGAACTTTTTCAGATAAAGAAAATTAAAAATTTTAATTAATTTTAGTTTTAGTTAAAAAGCCCTAACATCAGGTTTAAAAAACGTTATGATTTTAGGGAGTTCAAAATTAATCAAAAATAATGCCTAATCGAACCATTGTGATTTTATTTCATCAAAATTCTAGTATTTTTATTTAAAATGAAAAAGAGCATTGCTTATTTATTTTTGATTTTAAGTATCACCGCTTCGACTTTCTCTCCAGAATATCAATATAAAGTAAAAACCCTTGTTATTGATGCAGGACATGGTGGGAAAGACCCTGGTTGCGTAGGTCATTTATCAGATGAAGCAGAGATTACACTAAAAGTAGCCTTAGAACTAGAGCAAGTTTTGAAAGAAAATATGCCCAATGTAAAAGTAATACTCACAAGAAATGATGACCAATTCGTGGAATTAATTGATAGAGCATCTATCGCCAATAAAAACAATGCCGATTTATTTATATCTATTCACTGTAATTCTGGCCCTGAACATGTATATGGAAGCGAAACTTATACAATGGGAGCACATAAAACCAATGAAAACTTAGAAGTAGCTAAAAGAGAAAATTCAGTAATCCTTAAAGAAACTAATTATAAAAAGAAATACAATGGCTATGACCCTAAATCACCTCAAGGGCATATTTTATTTGCACTTTACCAAAACGCCAATATGGAAAATAGCCTCAGATTTGCTGAAAAAGTAGAGCAACAATTTTCCTCTAGAGTTGGCAGAACCAGCAGAGGCGTGAAACAAGCAGGGTTTCTTGTGCTTTGGAAGACTGCCATGCCGAGTGCACTTATTGAAATAGGGTACTTAAGCAATAAGAACGAAGAAAAATTCTTGAATCAAGAATTAAATAGAACTTATATTGCTTCTGGTATCTATAGAGCTTTTAAAGATTATAAAGAAGAAATAGAAAGCAGATAATTAAATCATAAATAAAACTATTGTGAAATTAAGTAAGGAAACAAAAGTAGGAATACTAGCAATAACAGCAGGTGCTATGTTATTTTTTGGTATTAATTATATGAAAGGCGAGGATGCTTTTTCTCCAAGAAAAAAATACCATGTAATATTCAACTCAGTAGATGGTTTAGCCGCATCTAATCCTATTTATGTAAATGGCATAAATGTGGGTAAAGTAGGTACTCTAGAACTTCTAGAAAACGAACAGCATAATGTATTGGCTACATTAGAAATTAATAGAGAAATCAAAGTAGGGGATTCTACCATTGCAATGTTGAGTACAGCAGGTCTGTTAGGAGGCAAGAGTGTAGTTTTGTTGCTAGGGAATAACAATAAGTTATTTGAGTCGGGCGATACTATTTCAGGAATGAAAGAAAAAGGAATTCAAGAAATGATTTCTGAAAAAGCACTACCAATTATAGGCAATCTAGACACTACTATTATTAGGTTGAATAGGATATTGGGTGATAAAATGGGAAAAAGCATCAACGGAATCCTTACCAATGCCGAATTGGCATCTCTAGACCTAAGATATACTATGGCCCATAGCAAAAACAACTTAGTGGGGATTACGCAAAATTTGAATGCACTTTCTTTGTCATTGAAAGAAACAGAACGCTCAGTAAAACCACTATTGATTAAAATGAATGCACTCGCCGATTCTTTGAACGACTTAGAACTAAAAAAAGTAGTGGATAATGCAGCACTAAGCATGAAAAACATTGCTGAGATCACCAGCAAGATAGATAAAAACCAAGGCAGTATGGGCTTATTGGTGAATGACAAAGAATTTTATAATAACCTTAATTCTTCTGCAAAAGATTTAGACAATCTTTTGATTGATATGAAAGCAAGACCAAGTCGCTACATACACTTCAGCGTTTTTGGGAAAAAAGAAAAAAAATCTAAAGAAGAAAAAACCAATCCACAACCTAGCACGAGCAAATAGAGTATATAATACCATAAAAACTAAGAATCTTTGTAAATCCTCAGAGGTTCTTTTTTTTTGATACCAATTCAATAAATCTCTAATATCATGGCAATACCTTCTTCAAGCATCAAGCAGCTTTCAGATTCCCTCCAAGAGAAATTAAAAAAAGTTCATGAAGGCGGTGGGCAAAAAAAAGCTCAAGAACAAAGAGACAAAGGCAAGCTTACTGCTTGGGAAAGAATAGAAGCATTAATAGACAAAGACACCCATTTTCAAGAAATAGGAGCATTTGCTGGAGAAGGGATGTATGAAGAATATGGTGGCTGTCCATCAGGAGGAGTAGTGGCGGGGATTGGTTATATCAAAAATAGACTTTGTGTAATTTTGGCAAATGATGCTACAGTGAAGGCTGGTGCTTGGTTTCCAATTACCGCAAAGAAAAACCTGAGGGCTCAAGAAATAGCCATGGAAAACAAGCTCCCAATTATTTATTTGGTCGATAGTGCAGGTGTTTTTCTTCCTTTACAGCACGAAGTCTTCCCCGACAAAGAACACTTTGGCAGAATGTTCAGAAACAATGCTCATATGTCATCTATGGGAATAGTACAAATAGCTGCCATCATGGGCAGCTGCGTAGCTGGTGGTGCTTACCTGCCCATTATGTCTGACGAAGCACTGATAGTAGATAAAACAGGCTCTATATTTTTGGCGGGTTCCTATCTTGTAAAAGCAGCGATAGGAGAAGAAATAGATAACGAAACCTTAGGCGGTGCTTCAACACATACTGAAATATCAGGTGTGGTAGATTATAAATGTGCTAACGATAGTGAATGCTTAGAAAAAATTAGAAATATTATTGACAAATTAGGAGCTCCAAACCTTGCTGGCTATAGCAAAACAGACGCACTAGCTCCTAAAGATAACCCAGAAGATATTTATCATCTTCTGCCTGCAGATCGCACCAAGCCCTACGATATGCTCGAAATCATAAAAAGATTGGTAGATAATTCTGAAATCGAACTCTACAAAGAACTTTATGGGCAAACCATTATCTGTGGATTAGCCCGAATAGAAGGCTGGGCAGTAGGTATCATAGCTAACCAAAGAAAAATCGTAAAAACCAAAAAAGCCGAGATGCAAATGGGCGGTGTCATTTATTCTGATTCAGCAGACAAAGCTGCTAGATTTATCATGAATTGCAATCAAAAAAAAATACCCCTAGTATTTCTTCAAGATGTAAGCGGTTTCATGGTTGGAAGCAGATCTGAGCAAGGTGGCATTATCAAAGATGGAGCGAAGATGGTTAATGCAATGGCAAATAGTGTAGTTCCCAAATTTACCATCCTAATTGGCAACTCTTATGGAGCAGGCAATTATGCCATGTGCGGAAAAGCTTATGACCCACGCCTTATTTATGCTTGGCCCACAGCTCAATTGGCCGTGATGAGCGGAGCCTCTGCTGCAAAAACATTATTGCAAATCAAAATCAGTACGCTAAAAGCTAAAGGCAAAGAAATTTCAAAAGAAGAAGAAAAAAAGTTGCTTGAAGAAATCTCAGCTCAATACGAAGAGCAGTTATCTCCCTATTATGCTGCTGCAAGACTTTGGATAGATGGAATTATAGATCCACTAGAAACTCGAAAAGTGATTGCAACAGGAATAGCCGCTGCAAACCATGCACCTATAGAAAAAGCCTTTAATGTTGGGGTATTTCAAGTATAGCTTACTTATTTCTGTTTTTTTAAGTTTCTGCACTCTCCCCATATCCAGTGGTTTACTCCATTGTTATGAGCTATGCAGGGGTTTCCATAAGTTTGGTCATCGCATCCACAAACGGGCTCGTAGTTTTCTTTACAAATTTCGGAAGGTTCTACTGGAAGCAGTACTTTGCAATCCATCATATCGTGAGCGTGCAACTCTTTCAGTTCCTCACTGCTAGAAGAAAATAATTTGGTTCGGGTACAGAGATTGGTATGCAAATGCCCTAACACATCCTTATTGGCATAGACCAAATAAGTGCTATCCAGTTTGAAATTCCAATCACAAGAGCTGTGTCCTACCCTCAGAGTAACAGTACTTTTATAAATATGCTTTATGTTTTGAGATACAACAAAAGTTACTTCCTTGTGATGAGCAGAATCTTTAATCGAAACAACTTTTCCTACATAAACCGCAGAAGCATTAAGGTATGATTGAAAAACCGAAACAGTATCTTTACACCTACAAGCCAATAAATTGATTTGTGAAAAGCATAGTAATAGCAGGAATAGAATTTTAAAAATAGCATTCATTCTTCTTATAATTTTGTTGAATTCTAGTATAAATATACACTAGAAATTACAGAATTAAAGCGTTTTTTTCTTCCTTAGTATATTTACTTGGTACTAAATCATCCTTTAGGTTAATATTTAAAAGGATTTAGCTTTTAATAAGCACATCATTTCAATAAAATCACTAAGCATTCATCATTTAAAAAAAAGAAATCCTAAAACGAGATACCAGCGAAATTTGAAATTATATTTCTTCTCATAATCCAACTTTCTCAAATTTCTTTAATGCTCTACCTCCTGCTATATCCCAAGCTTTTAGTAGAGAGAAATTTTGAAATCATTTTTTTATCAGTTTAAGTTGTGCTATTGTACGATTGTTGTTGATTAATTTTGCAAAGTAAGTTCCAGCATTTGTTCCCATAGGAGCATTCCACTGAGTGGTTTTCTTATCTGCTTGCATGTGTCCGCTCCAGAGGGTGTCTATCAAAACACCTAGAGTATTATATATGAGCAATTCTGTATGTCCTGATTCATAAACCGACCAAGACAATTCCAAGGCTTCTTCAAAAGGATTGTTCCCCATCACCTTCAAATAACCTATGCTTTCTTGTGCATCTTGCACAGCATTTATAATTCCTAGGTACACATCAAAATTTACCTTCCATATTGACCCAGATTTATCTAAAGGTTTTATTCTTTCTTTCGCTGAAGGCACGCCAGCAAATGGGTCGGTGGGGATAAGAGGGTCGCCTTCAAAGTACAATTGAGTAACCAAACTTGTGCCACTAGGAACAGATACCCTATAATGAATGTGTGATGGACGATTGTCATAGCTGCCCGGATATACTGTGGTAAAACGGTATGCTCCATCATTGCCAGTAGTTTGCTGAGCTCTTAATTTGAAATTACTAGAAGTATCATAAACCCCCACAGCACTAGCTTGCCAAAGCTCTACCAATGCACCTGATATAGGTTCACAAGCAGAGTTATAAACCACACCACTTACCCATAATGCCTGACCAAGCTCTGTTTCCTCCGCCATGGCCGCACGAACTGGTGAATTGCGAATATAGAATGGCCCAAGCACATCTCTAGTAGTAGCCACGCAGGCATCAATGGCTTTGGATATTGCCTTTGGAATATTTTTTAGAAACAAGCCAAGAGAAGTAATACTCGCAAAGGCTAAGAAGTCACGTCTTTTCTCCATATGATTTATTGTTTTATAAATTTTAATGTTTTACAAGTTGCATTACAAGTGGAATAATCAATAATATCTTATTAATTTCATTTTTTTAGTTGTTTAAGTGATACTCAAGACCGAAATAATAGGCAAAAATTACTATTACTATTTTTTTTGCAAACTAATATCTTCGTGATATAAGCCAATCATTATTAATAAAAAGACTTATCTCCATAATTCATCAATTGGCTTCAAAGGCTTGATAATTAAATATTCTTTTTACAAAATTTAATATTTATTTAAGCAATAATAGCAGTTCTATTCTTAATATTAAAATATTCATAATCAATATTTTAAATACTAATGCCTTTTATTAAAAGCAAAAGAATTTATCTACTAGACTGTACTTTAAAAAATAGTTGCCTAAAAAAATAAAATATTTTTATCTTATCTCACACTTCATCAAAACTATTATTCTTTACTTTATTGTTTCTAATTTGTATATTAAAAAAGTAAATTGATAGATTAAATAAATACCATTGATTGTATAAATTAACCATAAACTATTAATAATTATGTTAGATCAACTATTAAACTTAGTAAAAGAAAATGCAGGAGATACAATAATTAACAATCCTTCAATTCCAAACCAACACAACGATGAAGCTATTAGTTTGGCTTCAAGTTCAATTTTTGATGCTTTGAAAGGACAAGTATCCAATGGTGGAATTGGGAATTTAATTGGTATGTTTTCTGGTGGTGGAACTTCAATTGATTCAAATCAATTAGTAAGTGGTTTGGTTTCAAATCTGTCGGGTCAATATGCTCAAAAATTTGGAATATCTCCTGAAACTGCAAATAATGTTGCTTCATCATTAATTACAACCGTTATTGGAAAATTTATAAATAAGACAAATGACCCTTCAGATAGTAGCTTCGATTTAAATAATATATTGGGTTCACTTACAGGAAAAGGAAGTTCAGATATAGCGGGTATGATTGGTCAATTTACAGGTAATGGTCAGTCGCAAACTTCCGGAGCTAACAATTTAGGTGGAATAATTGGTAAGCTTTTCGGCTAATAGTTCGTTGTTAAAATTAAGCATAAAATTCAAGCTATTCATTACCAATAAAAAATGTGCCTTGAGGCGGAATCGTGCTACTTAGTAAATTTTTAAAAAAAGAATTACTTGTTAATCTATCGAGATTCGTTTGACAATTTCTTAGTATGTCAAACGAATCAGCTTTATTAAACTTTATATACCTCCTCTGATAGTACCGACTTCTGTTGCTAGACCTTTATTATAAGAGGGCTGCCCGATGCTTACGAATATCCATGACTTCTACAACAGAAGATATTTTTATTTGAATTTATATTTGCTGTTCATCTTTAGCCAAAAAACAAATGCCAAAAATTGAATTAAAACTAGTTCAAAAAGGCGGACAATTGATGTCTTTATCCATTACACAGGGCAAAATAGGATTTCTTAAAACAAAATCTACCAACTGGTCTAAAATAAGGCTGTGGATAAGCTTTGAATAATGAAGATATCACCCTACGAAGTTACGTTGATGCTTAAACTTTAGTCCAGTGTTAGCTATTTTGTTGAAACGAATAAATAATACTTCCTGTGTTTATAATTTATTTTATTTCAGTTGAAAAGAATCAAAATACCACTTCTACACTAAATTCTCCTTTTGTATTGCATTCGAGCATAGTTTTATCATTGATGCTATTTTTCTTATAAGAAAGTTCCTTTCCTTTTGCATCAATAATTCGAACAGATTTTGCCAATTCGAACTTATCAAAAATCAATTGTGTTTCAACAGCATTACTCATACTGTACAAAACTTTTTGTCCTTCGATTTTGTATGAAAATAATTCAGCTGTAGAAGAATAAAGTCTGAATTGATTATTACTTTTTGAACGAACGACTTCAAGTTTATTCGCTCCATTTCGCAGTTGATCGTTAGGGATTTGCAATGTATAAATCAATTCCTTAGCATTCAATTTGTAAGTACCTACTACATCGCCCTCACCAGTTTGTGTAGCATATAAATTAGCATTTCGAAACTGATAATTATTAATGCTATCAACAAAATTACTTGCCCTCACCCCAATGCCTAAAGGCATATTTTTAATAAGCTGTGCCGTCATAGTTTGATAAAGTGCCCCTACCTGAAATGGCAAAGCTCTCCATCCTTCCACTTCTTTTTGGTATTCGGTTACAGCTCCCACCATAGGGTATCTTTTTGTTAAGGTTAATGCATCTTTTATCTGTTCGGTCAACATTTTTTCATAATTAGAAGAAGACATTCCATATTCATACAGATAGTGAGAAAGAGTATTCCAAGGACAATATCCATGATTGCGGTATTTAGTCCAATCATTTCTAATTTCCCATGCCGATTTCAATTGGACTTCTGGGAGTGGGAAATAAGGTCCAAATGAATTAGCCCAAGCGGTTTCCCAATAATCACAATCTAAACCAAATGGAACAAACTTCTCAGTACCATTTTCAAATTTTTCAAATCCCGCATATAAATTTCCCTTGGCATTGATAAATTTTGTTCGCAAACATACTTTTAACTTTTCTGCAATATCTGCATACTTAGCACTTCTATAATCGTCTAAACTAGGATTAATTGCAAGTAATACATTTGCCATAAGCAGCAGGTTGTAGGCATTTACTTGATTATACAAACTGTAAGATCGAACAATAGGACTAAAGTTAACATTAGTTTCATGTAGAGCTGAATGATGCATCTCACCATTCACTACATCGTAACCATAATAAGGACTTGAACGCAAAGATGTTTCACCGCGTGTGTCACTACCAAACATTTGTTTATCAGCCTCCCATGCCTTTTCTATATAATGATCTATAGCAGTAATCAATAATTTGAATTCTTCGCCATATAATAAATCAGTTTTTCCAGTTGTTTGAACCGTAGTATAAAGACATAGAGCAGCATAAAAAATACCATCATCCTCACTTTTACTCCATCTAGTACCAATACATTGACCAAATTCAGGAATTTCAATTCCCTTATCATTGGTAACTTTTGAAGGATTGTTGAGTAAAAGTTTTGTATAATCCTCAACGAATTGAGGATATCCTCCTCTAGCCATTAGCGAAGTAGACATGGAGCCATCACGAGTCCAGGCTAAATAATAACAACGACTTAAAGCTCCAAAAGTAGTTCCACCTTCATCAATCATAGATAACTGAATGCGTTTATTGATATCTAAAACATTCTTGAAGTCTTTATTTTTACAGAAAATTTCAGATGCAGAAAGTTCGTATTTGATAATTTCTTCATTTCTTGAAATCAAATCATTCAATTTCATTTTCTCGAATTTTTTACAAACTCGGTTTACCTGATAACTATTTTCTTCGCCTCCAATAAGAATGACATCATTTTCTAGTACCTGCAACACATATGTTCCATTAGCCAAAATTCGAAAACGGTTTTTTACAATACCTGGAAACTTTATGAAACTTACAATCTCTTCGCCTCTTTCTGTAAATTTTTCAGTGATCAATCCATCGCTAAGTTCAAATTTTTTATGCGGTTTAAATGCTAATAATAATGGACTTCTTGCCGAAAGAACAAATGCATTCTCATCATCAATATTTAAAACCGAAAGAGTATTTTTTGCTCCTGAAGGTGCATTTATTTTTACTCTAGTTAGATAAGGATCGTACTCGTATTTAGCCTCAGTACTATATATATCTGGCATTGTAAAAGTTGGGAACAATACTGTTTGATTATCGCGATTAGAGAAATTACGTGCCGCAAAGTCTTTTCTACGGCTGGCATTAGGTTTATAGGTAAACTCCAAATCAGTTCCAGACGGCTTAAACATAAGAGTTAGCCTGTTCCCACAACGATTTTGCAAAATAATATTATTATCACCTTCTTCAAAAATTGGATTACGGAAAAATTTATCCATTGATTGTCCGAAGCTTTCACCAAATAATAATAAAATTAAACTCAATAATAGATATTGCTTAAAATAAATCTTGTTCTTCATTTTTAATTTTTTTATATACTTAATTCACCCTAAATGCCTTCAAAATACTAATCAATAAATACCCCTCTCAGTATAAGTTTGTACGAAATTAGCATTTTCAGACGATAAATTCAAATAACGGAAAGTACTTCATTAGTCTAAGTTTAGTAAAGCGTAACTTAGACTAAAAACAACGTAAACCCTTAACTTACTAATAATAACATTTGCCTACAAGCACCTGTTGCCGAAATCCATGGTGAAGCCAAATTATAAGAGGACTGCCCAATGTTTGCGGTTATAAATAATTTCTACAACAGAAGATATTTTTTTAGCTTTAATGTAAACAGCAGACAGACGTCCTTTTATTTATTAGCACCTTCGGACGGCGGTGCTAAGGAGTTATACAAAATCACTTAAGCTTGAGCAGTAGCCTCTAAAACTCATCTATCTTTTTCATAGGCTATAAATTGAGCACTTATACAAACCCTTACTCAATTTTTGTTGACTTAAAAAAAATTAAAAAACTAAAATAATTTGGAATAGAAAAAAAAGCCTTTAAATTTGAAGCAACTTTAGGGGTGTCCATTACGGACTGAGATTATACCCTCGGAACCTGATCAGGTTAATACCTGCGTAGGAAAAAAGTTGGAATACCAATTGTAAGTGCACTGCATTTTTGTATTCCATTTTCTTCAAAATCCCCTATTGGTTATTGCAGTTTTACTTAGCAAATCGCTAAGCATCGCTTCAATTCATGCTTTGAAAAGTTCAAGGCTAAATGTGTATTTAAAACCAATAAGAAAATGTTCAACACTATATTACTAACACTTCATTTATTTGCTGCTACACTTAGTGGCACCATAAAGGACAATCAAAACCAACAGGCTATTGCCGATGCTCAAGTACATATTGTAGAACTCAATAAAACCCAACTTACAGATGCTAAAGGTCAATTCGTATTTGAGGGTTTGGAACCAGGGGAATTTACACTAAAAATCAATTCATTGGGATACAAGCCTTATCAAACAAAAATCAAAGTCAATGAGAGTTCAAAAGAAATCGAGATACTATTAGAACAAGACAATGTTCAATTAGAAGAAGTGGTAGTTCAGTCAATAACCTCCAATGAAAAGAGTGGCACGACCTATACCAATGTGAGTGCCAAAGAGCTAAAATCCATGAACCTAGGGCAAGACCTGCCTATCCTACTGAATACCACCCCATCTATAGTTACAACCTCAGATGCAGGAGCTGGGGTAGGCTATACTGGCTTGAGGATTAGGGGAACCGATGCAACAAGGATAAATGTTACTATCAATGGAATTCCTATCAACGATGCCGAAAGCCATGGCACTTTCTGGGTAAATATGCCCGATTTGGCATCGTCTGTAGAGAACATTCAAATACAAAGAGGAGTAGGAACCTCGAGCAATGGGGCTGCGGCGTTTGGTGCTTCGCTCAACATCCAAACCAATAACTTGAGCAAAGAAGCATATGGCCAAATAAGCTCCTCGGCTGGTTCATTCAATACCTTAAAAAATACCCTTCAGGCGGGAACAGGACTAATCAATAACCGTTTCGCATTTGAAACAAGACTCTCAAAATTGTCTAGCGACGGTTTTATAGATAGGGCTTCTTCTGACTTAAAATCATTCTTTATTTCAGGAGCGTATTTCGGAAAAAAAAGCATCTTAAAAACCAATATATTTTCAGGAAAAGAGAAAACCTATCAAGCATGGAATGGAGTGCCTGAAAATATACTGAAAGCAGGCAACCGTACCTTTAACGAATTTACCTATGCCAATCAAACCGATAATTATCAGCAAGACCATTACCAAGTCTTATATACCAATCATTTGAAGCCTTTTCTAAACTTCAATACTGCTTTATTCTACACAAGAGGAAGAGGGTATTATGAAGAATATAAAAACCAGCAAAGCTTAGCCGATTATAAAATAAGTGATATTGTTATCGGAAATGACACTGTAAGCTCTTCAGACTTAATCAGACAAAAATGGTTAGACAATCATTTCTATGGCTTTACCTTTTCTACCAATTATAATAAAGGCAAACTAGATGCTTCGCTTGGCGGAGGATGGAACCAATACCTAGGTGGGCATTACGGAAAAGTTATCTGGTCTAGATTTGCAGGGAATAGCAAAATTGGCGATAAATATTATGAAAATGACGCAACAAAGAACGATATGAATATCTATGCCAAGGCATATTATCAGCTGCTGCCCAAAGTGAACCTATTTATAGATTTACAATGGAGGTCTATCAGCTATGATTTTATTGGAATTGATCAATTAAGGAATGACCTAAAACAAAATGCTGAATATTTATTTTTTAACCCGAAAACAGGATTTACTTGGAAATTCACTAAAAATCATTTCTTCTATTCTTCAATAAGTATAGGGCAAAAAGAACCTACTAGAGGAGATTTTGTGTTCTCTTCACCTTCCACTAGACCAAAGTCTGAACAATTAACTAATCTCGAAACAGGCCTAAAAGGAAGTTGGACAAAATTCAATTACACTGCCAATTTCTATTGGATGGATTATAAAAACCAACTTGTTGTAACAGGAAAATTAGATGACGTAGGAAATAGCTTAAGAACAAATATCGACAATAGCTATCGCACAGGACTTGAGTTGCAAGGAAATTATACAATTACAAAAAAATTCATAGCAGGTCTAAACATGACCCTCAGCAGAAACAGAATAAAAAACTTTACACAAATAGTTTATGATGAAAACTTTGAGGCAATCCCGATTCAACATAGCAATGTAGCAATAGCCTTCTCGCCCGATGTAATCGTGGGTGGACAAATAAGCTATACGCCTACACAAGGACTTAGTATTAACCTATTACCCAAATATGTAAGCAGGCAATATTTAGATAATACCAATAACGATACAAGAGCTTTAGACCCATATGCAGTAGCTGATTTAAGGATTAATTATGAAATTCCGCAAAGAATCATCAAGAACTTATCACTTACATTGCTAATCAACAATATACTTGACTATAAGTATAATGCCAATGGATATACCTACACGATGTTTGAAAATGGAAAAGAGATTAACTACAATTTTTACTATCCGCAGGCAGGAAGAAATTTCCTAGCAGGAGCAACATTAAGATTCTAATCAATAGAAAAAACATAACTTAATAAATATTGTTACAGAATTGAGCGTAATTAACGCTCAATTTTTTATTAAGCCCAAATCAAAAACATGAAAATCGCCTTAGACTGGACACCCAATCCAACCCACTGTGGGATTTTCACCGCATTAAGCAAATCTTGGTTTCACAAAGCTGGCATAGACCTTAGGCTCATTTCACCCCAAGCAGACAATTATACATCCACTCCATCACTCCGCCTAAAAAATGGCGAAGCACATCTCGCAATCATATCGCCAGAAGAATTGATTCTAGATCAATTAAGTGGAAACAATCAATTCGTTCCGCTTAGGGCACTTCTTCAGCAAAATGTTTCCTCTATGGCGGTTCTTGCCAGTAGCGACATCAAAAGACCAGCACATCTAGATGGAAAAAAATATGCACTACTTGGTATTCCTTGGGAAAAAGAAATAATTACCTCTATGATAAAAAATGATGGAGGAAAAGGAGAATTAGAATGGGTAGAAGCACCTAAGCTAGATATTTATGAATCGTTATTCGAAGGCAAGACAGACTGTGCATGGATTTTCAAACCCATTGAAGGAGTTGAGGCAAAATACAAAAACTTACCCCTAAAAACATTTAACCTCGAAGATTACGATGTCCCTTATGGCCCAACCACAATATTAGCAAGCAATAAGGTAACTTATGATATTAATAAAGAAGAAATCGAATTTACACTTTCTATTATAGAGGCAGGATATTCTTTAGCTCATCTAGAACCCAGCATTGCTGTAGATGCAATATTCAATCATCCCCTTAATCATTATTATAAAGATTATCAGTTATTGAATAAATGCCAAATTGAAATTTTGCCTTATCTCAATGAAAATGGTGTTTGGGGACGTTTCAATGCACAAAAAATGGAGCATTATAAAAATTGGCTTAGCAAACATTGTATAAATAAAGAATTACTTAAAAGATAGCCATAGCATTTCGCAAACTCATTTATTACTATTTTTATTAATAAATGTATTTTTCTGCGTTTATATTTTATGTAACTTACCATTTATTATTTAAAGTTTACCTTCAGAGCCTTTTACAAATACAATATAAAAGACTATAAACTAATCAAATAATTTCTTATCAATAATACTCTGATTTTTAGAATGTCTAGAACTATTTACCTCAAGTTTAACTATCTATCATTTACCCTACTATTGTTAATGATATGCTCTTGCGATAAGTCAAAATCAACAAAAGATATTCCCCATTCAGAATCAAAGCCAGATACTAATAGATTCAAAATTGAAGTATTAGCAAAAGGAATGATAGATCCAACAGAAATGGCAGTATGCCCCAATGGAGATGTGCTAGTGCTTGAAAGAAAAGGTAAGGTGAATCTGTATATTCAAAAAACAAAAGAATTTATCGCCATTGGAGAAATAAAAGTAAATCTAGGACACGAAGATGGATTATTAGGCATAGCTATAGACCCCTCTTTCTCCATTACACAATGGGTATATCTTCTATATACCCCCGACCCTCATAGTGTACAAAGAATTTCAAGATTTACAATCAAAAACAAAAAGCTCGATATCGAATCAGAAAAAATAATACTTTCGTTTCCAATTGTTCCCGAAAGACACCAAGGTGGTTCGCTATGTTTTGATAAATATGGAAACTTATTGATTTCAACAGGAGAAAATACAAAACCTACAGATATCAACGGTCATGCTCCCATAGATGAAAGATCAGGACATGAAATCAACGATTCACAACGTTCAGCTGGAAATACCAATGACCTAAGAGGTAAAATCTTGCGAATTCACCCAACACCAGATGGAAAATACACCATACCGGAAGGTAACTTATTTGCACCCAACACCCCACTTACACGCCCTGAAATCTATGTAATGGGTTGCAGAAATCCATTTAGACTAGCAGTAGATAAACAAACAAATACTTTGTATTGGGGAGATATAGGGCCAGATGCTGGCGAAGATACCGAGAAGGGCCCAAAAGGACACGACGAAATCAACAGAACTGATAAAGCTGGAAATTTTGGTTGGCCATACTTCATCGCCAATAATAAAGCCTATACAAAAACAGATCCTTTAACCAACAATGTTATCTTAACTTTTGATACTTTAGCACCCAAAAATACTTCCCCTAACAATACTGGTCTAATTGATTTACCACCTGCTCAAAAAGCATGGATATGGTATCCTTATGACAATTCTTTAGAATTCCCTATGATGGGTATAGGAGGAAGAACAGCAATAGCAGGTGATATTTATCATTACAATCCCCAAAACCTTAGTGGATTCCCTTCTTATTATGATAAGTATTTATTTATTGGAGATTGGATGAGAAATTTTATAAAAACTGTAAGCCAGAACAATAAAGGAGACATCAAGGAAATATTGCCATTTCTAAATCACCACAAATTCACTCGCCCTATGGATATGCAATTTGGAATAGATGGTTGCCTGTACCTACTTGAATATGGAACCAATTGGTTCGATAATACCGACGCACAACTTATCAGAATTTCTTACCAAAGGAATAATATAGCACCTATAGTAGATCTGAAATCAAATACCATTCAAGGGGCTGCTCCAATGAAAGTTGATTTTAGTTCCAAAGGAACATTTGATATTGACAATGATGAATTGATTTATGAATGGAGATTTGATAATGAAAAAAACATTCAGAGTAGAGAAAAAAACCCTACGTTTATCTATGAAAAAGTGGGGAAATACCAAAGTTCTTTAACAGTTACAGATAGCCATGGCAATAAAACTGTAAAGACTATAGAAATCAATGTAGGAAATACCCCCCCAGAAATTTCTATTCAATTTCCTAGTCATGGAACTTTCTTTTGGCCAGGAGATGAAGTGCAATATCAAATCAATGTAAAAGACAAAGAAGACGGAATCGTCAATGCTAAAAACATAAGCATAAATACCAATACCTATTTCTCTGGAGCTAATACCGCTCAACCCTATGGAGAAAAGCTCATACAGGAGAGCGACTGCAAATCTTGTCACCAAGAAAATTCAAAATCCGTTGGCCCATCATTTGTTCAGATTAGCAACCGCTATGCAGGAACAGACGATATAGGAATTACCCAAATCGGTAAAAAGATAGTAAGTGGAGGCTCTGGAATATGGGGAACATATGTCATGAGTGCACATCCTCAGTTAGAAATAGAAGAAGCCAAAGAAATGGTAAAGTATATTTTATCATTAACAGAAGAAAATCATAAAAAGACTAGACTTGCTTCTATCGGACAATTCTCCATCCCTCAAGAAGCTCAAAATTCTAATATCTCCTTTGGGTTATCCGTTAAAGCCAGCGACAATGGATTCAATGGACAAAGCCCTATAACAGTTTCTAAAGTGCTTATGCTTAAGCCCGCAGTTCTGAAAGCGAAAAATTACGACTGGTGCAAAGACATTATCAACTCTGGAGCATATGCCAGAATGCCCTTCCCTACATCGGCTATAGCATTTTTTGGACTAGATTTGAGAAACGTGAATACAATGAGTATTACCTATAATTACGACTTTTATTATCCAAATTGTATCTTAGAAGTAAGAGAGGATAGTCCTCAAGGCAAACTTATTGGAAAAATTGAACTCATTAAAAAGAAAATCGAAAACCAAGACATGATAACGACTCTCCCTATTACCCCCTCTGAAGGAAAGCATAATTTATACTTTTGCTACCACCCAGACCTTAAAATTCATTCCCCTCTTAATTTGAAAGCAATACAATTGAATAAAAAATAAATTATACATTTATAAAGCCAATACCACAATAAAATAAATTAATAATCTACTAAATATGAAAAAAATACACCTAGTTTTTGCAATCTGTATTGGATCTATTATATATGGATGCAATAAAACCAATCAACAAACCTCAATAAAAATAAACTCCCCAGATAGTCTAATAGAAATTTCATTTTTGTTAAACGATACCTTAAGTCCTATCTATAAGGTAACTTACAAAGGAAAGACCATTATCGACTCATCGTCTCTTGGCTTTACACTCAAAGACTTTCCAAATTTAGCCAAAGATTTTCAAATAGATTCTTCCTCTCAAAAGCAAATCAGAGAAGTTTGGAAGCCCGTTCTAGGACAATATAAATATATCAAAAATCATTGCAACGAACTTGCTGTTTACCTCTCCGAGAAATCAAATTCAAAAAGAAAACTCTATCTCTATTTTAGAGCTTTTGATGAAGGTGTAGCTTTCAGGTACGAAATTCCAAAACAAGCTTTTGCAGACTCTATCAATATAATTTCTGAAAACACTTATTTTAATCTTACTGGCGACCATACTGCATGGTGGAATGAAGCCCATTATGATAGTTATGAAATCATGTACAACACTACCCCAATAAGTGCTGTGCGTGATTTAATTCTCAACAAACAGACCAAGTCTGAAGCGGCAAAAGAACTTTACATGAAAAACTTTGGAGCACATGTAGGCTTTAACACACCACTTACAATGAGAACCCAAGACAGCATTTATATTGCATTTCACGAAGCCAACCTTACCAATTATGCTGAAATGACTTTAGCATTAGAAACTGGAAAACCCTTTAACCTTAGAAGCGAATTAGTTCCTTGGCCAGACGGTATAAAAGTAAAATCTAAATTACCCCTTGTTTCTCCATGGAGAACAATCCATATATCAGACAATGCGGCATCATTACCCATTTCTTATATGGAAGAATCATTAAATCCTCCATCGGTTATTGAAGATGAGTCTTACATTCAACCTATTAAATATATAGGAGTTTGGTGGGGTTATCACATCGGCAAATACGCTTGGGATCCAAGAGGTAAAAGAGGAATAGCTGATGGAGCAAACGCAGAAGTAAGCAAACAAAAACCTCATGGTGCCTCTACTACCAACTGTAAAAAATATATTGATTTCGCTTCAAAAAACAATATCAATTATTTATTAATAGAGGGTTGGAACCCTACCAACTACACTGTAGATTCAGTAGATAACTTCCTCCATTCTCATCCCGATTTTGATCTGCAAGAAGTTGTCAATTATGGAAAAAGTAAAAACGTTGAAATTGTAATCCATAATGAATCTATGGGTCAAGCCCTAAATCTAGAACGCCAAGCAGATAGTGCTTTTGCTAGATACAAGAAATTTGGTATCAGTGCCATGAAAATTGGTTGGGCATGGCATCTTGAAACTAAGAATTTTACCAGATCTTGGGGAAATGATAGTGCTTCAGTAGCCAACTATACAGGAGGAAAATATTTCCAACACAGTCAATGGGCTGTTATGCATTACAGAAAAATATTAGAAACCGCAGCAAAATACAATCAAAGAGTAGCTCTTCATGAATATGTGAAAGAAACAGGAATCAGAAGAACCTATCCAAATTTAATGGCTCTTGAAGGACTAAGAGGCAACGAATACAATCCATGGGATAAAGGCAAAGGAAATCTACCAGAACATGTAACGATAATTCCATTTACGAGACAATTAGCAGGGCCAATAGACTTTACGCCAGGAATATTTGACTTATTATTTGATAAATATAAAAAACCTCAACGAGTAAATTCTACATTAGCTTACCAATTGGCATTGTACGTAGTATTTTACAGCCCTATGGCAATGGCAGCTGACCTTCCAGAGAATTATGAAAATCACCCTGCTTTCCAATTTATTAAAGATGTTCCTACCAATTGGGATACTACAATAGTAAAACATGCTGCCATTGGAGACTATGTAAGCATTGCCAGAAAATATAACAATGCTTGGTATGTAGGAGCAGTAACAGATGAAAATGCTCGCAATCTATCATTAAATCTAGACTTCCTAGACAATGACAAAACGTACCAAATGATACAATATGCAGATGCTCCTAACACAAGTTGGGAAACAAACCCTACTGCCTATGAAATTCTAAAAAGCACAGTAAAAAAAGGAGATATAGTAAATTTAAAATTAGCCACAGGAGGCGGACAAGCAATCTCTATTGTACCTCTACCCTAAAGAAGTGAATTTATTGGAGGAATTAGAAATTAATTCCTCCAATATTATTTAAAAAATCTAGATTTTAATCAGCATATTATCAATCAACCTCACTTGGCCGAGTGTGCAAGCTACACATATAGCAAGCTCATTAGGAAGACTCAATTCTGAAACAGGCAACAAAGTCCTAGAATCTACAATTTCAAAATATTCTAATTGTAAGCTAGTGGTAGGAGCAAAATATTTCATCACCGCCTTTTTAATCTCAGTCAAAGAATTCCCTTTTATTAACTCAGCCGCATAAAGCAAAGACTGATAGATTAATGATGCCTCTGCCCTATGCTCTTCTTTTATTCTCGCATTTCTAGAAGATAAAGCCAAGCCATCTAGGTCTCTAGCAATTGGACAACAGACCAGCTGAACTGGAAAATTTAACTGCTCAACTAATTTTCTAATTATTAAAAACTGCTGTAAATCTTTCTGACCAAAATACGCCTTATCTGGTTGCACAAGATGGAATAATTTTGATACTACTATACCTACTCCATTAAAATGACCAGGTCTGTATTTTCCTTCTAATTGCTGCTCTAAAATCCCAAAACCAACGATTATATCCTGCTTTATAGGATACATCACTTCAACTGTTGGCATAAAAAGCAAATCACAATCTATAGAAGATAGTAATCTTATATCATTTTCTTCCGTCCTAGGATAATGAATCAAATCATTTTCTTGAGTGAACTGAATAGGATTCACAAATATGCTCACAATCAAAACATCATTTTCATTCTTAGCGGCTTTGCAAAGGCTCAAATGTCCATCGTGCAGGGCTCCCATAGTAGGAACAAAGCCAATGGAACGACGATTTGCTTTATAAAATTGTATCTGAGATTTTAGTTCTTCTAAAGTTTTGCAAATCTGCATGAAACTAGAGCAATTAGGTATTAAAATGAATAGGTAAAATATAAAAGCCTTGAAATTAATCTAAAATTTTGTAACTTTGCATACCTTTAACGGTTAATTATTAATTTTAATAATTATAAACACCAAATTCTTTTATGGCGAAATTAAGAATTCTATATGTAGCCAGTGAAATCAACCCTTTTGTTCAATATTCTGATGTAGGCGATTTTGTTAGAAAACTGCCTCAAGCCATGCAAGAAAAAGGCATGGAAATTAGAATACTTGTACCTAGGTTTGGGCTAATTAACGAACGAAAAAACAGGCTACATGAAGTAGTTAGGCTTTCAGGAATAAACATTACAATAGGCGAAGAAGAAAAACCTTTAATAATAAAAGTCGCATCCATTCCTAATGCAAAGCTTCAAGTTTATTTTATAGACAATGAAGATTATTTTCAACGCAAATCTGTATTTCACGACAAAGAAAACAATTTCCACCCAGACAATGATGAAAGAGCTATTTTCTTTTGCAAGGGAGTATTAGAAACCGTAAAAAAACTGGGCTGGGCACCAGATATAGTTCACTGCAACGATTGGATGACTAGCCTAATACCCTTATACTTAAAAACTAGGTATAAGAAAGACCCCAATTATAAAAATTCAAAGTCGGTATTTACTATCTACAACAATCCATTTGAACATAAATTTGGTAATGACATCGTGGCAAAAGCTAAAATGTTAGATGTAGAAGACAAAATGTTGCTCAATCTAAAATCAGCAGATTACGAAGGCTTCATAAAAATGGGTGCTCAATATGCTGATGCCGTAATCAAATCTGGCGATACGAACAACGATAGCTTAAATAAACTCTTCACCTCAATACAAAAAGAAAAGAAACTTAGTGTATTTGAAGAAGGTGAAAACTTAGAAGATTCTTATTTTAACTTTTATAATGAACTTGCTGGATAAAACTAAGCATCTATTATTTGCTGTATTAATAATTACCCTATCGTGTAAAGAGAAATTTAATATTGGAATCCCTAAAGAGCCCCAAGACAACATTGGGGCTTTTTTTCAAGATACCCTTACTTTAGAAACCTCTACTGTTTGGTACGACTCCATAAGTTCCACCTTTTCGCTCAGGTCGCCATACCTAATGGCTGGAGAATATCATGACAATTACTTTGGTAGGTTAAAAGCAGAAACCTACACCTCTCTTTTCATGGAAACCGCCAATAATTTTGCCACCGCTCCTGTATTAGACTCGGCAGTAATTACTCTTTGGCCCTTTGTAGGACAAGATTCCGTAATCAATGAAGACATTCAGAAAATTGAATTTTTTGAAATAGAACAATCACATTCTTGGCTAGGAGAGAAATACTATATTTTTTCACAAGCTTTAAACACCAAGCCTCAAGACTTAGCCGAAGGCAGATTCTTATTTAAATTTAACCCATTCAAAAGAAGTCCTAAAGACAGCAAAATACCCCTTCCAGAATATAGAGCTAGACTTAATCAAGACTTTGGAAACAAATTGTTATCTCTAATGCAATTGAATAACGAAGACTTAAAAAATGTATTCCCAGGAATATTAATCAAAGGAAGTGGCTCAAAAATGTTTACCTATAGAACACTTTCTGCTGACACCTCCAACAAAATCACTTTATACTATAAAGATATTACAGGACGTGCCGGTGTGCAGAAGTTTTTGTTCGGTTCAGATAGTGCTGCATTCTACCGAATAACCAAAGATTGGTCTGGCACTAAACTTAGCTTATTGAACGAATCTAACAGAGAAATTTCTAGTTCCCAAACCGACAATCTTTGTTATGTTCAAACAGGAATAGGACTTTATACTAAAGTAAAAATACCCTACTTAGATAAAATAGCACAAGGAAGAAATATATTAATCAATAAAGCAGAACTAGTCTTATCCTGCCCTGACACCCAAGAAAGCAATGCATACCGACCCTTCTTATCAGTATTCTCGATAGATAAATCAAACATCCCCTTTTTATCAAACATCCTTCAAGTAAAAGTAATAAAAGATGGAACTCAAAATAAAGTTCTTTTCTATTCTAGCTATGAAAAGTCCAGAGGAGGATATGTATTTGATATCACCAGTTATATTCAAAAAGCTATCTATAATTTTAACCCACAAAACGGGATATTAATAGGTGGTAATAAAATATTTACTTCTAACAACAACCCACCCAATACCAACTTTCTGATCGATAGAGCAGTATTTTATGACAATACGCTTTCTTCAGCAATTGGAAATCAAAAAAGAATGAAGCTAAATCTATACTACACCATTGTAGATTAAATGGAATCTATTTTTAATTATTACCAATATTTTATAGCTTTGGCAATTATTAGGGGAATTAGCTCAGCTGGCTAGAGCGCTTGCATGGCATGCAAGAGGTCATCGGTTCGACTCCGTTATTCTCCACTTTGTAATCCTAACATAATCGTTAGGATTTTTTTATAATACCCTAGTGGCTTTGATAAAAATAGGGAAATAGACTTCTGACATTAAGTTATTCTCTACGACCCCAAGTTTGGTAGTAGCATGAATAAACTTGATGTTCTTTTCATCTTTCACTTCAGTAACTATACCTACGTGGCTTATCTTTTTATGCCCTTTCTTGTCTGAAAAAAACAATAAATCACCTGCTTGAATATCTTTTAGGGAAATTGCTTTACCTACTTTGCTCTGTTGTTCGGAATTCCTTGGAAGTTGTATCTCAATTCCTTTATAGGAAATCATTACCAAACCAGAACAGTCTAATCCTGCTCTATTAGTACCCCCATATCTATAGGAAGTACCTATATATGACTTTGCTATTTTGATTACTTGTTCAACCTGTTCATTGGAGGGAGAATGGGTTTCCTTAATTTTTTCTTTTCTCGGTTTTTTGGTAGAAACTTTAGCTACATCTTTATTCTTTGATTGCTTAGAGGATTTACAAGCTACCCCAAAACATAAAATACCATAAATTAATAGGAGAGAAAATGACCTTTTATTGGCTAAAAATATTTTGATAAGTTTATTCATCGAATAGAGATTTCATAAAATCAGATCAACCAAATTTTGAAAATAGGGTTTGATTTTATTTTTCTTGAAGTTAAATAAAATACAAAATACTTCTTCAACGTAATTTCATATAAATTTAATAACTAAGAAGTAATTTGGAACAATTGAGCTTTACTTCATTAATTCAAATTCTAGAATACCTCCTGCCAAAATTTGCTGATGATTTATTTTCCAATCAATAATAGGTTTGCCATTTAATCGAACAGATTTAACATAGCGATTTTGAATAGAGGGGTTTTTTACTTTTATTTCAAACATCTTTCCATTTTCTAATAAAATTTTGGCTTGATTTACGCTTGGTGCTGTCAAATCATAAATACCACCGCAAGGATTTTGAGGATACATACCTATCGAGCTAAATAAATACCAAGCAGACATTTGCCCACAATCTTCATTCCCACATAAGCCATCTACTTTATCAGAATATTGGGTATTGATAATTTTATGGGTATAATATTGCGTAAGCTTGGGTTTACCAGCATAATTAAATAAATATGGAATATGATGACTTGGCTCATTACCATGTGCATATTGACCAATTAAACCTGTAATATCTGCTCTGAAGCCTTCATAATTACTTGGTAATTTAAACATAGAATCCAACTTCTGAGCAAATTTCTCTTTGCCACCCATTAGGTCGATTAGTCCATAAACATCCTGTGGCACATACCATAGATATTGCCATGCCGTAGCTTCGGTATAATACCTCATGTCAAATTTATTAGGATTAAAATTTTTAGTTTCATGCCAACTTCCATCTGCATTTTTCCCCCTCATGAATCCTAATTGTTTATCATATAAATTTTTATAAGCATAAGATTTACTTGTAAAAAATTCATAGTCTTTAGTTTTATTCAATGCCTTAGCAAATTGAGCAACACACCAATCATTATAAGAGTGCTCTAAGGCTTTAGATACAGCATCTTCATGAATTATATCTGAAGGCAAATATCCATATTGATGCAAAACATCCACCTCAGATTTATAGGATGGTTTTATTGAAGATTCATAAACGGCTTTATACGCTCGTTCTACATCAAAACCCTTAATTCCTTTTAAATAAGCATCTACAATAACTGGTACAGCATGATTACCAATCATACAATTTGTTTCACAACCCCAAAGTGGCCAAAATGGTAAATAGCCCTTATCTTCATAAAAATCTAAGAAAGAGTTGATAAAATCTGCAACCTTATCTGGATTCGTAAATATAAACAATGGGTGTGCCGCCCTGTAGGTATCCCAAAGTGAAAAAGTAGAATAATATTGTTTGCCAGAAGCTTTCTTGGTTGTATTTCCATATACCGAATAATAAGTGCCATCTACATCAGAAAGAACATTAGGAGCAATGGCTAAATGATAAGCTGCTGTATAAAAAATTTTCTTTTGAACTTCTGTGCCTTCAATTTGAATTTTACTTAGCTGTTTATTCCATTTATTTTCGGTATCTTTCTTTACTTTGTCAAAATCATAATGAGGAACTTCTGAACGAATATTTTTCCAAGCTCCATCAATACTTACACTTGATATTCCAACTTTACAAACTATGGACTCATTCGCTTTTGTTTTAAATGTTACAAAACCTTTCGTTTGTTTATTTGACTTAAAGCGTGTTTTATATAAATGTTCTTCATTCCAATCTGTTACCCCATAGTCAATAAATGGCTTAGAAAATTGAATTACGAAATAAAAATATTGTCTAGTTGCCCAACCTGTAGAATGTTTATACCCCACTATAGTAGAGTCGTTGATAAATTTTAGCTCAACATCAACTATTCCAGAACTTGATGTATTCCAAAACTCAGTTTCTCCAACTTCTTGGATAGGATCAATAACTATATTGGAGAAATCTGACTTTGGAAAGGTGTACCTGTGCATACCTACTCTTTCAGAACAAGTAAGCTCTGCCCTAATTTGATCGTCTTCTAAAGTAACAGCGTAGTATCCTGGGCTAGCAATTTCTGAAGCATGACTAAATTTAGAACGATATCCTTTGTGAACATCCTTAGCAGTTCCTGCAAATAAGTCTGAACGCTTAACTTTTCCCAAAAATGGCATTAAAATTAAATCATTTAAATCCCTAACACCTGTTCCACTCAAGTGGGTATGAGAAAAGCCTATAATAGTAGAATCTGCATAAATATAACCAGATGATCTTGCCCAATCATGATAATCTGTATCTGGGCTAAGCTGAACTAATCCAAAAGGTGCTGTAGCCCCAGGAAAGGTATGCCCATTTCCAGCAGTCCCTATCATTGGATCAACATATTGGGTGAAAGTTTGTGAAAATACTTTAGTAATATTAAAGGCTCCTAGAATTAAATAGAAAATGAAATCTTTTCTCCTAAAATTATAAAACATATATTTTTAATTTTTTAAAATATAATCAAACCAATCAAATTTTGCAAAATTTTTAGATTCGCTGCCATTACTGCTGGCATACATGCCTACCATTGTCCCCATAAATCCTCCTGATTCTTCCACGCTAAAAAGGCTTCCTGTAAAATCTTTGTACGCCAATTGCCAAGCATTTTGAGATTCTGAATAATAAAAGGTAAACTTATTCTCTTGCTGAATTATTTTTAATTGAAGAGCATTTATATCCAAAATTTCTTTACGGAACAACACTACCTCAAAACTGTCTTTGCGGCTAATTATGGTTAATATATTGCCATTCTTATTTTTTGAAAGAACGTATCTTAAATAAGCTTTATCGGATTTATAAATAGCTAATCCCGCTTCTTCTTTTTCTGATTTGGGTTGAAAACTAAGATTAGTGATAATATCTCCTTGCTTATATCTAAGTCTTTGTCCTACAAATGCTGGTTCTGATAGCTCTTTTAAAGAACAAGATTGAAGATTCAAGGTAAGAAATCCTTTATTTTTTAGATGATAGGTATTTTCCTTTGGGATACGAATGGTAACCCAATAGGGCAATAAAGAGGAGGTCTCAAAATCGTCTTTTGAAGCAAATTGGGCAGCCTTAAATTCAGGTAGATTTGGTTTGCGTTCCTCTGCTCTTACTTGACCGTATTGAGGGCTAACGATAGGCCACTGGTCTTTGTCCCAGGTCATAGGAACAAGATACGTTTCTCTACCAAAAATATTGTCGGTTCCTGCTAGTGTCCTTGAACCTAGGCATACCATCCACCATTCTTTATTAGCTGTTTTTACTATATCTGCATGACCAATGTTGATGATGGGGGAAGTATATCCCATGTTTCGATGCGTTAGGATAGGATTACCTTGAAAATTTTCATAAGGCCCTTCTATGTTTTTACTTCTAGATACGGTTACCGCATGGTTCACTCCTGTACCTCCTTCGGCAATGAATAGGTAATAATAGCCATCTTTTTTAAACATTTTAGGCCCTTCTGCATACTTAGCATCTATTTGTGCTCCTTTTCCTATAATTTTCTTTTCTCCGATAAGTTTCATCGCAGCTAGGTCTATTTGCTGTATCATGATAGTAGAGGCTCCTTGATGAGCCCCTGGTTCTGCTGGGTGGTTCATTAGCCAATAGTTTTTGCCATCGTCATCAAAAAATATGGCAGGGTCGATTCCCCAAATATCATCAGTGATTACTGAGGGGTCAGACCATGGTCCTGCAGGATTGGTAGCGGTAAGAATTACGTTCTTAAACCCCACTTTCATTCTCCAATCTACCCAGGTTACAGACAAATAATAAAGTCCCTTATGAAATCGAATGCTTGGTGCCCAAAATCCACAGGAGGAACATATACCACTATAATCAAACTGCTTAGCTCTGGTAACGGCATGACCAATCAATTCCCAATTAACTAAATCTTTGCTGTGCCAAATAGGAACACCGGGGAAGTACTCAAAACTAGAATTAACTAAATAGTAGTCATCTCCCACTCTACAAATACTAGGGTCTGGATAGGCGCCAGGCAATATGGGATTGCGAAAAGTAGATTGGGCAAGGCCTTGCAGCATACTTAAGAACAAGACGATTGAAACAATGTATTTCATATGCAATTATTTGAAATCTTATATTAAGTTTATATAATAAAATTGATGCAAGATTAATTTTAAATTTTGAATTAAAGCGAAAAATAGAAATATTTGTTATATATATAAAAATCTTCACCATGAACATTGGAACTAATTCTAAGAAATCTTATTTACCCGTAATTATTTTTTCAATAGTTACTCTCTTAGTTACTGCTTTTAGATTTACTCCATTTCTAAATATCTTTCCGTTTAATTTTTCTCCTGTAAATGCAATAGCACTATCGTGTGGCTTTTACCTATTGAATAGGTCTTATGCCTTCCTATTTCCCTTGTTATGTATTTGGGTAAGCGATATTTTTATCAATTATATTTATAACCAACATTTTACTTTCTTCTATGAAGGTTTTTATTGGCAATATTTATCTTATATATTAATTGTTGGTTTAGGAATTGTGTTATCAAAAAATTTAAAAATTTCGGTAGTAGCTATGGGAAGCATTATAGCTTCTTTGGGTTTCTTTCTCCTTTCAAACTTTGGCACTTGGTTCAGCTATAACTTTTATCCAAATACAATCGATGGATTGATGAAGTGTTATGTAGCAGGCATTCCATTCTTTAAGACTACCATCATCAGCGACTTGCTTTTCAGTACAATAATATTTGGAATAATGTCTAGGGTAAATGAAAAATACCAAGCTACGGTTTAATTCTCTATCTTTTCTTTAACCAAATTTCTGGGTCTTGTTTTTCGTTGTTACGCCATATTTGGAATTGTAACTCTGAAACGTCATTTTTATCTGTATATACTTCTCCAATAATATCTCTGGGTTTGACATCTTGACCAGTAATAACATTAACGGTTTTTAGTTTTGCATATACAGTAAAATATTCACCATGCTGAACCATTACCACATTATTCATTCCAGGTACACTAGCTACAGTAATTACTTTCCCTTCAAAAACATTCCTTACTTGTTCATTTTTTAAAGTCTGAATATCTACACCAAGATTTTCTACAAAAACCCCTTTCAAAACGGGATGAGGCTGCTTACCAAAATGATGAGATATGCTTCCATGCTGAACAGGCCATAGCATTCTATTTTGATTTCCAGCAAAAGAATTAGACATCTCTACTACTTCTGGTGTAGCTTCTACTTTATCAACATTAGTAATATTTTCTTTTAAAGAACCTTTCTTCGTTTTTTTGCTTCTCGATACCGAAGCAATCTCTTTCATTGCCCGCTCCCTTTCTGAAGCTATTAAATCAGTAATTAATTTTTCTAATTTTTTAACCGACTTTTTGTTTTCTTCTAACTCTGTTTTCAACTCTTTCTCTTTATTAGAAAGTTCAGCTACTAGCTTATTTTGTTGATTTTTTAGCTCATCTAATGCTTTTGTTTCATTCGTCTTGCTTTCTAATAGTTGATTTTTTTCAGCCCTTTGCAGAGAAATCTTATTCTTTTGTTCGCTTAAATAATTGGTTACTTTATTGATAAGTTGAACTTGATTCTTTCTAGAGTCAGAATATTGTTTGAAATATTGTAAGCGATTATATAATTGATTAAAAGTTTTAGAAGAAAAAAGAAAAGTGAGATGGTCATACATATTATTAGATTTATAGGCAACATAAATCATATTTGCATATTCTTTTTTTAGGGTATTTACATCCGTTTCCATGGAAAGCATGATACTTTCATTTTCTGCAATGGCTTTATCCATTTCCTCTATTTCAGAGGCTATAGCATTGATTAATGAATTTCTAGCATTGATTTGATGATTAATAGCGGTAAGCTGCCCAACGGTAGCACTTTTTTTTGTGCGTGTTTCTTCTAAAATTCTATTGGTTTCACTGATTTTCTTTAGGTTTTCTTCTTTCTCTTTCTCTAATTGGTTTTTCTTGCTTTGTGCCCATAATTGAGTGTTAACACTACCTATTAAAAAAAGTATAATGTATATAACTAATGAACACTTGATAATGTAGGGGAATCTGAGATTCATTTTTTCAGAAATAAGATGATTTATGGGGTATAGCAGCGATAAAATTAATATTATTTATATTCATATCTAGACTTAGCTATCTTCTTCATAAGATAGTGCTATATCGTATCATTTAGCACAACCTTAGTAAAATTCTTTTTTCATCAACTAATCTCAATAATTCATTCAAAATGTTAAAGGCGAACGTATCACATTTTCTTTTTATTCCTATTTATCGAAAAACACTTCAAAAAACAGATTAATAGTGAGCTAAGAAAACTAATGCTAACAACTTATCTTAGAAACTCTAGTGGCGTGTCTCCCTCCTTCAAATTCAGTATTTACAAATACTTTAACACAAGACTTAGCAAGATCTAAATCTATAAATCTTGCTGGTAGACATAAAATATTTGCATCATTATGTTGTCTAGCTAAACTAGCTATCTCTGAATTCCAACATAAGGCGGCTCTAATCGATGGATATTTATTAGCAGTAATTGCTACTCCATTGCCACTTCCGCAAATTAAGATTCCTAAACTTACTTCTTTAGAAACTACTGATTTTGCTACTGGATGTGCAAAATCTGGATAATCAACCGAATCTTCAGTATATGTTCCAAAATCAATCACTTCATGCCCTAAGTCTATGAGCATAGATTGAATAGAATTTTTATAGACTGGGCTTGCATGATCTCCTCCAATTGCAATTTTCATAATTATATATTATTAATACCTAAATCAAGAATTCATAAACTCTTCATGTTCCAATTGTCTAGTTTTATGTACACTTGCAGAAATAAATATACTTAATTCATACAGAATCAACAAGGGAAGTGCTACAATAGACTGAGTAAAGAAATCTGGTGATGGAGTAATAATAGCTGCTACGATAAAGATAACTACTATAGCATGCCTTCTATAAGTTCGCATCAACTTAGGAGAAACAATTCCAATTTTAGAAAGAACATAAATCAACACCGGCAATTGAAACATGATACCACTTCCTAGAACCATTGCTGTTAATAAGGAAATATAATTAGTCAAATCAATGACATTAGGAATACTTTCATCTATTTTATAATTGATTAGAAAATTAAAAGAAAGTGGGACAATGATGTAATAACCAAATAATATTCCTAAAAAAAACAAGACACTTACAAATAAAACCGCACCTCTTGTCGCTTTTTGTTCCTTTGGATATAAACCTGGTTTTATAAACTTCCATATTTCGAAGACTAAGTAAGGAAATGAGCAACATAAGCCAAATACTAGTGCAGTTTTAATGTGCATCATAAACTGACCAGTCATAGTACGGTTTTGCATTTCAAATTTTATCCCTGATATACAAAGGCTATCACTCAATTCGCATAATTTTCTATACGTCCAAAAATCATCTCGCATAGGGGCTAGTAATATCTCAGAAAAAATAAAAGATATACCAAAGAAACCAATACTAGTGAATACAATCATTGCAATCACCGAACGAACTACATGCCAACGTAAATCTTCGAGGTGATCTAGAAATGTCATCTCGCCACTGTGGTCTTTGAGGTTATTAAAAAAATTAAATAAAATAACTTTGGTATTTAATGTTAAAAATAAACCTCTAAACATAATGTTTAGAGGCAATATCAATCAATTTAATTAGGCATACAATGGGAAATTCTTCATCCATTGATTCACTTCTTTCCTTACTGTTTCAATTTTGGCTTCGTTTTCCAAATTCATCAATACAGTATCTATTAATTCTACTATTTTTTCCATATCTGACTCTTTCATTCCTCTAGTAGTAATGGCTGCAGTACCAACACGCATTCCTGAAGTTACAAATGGAGACTTGTCGTCAAAGGGAACCATGTTTTTATTGATCGTAATGTCTGCTTTGATAAGAGAATTTTCAGCTTGTTTTCCACTCAAACCTTTAGAACGGAGATCAATCAACATAAGGTGATTATCGGTACCTCCAGAAATAATTTGATAGCCTTTAGCAAGAAATGCTTTAGCCATTGCTTGAGCATTGCTTTTTACTTGTACAGCGTATTCATAATAATCATCCGAAAGGGCTTCACGGAAAGCAATTGCCTTGGCTGCAATTACATGTTCTAATGGCCCACCTTGGGTGCCTGGGAACACTCCCATATCTAAAAGATTAGACATCATTTTTAATTCTCCTTTTGGTGTCATCTGACCATAAGGGTTTTCAAAATCATTGCCTATCATAATAACTCCACCTCTAGGACCTCTTAGAGTTTTGTGAGTAGTAGTAGTAACTACATGACAATGTTGTATTGGATTATTTAATAAGCCTTTGGCAATAAGACCAGCAGGATGAGAAATGTCTGCCAATAAAATAGCTCCTACTTGATCTGCAATATTTCTAAGTCTTTCATAGTCCCAATCTCTAGAATAAGCAGAAGCTCCACAAATCAGCATTTTTGGTTTTTCTTTTAGTGCTGTTTGCTCTACTTTGTTCCAATCTATAGTTCCTGTTTCTTTTTCTACGCCATAGAAAAATGGTTGGTATAATTTTCCTGAGAAATTTACAGGTGAACCGTGAGTAAGATGTCCACCATGTGACAAATCAAATCCTAGGATTTTATCTCCAGGGTTCAAACAAGCCAACATCACAGCAGCATTGGCTTGCGCACCAGAGTGAGGCTGTACATTTGCCCATGCAGCTCCAAACAATTCTTTTAGTCTATCTATCGCCAATTGCTCAGATTCGTCTACCACTTCGCATCCTCCATAATATCTTTTACCGGGAAGACCTTCAGCATATTTATTGGTAAGTACACTTCCCATAGCTTCCATTACTTGTTTAGAAGTAAAGTTTTCGGAAGCGATAAGCTCTATACCGTGCTCTTGTCTTTGGGCTTCTCTATTGATGATATCAAATATCTGAGTATCTCTTGAAATTTTGTTTGTAGTAGTTTCCATATTCATTTTTTCTTATTCAAAATTAACGCTTGTAGATATAGTAAACAATGTTTTTTTCTTTGGAACTATTGAAAATTGTTAATCAATTGCTAGATAGCTTCTTCCATTAATTCCCTTATAGTTAACCAAGCCATAAGCCCCGAACCTATCTTTAGTGCATTTTCGTCGATATCAAATTTGGTGGTATGAACTCCAGAGGTAATTCCTTTTTGTTCATTTCTTACTCCTAGGCGATAAAAACAGGCATCTATTAATTGGGTATAGTAACTAAAATCTTCTGCTGCCATATACAAATCTAAGTCGAGTACATTCTCTTTGCCTAAGTATTCTTCTGCTCCAGCCTTCATTCTTGATGTTAGCTCAGGATTATTCTTTAAGAAAGGGTAACCGTTGAGTATCTGAAAATCACACTCAGCACCCATTCCGTGAGCAATAGCTGTAGCCATTTTAACCATCCGAAGGTGAGCTTCTGCACGCCACTGTTCATTGAGGGTTCTAAATGTTCCTTGTATTTTTACTTCATTAGGAATGATATTCGTTGCTCCTAATCCTTCAATTCTCCCAAAAGAGAGCACTGCTGGTATTTTAGGATCGCAATTGCGACTAATTATTTGTTGTAGCGATACAATAATATTAGCTGCTATTAATATAGGGTCTATCAATTTCTCAGGCATTGCTGCATGACCACCTTTACCTGTAATGGTAATATATAGCTCATCACAACTTGCCATGTACATTCCTTCTCTAAACCCTACTTTACCTACAGGAATAGAAGGTGCTACATGTTGCCCTAAGATAGAATCTGAAGAAGGATTTTCAAGTGCCTTTTCTTTAATCATCAATGAAGCTCCGCCAGGAAGTTTTTCTTCTCCTGGTTGGAATATCAATTTTACACTTCCTTCAAATTGATCTTTTATTTCTGATAGTATTTTTGCACATCCTAATAAAGATGCTGTATGAACATCATGTCCACAAGCATGCATTATTCCATCATTTTTTGATTTATAATCTACTTCATTGGCTTCTTGAATAGGGAGTGCATCCATATCTGCACGAAGGGCGATGTTTTTTTTATGAGGATTCTTTCCTTCTATAATTGCTATTATTCCTGTTCCAGCTATTTGAGTGGTGTGCTTTATTCCTAACTGAGTTAAATAATCTGATATAAAAGCTGAGGTTTGATATTCTTCAAATGACAGTTCTGGATTGGCATGAAGATGCCTTCTAAGTTGAATAAATTCTTCTGAATAACTTAATGCAAGTTGTTGTATAATTAATTTCAAACTCATAGTAATTGTTTTAATTGAGTTTTAGTGTAACACTTATTTTTGTTCAGATGATTTATCCTTTATAATTATAATCTGATCTGGAATGAGGATTGCATTAGGAAAGTCTGTTTTAAGAAGCATGATTACCCTACCTGCATCAACCCTATTAAGGTAATCGCCTACTTTAATTCTAAAAGTAGGCTGTTTATATACACTATATACAGGTTCGCTCCCGACTATTTCTATAACTTTTGCTTTTATTTTATTTACTTCCTCACTGCTAGAACCTGTATATACTAGGATTCTATAACCTTGTGCGTATTTAAACTTTTTGTTTTTAAGTGCTATTGAATCAAGTTTCTGGTTGAGCTGTTTAGTAACATCAAGTGTTGGTATAAAATCTTGTTTTGAATTGTTGTCGATATCTCCATTTTCTTCTATAGAAGTATTGTACTTGAGCCTATATTTAGAAACCTCCTCATCGCTACTTAGCTCACTTTTATTAGCACTTTGTGCAAGGCATAGAGTGCTAATAAAAGTAAGGTTAAGGAATACCAATATCCATGTTGTTTTCTTTTGAAATCTCATGGACACGATGCTTAATCTATTAATACGCATTTGTTCTGAAGTATATCTTCTTCTATAGTTTTATATTTCACATCTCTTTTTATAGATCCATCTATATATTGAACAGAAACTTTGTCATTTCTATTGGCTACTTTATTAGATTTTATAGGCTCTAACTTGGGTGCTTCTTCTGGCAAATTAGTTGATTGTGGTCTATTGATAGATTGAGCTTCTGCTTTGTTTTCGCTATAAGTTTGCTTAGGTTGACGTATTTGCTTTGCCTCCATCACATCATCTTCTTGTTTGATAGGAATCTCAGCACGATACAGGAAGGTAAGCGTTTCTTCGTTTATTTTTAATATTAAGGATTTGAACAATTGAAAACCTTCAAATTTATAGATAAGCAATGGGTCTTTCTGCTCTAGGGTTGCGTTCTGAACAGATTGTTTTAAATCATCCATATCTCTTAAATGTTCTTTCCACTGAGCATCGATAATATTGAGGGTAACAGTTTTCTCAATTGCTCTTGATAGTTCTAGTGATTTTTCATCTAATAATTTTTTCAGTGCAGCAATTACATTAATTCCTTTTCTTCCATCTGTAAATGGCATTACTATGTTCTCTACGCTATTGCCTCTATGGTTAAAAAGGTCTCTAAATATAGGCAAGGTTCTCTTTGCCAAATCTTCATTTTTAGATTTATAAAGTTCAAATGCTTCTTTATAAATAAGCTGAACTAAAGCTTCTGGTTTTGTAGCGTTGTATTGCTGTTCGGAGATTTGAGTATCTAAGCTAAGCTTCATCAATAGCTCTACTTTAAAATCTTCAAAGCTTATTCCTTCTTTAGCACTTTTTGATAATTTCTCACAAGTAGAATACAACATATGAAGTATGTCTAATTGAAGTCTTTCGCCAAATAATGCATTTCTTCTTCTTTTATAGATGACCTCTCTCTGAGAATTCATCACATCATCATATTCTAGTAATCTTTTTCTAGTAGAGAAGTTATTTTCTTCTACTTTTTTCTGGGCTCTTTCTATAGAGCTTGTAATCATTGAATGTTGAATAACCTCACCTTCTTCTAAGCCCATTCTGTCCATTAACTTAGCTATACGATCTGAACCGAAAAGCCTCATAAGGTTATCTTCAAGGCTGACAAAAAACTGAGAAGAACCTGGGTCTCCCTGTCTTCCAGAACGTCCACGCAACTGTCTATCTACCCTTCTTGATTCATGTCTTTCTGTTCCGATAATTGCCAAACCTCCTGCTGAGCGAGATTCAGGAGTAAGCTTAATATCTGTACCACGACCAGCCATATTGGTCGCTATAGTAACAGCACTTGGTTTTCCTGCTTCCGCAACTATTTCGGCTTCTTTAGCATGGAATTTTGCATTTAAAACTTGATGTTTTATATTTTTAATTTTAAGCATTCTACTAAGAAGTTCGGAAATCTCTACCGATGTAGTTCCAACTAGAACTGGTCTTCCTATTTTGGTGAGTTCTACAATCTCATCAGCTACTGCATTGTATTTCTCTCTAGTAGTTTTAAATACTTTATCTTCATGATCTTTTCTTACCGCTTTTTTATTGGTAGGAACTACAACAACATCTAGCTTATATATCTCCCAAAATTCTGTTGCTTCTGTTTCGGCTGTACCTGTCATACCACAAAGCTTGTGGTACATTCTAAAATAATTTTGTAAGGTAATGGTAGCATACGTTTGTGTAGCATCTTCTACGGTAACATTTTCTTTAGCTTCTAGAGCTTGGTGTAATCCGTCAGAATATCTTCTACCTTCCATCACACGACCAGTCTGCTCATCAACAATCTTTACTTTGCCATCTACCAAGATATATTCTACATCTTTTTCAAATAATGTGTAGGCTTTTAGCAATTGATTAATAGAGTGAACTCTTTGAGATTTGATTCCGAAATCTTGAATAAGAGCTTCTTTTCTATCATGTTTCTCTTGTGTACTGAGGGTATTTTCTTTTTCTATTTTTGCAATCTCAGTTCCAATATCAGGAAGTAGAAATAGATTTGGGTCTTCGCCTTCGCCTGTAATAAAGTCTAGACCTTTTTCTGTAAGTTCAATATGATTGCTTTTTTCATCAATTGTAAATAACAAAGGTGCATCTGCCTCTGGCATTAACTTAGAACTTTCTGCGAGGTATATATTTTCTGTTTTTTGAAGAATTGCCTTGTTGCCTGTTTCACTCAAAAATTTGATTAGTGGTTTGCTTTTAGGTAAGCTTCTATATGCCCTAAAGAGTGCCAAACCTCCTTCTTTTTCATCATTTTCACTAATTTTCTTTTTCGCTAAATTTAGAAAATCGGCAGCTATTTTTTTCTGAGCTTCTAATATTTTAGCTACTCTTGGCTTCAATTCATAAAATTCATGTTCATCGCCCCTAGGAACTGGGCCTGATATAATGAGTGGTGTTCTGGCATCGTCTATAAGCACAGAATCTACCTCATCTACCATTGCAAAATGGTGCTTACGTTGAACAAGTTCTTCTGGCTCTCTAGCCATATTGTCTCTCAAGTAATCAAATCCAAATTCATTATTAGTACCATAGGTAATATCGGCTTGATAGGCTTTTCTTCTTGCCTCAGAATTGGCTTGATATTTATCTATACAATCTACAGTAAGACCGTGGTATTCAAATAATGGCCCTATCCACTCACTATCTCTTTTGGCTAGGTAATCATTAACTGTAACGATATGAACCCCAAGCCCAGCAAGTGCATTCAGGTATGCAGGTAAAGTAGCGACTAATGTTTTACCCTCTCCTGTTGCCATCTCAGCTATTTTCCCAGAATGCAAGACAATTCCTCCGATAAGCTGAACATCATAATGAAGCATTTCCCAAGTGATTTCAGCTCCAGCTGCTGTCCATTTATTCTTCCAAATGGCTTTATCTCCTATGATTTCTACACCAGTGCGTTTGGCTGCTATATTTCTATCATGCTCTGTAACAAAAACCTCAAGCTGACCCTGTTCTTTAAATCTTCGTGCAGTTTCTTTAACTATTGCAAATGCTTGAGGCAATATTTTCAATAATATCTCTTCTAATTTCTTATTTCTATCTATCTCTAGTTTGTCTATTTTACTAAAAGTTTCTTCTTTTTTACTAAGCTCCATTAATGGTTGCTCTGCAATAGAATTATGCAAAACTTCTAATTCATTATTAATAGATTGTAGATCTATTGATATTATTTCTTTTAATTTTTTAGTTTCTTGTCTTAATTGTTCATCGCTTAAGATTTGGAGTTTAGCATATGCTTCATTGATATTGGTTACTAATGGTAAAATTTGCTTTAAATCTTTTTCAGATTTGGAACCAAATACTTTAGCTATTGCTTGAGAAATTGCACCTAACATTTTGAATTATTTTTATTGGATAGTAAAGTTAATATTTTCTTTCTAAATTCTATTTTAAGAAATACTCAAATAGAGTTCTGCTCTTTGAAATATTTTATAGAATTAATTTTCATATTGAATGTATTTCTCCCATTTATCTATTAACGCTTGAAAATCTGATGGCAGTGGTACATCAAATTGCAAGTGTTTTTTCGAGACTGGATGAATAAATCCTAAAGAAGTAGCATGTAAGGCTTGTCTCGGGAGAATAGCAAAGCAGTTATCTATAAATTGTCTGTATTTGGTAAATGTAGTTCCTTTCCAAATTTTATCTCCTCCGTATGTTGCATCATTAAATAATGGATGCCCTAAATACTTCATATGAGCTCTTATTTGATGGGTTCTTCCTGTTTCTAAATTGCATTTCAAAAGGCTTACATAACCATAATCTTTAATAATTTTATAATGAGTGATTGCATTTTTACCAATAGTCTCGTCTTCATAGACAGTAGTAACTTTTCTGTCTTTCAGACTTCTACCAAGATTAGCATTAATAGTTCCTTGCTCTGCCTTTGGAACTCCCCACACCATAGCAATATATGTTCGCTCTATACTATGATCATAAAATTGTTTGGCAAGATGTGTCATTGCCTGCTCAGTTTTGGCAATTACCAATAAGCCTGAAGTATCTTTATCTATTCTATGCACTAGCCCAGGTCTGCCCACGCCATTTCTGCTTGTAGGTAGGTTTTGAAAATGAAAAGCGAGTGCATTTACCAATGTACCACTCCAGTTATTATATGCCGGATGGACAACCATTCCTGCTGGTTTATTTACCACAAGCAGGTCATCGTCTTCAAAAACAATATTGAGTGGAATATTTTCAGGATTAACAACATCGTCTCTTGGTGGTTCTGGTAAAGAAATCGTAATTAAATCATTCGGCTTAATTAGATAGCTTGGCTTTGTAGAGAGTCCATTTACTAATACGGCTTCTGCTTCTATCGCTTGCTGTACTTTGCTTCTAGTGGCATTCTCGACTCTTGCCATAATGAATTTATCAATTCGAATTGGGCTTTGCCCTTTGTCTACTATAATCCTATAATGTTCATACAAATCGCCATCTTCTACGATTTCAAGTTCTTCGTTCATATTTACTTTTTAGTAACTTTGAAGCAATTTAACAATAATATAATGCAATTTTGAATATTGATACGTATATCCCTTCTCCCCTAGAAATAATCAATTCAAAAGAATTGGCAGCAATGGATATATCTCTTTTTATAAAGAGGGATGATTTAATTCACCCTTATTACGGTGGTAATAAATGGCGAAAATTAAAATATAATCTAATCGAAATGAAAAAGCAGAACCAATCTAGATTGCTTACATTTGGTGGTGCTTTCTCTAATCATATCTATGCTTGTGCTGCAGCAGGGAAGTATTTAGGGTTTGAAACAATAGGAATAATCAGAGGGGAAGAATGCTTACCACTAAACCCAACTTTATCATTTGCCGCTTCATGTGGTATGAAATTATATTATTTAAGCAGAAGTCAGTATCAACATAAAGACAGCACGTCTGTTACAAAATCTCTTGAAAATCAATTTGGAAGCTTCTATTATCTTCCAGAAGGAGGCAGTAATGAATTGGCTTTAGAAGGTTGTAAGGAAATTGTAAAAGAAATAGATATTCACTTTGATTATATTTGTTCAGCTTGTGGCACAGGAGCGACCTTGGCTGGTATAAGCTCTGAACTAAAGACCAATCAAAAAGCCTTAGGATTTGCTGCACTTAAAGCAGAAGGCTATTTCGAAGAACAATTGAATGATTTTCTAAAATTAAACAATGATAAAAGTAAATATTCTATTTTTAATGACTATTGTTTTGGAGGTTATGCGAAAATAAATAAAGAATTAATCTACTTTATGGATTGGTTTTCAGATACTTTTAATGTCTCCCTAGACCCAGTATATACTGGAAAAATGATGTTTGGCGTATTTGATTTGATTAGAAAAGGATATTTTCCTTCGGGTAGCAAAATAATAGCAGTCCACTCAGGTGGGTTACAAGGGCTAGAGGGAATGAGTAGTAAAATAAATCAACTTAGAGTATTATAATTATATCTATCAAATCAAAGAAGCCCAAAATTTATTTTGGGCTTCTTTGATAATTAGTTTCTCAATAAAAAAGTTGATTAGTATCTATATTCTTCAGATTTGAAAGGACCACTTACTGGTACTTTGATATAATCAGCTTGTTCCTTAGTAAGCACATCTAGCTCCACGCCTATTTTTTCAAGGTGAAGCATAGCCACTTTCTCATCCAAATGTTTTGGAAGGGTATAAACGTCATTGTTATAATTCTTAGCGTTTTGCCATAATTCTAATTGAGCCAATACTTGATTGGTAAAAGAGTTAGACATTACAAAAGAAGGATGCCCAGTTGCACAGCCTAAATTTACTAACCTGCCTTCAGCAAGCACTATAATATCATTTCCATTGACATTATACTTATCTACTTGTGGTTTGATTTCAACTTTGGTATTACCAAAGTTCTTATTCAACCAAGCCATATCAATTTCATTATCAAAATGACCAATATTACAAACAATGGCTTTATCTTTCATTGATTTAAAGTGACGATCTACGATAATATTAAAATTACCAGTAGCTGTAACAATGATATCAGCTCTTTTTACTGCATCATCCATTTTTTTCACTTCAAATCCATCCATTGCAGCTTGTAAAGCACATATTGGATCAATTTCTGTTACTATCACCCTAGCGCCAGCACCTTTAAGAGAAGCAGCAGAACCTTTTCCTACATCTCCATAACCTGCTACCAAGGCTACTTTACCAGCCATCATCACATCGGTAGCTCTTCTTATAGCATCTACTAGAGATTCTTTACAACCGTATTTGTTGTCAAATTTAGATTTTGTTACAGAATCATTAATATTAATTGCTGGTAAAGACAAAGTTCCATTTTTAACTCTTTCTTTTAATCTTAATACACCAGTAGTTGTTTCTTCAGATATACCTCTAATATTAGATGCAAGCTCAGGGAATTTGTCTAAGACCATATTTGTCAAATCACCGCCATCATCTAGAATCATATTTAGTGGTTGTCTATCATCACCAAAAAATAAGGTTTGCTCTATACACCAATCAAATTCTTGTTCATTCATCCCTTTCCAAGCATAAACAGAGATTCCTGCTGCAGCTATTGCGGCGGCGGCATGATCTTGAGTAGAGAAGATATTGCATGATGACCATGTTACTTCTGCACCAAGTTCTACCAATGTCTCTATCAATACTGCAGTTTGGATAGTCATATGCAGACAGCCTGCTACTCTAGCTCCTTTCAAAGGCTTAGAAGGACCGAATTCTTTTCTTATAGACATAAGACCTGGCATTTCTGCTTCAGCCAATTGTATTTCTTTACGTCCCCATTCTGCCAAGGACATATCTTTTACTTTGTATTTTACAAGAGTTTCAACCATGATTGTTGTTTTTAGTTTACTGAAAATTAAAATTGTACAAATATAACCTATTGTAGTTTTACCTACAAGTAAATATTTACTATCAGATAATTTATTAACCTAGAATTTTGATTAAGATAATAATTCCTTTTTTAACTGTTCACAAATTTGATTTCCTTTAAATCAAAATGTTTAATTTCATCACCTATCAGCATTTTCAACATACCTGAATCTTCCACACCTTTAATTATTGCTTCTTGTAGATTTCCTTTGATGATGTATTGTGCTTTATTATTATTTTGAAATAACGAATCTTCATACAGATTTTTGATATATTGAAAATTGTGATTTTTTAATTCTAAATAATATTTCTCAATTGCTGTGAGTAGAACAGAAAATACTTGGTTTGGTTGATTTACTTTGCTAGTAATTTTTAAAATAGAAGTTGCTAATGGATAAGAAAAGTTTAATTGATTAATATTTAACCCAATACCTACTATGGTATTTTTAATCTTATTTGAAACAATTGTATTTTTTATCAGAACTCCTGCAATCTTGCTTTTCTTGATAAAAATATCATTGGGCCACTTTACATGTATATCGTCCTTAATATAAATAGCTAAAGTCTCTTTTATAGCCAAAGCTACCACCATGCTTATATAAAATTGGTATCGAATAGCTAACCACTCTGTCTTTAGGTATAATGAAAAAGTAAGATTTTTATAAGGCTCCGCCTCCCAAGTTGTACCCATCTGCCCTTGACCTGCCAACTGAGTATCTGTAATCAAGACAAAACCATCATTGAGCTCTTCTGAAGCCAATAATGAAGACAGATAACTATTGGTTGAATGACAGCTTGGCAGATACATAACATCTTTTCCTAGAAATAAGGTATTAGGCACAGTTTTGTACAAGATTATTTATATTTTTGTGATTAAAATTAAAATTTATCTTAAGATTTCATTTTATCAATGAAATTCAAGATATTAAAAATACTACAAAGTGGCGAAAAAAAAAGAAATAAAATCAAAAACAGAAAACATAAACCTTGTTGATGTTGTTGTATCAGGAATGGAAGAACTAAAAGGGGAATCCATATCAATAATAGATCTTACCAAAATTAAAAACGGAGTTGCTGATTACTTTGTGATTTGTTCTGGAAATTCTGATTCACATGTAGATGCGATAGCAGATTCTATTGAAAAAGAAGTTTATCTAAAAACAAATCAAAATCCTTGGAGAAAAGAAGGGAAGCAAAATCGAGAATGGATTTTATTAGACTATGTAAATATAGTAGCCCATGTGTTTAAGAAAGAAAAAAGAATGCTTTATGATTTAGAATCTTTATGGGGCGATGGTATTATTTCTCGTATTGAAGACAAGGGTCAAAAGAGCAAACCATTAGATAGCTACATTAGCGAATCTCCTAAAAAAAAGACCTCCATAAACACAACAAAAGTAAAGAAAGAAAAAGCTACTGAGCCAGTTTCAAAAGTAGCACCAAAGAAGAAAAGCACACCAAGAGACAAAAAAGAAATAGTATTAAAGCCAGTAAAAAAGACTAAATAAATTACGATTAAACAATTCACAATTTCTATTTACAAATATAATTACCAATGAGCGAAGTAAATAAAGACAAGAAAAAGAAAAAGAACACCTTAATCCCACCTCCAAAGTCTAACTATCAAATGTGGGTAATTGGGGGCTTATTATTATTGGTCTTTGGAGTAATGTACATGTCTAAAAACAATTCTGCGGTAGATATTACCCAAAAAAGGTTTGAAGAAATGTATTTAAGCCATGATATAAAGGAAATAAATATTATTAAGCCAGAGTCTTCGGTAGAAATTACCTTGAAAGAAGAATCTTTACAAAATGAGAAGTATAAAGAACTTCTTGCCAATCGCCCTATGGGCAATACTGGTGGTCCTCATTTCAAGTTTCAAGTTATTTCTTCAGAATCATTTAAAAATGATTTAGAAAAACTAGAAAGCAAAATGCCCAAAGACGAAAGAATTGGTTACAAGTTAGATCCAAGAGTCGATATATCTACACCACTTACCACATGGGGTTTTATACTTTTTTTACTATTTGGTTTATGGTACATCATGAGAAGAATGGGTGGAGCAGGCCCAGGAGGACAAATTTTTAATATAGGTAAATCCAAAGCTGCTCTATTTGATGCAGACAATAAAGTAAAAATTACTTTTGCTGATGTTGCTGGACTAGAAGAAGGAAAAGAAGAAGTAAAAGAAATTGTAGACTTTCTAAAAAATCCCACAAAGTTTACCAAACTAGGAGGCAAAATTCCTAAAGGAGCCCTTTTGGTAGGCCCTCCTGGTACTGGAAAAACCTTATTAGCTAAAGCAGTAGCAGGAGAGGCAGAAGTTCCATTTTTCTCTTTATCAGGTTCAGACTTTGTAGAAATGTTTGTAGGAGTTGGAGCTGCAAGAGTTAGAGATTTATTCAAACAAGCTAAAGAAAAAGCACCCTGTATCATATTTATAGACGAGATAGATGCAGTAGGACGCTCAAGAGGAAGAGGGCAAATGCCAGGCTCTAATGATGAAAGAGAAAATACCTTAAATTCATTACTGGTTGAAATGGATGGTTTTGCTACTGATTCAGGTGTGATTATATTGGCAGCAACCAATCGCCCTGATATTTTAGACCAGGCACTTCTTAGACCAGGAAGGTTTGATAGACAAATTAGCATTGACAAACCCGATATTGTAGGTAGAGAGGCTATATTTAAAGTCCACCTACAACCTATAAAACTTGCACCAGATGTAGACCCTAAAAAATTAGCTGCCCAAACTCCAGGATTCGCTGGTGCAGAAATAGCCAATGTGTGCAACGAAGCAGCACTTATTGCGGCAAGAAAAGATAAGTCTGAAGTAGGAATGCAAGACTTTAATGATGCAATAGACAGAGTTATTGGAGGATTAGAGAAAAAAAATAAAATTATCTCTCCAGAAGAAAAGAAAATAGTTGCCTACCACGAAGCAGGACATGCGGTTGCTGGTTGGAATTTAGAACATGCGGATCCATTAGTAAAAGTAAGTATAGTTCCCAGAGGAATCGCTGCTCTTGGATATGCTCAATACCTGCCTAAAGAACAATTTCTTTACACAATAGAGCAGCTTACCGATGAAATGTGTATGACCCTTGGTGGAAGAGCTGCAGAAGAAATAGTATTTGGGAAAATATCTACAGGAGCTTTAAGCGATTTAGAACGAATTACAAAAATGGCTTATGGAATGGTTACTGTATATGGTATGAATGATAAAATTGGTAATATTTCTTTTTATGATTCTAAAGGAGGCAACGAATATTCTTTCAACAAACCTTACTCAGAAGCAACTTCAGAAACTATAGATCAAGAGGTAAGAACAATTGTAGCTAACGCATACGAAAGAACTAAAAATTTATTAAGAAGCAAAATCGAGCAACTTGAAATTGTGGCTCAAGAACTTCTTAGAAAAGAAATACTATTCCAAACAGACTTAGAAACACTTATAGGTAAAAGACCATTTGAAAAGCAAACTACCTATGATGCTTATATCAACAAAAAAGAAGATATAAAACTACCAATAGATACCAAAGAATATCTAAACGGAACCAAAGAAAACGCTGAACCCACTAGCGAACCTAAAGAAAATACCCTATAAACATCTATTAACAATGCCCAAAGCAGAATATCTCAAAAAGATAAAAGCTTTGGGCATTTGTAATTACATCGCATGATACAATCATTAAACCCAAAAAACTTTTCTGATTATGAGCTTATCGATTCAGGGAATTATAAGAAATTAGAAAGATTCGGAACAATCATTACAAGTCGTCCTGAGCCACAAGCAATTTGGGATAGCTCTCTGCCAGAAACAGAATGGAACAGACTTGCACACGCTACATTTAAAAAAGAAAAACAGCACGACTTAAATGGAGAAAGAGGGGAATGGGTTTTAAAAAAAGGAATAGAACAAAATTGGAATCTTAACTATCACCACAATGGTCTGAATATTACGTTTAGATTAGGTTTCTCTTCCTTCAAGCACGTTGGTATTTTTCCTGAACAAGGTGCAAACTGGGACTTCATCTATGAGCATGTTAAGAAAATAAAAACACCCGAAAAAAAAGTACTCAACCTATTTGCTTATACTGGAGGAGCATCTCTCGCAGCCAAGGCAGCTGGTGCAGATATAATTCACGTAGATTCTATCAAACAAGTCGTTTCATGGGCAAGAGCAAACATGGAACTTAGCAAACTAAATGATATTAGATGGGTGATTGAAGATGCCTTGAAATTTGTAAAAAGAGAAGCCAAAAGAGGGAAATTTTATCAAGGTATCATGCTAGACCCTCCTTCTTATGGACATGGAGCTGCTGGTGAGAAATGGGTAATTGAAGAACATCTGTCTGAAATGCTAAAAACTTGTAAGGAGATATTAGACCCTAAAGAACATTTTTTTATACTGAACTTATATTCTACTGGATTCTCCCCATTAGTGATAGAAACGTTAATAAACAACATCTTTGAGTCTCCAAAAAATCTTAGCATTGGTTCTTTATACTTAGAAGACTCTTTCTCCAAAAAACTCCCTATGGGAAATTTTGGAAGATTTACAAATCTTGTTAAATAGAAGATTTAGGCTTGAAATTCTCAGGTGATATATAATTATTTGACTAATAAAATTTTATTTTCAACTATTACCTTTTAGAAACTAGCATTAACTCTTTTTCCTGAGTATTCGATAGTTTTATCAAATTTAGGATTGATGTCAACACCAACTCCATTGCCCTGTTTTACGATTACAATATTGAATTTACGTTTATTTAACATACCTGTAAAGGAACCATTTTGATTACCAATGGTAAGCATTCTTTCTTTCTCATTCCAAGCAAATTCAATTGTGGCAAATTTGCCTTTTTCATAATTATAATTATCGTTTTCATCTTCATAAAGCAAAAACTTTCCATCATTTCCTGGATAGATGCGAACTTCTATAACATCAGCAGGTTTTTCAGTAGCATGCTGTAAGTATTGCCCCATTGGAATTATTGAACCTGCTTTAATGTATAATGGAATAGTTTCGATTGGAACTTGTGCTTCTATGCTTTGTCCTCCATTTAAAACATTACCGGTCCAGAAATCATACCATTGTGTCGATTTTGGGAGATAAACAGTTCGTGTTTTTGCAAGCTTACTTGTTGTATCATTGCTATACATTTGCGTGGTTACAGGGCATACAAGAAATGCCGAACCAAACATATATTGGTCAGGTATGGAATAAATATTGGCATCGTCTCTAAAATCAAAAGCTAGTGATCTCATCATTGTATATCCTTGATTTGTTACTTTTCCCGAGAGCGAGTATATATAAGGCATTAAACGATATCTTAAATGATCGTATTTCAACAAAATGCTTTTCGTTTTAGATGTCCAATTGTCAGAGAACATAGCTCTTTCACCCTTTCCATGAATTCTAAAAATTGGCGAGAATGTTCCAAATTGAAACCAACGAGTAAAAAGCTCATTATTAGCCGGGGTTGACCAATCGGGTGCTCCCCAATTGAAATGATAACCACCAATATCAGAGGTCCAATATGGAGTACCAGATGCACAGGCATTAATACCTTGGGGTACTTGACTTTTGAGGGCACGCCACGTACAGGTAACATCGCCCGACCATAAGGTAGCTGCATTGCGCTGCTGTCCAGCATAAGTTTGCCTTACAAGCGAAAATAAACGTTTGTCGGCAATATCTTTTCTCCAGTTATTGTACAAGCCCTCAGTGTGCATGAGCGAATAAGAATTGTAGTAATCAATGCCTTTTCCAATATAATAATTGGTTTGTTTTCTTAAATGCGTTAAACTACCATTATCGGGCTCACATTGATCAACCCATAAAGCATCCCATCCATGAGGGGCAAATAAACTGTCTTTTACTTGTTGCCAATATAATTCACGTGCTCTGGGGTTGTGTGCATCATAGTAATTATCAAAAGTGTGGGTATTTATATTGTCCCACTTAATGTCGCTTAAGCAAGCTTCTTTGTTAAGTTGGTCGTAATTTGGTGTACCTTTTGCAAAAACTGGCCATATCGAAATCATTGCATGTATGTTTGCTTTATGCAATTCATCAACCATTTTTTTTGGATTAGGAAAACGAGTTGGGTACATCACATGTGAACCAATAACATTGGGTTCCCAATAAAACCAGTCTTGCACAATACAGTCGACTGGAATATTATTGTTTCGGTATCCATTTTTTACCGACAAAACTTCGGCTTGGCTTTGATATCGATCTTGAGACTGAAATAGACCAAAAGCCCATTTGGGAAACATAGGAGCTGCTCCTGTTGCTGTACGGTATAAGGCAATTATTTTATCAAAATCGGGACCATACATAAAATAGTAATCTACCATAGTACCACTTTCCGACACATATTTAAACTTTGTATTGTCTGCCTCGGCACCATAAAAATTTGATTCAGAATAATTGTCCCACATTAAACCGTAACCTTTTGTAGATAATAGAACAGGTATAGCACCCGTCAGATACTTGATACCTAAGTTTTGGTTGCGACCTTTATAATTCACAGACAGTGTATCTTCAGGATGGCAACCTAAACCATATAATGCCTCATCGAATGGCGATAGAAACTGAGTTTCGCATCGAAAAACAGGAATAGTTACAATGGTATCGGCAAGCATTTGTTTACCATTCGTAGCATCTTCTTCTAAAATTGTTAGATTGTTTAAATCGTTATATTTAATGGCATTCGTAGCTTTGTTAATCTTTATCAATATGCGGCTAGTGGCAATAATCACTTCGTTCTTATTTTCTGACACTAAGAATTGAGGAATTGCTTTCCAATCATTATTAATCATCAATGATTTTTTTATTGAAAATTGGTCGAGACTGCTATATTTTACCTGAACCATACTTTCATTGCAAATTTTAATTTTCATCAGACCTTTGTCCAATTTAAAGTTTACTCCGTCGGTATCTTTTTTATAAGAAATAATTGCTGCGTTTACAGAATTAAAAAAAAATAAAACTGTAAATGCAGCAATTAGGATGTACTTGATCATTTGAAAATATTATGTTTGCAGGATTCAAGTTACAAATGCAACTTTTTGGTTAAACATTGATTTTGGTGATTGAAAGTTAAATCTTTTTCTTGGTCTTTTGTTTGATTCTTTTTCAACATAGGCAATATACTCATCTGTAATGCTTTCAAGATTGGTCTTCGATACTCAATAAATGAACTTGCACACCTTGATGATTGATGTCCATTTTTGCTGCTTCCTTCAAATGCAATTCAGCCTTTTGTGTATTGCCATTTCCAAGCAAGCCTAGCCCAAGCATATAATGGCAATGAATTTTATTTCTAAAACTCAAATCATCGTCCCAAATTAATAAATCGGGTAATGATACAGCGAAGTAATCTAGTTTTGTTTGTTCATTGATGTGCTTTTCGCCAAATGCTATTAACTTATCAAAGCGGGTATTTGCTTCTTCTATACGACCCAGTTTTAGAAGTGCTAAACCTTGATAATATATCTTATCTGGTTTCTGATCGTTGTAGAAAATTGCAGCCGCAGGTTCTGAAATTCCATCTTTTGCAAATTCCCAATATTTTTTTGCTATGTCTATTTCTCTTAGCCCTTCATATGCACAGCCCAACCAATAATGAAAATCATTTTCTTGAGCTCCGTGCAATTTTCCTTCGCCTAAATTATGGGGGTACTGCAAACATTGAAGTAGTAACTCTATTGCTTGAGCGAATTCGTTTTTCGATAGATGTTCTTTGGCTAATTCTACCCTTGCCAACTGATATTGTGCTGGCACTTTACCTTCGCCACCTTCCCAAGGATGGAATAGGTGTTTTTTAATTAAGTTAATCGCTTCGACGTAATTGCCAGTTTGATTGCATAGTGTTACATATTCTAAATATACATCATCACGAACCTCAACCAATGTCAAGTGTTGCTCAAGAAATGCCAACCTTTCAGCATGTGGACGGCAGAGACGTTTGTACAATTGGTCTAGCTCCATAAGAATACGGGCATCTGTAAGGTCAAGTGAGAATGCCTTTTCAAGGAATGTTAAAGCCTTATCTGCCAGATTCAACTTGTTAAAATAGGCCAACGAAAGATTTCTGAGTACTGTAGGAAAGGTATTGTCTAATTCAGTAGATTTTTCCCAACATGCTACAGCTTCAGCGTATTGTCGTTTGTCGTACCATAGATTGCCAAGATAATAAGGCGCCTTAGCATCAGCAGGGTTATTTTTTTGTGCACATTCCAATGCCAGAATAGCTTCTAAGCGATTAGGAAAACAAAATTCTGGAGCATGGGCTGCAGCTTTCTCCAAAATTGGTCTTGAATCTTTGCCCCATAAATGCAATGCCCAAGCCATGTAGTAATAGGTCATAGGTGTGGTGGTGGAAACCTTTACCCCTTCTTCGAGTATCTGAACAGCTTCGGCATAATTTCCCGACGCTATATAATCTATGGCAACATTTTCATAATTATGAATTTCTCCTCGCATCAATTTATTCAGATCAGATAAAATCTGAGCATTTCCATTCAATAAATATTTTTCAAAGCGGCAGCCAAAATTGAATAAATCTATTGCTAATGAATCTTCAATCCATGTTAATGCCTCTTCAATACGACCGAGTTTACGTAAAATACTTGTTTTAAGAACCCTAGCTTTATGGTTGTGCCAGTTGCGAATAAGCGATTTTTCTACTTCCGATAATGCTTCTGATAAATTATTATTTACACACGAAATCTGTGCACAGCCAAAATATCCAGCATCTTGCATTGCCGAGTTCCAGCATGCTTTGTAAAAGGCATCGTAAGCCTCCTTATGTTTGCCTTGAAATTGAAGACACAAACCTAAATTATAGCGAGGCTCGCCATCGTAAGGATTGGGGTTTCGTTGCAATTGTGTTTTTATTGCTTTGCGGAAATATGCCTCGGCATCTATAAACTTTCCTCTTCTAAGCAACCAAAGTCCTAAGGCATTGTTGTTGCGAACATCACTTGGGTCACGGCTTAGTGCTTCTATATAATAATCAGTAGCACTGTAAGTGGCATGGCGGTATTGCTCTAGATGCAAACCAGCGAGATATAGTTGCTCGCAGGTTGGTATTTCTTTAGGCAACAATACAGCATTGGCAGCTTCAGCTTCAGCTGGTTCAGCTTTCTTGTGGCGTATGGCAAGCATTTCATTGCCATGCTCGTTATAAACCACCAAAGTGGTATCATTCAGGTCAATATTATTTGCAATTACTGCTCTAGAATAGACCAACTCTGGTATCAAATCAATCACTTCGTTCAATAATGGAGTCTTGTTATTGCTAAGATCGGCAGCGTGGGTAAGTTCAACTTTGACTTTATTGAACTTTGATGTTGCAAATACTTTGATTGTTATTTTATCACCTTCTTGCTCCATGTTGAGCAAAATATCTTTCGAAGCATTTTTTACTACACCCAGTTCACGATATGGCAAAAAGTATTGAGTAAACGTTTTTTCTTCATAAGGATTTAACCATGAAAAATCAGGCTGATTATCGGTAAAGACCCCAGCCATCAGCTCAATATATGGCCCATCTTCGTCAGTTAGGTTTCTATCCCATGCTTTACCAAAATCTCCATTGCCCCAAGTCCATTGTTTTTTGCCTGGAGAAACGTGATGATTTGCTACGTGCAGCACACCTGCCTGAGTGTCGTTTTCATAACCTCCTACAAAGTTAAATTCGGAATTAATAGCCATATACGAAGTAGGGACAGGGATATTTTTATAATTAGAAATATCTACTCCAGCCGAATAATCAATTTTATAATACGTGCCAGTAGCTATTGGGAATGTAGATACATCACGTTTGCCATGGTCAAAAACCGCATGCACATCTGGTGGAAAAACCGACTGATAAAAATCATTTACAGCCACTGCCGGATTTGCCCACCAAAGAAAAGTTTGCGGTACAGGAGTGGGATTATATAGCTTAGCTTTAATTTCTAAATAAGCTTTTCCCGGATGAAGTGTAAACCCCGCCATTCCTTTTTGATGAAACATTTTTTCGTTTTCACTTACCCAAACAGTTATACTGCCATCGGCATTTTCTTCGATGGTATGGTCTACTGGTAAAAATGTGCTAGGGCGATGGTGCTGCGGCCAGTTAAATTCTATGCCTCCAGAAATCCATGGACCTGTTAAACCAACCAAAGCTGGTTTTATTACCTGATTATAATAGATAAAATAACGTTGTTTGATTTTGTCATAGGCCATCTGCACTCTACCGCCAAGCTCAGGCAGAATCATTAATTTTATATATTCGTTTTCCAAAAAAATAGCATCATAAATCTTGTCATGCTTTTCATCTGCTATTTTTTCAATTACCGGATAAGGATAAACTACCCCACTGCTTCCCTGATAAACTCGTTTTTCAAGAAAGATGGGATTCTTCTCGGGCTGCCCAATATCATAAGTAGGTATAGGAACTTTTTCGCTCCATACCCTTACCTCACTTTTGTCTACAGTACTTTTAATCAAATATGCTGTAATTTTTTCCATACCAAATTCTAGTAAATCACTATATTATTTTTGAACTATACCGTGTTAAAATATTGACCAACGATGTCTTATAATTAATAATTAATGAAAGCAAGTATCAATACCGAAGCACATTACTTTACAAGTTCATTTTCTATTTCCTCTAAACTTTTGCCTTTATTTTCAGGTAGTTTTATGATGATATATACAAAACCCAATAAACAAATACCACCATATACCCAGAATGTACCAGCTGCACCTAATCCTTTGTTTAGCAATGGGAAGCTGTAGGTAAGAATAAAGCATGCTATCCATAAACCGAAAGTTGCCAAAGCCATGGCTGCACCACGAATTCTGTTGGGGAAAATCTCGGATAGTATCACCCATACTATAGGTGCCAAAGACATGGCATAAATAGCAATTGCAAGAATAACCAATGCAAGCACAGCTATACCTTTAATTTGAAGATAGAATGCAGTACCAAGTAGACTGTAGGTAATAGCTAAACCCAAAGCACCCAGTACCATTAATTTTTTGCGACCCCATTTATCTACCGTAAACATCGCTACCAAAGTAAAAATCAGATTTACGCCACCTGTTATTACTATATTAAACAAAGTGTCGCTTACACCATATCCAGCAGCAGTAAATATCTCTTCGGCATAATTAAATACAGAATTGATACCACACCACTGTTGAAAAATAGCCAATACAACTCCTATTGCTAAAACTTTGGTAAATTTTGGTTTAAATAGCTCTTTGAAATCAAACTTCTCAGAAGCATCATTCAGCGTAGCCTTAATATTATGCATCTCTTGATTGGCGTATGCTATACCCCCAATTTTTTGAAGTGTAGGAATAGCCTTATCTGCTTTTCCAGCCTTGAACAACCATCGAGGGCTCTCTGGAATAAATAAGATAAGTACTAGAAAGGCTAAGGCAGGTACCGCTTCTGCCCAAAACATCCATCGCCAACCTATAGTTCCGTTCCACGACAATCTGATAAATTCATCAGTGGCATTTTCTGGAACTTTATCGGCAATCCATAAATTGATAATTTGTGCTGCCAAAATACCAATCACTAAAGTCAATTGATTCAGCGACACATAACGGCCTCTTAAATGAGAAGGCGCAATTTCGGCAATATACATGGGCGACAATGCCGAAGCTAGGCCAATACCAAAACCGCCAATGATGCGATAAATGATGAAGGCATTGTAGGTGTTTGCAATACCAGTACCAAATGCAGAAATAGTAAAAAATATGGCTGCTAGCAATAATGGGTATTTTCTTCCAAACCTATCGCTCAATATGCCAGATATCATGGCCCCTATTATACAGCCTACCAGAGCCGAGCTCATCGCCCATGCTTGCAAATTTGCAGAAGTGGTAATATCAAAAAAACGTTCGTAAAAAGGCTTTGCTCCACCTATTACCACCCAATCGTAGCCAAATAACAAACCACCCAAGGCAGAGACCATAGATATACTTAAAATATAAGATTTGTTGAAATTGCTCATGATTGTTAATTTATTATTTAGATAATGATCTCAAAATGCTTTTTAAGAAAAATACTGAATTATTAATTTTCAAAATTCATTTTCAGGATATTCTTCTTCTAAATCTCCAACTAGAAGTTGTAAACCTAAAAGATTTAATAAAGAATAAAAATGGAAAATAAACCTATTTATATGGACTATATTACTGTTTTATAAAAAATGAGGTATTTTTACACAGCTTAGTTGGCAACCAAATTTGTATGGCAAAAATTAAAAGTGGATTTCTTGGAGAAAGGGCTATTGTATTACCGTCTTCTGTAATCAATGAACTGAAATACGACACATTTAGCAAAATGCTATACATTACAGATATAGGATTTTATCCTAATGCAACAAACCACTTTCGGGTGCGAAAGTGCACAGAAGTTATTCAATATATATTAATATACTGCTTTGAAGGAGAAGGTTGGTTTGAACTAGATGGAGTAAAACAGAAAGTATTTGCCAATCAAATTTTTATTCTTCCCAAAGGAAAAGCACATAGCTATGGCTCAATTTCTAAAAAAACATGGACAATTTATTGGATTCATTTCGATGGGGAGCAAGCCAATTTTTTTGCCGATGGCTTTAGTAAACCAATGAATATTTCTCAAGAAAAAGATTCACGCATAGATGAGCGATTAAGATTGTTTGAAGAGATTTTTAGCACACTTCGAAATGGCTACAGCAAAAGCAATTTATATTATACCACTACATTATTCTTTCATTTTTTTGGCTCTATTAAGTTTCTAGATACATTTAGATTTGCAACAGAAAACTCAATTCGGAATACTACAGAAGTGGCTATTCAATATATGCGTGAAAACATTTCTAAACGACTATCATTAAATGATATTGCACTCTTTGTGGGTTTGTCTCCTTCGCATTTCACTAGTATTTTCAAAGAAAAAACAGGCTATCCTCCGCTAAGTTATCTTACACAACTAAAAATTCAGCAAGCATGTCACCTTTTAGATTTTACCAATTATAGAGTGAATCAAATAAGTCAGATGCTTGGCTATGAGGATCCATTATATTTCAGTAGGTTATTTGTAAAGATTATGGAAGTAAGCCCAAGAGCTTATAGAGATAAAAAGAAAGGCTAGTTATTATAAAATTCTTCAAATGAAGTGTAAAATTGGTAGGTTTTGTATCAAATCTTTATTCTATTATTTAAACTTGCCTATGAATATTGTTTGGCAATCATGGTTTAAGTTGGATATGCAAAAGACGAACAAATCTTAGTAGCTAATTCTACAAAATTTCTTACCTATTTTTTTTAGACTATAGATAATTTGTTGGTGATAATTCGCTTTTTAGTTACATTTAAGTTCATCTATTAAGCTTTCAATTGTATTTGTTAGCTACTTGAGCATCTAAAAAAAACTGAAATTAGTATAATGGTCAATATACTTTTACTAGAAGACGATGCAATATTATCAAAAGAGATAAGTACTTTTTTAACTAATCACAATTTTTTATGTGATTGTGTTTACAATGGAAACTTTGTAAAAAGTCAGTTCAATTTAAAAAGCTATGATTTAGTTATTCTAGACATTAATGTTCCAGGACAAAGTGGAATTGAGGTTTGCAAACAATTAAGAGACTTTAATAAGCAAGTTCCTATCTTGATGCTTACTGCATTTGGAGAGTTAGAAGATAAGGTTACTGCTTTTAATAATGGGGCTGACGATTATTTAGTAAAGCCTTTTCATTTTGAAGAGTTGCTAATACGAATAAAATCTTTGCTCAGAAGAAAAGAAGTGCCACAATTAAAAGAGAACATTATACAAATAGGAGACCTAAAGATTGATGTAGATGAGATGAAAGTAAGTAGAGACTCCTTAGAAATTAATCTAAGCCCAAAAGAATTTAAGTTGCTTTGTATTTTGGCAAAGTCAAATGGAAGAGTGCTTTCAAAAAACCAAATTGCTGATGAACTTTGGGATTACGACGTGGAAACTAATCAAAATACTATAGAAGTTTACATTAACTTTTTAAGAAAGAAAATAGACAAAGATTTTACAACTCATTTAATACACACAAAAGTTGGATATGGATATTATTTAAAAGTGCAACAATAGCCATGAATTTAAAAATAAAAATATCTTTTTTTGTTTCACTACTGTTTACTATAATTTCTGCGATTTCAGTTACGGCAATATATTTATCATTTGCTGATTTTAGGGAAGATGAATTTGAAAGTCGTCTTAAAGAAAAGGCAATATCTACTATTAAACTTTTGACTGAAGTAAAACAAATAGATAAACAGTTACTAAAAACAATTGACCAACATAGTATTCACAAGCTCTACGATGAAAAGGTATTGGTTTTCGATAGCAAACTTCAATTAATATACAGCAGTTTAGACGATACTAAAATAAAGTGGACGGTTGAAGATTTAGAGTATCTGAAGAAACACAAGTCTTTTTTTAAAGTAGAAAGTGAAAAAGAAGTCTATGGAATATTTTATAATTCCGATGATAGAGATTATTATATTATTGTATCTGCTACAGATAATTTTGGAAAACGAAAATTGTCTTATTTATTTTATTTATTAATAGCATCCTACTTAATTTTTAGTGTTGTTAGCTGGTTTGCTACTTATCTTATTATAGGAAAATTATTATCTCCTTTAGGTGATTTTCATAAGAAATTGAAAGAAATAAATGAAAACAACCTTGATACAAGAATCTTTGTAAAAAAACAAAAAGACGAAATAGATTTGTTGGCAAATGAATTTAACCAGATGCTAGAAAGAATAGATGTGTCCTACAAAAATCAAAAAGAATTTACTGCAAATGCTTCTCATGAACTCAGAACTCCTATAGCTCGAATGATTGCTCAACTGCAAAATAAAATAATAGAAGAAAATAATATAGGAGGGAATAATAATTTTTTTTATGAAAAACTTTTAGACGGCATAAATCAACTATCGGAATTAATCAACTCTTTACTAATTCTTTCAAAATTAGACACTATAAATACCTATAAAAGCGAAAATTATAGGTTAGACGATGTTATTTTTGAATCATTTGAGAAAGTAAATAAAGTATATGAACAGCTAAAGCTAGAAATCAATATTTCAGAAGTTGAAACTTTAGAGCTAAGAGGAAATAAATCATTATTAGAAATAGTGTTTTTGAATATTTTTAGAAATGCTTATTTGTATTCAGACAATCATCAAGTAAAAGTAAATATTGAATCAATAAATAGAGAGCTTGTAGTTTCAGTTACCAACACTGGTAAAACATTATCTGAGGAAGAGCGAAACAACTTATTTCAACCTTTTATGAGAGGTGGAAATTCCAAGAATATTTCTGGGTTAGGATTAGGTTTGAGAATAGTATATAGAATTTTAAAATCTCAAAATGCAAAAATATTTTACACTTCAGATGGTTTAAATTCAAACACTTTTAATATTTTTTTTCCATTTTAAGGTATTTTTAAGCTATTTCTTAAGTCATTTTAAAGAATAACATCCGAATATTGGTGATATCATTTAAAATACTAAAGCAATGAAGCAAATAGTCTCTTTTTTAATAGAACCACTTTTTTTCTCAAAATTGACCAAGCCAAATATTGGTTTAGAAAAAATTATTATCAAAGCAGGGAGCATATCCAGCAGCATTGTCTTTCAAAGAGACCTTATATAGGTAAAATGCTTAGCTTTTATAAATTAAAGATGCCTTTGATTTAAAGAGAATTTTATAAATAAACAGCAACTATTCGAAGAAATAATCAATGAAATAAATACTTGTAAATAATAAACCAATTTTAAATAATGAGAAAAATTGAAATAATAATCTGCATTTGCTTGCTTATAACAAGTTGTGGAATAAAACACGAAGAAAAAGAAGATAAGATTATTTTCACAGTAACAAGTCCCTTAAAAAAAGACACGCTTATCATTAAAAATTATGTTAGTCAGGTTAGAGCGTTTAATCACATAGATTTAAAAGCTTTAGAGAAAGGATATTTAGATAAAATCTATGTAAGTGAAGGGCAGTTGGTAAGAAAAGGTCAAGCCATGTTTAAGATTAAAGCCTCTTTGTATGAGGCAGAGCTTTCCAAGGCTAAAGCAGAACTTGACTTTGCAAGTATTGAATACAAGAACACCAAATCATTAGCAGAGAGTGGTGTGGTATCTGAAAATGACTTAGCAATGGTGAAAGCAAAATTAGAAAAGTCTAGAGCAGAGCTTCAGCTAGCTCAAGTACACCTAAATTTTACCCAAATAAATGCTCCTTTTGATGGAATTGTAGATAGGTTTCAGGTAAGGCAAGGAAGTTTATTGGAAGAAGGAACAATGCTTACTACACTTTCCGACAACAGCCAGATGTGGGTTTATTTCAATGTTCCAGAGGCGGAGTATTTAGATCTGAAAATGAATAAAGTATTGGATAAAGATAGAATGGTTTCATTACTCATGGTTAATAATCAGATTTTCAAACATAAAGGCTTATTAAATACTATAGAAGCTGATTTTAACAATGAAACAGGGAATATTGCTTTTAGGGCTACTTTCCCAAACCCTGAAAGGCTTTTAAGACATGGAGAAACAGGAAATATTCAAATATCATATCCCCTAAAAGGTGCAATCATTATTCCTCAAAAAGCAACCTTTGAAATTTTAGAGAAAAAGTATGTTTTTGTGATCGATAAAGATAAAGTAGTTCGCTTACGAGAAATCATTATCGACTCTGAATTATCAGGTTTGTTTATAATAAAAGAGGGTTTATCAATCAGCGATAAAATACTTTTGGAAGGAATAAGAAAAGTGAGAGATGGTCAGAAAATTGATTTCAAGTATATCAATCCACAGGAAATTATCTCCAATCTAAAGGTTTATGTAGAGTAACTAACCATTAAATATTTATCATTATGCTCAATAAATTTATTCATAGACCAGTATTGGCTATAGTTATATCGCTTGTAATTTTATTCTTAGGTATGTTGGCAATAAAGATGCTACCTACATCTCAGTTTCCAGAAGTAGCTCCACCTGTAGTAATGGTAAGTGTTTCTTATCCTGGAGCTAGTGCAAAATCACTTACAGAATCTGTAATTATTCCTTTAGAACAATCTATCAATGGGGTATGGGGAATGCGATACATGAGCTCTGCGGCTACAAGTGCTGGAGAAGCAAATATTCAAGTCGTATTCAATCCCGGAACAGATATCAACGAAGCTTTAGTACAGGTTTCAAACAGAGTGCAACAAGTAACTAATAGGTTACCAATTTTGGTTCAGAGAGAAGGAGTGGTTATATCTCCTATAATCCCCAGTATGCTAATGTATATTAACCTATACAGTAAAGATAAGAATGCAAATATGAAATTCTTATTTAATTATGCAGGTGTAAACATGGTTCCTGAATTGCAGCGTATCAATGGTATCGGACAAGTAAGGATACTCGGGAGTAGGCAGTATGCCATGAGAGTATGGCTAAAACCCGATCGAATGCGAGCTTATAATATTTCACCAGATGATGTTATGGAAGCATTAAGCAACCAAAGTATTATAGGTAAGCCAGGTAGAATAGGCAGAGGTGATAGCAAACAATCTGAAGCACTTGAATATGTTTTGACTTATAAAGATCGTTTCAGTGAACCTAAAGAGTATGAAAATGTAATCATAAAGGCGAATTCTAAAGGAGAGAATCTATTTTTAAAAGACATCGCAACTGTTTCGCTCGGGAGTGAATATTATGATATATACTCTAGCATGAATGGTAGCCCTTCTGCTGCATTAGTATTAAAGCAAACTTATGGAAGTAATGCAAGTGCGGTAATTGAAGACGTTAAATCAAAATTGGAAGAATTGAAAAAAGGCTTTCCTCCTGGAATGGAATATGAGATAAGCTATGATGTTTCCAACTTTTTGGATGCCTCTATCGAAAATGTAATTCATACATTAAGAGACGCATTTATCTTAGTGGCATTGGTTGTATTTATTTTCCTTGGCGATTGGCGTTCTACATTAATTCCAACACTCGCTGTTCCTATATCATTGGTAGGTGCTTTTTTCTGTATGCAACTTTTTGGTTTGACTATAAATATGGTAACGCTTTTTGCTCTTGTTTTGGCAATAGGTATTGTGGTAGATGACGCAATTGTGGTGGTCGAAGCTGTTCATGCGAAAATGGAAGAAGAACATTTGTCCCCATTTAAAGCAGTAAAAAAAGTAATTGGTGAAATTAGTGGTGCGGTTATAGCCATCACTCTGCTTATGGTTGCTGTATTTGTACCAGTATCTTTCATGACAGGGCCTGTAGGTACATTTTATAGACAATTTTCAATAACAATGGCTTGCTCAATTGTTCTCTCTGGAATAGTAGCACTTACAGTAACCCCAGTTTTGTGTGCTATGATTCTAAAAAATAATCACGGAAAACCTAGAAAACAAACATGGTTAAGTAGGTTCTTTGATAAATTCAATGCTGCTTTTGAAAAACTTACTGGAAAATATGTAGGACTATTAAGATTAATTGCTCACAGAAAATTAATTACCATAGGCTTACTTGCTTTATTTTGCTTTGGTATTTTTATAATAAGCCAAAAACTCCCTTCTGGTTTTATACCAAGTGAAGACCAAGGGATGCTATATGCAATTATTCAAACTCCTCCAGGCTCAACATTAGAACATACAAATGATTTGTCTAATAAACTAGTAAAAAGCATTCAAAAGATAGATGGTGTTCAATCTGTCTCGTCTATTGCAGGGTACGAAGTGCTAACAGAAGGTAGGGGCTCAAATGCTGGAACCTGCTTAATAAATTTAAAACCTTGGTCGGAACGAAAGCATAAAGTAGGCGAAATAATCGAAGAGCTTGAAAAAGTAGCAAAATCTTTTCCAGGTGCCACAATTGAATTCTTTGACCCACCTTCAGTGCCAGGCTTTGGAGCTGCGGGCGGCTTTTCTTTACAACTGTTGGACAAAACGAATAGTGGAAATTACAAACAATTAGAAACCGTAACGAATGATTTTATAAGTGAGCTTCAAAAGCGAGAGGAACTAACGGGTTTATTCACTTTTTTTAGTGCAAATTATCCACAGTATGAAATAGAAATTGATAATAAAGCTGCTATGCAAAAAGGTGTTTCTATAGGAAATGCTATGAATACTCTTTCAATTTTTGTAGGTAGTACTTATGAGCTTGGGTTTATCAAATATCAGCGGTTTTTTAAAGTGTTTGTTCAGGCAGCCCCTGAATATAGAAAGCTCCCTTCTGATATAATGAACCTTTTTGTAAAAAATACTAGTGGAGAGATGGTACCATTGTCTTCATTTATGAAAATTAAAAAGAAACAAGGAGCCAATGAAATCAATAGATATAATATGTACAACACTGCCTCTATAAGAGGTGGACCAGCAAAAGGATATAGTAGCGGAGAGGCTATAGATGCAGTAAAAGAAGTAGCTGCGAAAACCTTGCCTCAGGGTTTTGATATAGACTGGTCTGCACTTTCTTATGATGAAACTAGAAGAGGAAATGAAGCAATATATATTTTTCTAGTGGTACTTGTGTTTGTATATTTTGTTCTTGCTGCACAATATGAAAGCTTTATTATTCCATTATCAGTAATCCTTTCTTTACCAGCTGGTGTATTTGGTTCGTTTCTTTTAATCAAAGGTTTTGGTTTAGCCAATGATATTTATGCACAAGTAGGCTTGGTGATGTTAGTAGGCTTACTGGGTAAGAACGCTGTATTGATTGTTGAATTTGCGATTCAAAAAAATAACCAGGGAGCAACAGTGCTAGAAGCCGCCATTGAAGGAGCCAAAGTAAGGTTTAGACCAATTCTTATGACTTCATTTGCCTTTATCGCTGGTCTTATTCCTTTAGTACTTGCTCACGGAGCTGGTGCAATTGGTAATAAAACGATTGGAGCTTCGGCTTTAGGAGGAATGCTTTTCGGAACCATATTCGGTGTTATCATAGTTCCAGGTCTATATTATATTTTTGGTTCTATCGCTGAAGGGAAAAAATTGATTAAGAATGAAGAAAATGATCCTTTAACTGAAGAATTAGCTCATTAAATAATTATAACAATGAAAAATTATCAATCATTCCCATATAAAATAGTCATTACGCTGTCTTTATTGCTAACAGGGTGTAATTTGCCAAAACTGACACAGAAAACAATAAATAAGAATGTTCCAGAATCATTTATTAATTCAAAGGATACTTTAAATACAGCTAAAATAAAATGGAAGAGTTACTTTAACGACCCTTATTTAATAGCACTTATAGACACTGCTTTGAGCAATAATCAAGAATTAAACATTATGACGCAAGAAATAAAAATTGCTAATAATGAGGTAAGAGCTAGAAAAGGAGCTTACTTACCTTTTCTGACAATAGGTTCAGGTGTATCTTCCGAAAAGGTAAGTAGGTACACTAGCCAAGGAGCAAGTGATAATATCACAAGTATCCGACCTGGCAAACCTACACCAGCTAATCTACCTAATTATTTATTGGGAATGAATGCCTCTTGGGAATTAGATATTTGGAAAAAATTGAGAAATTCAAAAAAGTCTGCAGTACACCAATATTTAGCAAGCGTAGAAGGTAAGAATTTTATGGTAACAAACTTGATTGCGGAAATATCAAGTGCTTATTACGAACTATTAGCATTAGACAATCAATTAGAAATATTGATGCAGAACATTGAAGTTCAAAACAATGCACTAAAAGTAGTAAAGCTACAAAAAATTGCTGCTAGAGTTTCTGAACTAGCAGTAAGAAAATTTGAAGCAGAAGTTCTTAAAAATCAAAGTTTACAATACAACATTTTGCAATCAATTACTGAAACTGAAAATAGAATTAATTTTCTAATTGGTGGATTCCCTAAAAAAATCCCTAGAAATTCCCTTGCGTATATTGATATTGCTCTTGATACTATTCATGCAGGAATCCCGGTGCAGCTATTAGAAAATAGACCAGACATTCGCCAAGCAGAGCAAGATTTACTGTCCGCTGATTTAAATGTAAAAACTACTAAGGCTAATTTCTATCCTATATTATTGATTACATCAGGGATAGGCTTGGAAGCATTTGACCCAAAATTTCTGATTAAAACACCAGAATCTGCATTGTTTTCTATAGCAGGTTCACTTATAAGTCCTTTAATAAATAGAAATGCCATAAAAGCGAATTACTACAGTGCAAATTCGAGGCAAATTCAGGCTGTTTATAATTACGAACGTTCTATTTTGAATGCTCATATAGAAATGGTTAATCAATTGTCAAATTTGCAAAACTCCAAAAGTAGCTTTGATTTAAAAGAAAAAGAAGTAGATACGCTTAATCAGTCAATTGATATTTCTATAAATTTATTTAAATCAGCAAGGGCAGATTATATGGAAGTACTATTGACTCAACGTGATGCCTTAATTGCAAAATTTGAACTAGTAGAATCAAAAATGAATCAATTACATGCAAAAGTAAATATTTATAGGTCATTAGGTGGAGGATGGAATTAACTACCTTATCTGTCGTAAAAATTTATTAATTGTTTTATAATTAATTGTAAAAATATATTATTGCTTAAATTAATCGTGCTGATTATGAGAAAAATACTGCTTAGTATTTCAATAATTGTTATTTTCTTCTTTATATCATTTAGTTCTTTGGCACAACAAAATTTCTTTAATGTGCCAAGTTCTGATATAACTAAAAAGTATCTTTTTTTTTTTCAACAACAAATAAACTTTTATGCTACATCAATTGTAAGTAATTCTACTTTATGCTATGGACTTGGAAGAAATTATGAAATAGGATTTAACATTCTTGGAATCACCTATAATAAAGGAACAAAAAGTTTTCTATCCAATTCATTCAACGAGTTACCTATTTTCCCATCTATGGGAGTTAATGCTCAGAAGAAGGTTCTAGAATCTAAACAATATAGTCTAGCACTAGGAGGGCAATTGCTTTTTCCTGCACAAATAAGACAACCAGAATGGTATTCATTTATAAATAATAAATTAGAGTTTGATGATATCCGTTTAGTAGTTGGCTTGTATTCTGGGAATAGCAATTATTTTGGAGCTGAAACAAAATTTCTGAATAACATGAAGCTTATCGGATTTCAGCTTGGGATTGAATATCAGTTAATCAAAGATAAAGTATTTATCCAGTCAGATTTTATAAGTGGTAAAACACCTTTAAGTAATTTGATATTTGGAGCAGTTTATAAATTCAATATAAAATATTTATTTTCATTAGGTTATCAATTTTCTAATTCTAGAACCTCTTCTTCAGATGGATTCGTATTTGAAATTACTTTCCTACAATAAATTGTCGTTGGAATGTTTAGAATAGTAGGTATATACCAATCAATTTTTTAATTTCTCATCTTACTCAGCACCTATTCCTAGGTAAGTTCTTATTTTTTCTTTCTCGAACAATTCTTGTGCCTCTTTCTCTGGTTTTATTAATGAGAATATCACACCTACCAATAAGGAGAATGGAAGTGATACAAGAGCAGGATTTTTTAAAGGAAATATTGCTGCTTCATTGCCTAATAGGTCTTTCCATACCGTAGGGCTTAGGATGATAAGTACTATTGAAGAAATTGTTCCAGCGATAATGCTCCAATAAGCACCTTTGGTGGTAAATTGTTTCCAAAGAATAGAAAGTATCAATGCAGGGAAATTAGCACTTGCTGCTATAGAAAATGCTAAGCCTACCATGAAAGCTACATTCTGTCCTTTGAATAAAAGCCCCAAGCAGATAGACAATATCCCTAAACCAATAGTTGCTCGTTTGGCAACTTTTACTTCTCCAGCTTCATTGGATATTCCTTTTTGGAATACATTGACATACAAATCGTGAGATATTGTAGAAGCTCCTGAAAGCGTTAAGCCTGCTACCACAGCTAAGATGGTAGCAAATGCTACCGCAGCAATAAAGCCAAGAAAGGCACTTCCACCAGTTACTTCAGCCAACATTAATGCAGCCATATTACCACTAGTATCAGTTCCACCAACGCTTATCGTTTCTTTTCCTACCAATACCATTGCTCCGAATCCAATGATAAAAGTAAGAATATAAAAATATCCTATAAAACCTGTAGCAACAAAAACAGATTTTCTTGCTGCCTTTGCATCAGGCACGGTATAGAATCTCATTAAAATATGGGGTAATCCCGCTGTACCTAACATTAATGCCATACCTAGCGAAAGTGCATCCCAAGGATTAGAGATATAACTTCCTGGTGATAATACCTCGAGTCCGTTTTGATTGGCAGCAACTGCAAATAATTCTAAAGGATTAAAATGAAAATGGCTCAAAGTCAACAATACTATTATGGTTGCTCCACCTAGCAACAATATTGCTTTTATGATTTGAACCCAAGTAGTAGCCAACATTCCACCAAATAAAACATAGGCAGACATCACTATACCTACTATTATGACTGCAATAGTATAATCTATTGAGAATATTTTGCTAATTAATCCTCCTGCTCCTACCATCTGTGCAATCAGGTAAAAAGTAATTGTAGATAAGGAACCTATAGAAGCAGCAATTCTTATTGGCCTCTGTTTTAGCCTGAAAGCGACAACATCGGCAAAGGTGTACTTGCCTAGATTTCTTAGGGGTTCGGCAATCAAAAACATAATCAATGGCCAACCTACTAGAAATCCTATAGAATAAATCAAACCATCATAACCTCTAAGTGCTACCATTCCTGCTATTCCTAGAAATGAAGCAGCACTCATATAATCTCCAGCAAGAGCTAAACCATTTTGAAAGCCTGTAATACTTCTTCCTGCTGCATAAAATTCTGACGTTGTTTTGGTTTTCTTTGCTGCCCAATAGGTAATTAACATAGTGATACCAACAAACAAGAAAAACATTGCGATGGATACAAAACTTGTTTGGCCAATTGTAGATATAGGTGAATCTAATAAGATCATAAATAGGAGATATAGATTATTATTTTTGGTTTAGTTTGTTCTTTATTTCGGTTACCGTATTGTCATATCGGTTATTTGCCCAATACACGTAGATACCAGTCATTGCCCATGCTGAAACAATGATTCCAAGACCAATAGGTATAGCTAAAGTAAGGTTTTCAGAAATTAATGTGGCTAAGAAGGGCTTGTTAAATGCTATTAAAAGTAAATAACCAAAGTAAATTCCTAACATAATTAGCGTAAGTGTTAAGGATACTGACCATCTCTTTTTTACTAATGTTTGGAATTCTTCACTATTCAATATTTCTTCGTGTTTTTTCATAAAATTGATAAATCGTATTTAGGGAATGATTTCAAAAATAAAGAATTCAAATCTATGATTCACAATTTTGTTGGATTTTCTAGAAAGAAAAAAAAATGACCTTTACTTATTGCTAAATAAAGGTCTAAAAAATAAACTAAAAAATATTTTATCTAGAAGCAGGTATTGCTATTATTTCAGCTTCATTTTCAGTAGTAGATTCAGAAGCATTTGCTTTAGAAGGCTCTTGATTGCTTTTGTTTTCTGCTAATTTTGTTTTGCAAGCATCTATTACTTTCTGAACATCTTTATCTGTTTTCTCATAATGAACTTTATGTTGATCATTGATGTTTTTTACTTTTTTGAATACTAGACCTTTGCAAGTAGCTAAATCTTTAATGTATTTTTCTAGGTGCAAAGCTGCATTTCCATAATCTCCAGCATTGTAAAATGCTTTACCAAGATAGTAGTTCACTACAAAGGTATTTTGATTGCTATTTGAAGCAGAGATTAAGTAAGGTAAAGCTTTATGCTTTTCGTTGCTACTCATATAGCACATTCCAATCATGTAATCAATCTGTCCTTTTTCTACAGACTCGTCGTTAATTTGTAAATACAAATCCAAAGCTTTGTCATATTGCTTGCTGTTAAAAAAGCTCAATGCTTCAGTTTTGATTTTTCTTCTTAAAATTTCTTTAGCAGTTTCCGCTTTGGCTGCAAAAGTGATACTCATCATTATTATGAATGCTTGAGTAAATGTGAAAATTGTTTTCATTTTTTTTATGTCTTTGTTATATACAAATGTATATAGATTTTTTGTATCTGCAATAGGTTTTTTAAAAAATTTGTATTTTTATTCTAAAAATAGGCTAAAATGTATAAATTAATATGAATATTCTAATATTTGTATTCTTTTTTAAAAAAATTTATCAATGATTTACATAAAATATTGGAATAGTTATATTGAAATAGTTATATTTTGTTTACCTTTTGTAATACTTTGCCAAAAAACAAGAATTTTTTCAGTAACTGGTCATCATTTCTGATAAAAAAAATGAAAAACTTTCTAGAATAGTATTTTATAGTTGTACTTACGATTTACAGGACACTTCAAAAGGCAAGAATAGTAAGGAGTATAAACTCAATTAAAGCATTTTTAAAGCCTACACTTGAACTATAATCAATAGTATATTAGATGGGAAAATACTTAATGCTCGAAATGCATAATAATAGCGGTTACCAAAGCTATTCCAAATATATTGTTTGCTCTATAGATGCCTATGATTAGTGTGGCGTATCTTAAGCCTTAAGCTTTCAAATATCATCTTGCATTGTTACATATTTTTTGGGACTTGTATTTGTGAACTTCTTAAAAGAAGCGTAAAAAGTAGCTTTGGTAGAAAATCCAACTTCTTTGCCAATCCCTTCAACAGATAAATAATCGTATTTTTTATCTAACAACATTTCTTTTGCATATTCAACTCTATATTTATTGATAAAATCATTAAAATTAGATTTTTCAATTCTATTTATGCACTCTGAAATAGTGTGAGTTGGTTGATTTACAATACTTGAAAGTTTACCTAAGTTTAGCCCTTGAATTATATAGCATTTTTGTGATTCAATTTTTGTTTTTATTTCCTGCAAAATTTCTATTAATTCTTCATTGGAATATATGGAATTACTATAGCTAACAGAATTTTTTTCTATAATAACTGCTTCCTTATAATCTTGAATTATATTGGGGGATATAATAATTTGTTCAGATTGAATATTGGTTAAAACTAACCTTCTAAATCGATATATAAGTAACAGAAAAAGAAATATAATTTCAAAAATAGAACATAATCCAAATCCATATTGCATGTAAAATCCTGTTCTTGAAATATAAATAACCTTGTAATAAGATAAAAATTGAATAACAACATACAAAATCATGGGAGTTGCTGAAATTACTGCCAAAATACTATATTCGTTTCTCTCTATTAATTTTAATAGGATGGTATATAAAACCATTAAAATTATAATTACTAATAAAATATCTCCCACTATCACTAATCGAGTGCACCATTCATAATAATAGGGTGCAGTTGCAGAAATAGCGACAGTTAAAGGCAAGAATATCCAACTAATTATTTTTAAATATTTTTTAATCTTAATCATTCTATTGCCTGATTGCCCCAAAATAGAAATCATAAAGGCAGCAAAAAAAGAACCTGCTAATAAATAAGTGTTTCTTGAATTATTAGCTAAAAATGGGCTATTGGGCCATATAAATTCATAACTTATGGCTTCATAGCAAGCCCAAAAAATCATTAATAAAAATATATAGACAGTATAAAAATAATATAATCTTTCTTTGAATAAAATAAAAAGAACCAAGCCAATTAACATAGCAAAAACCCAAATTGCTAGCGTAAGGATGCTTAATCCATTATGAATAATTTTATAGTTATCGAATTGTGATTCATTAAAAATCCGAAGGGGCATCAATAATGTTCCTGTATTTATATGCCCTCGCAAATAAATAGTATACATTGAATTAGGTTTTAAAATGATTGGGAATGTAAACTGACGATTAGGAATTGGTCGTTGATAAAAAGGATATACTATACCCGTATGAAAACTTGATTCTAAAGTGTTTGAAAGATTATTTTTTTGAAAAAAAGAAATATTTTCAATTAATCCATTTTGAATTACTAGATATTTTTTTTGTTCTAGATAGCTTTTATTTTCAATATTAAATTTTATCCAACTCCATTTATTTCCTCGACTAACTTGGCTTTCATCGAGCGAAGCGGGATAGGTAAAATTTACTTTGTTATTTAGAATATCAATACTAACAGAATCATCTGCTAGATAAGTGCTTACTTTATTTTCAAGACTAAATTCTGGCTCGATTTGAGCTTGAATAAATTTGCAAATAAAGAAAAAGAAAACTGAAAACAAGAAGCTCTTTTTCATAAATTAATTTCAAATTTAACATGATTTTGAAATAATTTTAGAAAAAACAACTATCCCACATTTATTTTTCTTACAACTATATAGCCAACTAGTCCAAGTATGCAATAGTAGTTCAAGCATCCCTTTGGACTAAAATACTAGGGATGAATTAATAGAGCGTATGCGGAAGATTAAGGCAGGGGATTGATAGTATTAATATTATTTTGAAAAGTTAATTCATTAATCTTTATATTTATATTCAACAAACTAATCTTAACTAAATGGATATCAAGCATGCTTCTACTTTTGTAGATCCTTATGAACAAAATAATTTGAATTTTTTTGTATTCAAAGAGGAAGAAAATGTAGTAAAAGATGGAATTTTCGTTCATTTTCCATCAAACAATCTTTATCCTGTCATTGATGGTGTTCCTGTTTTTATCAAAAACAGGGTGCTGATTTCTTTTTGGGAAACCTATAAAAAGGAGCTATTGGCTATAATACCAAACGAGGAAATTATAAAAATTCAGTTAATTAAGCGTATAGGAAATTTTAGCTTTTCAAATGAGTGGGGTGCGGCTCATAAAGATAATGTTACCACTGTTTGGGGGCATTCATTAATAGAAAGGTTAAAAATACACTATACTGATACGGAAAGTTCAGAAGAGGAACTCGGCGGTCAATTGCTATTAGACGTAGGCTGTGGGAATGGAATATTATGCAAAAGCTTAGCAGAAAAAGGGGCTACAGTATTCGGGATTGATTATTCTACCAGTGTATGGAATGCCCAAAAAGTCATGCATCATACAAATGTTTGTTATATTCAAGCTGATTTACACTTTCTTCCATTCAAAGACAGTACTTTTGATGTAGTATATTCTAACGGTGTACTTCATCATACAGCTGACACAGAGAATGCTTTTCAAAAAGTAGCCAAAATGGTGAAAAGTGGGGGTAAGTATTATGTATGGCTATATTCAAGGAGTACTTCAATTGGTTTCAACATCTTTTTATATATTACTGACGCTATGCGTTTTGTTACGAACAAGCTTCCACATTTTGCTCAAAAAATAATCATTGAAAAACTCTTATTTTGCAAAATTTTATATTGTAAAATGAGAGGTAAGCAATACGAAATCGGAGATATAAGAACCGACCTGTATGACACCCTTACGCCAACATATAAGTATTACCATACAGTAGAAGAAACACAAGATTGGTTTACGAAATGCGGATTTAACAAACCCCGTAAAACACATTTAAATAACTATGGTTTCGGGGTTTTGGGTAATAAGAATTGAACAAAATAATCCAATGGCAAATTCAGAAAGAAAATCATAATCACTTTCTGAAATGAAAGACAAATATATTGACAAGATAGGTACTGAAGATAGAGAAATGAATACGGGTTGAGTAAGAATATTTAAGTTCCTATGATAAAGACGACTAAGCAAAACCTATTATTCTAAGTTTAGCGAAGCATAAATAGACACTCAAATGAAGTAAGTTATTAACTTAGACGAGTTGTTCCGAATGACGTCGAGAAAAGCGGGACAAACTCATTTTTTATAGCAACAGATATTCGTTATAGCTCTTTACTTCTTTTCTTTATCACCAAAGTATTATTTAGCCTGTAAACTCATTATAAAACCACCACCTTTAGCTAACTTAATAGTTAAAGGTTTTTCGGAAGTAACTTCTGATTCGGAACGTGTATAATCAATAGCATAATGCTCTGAATTTGGTGAATCTGTGAATATTTCGAAACGGAATGTGCCATTGCCTAGAAAGTTTAAAGGAACAGACACCGTACGTGGGGTGTCATCATTAATAGCTGCAATATACCATGTGCTTCCTTTTCTGCGGGCAATAATAACATAGTCACCCATTTTTGCATCAATTATTTTGGTTTCGTCCCACACGGTAGGAATTTTTTTCAGAAAGTTAAACACGATTGGCTCCTTGGCATAGCTCGTAGGAGCATCGCAAAACATTTTAAGTGGTTCGTAATATACAACATATAATGCCATCTCGCTACAACGGGTTCCAATAGTGTTTGGCAGAGTACCTCGGTTGGCAAATTCATTTGCATTGCAATTACGCATACCACCGGGAGTAAAGTCGGCAGGGCCTGCTAAAAAACGTATAAATGACAATGTAACTTTGTGTTCGGGAGTTATTTTATTGCCCCATTTATTATTTTCATTTCCAAGGATAGCTTCGTAATTTAATATATTAGGGTATTTGCGTTCTAAACCAGTAGGTTTGGAGCAACCATGAAAATCGACTATCATTTTGTGTTCAGCAGCTGTTTTCGCTATAGCTTCATACATTTGGTTTGCCAATTGATCATCACGATCAAAAAAATCAACTTTTACACCTGCTGCACCCCATGACGCAAATAAAGGGAACGCCTTTTTTAACTGGCGATACAAAGTAAATGAAGGACACCAGAGTATAACACCCACCCCTTTTTCTTTTGCGGTTTTAATTATTAGTTTTATATCAACTTCAGGGTTTACAATGCTTAGGTCGTCTCGGTCAGTCCAATTCCAGTCTATAATAATGTATTCTATTCCATTTTTTGCTGCAAAATCTACATTATACAAATAGCTTGCTGTGTTTATACCTACTTTGAATGAGGCACCTTCAATAACATAATCTGCCCACCAATCCCACTGTACTTTCCCTGGTTTAACCCAAGAAAAATCTGAGTTAGGTGACTTTGGTGATGCTAATTTATAAACAAGCTCGTTGCTGGCTAATTGGGCATCATTATCAGCAATTATCATTACACGCCAAGGAAAGGTTCTTGTGCCCGAGGTCTGAGCAATGTGTGAGGCTGTTTCCTTAACCTCTAATATATAATTATTAAACCCTCCTGGAGCGAATTTTGTAGGATATTGCTGAAAACTGCCGACTAAATGATTTTCATAATCATTAGATTTTCTTAGCATTAGACTTGGATAGTCGAATAAATCTGATTCGGTGAATGCCAATTTTGTTCCTTCAGGTCCATTTACAACGAAAGGTAGATATAAGTCATTCGACTTGTCTTTGTCCTCAACTGTGCGGTAAATATAGGTAGTTTCATAGTTTTTTGTATCTGGAAACCATCCTTTTAAGTATTCGGGAAGTTGGTATCGAATAAATTCAGATTTGACGGTTATGTTACCTTTGAAATTGGTTACAAATCGGTAGGCTACACCTTCATCATAGGCTCGAAAAATTAATGAATAATTGCCTTTAAAATTAAGTATTAGCTCTTCATAATTGTCGCTAATGCTACTGTTAATACCATAAGGTGGAGTAATTACCTGATTGTTTTTCTTTATGTTTGAAGACAGTAGTTCGGGTTGATGACCCAGCTTTTCGCCAGTTATTAAGTCCATTTGTATTGGAGAGCTATTAAGCACAAATACACCATTGTGTTTTACTGAGTAAACAAGGTTGTCGTATATTGATACCTTCAACTCTGTTTTTCCATCGGGGGAATGTAAAATCATCTGTGCACTTAGATATTTAGTGCTTAATCCTATTACAGCAAAAAGAATAATAAATCTTGATTTCATGTTTTTGTTATTTAATTTTTATTTAAAGAGGAATCTGAGTATTTTTAGCACAAGGGATGAAAGCGAAAAGCCCGAAGAGCGTGGTATTGAGTGTGGGCGGACTTATAGCGTACAGCCCGACCCGCTTTTATAGCGGGATGTGCCCAAGATTTAATTTCTAATTCCTAACTTTTTATCTTCATAATGTTCTTCGACTTCGCTTAATATTTTATTATAATTGACCACATAATCAATAGTATATTTATTTCATTTCTACAGTCTCTACAAAGTTTCCCAAGGCTTTATATTGTTGGTATCTCTTTTGATAAAATATATTTTTAGTCGCATCTGGGTAATAGGTAGTTTCAAATCCTTGACCCATTGCTTTTTGGGCTTCTTCAAAATTTTGATGAGCACCAGCAGCCACAGCAGCAGCCATAGCAGCACCTAATGCACACGCTTGCTCTACCTTTGCAATTTGTATAGGAAGGTTGCACACATCTGCAATGGTTTGCATAATGAATGGTGCTTTTATAGCTACACCGCCAAGCCCTATTAATCCTTCAATGATTACTCCTTCGTTTCTAAATCTTTCTATAATTGCATAGGCTCCGAATGCGGTAGCTTCTACCAGTGCTTTGAATATCTGAGCGGCATTGATACCTATGGTTAGGTTTGTAATTGCTGCTTTGAGGTTTTGATTAGCATCTGGTGTTCTGCGGCCATTAAACCAATCTATTGCCAACGGAGAAGAACTATCTAGGGGGAGGGAAGCAGCGTCTTTATTGAGTTGTAGGATAATCTTACTTTTTATTTCTTCAATTAGTTTTTGTTTTTGTTTCGCATCAATAACTTCAGATTGAAGGAGGATATCAATATTTGGCTGTGTGATTAATTTTGTAAACCAAGCATATACATCGCCAAATGCTGATTGACCTGCTTCTAAGCCTATACAATTGGGAAGTATAGAGCCATTTACTTGCCCGCAGATTCCTTTGATTAGAGTGGTACTAATTTCTGGATTGGAAGATACAAGCATATCGCAAGTAGATGTGCCCATCACTTTGGTTAGGTAATTGGGTTTGATTTCTGCACCAATTGCTCCCAAGTGTGCGTCAAATGCACCAATGCCGATGACAACTGATTGCGACAACCCTAATCTGTTGCTCCATTCTTCGCAGAGATTGCCAGCTATCTGATGATTCTGATAGGTGTCTTGATACAAATTTTCTCTTAGACCTTTTAGGCTTGAATCTAGTGTGATCAAAAATTCTTCGGAAGGAAGTCCGTCCCATTCCTCGTTCCAGAGTGCTTTGTGCCCTGCTGCACATCTGCTTCTTTTCATGGTCTTGGGGTCTTTGCATCCAGTTAGCAATGCTGTTATCCAATCGCAATGCTCCACCCAAGAATAAGTGGCGTTTCTGACGATTGAATTCTTTTTATAAATGTGAAGAATTTTAGCCCAAAACCATTCTGAAGAATACACTCCACCTGAATACTTTGTGTAGTCTATCCCACCCCAAGTTCTGCTTACATGATTGATATGGTCTGCTTCTTTTATAGCGGTATGATCTTTCCAAAGCACAAACATGGCATCTGGCTCTTCCTGAAATTCGCCGAGCATTGCAAGTGGAATTCCCTCATTATTGACTGCACAAGGTGTAGAGCCAGTAGTATCTATAGTTATACCTATGATTTCATTTTTGGCATCTATTTTACTATGAGTGATTGCATTCTTAATGGTGGTTTCTAGGCCTTCTACATAATCTTTTGGATGTTGTCGGTACTGATTAATAGTAGGCTTGCAATATTTTCCTTCTTTCCACCTAGGATAATAGAATACATCTGAACCTACTATTTCTACTGTTTGTATATTGGCAACAATTGATCTTACAGAATCAGTTCCGTAATCAACGCCTATGGTATATTTGTTTTTCATTATCGGGGTTTATTGTTGTCCATAATAAGCATTTTTGCCATGCTTTCTGTTGTAGTGTTTTTCTAAAAGATAGTCATCGATTGGGGTTGTATTGCCCAAGGCTTCGTTTCTGAAAGCCATTTTTGCGACTTCTTCAATTACTTTTGCATGATAAACTGCTGCTTCTACGCTTTTGCCCCATGCAAATGGTGCATGTCCGTTTACTAGAACACCAGGTGTAGCTATAGGGTCAATGTTATCTTTCTGAAAACATTCAATGATTACACTACCAGTTTCTTTTTCATAGCTTGATTCTATTTCTTCTTTGCTAAGTTTTCTCGTACAAGGAATGGCTTTATAAAAATAATCTGCATGGGTAGTGCCATAAGGGGGTATAGATCTACCAGCCTGTGCCCAGCTGGTAGCCCATTCAGAGTGGGTATGAACTATTCCTTCTATATTTTTAAAAGCTTTGTAGAGCTCAATATGAGTAGGCGTGTCAGACGACGGTTTGTATTTTCCTTCTATTTTCTGACCTTCAAGATTTACTACTACCATATCTTCTGGTTGCATTATATCATAATCTATACCACTTGGTTTGATGACCATAAGCTTAGATTCTGGATCATATGCACTGGCATTGCCCCAAGTAAATACTACTAAACCGAGTTCGAGTAATTGAATATTGGATTTGTAAACCCTTTCTTTCAGCTCTTCTAGCATATTTTAGACTTTAAGTTGTGATATACTTCGTTGAATTGCAACTTCTCTTTAAAGGCTTGTAATTCGGTGTTTTTGTCGATTACTACTAATTCGTTTCCGAACATTTCAGATAAATCTTGAAAATGAGCAAGTGATAACGATTTGCTGAATACGGTATGATGTGCCCCTCCACCATAGATCCATGCTTTTATTCCTGTTTGCATATTGGGTAATGTTTTCCAAAGTACTCTAGCCACAGGTAATTTTGGCATCGGGACTGGCTTCACTACCTCTACTTCGTTGTATAACCAACGGAATCTATTTCCCATATCCATCATAGCAATATTTAAGCCTTTCCCTTCAGAAGATTCAAATACTAATCTGATAGGGTCATCTTTGCCGCCTATTCCCAGAGGGTGCATTTCTAGACTAGGCTTCTTATTGGCTATACTCGGACATATTTCGAGCATGTGTGAACCCAATACTTTTTCATCTTTTTTATCGAAGTGGTAGGTGTAATCTTCCATAAAACTGGTACCACCTGTCAAACCTTTTTCCATTACCTTGCTAAGTCTTAGAAGGGCTGCTGTTTTCCAATCTCCTTCTGCTCCAAAGCCATATCCATCTGCCATAAGCCTCTGAACAGCAAGGCCAGGTAATTGGTTTAGTCCATGAAGATCTTCAAAGGTGGTTGTAAAAGCTTTGCATCCTTTGTCTTTTAAAAATGCCCTTAGGCCTAATTCTGTTTTGGCTTCGTTGAGAAGGTTAGTAATGAATTTCTTGTTTTTCTTGAAGGTGTCTTTAATAGTATATTCTTCATAATATTGCTCTACTAGTTTTTGTGCATCTTTTTCTTTCACTTTATTGATGAAGGCTACTAAATCTCCCATTCCATAACCATTGACAGAAAATCCAAAAGCGATTTCTGCTTCTACCTTGTCGCCTTCTGTAACAGCAACTTCTCTCATGTTGTCGCCAAAACGTGCTACTTTCAAGTGTTTTGATTCACGAAAAGCAGCACTTGCTCTAATCCATACTTCGATTTCATTATGTAAATCTTTATCTTCATAATGACCTATAATAACTTTTCTTTTTACGCCGAGTCTAGTGCATATATAACCAAATTCTCTACCACCATGTGCTGTTTGGTTCAGGTTCATGAAATCCATATCTATAGTTGCAAAGGGAATAGATTCGTTATTTTGTGTTTGTAAATCTAAAAGTGGTTTTTTTAATATTTTCAGTCCATTGATCCACATTTTTGCTGGGGAGAAGGTATGCATCCATGCAATAATTCCGATGCATTTGTCATTATTATTGGCTTCGTGAATAAGGTTTGTAATCTCATCTGGAGTAGTAAGTAATTTTTTCCAGATAATCTTTGCTGGAGCTTGTGGAGATTTGTCTAGGGTATTAGCTACTTTTTTAGAATTTTTTTCTACTTCTTTTAATGCTTCGTTTCCATATAAATGCTGGCTTCCTGTGATAAACCAAATTTCTAAATCTTTGTAATGTTTCATAATGGATTAGTTTTTATTGAATGAATATAAATAGGCACCTTTTTTTGAACTTGTTTTTTCTTTGTAAATAGTTTTTGAGATGATGTTGGAGGATATAATTTGTTTTCTGAAATTTCTTTTGTCTAGGCTTTGTTCAAGAATTGCTTCATACAGATTTTGTAATTGACTCATACTAAATTTTTCGGGCAATAGAGAGAATGCAATAGGGTATTTTAGTATTTTCTCTCTAATTGATTTTATGGTATCTTCTAGCATATGATTATGGTCGAAGATAAGTTTTGGAACATTGCCTATCTCAAACCATTCACTCAAATATTCTTTAGATATAGGAAGCGGAAAATTTTTGGTATTTAATAATGCAAAATATGCTACACTAACAACTCTAGAGGCAGTATCTCTATAAATATCGCTATAGGTATTTAGCTGTTCAAGATATAGGTCTTTTAGCCCTGTTAAATCATCAATAATTCTTGACGCAGCTTCGTTCAAATTTTCGTCTTCTTTAAGAAACCCACCCATAAGCGACCATTTGTTTTGCATAGGTTTGAATTTTCTCTTTACCAGCAGTGCAAACAACTTGACACCATCAAAGCCAAGCACTATACAATCTACTGCAAGTAGAAATTTGGTTTCGTTATGATATGGTATTTGAGGGTTAGTCATTAATAAGTGTAAAAATAACACTTATTATTTATTTTGCAATATATCTTGTTTAAATATTCCTATTTTCAAGAGGATTTAATGGGCAAAGCGTCTATTAAAATTATTTTAATGAAGAATACCAATCAGATTTTTTAACTTTACAATGATTATATTGATAGAAAATAATGCTGACAAGTTGGCTCATGGTATAAAACTTGAAATTGTTATTTATAAAAAATTGAGTTATGAAATTTATTATATCGCTTCTTATTATATTCTTTGTATTGAGATTAGTATTAAAGCCTTTGCTTAGGCTTGTAATCACAAGTGTACTGAGCAAGATGGCTCAGCAAGGTGGTACGGCATACAAATCATATACTTATACTACTAAGCAAAAATCTAAACCAGAAGGAACAATAGAAGTAGAGCAAAAACCTCAAAACAGTAAGGGTAAAGATGGTTCTTATGGAGAATATATAGATTACGAAGAGGTAAAATAAACCTAAGTATAACTCAATGAAAGGTATTTCAAGTGTACTTTTACTTATAGTCTCTAATGTATTCATGACTTTGGCTTGGTATCTTCATTTGCAAGGAAAAAAATATGAGTTTCTGCAAAATAAAGGAGTAATTTTTGCTATAGTTTTTAGCTGGGGATTGGCATTTTTTGAATATTTATTTCAAGTTCCAGCCAATAGAATTGGATATATAGATCATGGTGGACCATTCAATTTGTTTCAACTGAAAATAATCCAAGAGGTAATCACATTAACGATATTTATCATTTTCTCTGTATATATATTTAAAACAGATAAGCTACAATGGAACTATGTCGTCGGGTTTGTATTTATGATGTTGGCTGTTTTTTTTATTTTTAAAAAATGGTGATTAATAATTTATTTTTACTTTATTAAACTTCAAAATTTTCTATATGGTGGAAGTACAAGAATTAATGCAGGCCCAACAACTAAAAATCAAACAAGTAATGTCTGAAGTGGCAAAGGTTGTGGTTGGGCAAGATTATATGATTAATCGATTGTTGGTTGGCGTTTTTACAGGAGGACACATGCTTGTAGAAGGAGTTCCTGGTTTGGCAAAGACACTTACCGTGAATACTCTAGCTCAAGCATTACATCTAAATTTTCAAAGAATTCAATTTACACCAGATTTATTGCCTGCAGATTTAGTTGGTACTATGATTTATAATCAACCAAAGGGAGAGTTTGAGGTAAAGAAAGGACCTATTTTTTCTAATCTTATACTGGCAGACGAGGTCAATAGATCTCCTGCTAAGGTACAGTCTGCTCTACTGGAATGTATGCAAGAGAAACAAGTAACTATAGGCGAAACTACCTATAAACTAGACCGCCCTTTTCTGGTAATGGCTACTCAGAATCCAGTGGAACAAGAAGGTACTTATCCACTTCCGGAGGCACAGATAGATCGATTTATGATGAAGATTCATATCGATTATTTAGATAAAGAGTCAGAATTAGAAGTAATGAGAAGAATGTCGAATATGAGTTTTGACTATCAACCCTCATCAATACTGGATTTGGAAGATATAATGAATATTAAGGACAGTATCAATAAAGTGAATATATCTGAATCTCTAGAAAGGTATATTATAGAGTTGGTGTTTGCTACTAGAAAACCCAAAGATTATGGGCTAAACGATGAAGCCAATTATATTCAATATGGAGTTTCTCCAAGGGCAAGCATCAATCTAAACTTGGCAGCAAAGGCGATAGCATTCTTTAATAATAGAGACTATGTACTTCCTGAAGATATAAAAGAGATAGCCCCAGATGTGTTGAATCATAGGATAATTCTGAACTATGAAGCAGAAGCCGATGCCGTATCTACGAGGCAGATTGTAGAAAATATTCTAAGAAAAGTGAATATAAATACTCGATAGGTTTTAATAGTTTGAAATCTCAATTTTGCTAAACTCTGTTGAGGTTCTGACTACTCTTATTTGACTTGGGATACGTTTTTTTAGTTCTTCAATATGAGATATTATTCCTATTTGTCTTTGGTCTGTTTGGCGAAGCAGTTCTAATGCATCTAAAGCATTATTCAGGCTTTCTGGGTCTAGGCTACCAAAGCCTTCGTCTATAAATAATGATTCTATCTTAGTGTTTTTACTCGCTAAGTCTGATAGACCCAATGCTAAAGCGAGACTAACGATAAATGTTTCGCCTCCTGAAAGGGAATTGATAGTTCTGATTTGATTGAAGAAGTATTTATCTTTTATCTGAAGTTCCATTTCTTTGCTTTGCTCCTCTTTAAACAATTCGTATCTATTAAACATGACTTCAAGGTGTCTATTAGCGTATTGTATTAGCAGGCTTAGTGTGAAGTCTTGAGCAAAATTTTTGAACGATGCACCATTGCTTGAACCGATCAAATCACAAAGTTGTTTCCAAGATTGAAGCGAGATTTGTTTTTCAGCGATGATTTTTTCTTTTGCTTCATTTTCTTTGGCGATGTCTTGTTGTTTTTTCAGCCGTTCTTTGATGCCTCCTATAGCTTGGTTTAAATCTTTGAGTTTATCTTCGCAGATTTCTTTTTCTACAATCAGTTCCTCCAGCGACTGCGGACTTAAAGAATTTTTTAAAAGAGTGTTGAGTAAATTGCTATAGTCATTGAATTTATCATTAAGCGAATTTATTCGCTGTTCTTTTTGTTCTTTTTCTTTTTTAATTTCTTCGTGATTGGGGAGTTGTAAGGCTTGCTTGAGCCTAATGATATCGGCAAGTCCTGCTGACTTTAGTAGTTCTTCTAATCTGTTTTTCTGCTTATTCATTTTATCTTGAAAATCTTTTTCTTGATTTTCAAGATCATCTTTTCTTAGCACTGTTTCTTTCCATGATGTTTCTAATTCCGACAATTTGGTTGTT
>REBA01000002.1 GCA_004294225.1 Cytophagales bacterium | reverse complement strand
ATTTTAAATTTCAAATTCAAAATTGAAAAATCAAAATTAAAAGATATTAATGCCTATTTATGGACAGCAATAAGTGTGGTTGCTTTTGGTAAACTAACCGATTTTTTTGTTCGCTCTTATATTATTTCAACCTATAATTTATTTGAAACTGGACTTTGGCAAGCGGTTTCAAAAATATCTGATGGATATACAACTGTTTTTCTAGCTGCTTTTAGTACTTTGATTTTTGTTAAATTTTCTTCTTTAATTGAAGATAAAAAATCTTTAGCAATTTTCTTAAAAAAAGTAATAATTTCAGTATTTATGCTATCTTTAATTTCTTTATCCATTTTATATTATTTCAGAATTTTATCATTAGAAATATTTTATAATCATGAATTTATAGCTGCTGAAAGACTTTTCAAATATCAATGTATAGGCGATTTATTCAAATTTCCTTTTCTAATTATGTCTAATTTACTTTTGGTTCAAATGCGAGTAAAAATATATATTATTTTACAAGCCATTTCAGCTTGCATTTATATCGTTTTTATTTACATTTTATCTCAATATATGGATATTAATAGTATGAATGTGGCTCATGCTATTCGGTGGGTATCAATGTGTATGTTAGTAATATTTCTTTATAAAGATATTTTATTATATCAAATCGAAATCGAAAAATAGAAATCGAAAAATAAAATTATGAATTGCTTTGAATTATGAATTATGAATTATGAATTATGAATTATGAATTATGAATTATGAATTATGAATTATGAATTGCTTACGCATGATTTTGATCATCGAGTTCAATAAAGTTGGGTTTTACCCAACTTTATTGAACTCGATGATGTTGAACTCGATTATGTTGAACTCTATTATATTAAACCCAACTTTATTGAACTCGATGATGTTGAACTATATTTTATTGGACTCGATTTTATTAAACTAAATGATTTTTATAAAAATAAAAGTTACTAACTTAAATTATTAAAGCTAAAATCTACTTTCTAATTTGTCCGTTTCCGTCAATCAACCATTTATAGCTTGTTAATTCAGGCAAAGCCATTGGACCACGAGCGTGTAGTTTCTGAGTACTTATTCCTATTTCAGCACCCATTTCAAACTGTGCACCATCCGTAAAAGCTGTTGAAGCATTTGCATAAACGGCTGCAGCATCAACCATTTTGAAGAAATTTTGCTTGTTTGTTTCATTTTCAGTTACAATACATTCGCTATGTTTTGAACTATATGTTGCAATATGTTCAATGGCTTCTTCAAAACTATCAACCGTTTTGATAGACATTTTGTAATCTAAAAACTCAGTTCCAAAAGCTTGAGGAGTTGCCAACTCCAATAATGTATCTAGATAGCTATTTTTTAAAGCCAAAAATGATTCTTCATCTGCATATAATTCAACTTTAGAAACCGCCAACCGCTCTACCAATTCATTCAAATCAGATAATCTACTTTTATGTATAATCAAACAATCAAGGGAATTGCAAACACTTACTCTTCTTGTTTTGGAATTTTCAATAATATCTTTAGCTATTCTTACATCTCCATACGCATCAAAGTAAACATGAACGATACCAGCTCCGGTTTCGATTACAGGTACTTTTGAGTTATTTCTTACAAAATCAATTAACCCTTGACTGCCTCGAGGAATAATAACATCTACAAAATTAATAGCATTTAAAAGTGCATCTGTTGCAGATCTATCTGCTGGAAGTAAAGTTGCTATATTATCGTCTATTCCATTGATTATTAACACTTTATGAATCAAAGAAATAATAGCTAAATTTGAAAACTCTGCATCTGTACTGCCTTTCAAAATAACAGCATTTCCTGATTTTAAACAAAGCGAAAAACAATCAAATGTTACGTTCGGACGGGCTTCATAAATGATGCCAACAACTCCTAAAGGAACTGATATTTTTTGTAAATGTAATTGGTTTGCTAAAGTTTTGGTTTCCAAAATCCTACCAACAGGATAAGGTAAAGTTGCAACATTACGTATTTCAGAAGCTATGCTTTTAATTCGATTTTCTGACAATAAAAGCCTGTCGTATTTAGGATTTGAAACTTCCATACGGACTAAATCTTTTTTATTTTCAGTAATCAAAAAATCAATATTTAATTCAGCAATATTAGCTAAATCAAGTAATATTTTATTGATTAAGGCTTCGTCTAAAAGTGCTAATTTGCGAGATGCTTTTTGTGTTTTTTCAAACTGGAATTGTAAATCCATGAACTTTAAAATTTCACACCCAAATCTAAACTTATAAAATCATTACTCATATCAAAATTAGATTTCTTACTTTCTATGTTTTTATTTTGATTATCCACATCAGTAATTCCACGAGAATAAGTTACACCAAGCAACAAAATCATATCGCCTTTCCATTTATATTCAGTTCCTAACGAAAATATAAGCGAAGAATGAAAGTTATTAATATATTCAGTTGTTTCTATCACTTCTTGACTTCCTAAAAGTTGAACTTTTTTTTCACCTCTCACTCTTGCCCCAACCATGTAATCTAAACCTGCACCCATTTTAGCATAAAAAGAAAAATTATCAACCACTTCGCTTGTTTGCAATTTTAATAAAAATGGAATTTGAACATACTGAATAGAATAAGAATTTGCTTCACTTTGAGTTGCACCCGCAGTTGTTTTTGAAATTTGGTATCCACTTCCATTCAAAAGAAAATTTAATCCCGTGCTGATTCCATAATTATCACCAATCATATAATCCATGATAACCCCAACGCCAAAACGACCTTTTATTCCATCTCCAGAATACACATAGGATGTGCCATTTGCATCCACAAAATTACTGGGACTAACCCTACTAAAAGACATAGAGGGAGAAAATTTAAGCCCAATGGAAAATCCTTGTTCGGCTTTTGCAGATAAAAAAAGTGCTGAAATTGATAATAAGAATATTCTTTTCATTTTTATTTATAGTTTTGCATCAAAATTAATCTTTATGAAAAATATTCCTATACATTTTATTGTTTTATTTTTAATATTTTTTTCTTCTTGTAATGAAAAATCAATTAAAAATACTGATAATCAAGCTATTACAACTGAAAATAAAAATATTATTCCCATAAATTTTATACGTTTAGAACAAGAACTTTGGAAAGATAAAACGCCAAAAGGCATAGAAAACTTTTTAAAAAACTATCCTACGTTTAACAAAAAATATATGGCTAAAATTTTTCCTAATGATAAAATTTCTATAAAGGAAATCGGCTTAGGAATTAACAATGCTGCCGTTGATACCCTTTTTCAAATCACTCAAACGGAATTTAAAGATATTAAAATCTTAGAAAATCAATTTGCTGAAGCTGCAAATGAAATCAAAAAACATTATCCAACTTATTATACGCAAGAGTTTTATACATTTTTATCAGGAATGGGCTTTTGGGGACAAGATTTTTTGATTTCGGACAGCATGATTGTAGTAAGTTTAGATTATTTTTTAGGTGATAAATGTAAATATCAGCCTCAATTACCTCAATATATTTTAAAACGATACAGAAAAGAATATGTAATCCCTACTATTGTAGCTTCAATAGGAAATCATTATATTCAAGGCGAAATTACAGATAATTCTTTAGTTGCAGAAATGATTTTTTTTGGTAAGATGTATTATTTTGTTGAGCAAATTATGCCTCAAATTTCATCCGAGATTATTTGCGGTTACACAGCAACAGAAATGAAAGAAGTAAACGAACACCAAGACGTAATTTGGGCTCACATGATTGATAAAAAATTACTTTTTGAAACCAAAAATGAAATTACAAACAGATACATTGGCGAAAGACCCAATGTGCAAGAAATTGGCAATAATTGCCCTGGAAGAATTGGAAGGTGGCTTGGATGGCGAATTGTAAAAAAATATATGTTACAAAATCCTACTATTTCACTCAAAGAATTAATGGCTGAAAAAGATGCTAAAAAAATATTTATCGCTTCAAAATATAAACCTGAAATGTAAGAATATATATAATTTTAAAAATATTTTTTAAGTTAAATATTTGTTAGAACAGGCATTTGGGCGAGTTAATTTTTTAATAAATAAGATTTTTTTAATCTATCCATTTACATAATTTTCTTTATTTATAAAAAAAATAGTATTAAGATTTTTTAATAAAGGAACCTCTAAAAACCCCAACATTATTTTTAAACCCCTCACCCAAACCAATTTTGCTACGAAACCGCAGAATCCAACGGGAGGGCTTCAACGGAATTGAGGTTTTTAGGAGTTCCCTAGATAGTGCCTTTTGGCATGATATTTAATATAAGTTTTTAACCAGAAGAAGCCAAATGGCGTGTTCCTACATTTTTAACATTTTCTTAAAATACATTTAATATTATTTTTTATTTGCTTTATTTATTAGATATTTGCAAGAAAATTCAGGAATAATACAATTTATTATATTTCAAAATTGTTATGTTAAAAAAACTACTACTTTCTTTATTATTAATAACTTTTTATAATTCTAATGCCCAATATAATTATGCTGAGGCATTCCAAAAGTCGCTTCTTTTTGCTGATGTTCAGCGCTCAGGTGCTATTAGCGGAAATACGAGAGTTGATTGGAGAGGCGATTCGCATCTTGCTGATGGAGCAGACATGGGTTGGGATTTGTCGGGTGGCTGGTACGATGCAGGTGATCATGTAAAATGGAACGCTTCTATGAGTTTTTATGGCTCTACATTAGCTTGTTCCGCTGCGGAATACAAAGGTGGATATGTCAATACGGGGCAAATGCCTTATTTGCTCGACCAACTTCGTTGGGTTGGAGATTATTATACCAAATGTTTTAAATATACCAATATTAACGACATGACTACCTACAAAATAGTCATTGATGTGAGTTATGCGGACTTAAATTCGGACGGAAACCCACTAGATCCAACTGCTTTTTACAAACAAGAACATAGCTATGAAGTTGCTCATGAAGTTGCTCATAAAGTTTTTCCGGTTCGACCTACTTATTATGCCGATTTTGAATATCCGCAATCGGGTCAAGTGGCTGCTATGGCTGCTACAATGGCTTCCATTGCCTACGTATTGCGCGATAATGGCGATATTGCTACCTCTGACAACTACTTATTTATTGCTGGAAAGCTATTTTTATTCGCTAGCACTTATAGAAATACAAGTGCAACAGAGGGCTTTTATAAACACAATGGCATTGTGAAAAAAACTACTGGATATGGTATTCCTAAAGATGCAGATCCGCTGACCTGGGCTGCCATTTGGATGCACAAGGCGGAGAATTTAAAAAATGGATCTTTTGGAAATTTTTATAGAGATGCTGCCGCCATTTATGGTTTAGAATATCGTTTTGATGTTTGGAATTCTAAATATTCTTTTATTGCTTATAAACTCTTAAATTATATTTATTTATCAAGGTTTTTCCCGTCTGGAGCGCCTGGTTATCCTAATACTACTTGGATTCAAGGTATGATTGAACAAAATTTAACAAACTGTGCTACCGGGCTTGGCGGAGGTCCTTCAACTGGCTTTTCTCCCGGGGGGTTAGCAAGAATAAATTATGAATGGGGAACGCTGCGTCATGTCAATAATCAAGCTTTTTGTGCTTTTATGTATGCCGACCAAATTGCGGGTTCAAATGCTACATTGAGTGCTCAATATAGAGCATTTGCTAAATCTCAATTAGATTATGCTCTAGGCTCAAATCCTAAAAATAGAAGTTATTTACATGGATTTATTCCCGCTGGTAAAACAGGTTTGGTAGATGCCTTACACGCGACAGCACGTGGTGCGTGGGCAGGTTTCGAACATAAAATTAGTGCTAGACCCGAGTATCAACCCTATTTGAGGCATACGCTTTATGGAGCTTTAGCAGGTGGTCCTGCATGGGACGATAATTATTTTGAATTAGATGGAAATCCTAATAGCAATCCAGCTGATATTAATGGGCAAACAGAAGTGGCGATTGACTATAATGCTGGATTTACAGGTTGCTTAGCACGTATGGCACAATATGCTCCTGGTGGAACAACATTGACTGGTTTTCCTGCAAAAGCCATTCGTACAAGCACAGCAGACGATGAGTTTTATGCCGAGGCACAACAAGTAAATTCAGGTGCTAATTTTGTAGAAATCAGAGCAAGAATCAATAACAAATCTCGTTGGCCAGCCACCGTACTTTCTGCCATGTCTATGCGCTATTATTATACAAAAGATGATGCAGGGACGATAACTCCTAGTATTGTTCCATTTGGTAGCCCACCAGCAGAAGCAGCTTTGAATCCACAAATCTCCGCTCCTGTATTGGTAAGTGGAAATCTCTATTATGTTACGGTAAGTATTCTTGGAGATGAGTTGTATCCGTCTTATGTTTGGCCTAACGATCGGAAAAATTACCGTGAATTTATTTTTAGATTGACCTCTTCGGGTAGTTGGAATAGTGCAAACGATTGGTCTTATACTGGTTTTGCAAATCTTGGAAATATTGTACCACCCAATGTAGCTACCAAAATACCAATTTATAACAATGGTGTTTGGTTGGCAGGAGATTTACCAATATTAAATGCCAATCCAACTTCATTAACTTACCCAAGTGGAGGCAGTTCACAAAACATAAGCATTACAAGTAATATAAGCTGGACAAGTATAAGTTCACAACCTTGGCTCACATTGACCAATCCAAATGGAAGCAACAATGGAACAATATCAGCTACAGCATCAGCGAATACAGCAACAGGAATTAGAACTGCTCAAGTAACAGTTTCAGGTGGCTCATTGATTCGAATAATTAATATTACTCAAACAGGTGTAGCTACAACTGTCAGTCCATTAGTATTTTATGTTAGTCCATCTGGGAATGATAGTAATAATGGTTTGTCGCCAGCCACTGCGTGGCAAACAGCTACTCAAGTTGGAAATTATGCATGGAATACTGGTTTTAACCCTGGAGATAGAATCCTATTTCAAGGAAATACTACAATTAATGGTAGTATATATTTCCAAAGAAATCAACCATCAGTTGGCAAAAATGCTGGTTTACCGGGTAATTTAATTATATTAGGTAGTTATGGGTCTGGAACGGCTACAATTTCTTCAGGCACATCATCTGGATTTTATGCATATAATTTAGCAGGTTATAGTATTGATGGGTTAAACTTTAAAGGAAGTGGTGCGTCAACTAATAACGGTTCTGGAATCATTTTTTATGCAGATGCTTCACAAACTTTTAATACTATTATTATAAAAAATTCGGTAGTTAATGGGTATAAAAATGGTTTTAATTTAGGGGAATGGTGTCCTTCATTACCATATTTAGGATATTCAAATGTTAGTATAATTGGATGCCAGTTTCATGACAATCTTGAAACAGGAGCAGTAACTTATGCCAAATCTAAAAATAGTCATACAAATATTTACATGAGAGATGTTTTTACTTTCAGAAACTATGGAGATCCAGTTAAAACCTCGAATTCAGGAAGTGGAATAGTAATCTCTGGATTTGATGGTGGGCTTGTAGAATATTGTACTGCTTATGACAATGGAAAAAACAATATTGCTTCATCAGGAGGTCCTGTTGGGATTTGGGCTTATGAAGCTAAAAATATTATCATTCAATATTGTGAATCTTACTCTAATAAATCATTAGGAATTGATGGTGGTGGGTTTGACTTAGATGGTGGTACAGAAAATTGCATCATTCAATATTGTTATTCACATGATAATTACGGACCTGGGTTTTTATTTGCCCAATATGTGGGTGCTTCTACCATGCAAAATGATATTATGCGTTATAATATTAGTGTAAACGATGGAAGACAAGGATCAAAAAGTAGTGTTCATTTTTGGGGAGGTACTTCATTTTCAAATTGTCATTTTTATAATAATACAATTTATGCGGATAATTCAACAGGTAAAATAAGTGGAACCGCAGGTATGATTTACTTAAATGGTACAAATTATTCTGGAATTAAAGTTCGAAATAATATTTTTTATTTAACGGGTGGTGCTACATTTATTAATTCAAACGGAGCAAATCCATCAACTTCAACCTTGCATTTACAAGATAATGCATACTTTGCAAGTGATGGGAATTATCAGTTTTTATGGGGTGGTTCAACATACACATCTCTTTCTGCTTGGAAAGCAGTTGCAACTGGGCAAGAAATGGATGGAAGTAATCAGTTAGGATTTCAAGGCAATCCAATGTTAACAAATGCAGGACAATCTCCAACTCTTAACAATTCAAATAATCTTTCGATATCGCTAACAGGCTATAAACTTCAAATGGGTTCACCATTAATTAGTGCGGGTTTAGATTTAAGAACTGGCACATTTGGTTCACAGACAATTGGAGGGATAGATTTTTTTGGAAATACAATTCCGCAAGGAAGTAATTTTGATATTGGTGCACATGAAATGCAAGGTTTTATTTCAGTACTTGGGAGTAATTTTGTGAATTTCAGTGCTTCAGGTGGCACTTATGTAATTTCAGTGTTAAGTAATTTAAACTATACTTTATCCGACAATGCTACTTGGTTAAATATTAATTCAATTTCAGGTTCTGGAAATCTTAACACATTTTCAGCTATAGCATCAGCCCATACTGCGACAGGAATTAGAACAGCTCAAATAACAGTTTCAGGAGGAGCATTGACTCAAATTGTAAACGTTACGCAAACGGGATCAGCTGCTAATCTAACAGCAAGTCCAACAACCTTAACTTACGCAAGTGGAGGTAGTTCACAAAATATTGGAATCACTTCTAATGTCTCTTGGACAAGTGTAAGCTCACAACCTTGGCTTACTTTGACAGGCGGAAGCGGAACTAATAATGGAACAATATCAGCCACAGCGTCAGCTAATACAGCTACTGGAATCAGAATTGCTCAAGTAACAGTAACTGGTGGAGCATTAACGCAAATCGTAAACATTACGCAAACGGGTGTCATTCAACCTACGCTCTCAAATACATACTTAGCTCCGCAAACACTTAATTTGCCAGTTTTTGATGGCGATAGTTCCGACATTGTTTGGAATTCTGCTTCTTGGAAGTCGTTTTTACAGCCATGGATTCCGTATAATAATATACTTCCAAGTGCATTTACAACCGAAAGTGGAACACAAACAATTACAGGACTTGATGATTTTTCGGGTAAATACAAAACAATGTGGAATCAAGCATCAAATGAACTATTATTTTTAGTTGAAATTACAGATAATACTTTCATTGATGGATACACTTATCCAAACTCAGGTTATTCAAATTTTGATGCACTAGAGTTATTTATTGATGAAAATGCAAGTGGAGGGTCACATTTATTTGATGCTACACCTGATGTTGCAGCAAATGCATTTGCTTATCACATGATGGTTAATGCTCCAACGGTTGGTAATGCTTCTAACGCAATGACTGCTGCTTGCGATATAGCTGGAACCTCTTGGGGAAGTTACACGATAGAAGATTATAAATCTCATTTCCCTAACTTTAGTATGAAAAATATGGGAAACGGTAAATTTATGTATGAATTTTCGTTAAAAACTTATAATACATCTTTTGTAAACACTCCACTAACCTTAGGTAAAAAATTAGGATTTAGTTTTGCCTATTGCGATAATGACCAAAATGATGGTTTTAGAGATCATTTTATTGGTTCAGTTACCCTAAGCGGAGCTAATAATAATAATTCCTATATAGATGCAAGTATTTTTGGAACATTGAGCTTGACAGGGATTGTACCTATCCTTTTTTCGAATCCAAGTACTTTGACTTACAATAGCGGAGGTTTTTCTCAAAATATAACAATCACAAGTAATTTAAACTGGACAAGTGTAAGTTCCCAACCATGGCTTACATTAACCAATCCAAATGGAACGAATAACGGAACGATTTCAGCAACTGCATCAGCCAATACAGCTACAGGAATAAGAACTGCCCAAGTAACGGTTTCGGGAGGAGCATTAACTCAAATTGTAAATATTACGCAAACGGGAGCAGCTGCGAGTTTGGTTGCTAATCCAACTACCTTAACTTATTCAGCAGCA